>JAEZYU010000089.1 GCA_023418915.1 Bacillota bacterium
CCCATCCCGAACACGGCAGTTAAGCTTCTCAGTGCCGAAGATACTTGGCTGGTGACGGCCCGGGAAAATAGGTCTCCGCCGGATTTATACCAAAGCCCTGTGCTGCATAGCATGGGGCTTTGTGCATGTTCGCCCGGCTTGAAACACAGTTTAGTAATAAAATTTTCTGCAAACGAAAAATTTTCTTTGAACAAAAGTTTTATATATTTGGCTGCTCAAAAAATCAAGTAAGGTGAGGATATTTGTGTAATAATTATAGTATAATTAGTTAAATAGTATCATAATAACGCATATTACAGTATTATGTAACATTAACCCTCTCCAAAGTTGAATTTTTGAGCAAAAACTGTGGTTGTGTTGAAATTTTGTGCACTGCGTTCCTTATGCCATAGGGAAAAAATTTGGCTTCTATTCACTAAATACATTTCAAAGATCTTGGAGTTATATATAGCTATTCATAATTGGTGTTTATAACATTTCGGTTCAAAGAAAATTTTTCACATGTGCAGAAAGAGTTCTTTTAAACCGAAGTGTTGTAAAAAAGAAGGATAGATCCCTTAAAAGAAGGACAGGTCCCTCAAAAGAGGAACTGTCCCCACTGCATGAAATGAAGAGCATTGTCCGTTACGAAAAAGCATTCGGAATACATATAGCCATAAAGGATATGTACAGGGGCAATATCATTGATGTTAATCGATAAAACCTTGCGTATTTCTGGTATAATGCACTAACAACCTTTGTTAATTACAAGCGCTTAATTCTATTTACCTGCATGCAGGACTGGATTAATACCGAGGAGGAACTTAAAAAAGGTTTCATTGAAAAAATAACGAATCCACCTAAAATATTGTTTTAGTATGTCAGGAAATTGGTCTCCGCCGGATTTGTACACTATAATCAAACTATCATGTGTGACTGATTCTTATGGTGTTACATTTAATCTCAAGTCCTGAAGAGACAAGGTATTACGCCCTTTTTACTCAGATCTTCATTGGTTTGCTCAATTCTTCTTTTTGCATCTTTATAAAAGGTACTATGGGCATCTTTGATCAATGTAACCTCATACTGCTTCGACAATGCATCCAGACAGGCTGCCTCGACACATCCATTTGATATCAGACCTGCAATAAAAAGCGTCTTTATACTTTCCTTTTGAAAGTAATCATGCAATTCAGTTTCTTTAAAAATACTGGGGTGCTTTTTTGACAGGATTAGATCATCATCTTTACATCAAGGCCATCAGCTATTTGCCACTGAACGCTTTCCCGTTTTAAGAATGAATTATTTTCATGCTGTGTAAAAATTATTTTTATTTTGTTTGCTCTGGCAAAAGCAATTGCCTTTGCCAGAGTCTGCATAAGAGCATTTTCATTATATACCGGCTGCTTTAATTTGAAGATACCTTTTTGCACGTCAATAACAATGAGACACGATTTTTTATTCATAACTGTACCCTCTAATGAATTCTTTCTAGTACATATTTATTATACATCAACCTAAGTCTTTTCTTCATCACTCGCCGAAATCTATATCATGAGTCATGAAAAATTCACCGGCATCTTCATACCATTCTGGAAATGATTCGAATCATTCTGTGGTTGTAAAGTCACGGACCCTGTCACCGAAAGGGATATATGGCTTCAAGTCAATAGGACTTTGGAAGAAAAAGAGACCTTCTCTCTGGATAACTTACCTATGCTGCAAAATGTCACTTCATTGTTAGGACAGGATGTAATGACGACCTGTGGATAAAACTTATAGATATCCACAGGTTTTTTTGATAAATGTTGAATAATTTCAATAAACACTCCCCAGGCCTTGATATAACAGCGTTACGAGCCTTGTTCAAAACTTTATTCTTATCCACACCCATGTGGATAAAGGTGCAAAAACACAGTCAAAACGTGTATATAAGCGGGAAAGTGGTTGTTGATAATGATATATTCCCCGAAATTTGCTTCTATTTCACGGATGGATATGGAAGCTGTTGCTCAAGCATATCCTTGATTCTTTTAAAAACTACACCATTATAAAGTATATGCTTGTGATTTGATGCGTTAAGTATCTCTCCACTCAACAGCTTTTCCACAGTTAGATTATTATCACCCACATCAAACATCTCTGTCTTAAGTCCCCATGGGGTCAAGCTGGCGCTTTCCGCACTCACGACTTCATCATACTGTCCCAGCAGAGCAGCTGTTTGGATTGATAGATTGAGACCTCCATTTTTCATCATAGGGAATACATCTGTAAACAGCCTGCTTCCCTCAGACATATCTCGTATACTGTTATCAGCAAAGTATTTTTGGCCTAAAGACGCAAAATGTGAGCCTTGCTGCGGTACTGAAATAAAAATGAGTTTCCTTATATCGCCTCGCTGACCGTAATCATCGTTGGAAGTATAATACCTTGCAACCAGCCCGCCCATACTGTGTGCTATGAGATCAAAACGTGATGTTTGGATTCCATCAGAGGCAAGCTCCGCTTTCTTTCTATCAAGATAATCGGACAATTCAGAAGCTGCGGCTGCAACACCTGCTTCAGAGTCATAATTGATCCGCATTGTTTTAAATCCTTGTGAACTAAGGTATTCATACATGCCTGAAAGAATTTCCTGAGTGGCTTGATAACCATGAACGAGAACAACAGGTACTGGAATTATGCGTACCATTAACGTACTATTTTTTTCTGATCCGTCAATGGAAGCTGTTATTATGATTTCCTCTGTGCCATGGTTTAGGGCAGGCGGAGTGTACGCATTTAGAATAATTCCCCCAGGACCGGTCAGACCGGATTGGTATTGTATTGTACCGATATCTCGTTTTTGATAGCTGATGTCATGATTTAGTGCAAGATCGAATGTGTCATTTTGGGTTTCTATTAATTCAGATAATGTTGAAGAAATACTAAAATTTATAGTTACATTTGGAAGACTTCGCCCATAAGCATCCTTAACTCTCACCTTCAGAAGCAGCGGATTATCGGGATCTGCGGCTACAGTACCGATCCCTTTACTGATAGTTTCAAGCGATATTGAAAGATTGTTATTATCACCACCGCCATTACGTATAATAGATGAATTTTTAAGCATTGCTGTGTTGCTGTTTACTGCTGATCCATTTAGCATAAACAGGGGAATTAATATGAATAATATATATAAAGGAAATGTTTTTATTAATTTAGTATATATCTGCATAATAATCCTTTGCCAGCATAATAAAAATATCTTCCTTTATATTATTAAAACAAAGCTGCTATATCTGTAAAGCAGAAAAATCTGGGTATTATTATAAGTTTATATATATTCGGAGAAAATAGTTTGGAACAACTATTTATATAGGAGGCAAAAAAATGAAGGTTAAGGATATCATGACAAAAGATGTCGCACATATTAAGCCGGATTCTTCTGTCTTTGAGGCAGCTACGCTCATGCAGCAGCATAATGTAGGATCTATACCTGTCTGTGATAATAACGGTGTGGTTGGTATGGTTACTGATCGTGACATCGTAGTCAGGAATGTAATAACAGGGTCAGATCCAAAGTCTACTCCGGTAAGTAATATAATGACAACAAATGTTGCTACGGTATCATCGAATACGGATGTAGATGATTTAGGTGTGATAATGTCACAAAAGCAGATAAGAAGGATACCTGTTGTAGAAAATAATGCACTGGTGGGTATCGTTGCCCTTGGCGATCTGGCAACCGACAAGCGGTTCGACACGGAAGCGTCTACAGCTCTTACTGATATTTCAAGGCCTGTTAAGCATAACAAATAGGTTATTGGGCCTATTGAGCAAAGCCGACTGGTTTTCAGCTTAATGAAATATTTAGTCAGCCCAGCACAGCAGAAGAGTCATTCTTCTGCTGTTTTGCTGAACTTCAGAGCCGGAGGGAATATCGGTGCAGGGAAGGCTTATTACAACAATATAGTAACGAACTTTATTGAGTAAATATCGCACATCATCAGGTCATCTGAATCCACCAGCCTAAGAACTATATAACTCGCACCAACAGCTACAAGTGTTCCGGTACGATCGGTAAGAAGGTTGGTACCAAGGAGAAATTCTACTCTCATTCTTCGACCTATCTGAGTTCTTAAAAATCCTGGTGTAAAAAAAGTATTCTGCAGGGTAGACGGTACTTGTTCACCTAATGGTGTACCGTTTTGTACGGGCATTGCTCCGTGAAATGAAGGTACTGACGGAGCAGCCGGTGAGGTTGTAGTAACAGCACCGGCAGCAGGTACTGCCGGGATTGAAGATCCTAGTGTCTGTGTACCTGTCATATTTCCATTATGCGTAAAATTTTGATAACCTCCCGGTATAAAAGGGGTGCTTTGCATACCGCTATGAGAGGCATAACCTGAGCTCATAGGTGGAATACCTCCGCAGCCTGCTAGATTCATGGACATTGGCGGCATGACAGCCTGCATTCCTGCAACAGGCATTTGGGAGTGTGTCTCTGGTGCCTTTTTATTTGTGAATTCATTCCTATATATCATATAATCACCTCATGAATGCTTATAATTTATTGTTTAGGTTACTGATGAAGTATATTAGCTTGCGTTAGTACTATTTGTGTGATATTTATCAAGGGATCCCAGCCGCAAGGGCAGTACCTCACGTACATTTTAATATATGTTTTAGCAATGTGGCAGTGTTGATTTATTGTATTTCATGTTTGATAATACAAAGATGTCGGCTGATAGAAGCAGTGCTCTGCAATCCTGTTGAAAAGACTCCCTGACCCATTTCTTGGGAATACATTTTCACAGGTTGGACTGAATGGATTGTAATACCACAGGCACGGGGCAACATCGGATAATATATTACCTGCCAGCGCCCAGTCTGCTATTTCATAATGTATTTGCTCTGCAGGAATGTTGTATATATTCTGTGGATTCACCTGTCCGTAAACCTCTGTTAGGAGGCATGTGAACTGGTACGGCTGCTCGATAACTCTTCGCAGATTGCCTTGTCCGATCCTCAGATATTCACCTTCTGCAACATGCACCCTGTTCATCACGACGGATGCGACTCCCTTCATGCCTGCTTCGCCCTCGCCCTCGGCTTCACACCTGATAAGCCTTGCAAATAATTCTCTGTCTGTCATCGCAACTCTTAACCTCCTTGCTACATTATATTAACATAACCTATAATTGGTAACCTTGTGTAAGCCGATGGCAAATATTTATGTTTAATAAAAGACAAAATTGACGGGCAATATAAATATGTACGCGGATAATTGGGCTATCCATAAAGGAGGCGTTATTGTGAGTAGACACAGGAGCTTGATGTCGGAGCAGCTTAAGCACGAGATTGCAAAAGAACTTGGCGTCTACAGTACAGTTGAGGCTGAGGGCTGGGGTGCCGTTTCTTCCCGAGACTGCGGCAACATAGTAAAGAAAGCTATAGAAATGGCGGAAAGAAGCCTGGAATCCAAATAGCCTCTGAATATCCAGCGTAACAGGAGCCGGTCAATCCGGCTCTTTTTATTATGTAATTTTTCAGTTTTCTAGCAGCTGTTTTATGTTTATTTTTCCATACTTGTACTTTTTTATTGAAACATACTTCATCAGGTGATATAATTATATTTGCTAAAATCTGGGGAGGGTTTTGCAGTTGTAAGTACCCGGATAGGATGCAACTGTCACAGGCATGTCAACCATCGGCATAACATACTGAAAGTGACCGAAAAAGTGCAGTATTGCTATATTGCAAATCTGTTACATTTTCTTTACACTTGGTATGGATATGTTGACTGGCAAAAATGCCGGTGATATAATCAACTTGAATTCAGGAGGGTGAAGCTTGCCCTTACTGGAGAAAGTTGTAAGGCGGGTCGGGCTATCATACAAGGGAGAGGCGTAGTCCGGCTTGAGAGTCAGGCCTATCCCAAAATTTTACGAGGAGGATTTGAGAATATGAGAAATCTCAAAAAGTTACTTGCAGTGATCGTAGCTGTTTGCGTGCTTGCAACAATGGCGATCCCTGCATTTGCGGCTGATGCTTCTCTCACCGATGCTGAAAAGCTTGAAGTCATCGGCGTGATGAAGGGCACTGGCGCTGGTCTTACTGATGCCTATCTCACAGATGGTACTCAAAGGTATCAGGCTGCAGTTATGTATCTCAGATTAATGGGCTTGGAAGAAGAAGCATATGCTTCAGATTATGAAGAAAATTATGCTGACGCTACCGACGTTAAATCTGCAAACATGCAGAAAGCTCTTGGCTATCTGTATGCCAACAAAGACGTTCTGCCTGGCTGGAAGGGCGTTGGCGCTGACAAATTTGAACCTGCAAACCCTGCATCGGCTCAGATGATTTACAAGGTAATGCTTGAAGCTCTGGGATATCAGCAGGATGTAGACTTCACATGGGCAGAAACTATTGACTTCGCTGCTACAGTAGGTCTGACACAGATCGCTGAAGTTGCTGAGTTGACAAATGCAGATCTCGCAACTGCTATCGTCGAAGCTCTTGGCACAGAAGTTAAGGATGGCGGCAAGACTTTGATCGAAAAATTGGTTGAAGATGAGATCGTTTCTGAAGCTGCTGCAGTAGAAGCTGGTCTCGTTGAAGCTGCACCTACAGCACTTGAAGTTGTTAGTGTAACTGCTACCAACCTTAGAGAATTGGTTGTTACATTCAACAGGGTTCCTGTTGTAGACGAAGCTAAGAAAACTGCCAACTACAAAATAGAGGGCAACAATCCTGCATCAGTCACTTTGTCTGACGACAATCTGACAGCAACTCTTCTTATGTCTGAAGCTAACAAAATGGGTAACTATGCATCAGATATTACTCTTGACATAGAGTCAGAAGTTGGTTTTGCTGAAGATGTCAAGATAGACAACCTGTCAGTTAAGGATACTACGGTTCCTGCAGCATTGTCCGTAGAAGCTACAGGCCCGAGAAACCTCAAGGTTACTTTCTCAGAGCCTTTAGATGATGATGCACTCACTAATAATGAGACAGTTAGTTCCTTTAAGCTGGATGATGGCACAGTAGCACTTGATACAACTGTTGCCAGCTACAGCGGCAGGACACTGACACTGAGAACACTTGCCGACCTTAAAGAAGGCGAACACAAGCTGGAAGTTGTTAATTCAGCGTTGAATAAGTTGGTTGATAGTGCTGCTTATAAAGTATCACCGGCAACTCTGACTTTCAACTATGCAAAAGACACGACCCCGATCTCAGTTGCAGTTGAAGAGTCGACTGAAACTACAGTTAAAATCAAATTCAACAAGGCTGTTAATGCATCGACAGTAAAGAGCAGTAATGTATTCTTTAGACACACATACAATACTACCACTAATCAGGTAACTGGTGATGATGCAGCTGTAGTTAATACGGGTGACGATCAGACATTCACAATTAACTTTGGCGAAGGCAAACCGTTCCCTCCAGGAACGACTAACCTTTATATTAAATATGATGGTGACCACAAGATTAAAGACAACTATGGCAATGAGCTGGCTGAAACTATTCTGTCGGTAACAACCACCGCAGACCTGACTAAGCCGGTTGTTGAAAAGGTAGAGTTCATTGATGCTACTACACTCGAAGTTACTTTCTCTGAAACAGTTGGAGAGGGTGCTGAGACTGAAGGTAACTATACGCTGAAGGACAGTGCAGGTGACGCAATCACAATCAATACAGCTACTTTCAAAGCTGAAACAAGCGAAAAGGTAGTTACACTGGACACTGCTACAATGAACGGCGGATCTTACACTCTGGCTGTTAAGGATGTTAAGGATATTTCGATTGCAAAGAACGAACTGGATGATGTAACAATTTCCTTTACGGCTGTTGATAAGGTAGCTCCTGAGGTTTCAAGCGTGAAGCAGATTGGCGGCAGGAAGGTTAAGGTTACTTTCAGTGAAGCGATGGATCCAGCTACAGCAGGAGACAAATCTTACTGGATGTACGACGGAGATGCACTTGGAAACGATGATACTGTAGAAATGGCTGACTCCAACAAAGCTGTTATTATTACATTCGAAAATGATGTTGTTCCAGCTAACGGAATGACACTCGCTAGAGTAAAAGACGCAGCAGGTAACTGGATGGAAGCATTCTCAACTCCGCTTGCTATAACAGCATTGGCAAGACTTACTCCGACTTCAGTCGAGATGATCAATAAAAAGACTATCAAGATGAAGTTTGATGATGAAGTAATATCTGGTGCAGTAGTAGCAGACTTCCAGGTATCCTTCAACGGCGGAACTGATTGGAATCAGCCGATAGTCGGCCTCTCAACAACTGTTACAGATGGAGATACATTTATCGAAATCACAACAGATGACGAAATTGATAACACGTTAGGTACTGATGTACAGGTCAGAACATCAGGTGGAGCAGTTACTGTAGGCGCAAAGAATGCATATGATAACACTCTCCAGTTTGCAGGAACAGATGTATCTGATAAGATAGCTCCTGAAATTGAAAGTGCAGCAACTGCTGACACTGTTGATGATGATGGTAATCCTGGCGCAAACGACAAGGTAGACAGAATAGTTGTAGTCTTCTCTGAAGACATGTATATGCCTTCAATAAATGATTCCGACTTTACAGTAGAAGGTTACGAAATAACAGGAATCGAATATGTAGATAATCACACGATCAATATCGTAGTAAAAGAGAAGGATGCATCGGATCGGACTGCTAATCCTAAGGTTACGGTAGTAGGCGAGGTTGAGGACAGTGCAAGAAATAAAGCAACTGATCTTGAAAAGGAATCTACTCCAATCGATTAATAAAGCATAAATAGAAGTAAAATGCTTTCCGGCAGATTGCCATTTGGCGATCTGCCGGTTTTTATTTAGTGGTATATAGAACATACTAAAAAATAAAACCTCCAAGAACTAATGTATTTCTACTTGTTGTTGTATTTCCTTTTTGTTACGATATTCTTAAGCCGCAGACATATCTAGAAAAATGCAGTAAAATGGTTATAGGATTGCAAAGGGGGGTTAAAGTGATAAAAAGATCAGTTACAATAATTCTATTCGTTGTATTTTTATTTTCATCCCATACACTTGCAGCAGATACAGATTATATAAACTGGCAGAGGGCAGTTCTATATCTGGATAGGAACAATAATGTACTTTTGAATGCGAAAGAGTCAGTAACAGATGCCTGGAAGCTTTATAACTATGCTGCCATGAATGCAGAGAATATTGACACACTTGGAATGTCTATCAGCTTTATGGGAAATGAAAGATACATAGTATATGATTCAGGTATGAGAATGTTAATGACTCAACAAAAAGAAATTATACCAGAACAAATGAAATTAAACTGGGAGATGGCACGCAATAATAGTGAGATTACCAGGAACAGTATGATTATTGGGTTACGGAGCTTGTATATTGGACTTTATAACGCAGATCGGGATTGTGATCTGAAGACTAGGAAATTTGAGCTTCAGCAAAACATACATAAGCAAAATAAAATAAAGTATCAATGTGGTTTAATATCATATATAGAATTAGCAGAATCAGAATATTATCTTTTAGCAGCAGAAGCTACAGCGAAAGTGTCAAAAAGATACCTGGAAAATACACAACGTAGTTTTAATGCTTATCTGGGCGTAGAACCGAATATAATATATGATAAAATCTTATTTAGCGAAAGCTATGAAGAAAACAGGCTCAAACATTTAAATTATTATTTGGAAATGTCAGCTAATCAAAGGTTTGAAATTGTTAGCAAACAGAAGCAACTTGAGATACTTGAAAAAAGAAAAATAATAATTGATGAATTTCCACTAAGTATGAATATTGTAAGCATAAGAAAGGATTATGAGGATCTGCTCAATAGTATTGAACAATCAAGTATATATCTGGAAGCAGAAAGAATTGCAGTAGAAAAAGGAATAAAAGAAGCTTATATTGAAGTGCTGAATTCAGAAAAAAATATTTCCAGTATGAAGAATATGATGGATCTGCAAAACAGTAATCTTGAGAGCATGCAGGCAAGATATGATGCAGGAATGATTTCGAAGATAGTTTTAGACCAAACGAAGATTGCATATGAAGAAATAGAAATTATATATTTTAATACTTTATATGATTATAATACAAAGCTTATGAAGCTAGAGTATGCTTCAGGTATAGGCCCGGCGTATCAGGGAGGTTGAAATGAAAAAGATAACGAAGATTTGTGTTTTGGCGTATTTAATTTTAACATTATCT
The DNA here is from genome assembly GCA_023418915.1 of Bacillota bacterium. Classification (GTDB taxonomy): domain Bacteria; phylum Bacillota; class Clostridia; order Acetivibrionales; family DTU013; genus DTU013. The sequence continues at coordinate 10,206 of JAEZYU010000089.1, forward strand.
ATACCTGTCACTGCCGATAGTACGGCGTCAGATATTCAGAGTATAGATATTATTAAATCAACATCGGAGAAAAATATAATAAAAGTATATACTGTTGCTCTAGCTCAAGAAACTGCACTTAAAAACAATATGCAAATAGTAATAGATGATTTGGAAGTTGAGTTGAAACAAAAAGCATTGATAAAAGCTGAAGATAATGCAGCAATGGCAAGTGATGCATATGGTGCTGAAACAGTACTTAACAACAGAATAAGGAAAGAAGTCAGGGTTATGGAGGCTGAAGCTGCGTTGGAAACAGCGAGAATGACTAAAAAAGATCACAATGAACAATTGAAGCTACAGGTTAGCAGTTCGTTCTATAATATATTGCTTGCTAGAAAAGAATTAGAGAACGAAATACAAAAGCTTGACATTTTAAAAGAAAGGTATGAAATTGTTAAGAAAAAATATGAGGCAAAAAGTATAACAATAGATGCTTTGGAGGCTGCAGAATATGATGTATTCAGTAAGACGATAGAAGTGGAGGCAATTAAACAAAAATTGACGACACTGGATATCAGACTTAAGGAACTATTGGGAATTCCTTTTGATGGGGAACAGGTAGATATTACAGGTGAAATTGTCCGGATTGATTTCTCCGAATTGGATACTGATAAAGTAGTTGAAGAATGTATAGATATTGATATTGGTGTTTATTCAGCAGCTAATAGACTTAATTCAGCCAGTAGAATAATGGAAATTACTGAGGAGATTTTTAGGCCGGACACCGAAACTTATATAAAAAACAGAAAAAGTCTTGAAGTAGCTATGAGAGACTACGAAGAAGCAAAACGAAACAGAGAGGTTAATATTAGAAACGGTTATAATGAACTGCTGAACTTAAATGATAATATCGAAGTTGTTCTCAAGTATGAGGAACTGCAAAAGAGAAAGTTTGACAATATTAAGATCAAGTATGATAAGGGACAGATCGACAAAGAGTATTATCTTTCAGCAGAATCTAACTATCTTGATGCATGTTTTAATAAATACAAAGCCATTTGTGATTTCAACATTAACTATGAAAGCTTTCGTTATTTAATAAGGACCGACTGAAATTGAGCTTCCCGATATCATACCGGGAAGCTTTTTGAAACATAATTTGATATTCTATCGTCTAAAATATGGTTAAGTTATTGATTCACTGATATAATTATATTTGATGACATAATACACATTCGATTAAAACAAATGAAAAGGAGTTTTCTTATGTTTATGAAAAGATCAATTTCAGTCGTCCTGTTGATAGCTTTTTGTCTTATTATGTTTACAGCTACCATGACAGTTAACGCATCGGCGGAAACTGATACTGAAGAAATGGCTGATGTGCTGAACAAATTAAGCATTCTTCAAGGAAGCAATGGTAATTATTTGCTGGATGATAATCTTCAAAGAGCCCATGCTATAGCATTGATTATAAGAATACTCGGTAAGGAGGACTATGTTAAGCAGCATGCTGATGAACTGAAATACATTACAAAATACTCTGATGTTCCGTCAACTGCATGGTATGCGCCATATGTGGAGTACAGTACACTGGAAAGCATTGTTGGAGGCAATCCGGATGGAACATTTGGACCGATTGATAATGTTACTGAGAAAGCATTTCTGAAAATGACATTATGTGCATTAGGATATGAATATGGAGTTGATTTCGACTGGTCAAATATCTATCAGAAAGCGTACAACATAGGAATAGTTACTGATCTTTCATACTTTGAAAGGACGCAGGATGATACAGATTATCTGAGAGCTGAAGCTATTGAAGTTATCTATAATGCATTGAATACATATATAAAAGGCACATCTACCAAAATGGTTTATACAATGGTGAATGAAGGCATGGTTACTAATGATGAAGTTAGAGAAAGCGGCCTTTTTACTGACGAAATTCAGACTGAAATAGAATCAGTAGTGTCTTTAACCCCAAACAGCATAGAAATTAAGCTTAATGAAAATATCCAAAATGTTGATTTACACAGTATTAATATTTGTGAAGCAACTTTAAATGACAGAGAACTGGAAGTAAAAACTGCAGGATTTAGAGGCAATAGCATTCAGGTAGTCACATCAGGTCAGATGCCTGGTATAAAATATGATGTTTCAATTGTTAATGTTACCGATAGCGAAGGAAATATTTCTGGAGAGCTTTCTGGAGAATTTACTGGATTTACACCACAGAAGGTAGAGTCTGACTTTTTTAGGATAGAAAAAGTTGAACAGTTGACAAGTAATGTTTTAAACGTATACTTTACACATCCTGTCAATATCAACAGTGAGACACCAGCTTTTTACGAACTATTTGAAGATGCAGCACCTATGGTGACAGGAGCTGTGCATAACATGACAGTTAAGAGACTTCAGGCTTATGACAATGCGGTGTCTATATATTTAAAAGATGAGGTATTGGAATTAGGAAAAGTGTATACATTACGTATAAGCGGAAGACTGACCAGTAATTATGGGGTAAAACTTGGAGAGGGGTTTGGAGAAACAAGAGATTTTGTTGCCATAGCAGAGCACACTAACCAACTAGATGTGTCATCTGTTGAGGCTTGGACAAATAAATCTGTCAGATTACTATTTAACCGTGAGATAGATCCTGCATGGGCTGGTAAAAGGCTGAATTACACCGTATATGACAAAAACAATAATGCAATAGATGTTATTAATGCAATCGTTACAGAAAGCGGAGAATACAGCGGGCGTGAAGTTTTATTGAGCCTCTCATACAGTTTGGAAAAAACGAAACACTACAAACTAAGAATAGACTATATTCCTGATGTTTATAAACAAAGTGTAATCGAGGAGAAGGAATGTTCATTTTCCGGCTCATACCCGGATAATAAGGATCTTGCTGTTACTAGTGCATTTTCTGAGCAAAACAATAGTGTGGTCATGACATTCAATAAAGCTTTGGATCCTGAAGCAGCCATGAAACTGAATAACTATAGTATTAGAAGTGTAAGTGGAACTTCATTTTATAGTGCGCCTGAGAAGATATATTACTTTGAAGAAGGCGGAGAATACAAAGTTAAGATCTTTACAAGCGCTGGAAGAACATTTGACAATAAATATACATATGCAGTAAATGTTAACAATATGAGGGATTCTCTGGGCAACATCCAAACAGGATTGATACATGTCGAATTTAAAGGCGGAGGAAGTACCAATACAAAACCACAGATGGTTGAAGCTGTGACTATATCAAAAGATGCAGTGAAAGTGACGTTCAGTATCGAGATAGCATTTGACCCGAACAATATCAGTACAACAAATTACACTCTCGAGTATGCTGAAAATAGCCAAATTATTAAAATGATACCTACAGGAGTGACATATGTTGATGCAAAAACAATTGTACTCAGATTTGATGAATTAGATCCGAGCGTGTTCTATCAGATCAGGTTCAGGTCGATTACGGATTATTCTGAACTGTATACACGTACTGCTGATGATGGCGGTGATGCAATAACAGTAAGATGGGGAACCTGATGGCAATAAATACATGTTTGCGTTTAACTTTGAATTGACAAAGTTTAATGATATAATGAGAGGCGGCAGTATTTATGCCGACAAATGTTTTGTACATTTCTGACAAATACAGTTATTATAAGGGAGAGTATTTTGTGGGTAAGAAAATTTTGATTGTGGACGATGAAAAAAATATAGTAGATATATTAAAGTTTAACTTGAAAAAGGAAGGCTTTACCACGGTCGAGGCCTATAATGGAGAGCAGGCAATAGAATTGGCATTGAGCGAGAAGCCGGACTTGATACTGCTGGATGTGATGCTTCCCAAAATGGATGGCTTCACCGTATGCAGAAAGCTGAGACAATCGATTTCAACTCCCATATTAATGCTTACGGCAAAAGAGGAAGAGGTCGATAAGGTGCTCGGACTTGAGCTGGGCGCTGACGACTATATCACAAAGCCGTTCAGCCACAGGGAGCTGATGGCAAGAATAAAGGCAAATATCAGAAGGACAGCTATGGAAGAGACTGCAGCAACCAAGAGCAGCTTCATCAAATGCAGCGACCTGCAGATAGACTGCGACAGGTATGAAATAAAAAGAAGTGACACAGATATAGAGCTGACGCTGAGAGAATTTGAGCTTGTTAAATTCCTTGCGATGCATCCCGGCCAGATATTCTCAAGGGAAAATCTTCTGGAGAAGGTTTGGGGATATGAATATTATGGCGATGTAAGAACGGTAGATGTGACCATCAGGCGTGTCAGGGAAAAGCTTGAGAGAGATCCCTCCAACTGTGAATATATCCTGACAAAGCGCGGCGTAGGCTATTACTTCAATAAGCCGGATTAGCGGCATATGGACAATGGCACCAATATTGTCTGTGATTCGGCTGATGAGAGGCATGCTGCCGGTTCACCTGTTTTATGTTGACTCTTTAATGTATGACCGGCGGTACTGAGGATTTCTGTTTACGAGGTGTATATGTTTCTAAGAAGTTTACAGTGGCGGCTTGTCAGTTTTTTCTGTCTGATAACCTTCTGCCTTGTCATTCCGATAGGGCTTTTTCTTAATGGCAGGATAGAAAGTAAATACTATGATAACTTTATAGACAGGATCAGAAAGGGCTTTGAGGAATGGCCTGTCAGGAATGGCTCGACCAGTGCTCAGGAGCTGATGACAGCTCTTCAGAATAGTGAAGAGCTGTTTTTGCTAAATCTTGAGCACAGGAGTTATACAATATATGATCAAAACGGTGAAATACACTTTACTAATGATAAGGTCTTTTTAAGCAACCCTGAGGAAGTAAATCAGAATTCACTTCTCGAATCAGATAATTTTGTGCAGGCGCTGACAGGTAAAGAGCATAATAAAAAAATACTGGAGAGCTCAAACGGTGCGAGCTTCTTTGACTATGCAAGGCCTATAGGCGGTAATATACTATATTTTCGCTATTATCAGGATGACTGGGCGGAGATTACAAGGCACTTTAACAGTGCGATTTATACGAGCCTGCTGATAGGCTTTGTTATAGCATTTGCGGCGGGATATTTCCTGTCGCAGACAATAACATATCCTGTAGCAAAGCTGATGCGCAAGGCTGAAAGCATTGCAAAAGGAGATTTCGGCCAGGACCTGGAGATTAAATCAGACGATGAGATAGGGAAGCTGGCGGACACCTTCAACTACATGGCAAGCAGCCTGAAAAACAACCTTGCGGAGATCTCCAGTGAAAAAAGTAAGATGGAAACCATTCTAAATTATATGACAGATGGTATCATTGCATTCAATCTAAAAGGGGAAGTCATCCACACTAACCCTGCAGCGGCGCGCATCCTTGGCGCAGAAAATTTGGGAACCTTCCAAAACTACCGCACACGCTTCGGATTTGAGTATTCGCTGGAGGACGTGCTGTATCTTCAGTCAAAACAAACTACTGAAATGAATGTAAATCTGGACGGTAAGGCTGTTAAAGTCTATTTTGCAGTTTTTACTGACGAGGGCAAAAACCCTGAAGGCGTAATTGCCGTATTGCAGGATATCACAGAGCAGCAGCGGCTTGATGATATGCGCAAGGAATTTGTGGCGAATGTATCCCATGAGCTGAGGACGCCGCTCACATCAATAAAAAGTTATTCGGAGACTCTTTTGGATGGGGCATTGGATGACAGAGAGACATCGGAGCATTTCCTGTCCGTAATAAATACCGAAGCAGACAGGATGACGAGGCTTGTAAGGGATCTGCTGCAGCTGTCAAGGCTTGACAACAGGCAGACTAAATGGAATTTTGAATGGATGTCCTTTGTTGAGCTGATCAAAAGTGCTGTTGAGAGGATGGAGCTGGAGGCAGGTTCCAGGAAGCAAAAGCTGGAGTGCTTTGTCATGAATGAGATCCCTGAGATAGAAGCTGATTATGGCAGACTGGAGCAAGTAGTTTTCAATATCATCGGCAATGCCGTTAAATACACGCCGGAAGGCGGGAATATTACGGTCTATGTTGGAAAGATTTATAGTGACGTTTATTTCAAGGTGTCTGATACGGGGATAGGAATACCTGAAGGAGATATTGAAAGGATATTTGAAAGGTTTTACAGAGTGGACAAGGCACGTTCGAGAGAAATGGGAGGAACAGGTTTGGGCTTGTCCATAGCAAAAGAGATAGTTGAAGCCCATAAAGGAACGATTAACATAAGCAGTAAGATGGGAGATGGCACAGAAGTCACGGTCAGGCTTCCCGTGAGGCAGACAGGCCTGACAAAATGAGCGTTTAAAGGGTTTTTTATGTAATTTATTCTTAAATGGCATGTAATATGTCTGTAACATATTTTCTGTATAATGATGTTAGCATAATAATGTATAAATGGATTTACATGTGCTGATGACTTAAATGTCCGGGGAGACGGGAAAATGTTCAAAAAGCTGGTTGTGATTATAACTGCATTGATTATATGCATATCCTCATCGATGGTTGTATTTGCTGGGAATACAGAAGGGTCAGGTGCGGCAGGATCTCCCGTATACAACAGCATTGTTAAGAGCAGCGAACAAAAAGTTGAAGCTGATAATAATGACAGTAAAGACACGACAGAAAACCAGAGGGAGACGGCATTATCATCCACTGCAGCAGAGGGTACGGAGAAAAAAGCAGAGGATGCAGAGCAAAAATCACAGGACGCAGAGAAAAAGGCAGAGGATCCGGATGCTGAAGTTAAAAAAGTGATCAACGAAGCTTTGATTTCAGGTGATATCACTGATAACGGCCAATTCATAATGAACATCAACAATCCCGAAAACATAGACGTAATAACAAATACATACAGCAAAAAGTTAAATATATCCGGAAACACTGAATATGACGACCTGGTAGTTTTATTAGCAAGGTTTAATAGAGCATCAGGCATATATGAAATTATGGATCTGCCGGATGGAGATGAATCGATCCAGGTTTTGAGTGGCTATTTTTCTATAGAATTGGATCTTGAGTTGGGAGAGAATAAGCTGCTGCTGATATCATACAGATCAACTGAAGAGGCTGAAGCGATGATCCAGTATAATGTAATTACAACTAATTTCTATAAAGAAACTATCCCACAAAAGATCGTCAGATCAACTATCGAACTCGGAGAGGCTGTACTCGAGTTTTTTACGGGAAAGTCCAAGTGATATACCATTGATGGGGGCTTAAATGAGCCGTGAAATAAAAGAGAGACTGAAAACGGTCTGCATTTACATACTTATCATAGCGGGACTATTACAGATAGGAATCCTTTGGAGTTATCAGAACCAGGGGACTCCTATCAGTTTTTTAGCGAGACTTTTTAGTAAAGATATCCATATCAGTGATGAGACAGTCAGCGAGAAGCTCTTTGCTCCGGACAAGCTTATTCTTTCAGACGGAGAGATCACATATTGGATATTTGACATGACCAGTGAGTTTTACGGTGTGTTTTGGGATGAAGTATCATACGGTCTCGAACAGATAGCATCCGGCAATGTGAAGCTGACTGCAACAAACGAAAAATGGAAGGACATTATTGACAGACGCGGACTATTAGTTGATTTCGGGTACTTGATGGAGCCTGACCTATTAGGATGGTTCCTTGGCACAGGAAATCCTGTACAGGAAATGCCGGGATTCACAAAGCTTATGATGAAAAGAGATATCATCGATAACGATACAGGGGTTTTTTACTTTTATGGAAGAGATGGAGCAATATTCCGTTCAAATCCTGTCAGGTATGAAAGAGCGGCGGATCTTACAGCTATTAGCAGAAAGCTTATTGAAGAGGAATATCAAAAATATCGCAGGTACTTTACGCTATCAGGAAGCAAGATAAACAAATCCGGGGATGAGTCAGATGCACTATATGTGGCTTCATCGCCGAGATACTGGCCTTATACTGAATACGCCGTGAATCCGCCTGAGAAGGCAGAGGATGAAGCAATCCTTGCAGAATCGATATTGGGTAATGAAGCAGGCAGATATAATAAGTACGTATATAATGAAAACATGATCCAATATACATACGGGAGCAATATTTACAGATATTATTCCGATGGATACCTGACATACAGATATTTGGGCAGCAATGAGCCGTCTTCCAGGATCAGGGCAGGAGATGCGCTGATGAGTGCATATAAATATATTGCAAGGGTGAGAGAACTGTTGAGCCAGGAGACAGACATCGTACTGGCATCGGTTAAGCGATCAGGAGGCGTATATGAGTTCGGCTTTGATTATAGGATTAACGGAATGCATGTCAAAACCGGGTATGACATGAAGGATGTAAATGGTAAAAAGCTCAATTATGCGATAAAAATAATTGCAGACGGCAAGCGTGTGCTGGAATGCGACTGGCTCCTTTCGGATTTCAGGCAGCTGGAGAAGAGAATGTACAACGACAGGCTGCTGGAAGTGATCGGCAGAAGAAATATCAGATTTGATGACATTACCATAAAGGAGATCGATACAGGTTATTACTTAAACGGTAAAGAAGAAACACTTAAGCCGGCGCTGATCATATATACAGGAGAGGATACTGTCAAGATCGATCTGATTGCTGAAGAAGGAGATTGACTTATGGATGTAGCAAGGGCAAAAAGCATTGTGATTCTATTGCTCATCGCGTTTAATGTTTTTTTGCTTGCAAACAATTTAATACACCGCGACAGCCAGAGCGTCAGCAAAGAGGTGCTGGAAAACACTGAGACGATACTTGAGCAGAGAGGCGTGAAGCTGGAATGTGACATACCCTCGACTCCAGGAGGTGCTTCCAGGCTCGTGTACATAACAGGGGGGCTTGACAGGGACAGCATTGCTGAGAACCTTTTAGGCGAAGAATATGAGATCTCAGCCGATGGCTATATATTTTCGCATGACGGAAAAAGAATAGTATTTGAGGATCAGAATAGATTCACATATACCGATGATGAACTGCTGACATCAAAGGGAAGTATAAGTGAAAAGGAAGCAGGAGAAGCCGCTTTGCGTTTTATGAAGGAAAAAGGGCTTCTGGGAGGCAAATATGTCCCGGATGATGCAATTAAAAATAGTGATGGAAGCTGGACATTTGATTACATAGAGACCTTTAGTGGATCCTTCCTATATGATAACAGCTTCTCTATTACAATAAGTCAGAATTATGTCAGCAGGCTCATTTACCATAAACAGCAGATAAAGGGGTTTTCATCGGAAAGCATAGAGCGTGCTCAAGCATACCAGGCGTTACTTTCCAGATTTAAGGATGAGACTGATATCATCATAACAAGCATTGACAGCGGTTATAAATTGGATGAATCGGCAATGGAGGAAATGGAGTCGGTAGAGCTTCTGCCTGTGTGGCGTGTCAAATTAAAAGGCATATCTGAGCCGGTATACATCGGTTCACATGACAGCTGATACAGTTAGTATATACATTACAGCTTCCCTCTTGTGTAAAGCTCCATGATGCCGAATGGCATATTGACAAACAGTTATACCAGTCGTTAGCATGTACTCGTATAGTCCTGCCCGTGCAGTACACCTGCAAAAAAATGATACTATTCGTATGATATGACACTGTAGTATAATATAGAAAACAGTGATATAATGTAGTAAGAAAACGGGTAGTAATGACATCTTTTCATACGAAGGACAAGAAAGCAGGTGTGCGGAATTTGGAGAAAATCATAATTCATGGCCGCAAGGCGCTGCAGGGCGAGGTTTATATCAGCGGCGCCAAAAATGCAGCGGTAGCAGTACTGCCTGCGGCATTGCTTATCGAGGGTAGGTGCAGAATAGAAAATCTTCCCGACATAAGAGATACACGGGTATTGGAGGATACGCTCACCCAGCTTGGAGCGAAGGTTACCTTTGAAAGCAGAAATACTGTTCTAGTTGATTCCAGTGAAGTAAATTCCTACATAGCATCCTATGACATGATAAAAAGCATGAGAGCCTCATACTACCTGCTTGGTGCATTACTTGGCAGGTTCGGTAAAGCAGAGGTTGCCTTGCCCGGCGGCTGTGATTTTGGCTACAGGCCGATGGATCAGCATATAAAGGGCTTTGAGGCTATGGGTGCGAATGTTGTGATAGAGAACGGAATGATCAAGCTGTCTGCCGAAAAGCTTACAGGCAGCCAGATATACATGGATGTGGTCAGTGTGGGAGCGACTATAAATCTCATGCTTGCTGCTGTCAGAGCAGAAGGGATCACAGTTATTGAGAATGCGGCCAAAGAACCTCACATAGTTGACACAGCTAATTTTCTCAATGCAGCCGGAGCCAATATTAAGGGAGCCGGGACAGATGTCATTAAGATAAAGGGCGTAACCCAATTAAAGGGCGGGCATGTTCATTCGATCATACCGGACATGATCGAGGCCGGAACGTTTATGATAGCTGCAGCCGCTACCGGTGGCGATGTGACAGTAAAAAATGTTATACCGAAGCATATGGAATCTTTGTCAGCGAAGCTGCAGGAAATGAATATTAATATTATTGAAGGCGAGGACTGGATTAGTGTTGCGGGGAACAACGGTATACTAAAGGCGAACATAAAAACATTGCCGTATCCCGGCTTTGCGACGGATCTTCATCCGCCGGCTGCAGTGCTTTTGTGTATGGCGAATGGCAGCAGCACGGTAACAGAGAGCATATGGCCGCTAAGGTTTCAATATGTAGATGAATTAAAAAGAATGGGTGCGAGAATAAGGGTAGACGGCGGCCTTGCAGTTGTAGACGGACCTGTATCACTGATGGGAGCGCAGGTAAATGCAACAGACCTGCGAGCCGGTGCAGCAGTGGTTATTGCAGGCCTTGCCGCAGAAGGAAGGACGGAAGTCAATAGTGTTAAATACATAGATCGGGGCTATGAAGATTTTGTTGGAAAGCTGAAGAGGCTCGGAGCAGATATTGATAGAATCGATGAATGACAGAATAATATATTGATAGCGGGTCATGGAGAGGCAGACATGAAGTTTTGCAGTTTATATAGCGGCAGCAGCGGCAATTCAATATTCGTTGCATCAGACAATACCAGACTGCTGGTAGAGGCAGGCCTGAGCGGCAAAAAGATAATAGAGGCGTTGTGCTCGATAGGTGAAAAACCTTCGGATATCAGCGCTATTTTAGTGTCACATGAGCACAGCGACCATATAAAGGGAGCGGGTATCCTATCCCGCAAGTTTAACCTGCCGATATATGCAAGTGAAGGAACATGGAAAGCTATGGAACGGATGATTGGACCTGTTCTTGAGTGCAATAAAAGGATATTTTCATCCTATTCTCCGTTTGATATAGGAGATATAACCATCACTCCGTTCCCGATACCGCATGATGCCAGTGAGCCTGTAGGATACAGCTTTTCATCAGCGGGGAAAAGAGCGACGATAGCCACTGATATAGGTCATATAAGCATGGATCTGCTCAATTATTTACAGGACAGTGATCTTTTGCTTTTGGAGTCCAACCACGATCTTGAAATGCTAAGGATAGGTCCGTATCCCTGGCCGTTGAAAAAGCGTATTGCAGGTGAGCATGGTCATCTTTCCAATGATGCTGCAGGGGAAATTGTAGCATATATGGCTGAGAGGGGAACGAAAAAATTTCTTCTCGGACATCTCAGTAAGGAGAACAATTTCCCCGAACTTGCCTATCAGACGGTTTGTAACGTATTATGCGAGAAATGCAAAGAGGCCGGTGATGACATCACAGTCGATGTGGCTCTTCGTGACCGTGTAGGCAAAGTAATTGAAATATAATGAAAGACGGCGCAGCGGGAAGGTATTATGAAAGTCAACATCATTGCAGTAGGAAAATTGAAGGAACGTTACTTAAAGGATGGAATTGCTGAGTATTCCAAACGCCTTTCGCGTTTTTGTGATCTTAAGATAACAGAGGTGGGGGATGAGCAAGCTCCCGAGACGCTGAGCGCTGCGCAGGAGGATCAGATAAAAAACAGGGAAGCTGCAAGGGTGCTTGGCAAAGTAAAGGACGGAGCTTATCTTATAGCTCTGGACACAAAAGGGGCTAGTAAGACCTCTGAAGAGTTTGCTTGTGCAATTCAAAGCTGCATGACAAGCGGTAAATCCAATATAGTTTTTATTATCGGCGGGTCTCTTGGCTTGGGTACTGATCTGATTCAAAAAGCAGACATGAGGTTATCGCTTTCTGAAATGACATTTCCACATCAACTGACACGTCTGATATTGCTGGAACAAATATTCCGCGCATTTAAAATCATAAATGGTGAGACGTATCATAAATAGCTGCGATGCTGTAGGCAATAGACTGATATGTTATATTACCAGACTAAATACTTTATAGAGGAAACTATTTGGATAAGAGATTATTATATAGAAAAGCTTATAGGATACTTCAGGACTCAACTCCGCTGAAATTCGACTGCGGTATGCTGTGCAGCAGTAAATGCTGCCAGGGCGGCGATGAAGCGGGAATGTGCCTCTATCCCGGCGAAGAATGTATGCTTGATGGGAATACGGGTTTTTTGAGCATACGCAAGGAGAGTCTGCATGACATGGATGTGCTTTTTGCAATATGCGGCGGGAAGTGTGACAGGAGATTCAGACCTCTGGCATGCAGGATTTTTCCATATGCACCGTATTTGGATTCGAGCGGTAGACTGATAATAATAGAGGATCCCAGGGCGAAATATTTGTGCCCTCTTTTAATGGAGTCATTTGAACTGGAAATGGACAAAATGTTCAGAAGGAAAGTCACTAATGTATTTCGTTTACTTGTAGAAGATGATGATATAAGGGATTTCATGACGGTTCTGTCGTCTGTGCTGGATGACTACAGGAGGCTTACATGGTAAGCTAAACATCCGGAGGCTGTGGCAGATGAAGGTCATGGACTTGCTTGGGATGCTGACAGAATGAGGTGTATTGCAGATGTGGCTGCGTTTTTACAACGACACATCCTTCCAGGCGATTTTGAAGCTGCTCCTCCACAGTAATACGCTGATAAGTATCGATAAAGCTAAATTTATTGTCACTCCGAACGGTATCAATGATACCAGAAAATGTATACCTGCCAGTAAACCACCTATAAAAAATGAGAGTATAACCACTGCCAGCGTATTTCCATCCTGGGTGTACTGGAAGTCTTTATAGAATGGCAGCTCCTTTTTTGACATTTTAAAAATAAACATCAAAAGAATCATCATGTTAAAAAATATCAGTATTATATCCGGAACTGCCTTAAATCCGATGATCAACACATATACTATGCTTGTAAAAAGAAAAATCGGAATAATAAATTTTATCAAAAAACTTTTTACCGCCCCCCTGAAAATCGGGACCGGTGTCTTAAGCGGCAACGTCCTATAAATCCAGGCGCCCTTATAATTCTCACTTGTACTGAGCATCATGATCGAGCTTCCAAGCATTATAACTGAAAGATAAAGACCGAAATGGTATTGCCCGTTTATTATGTTTGTATGTATCTCTGATATAGTTTTACCGTGATTGAAGGCGCCAAACATGAATATAAACGGCATAACCGCAGCAAAGGCCAGCGATGGGTAAAGTCTGAGCTTCAGCTTGCGCTCATTTCCGGCTACGCTTTGTGTAAACAGGTAAAATGTACGCTCCTGATCATCAGAGCAAAGAAGTCTAGCCAGCTTTTCCTGAAGCTGTTTTTTGAGGCCTCCGGCTTTTCTTTTGCTTGAGCTGTTGTTATTCAGCTTCTGCAGACTCCTTTCGAAGCGCGGCAGTACCAGCTTAATATAAAGGATCAGTGATAGGACAGGTACAGCCAGTGCTGCAATACTAAGGCCTGCATTGTACATTGACGTGTCATGCTCAAGGAGCAGGCACAATGGCGCTGCAAACCATGCTGTCGGCATGAGGTAATGCCACCATGCGGGCGTGATAGTGATCACGAGCTCAGATATATTGAATATCCGGCCGATAAGCTGGTAGAAGATCAGTAGGGCAACAGAAAGAGTTATCTGAAAATAGTTGATCATATCCTTAAGCTTTTCGCCATCAAAGAAAACCAGTATGAACGTATAAAGTATCGAAGTGAAAAATACAACAAAACCGCATATTAAAACAAGCTCAAATAAAAATACCAAAAAGAAACCTAACCCGTATCTCAGCGTGCCTATTACCAGAGAGGGACCGGCCAGCGCTGCAGTTATCATGAAGAGATAGTAAATTATATGTATCACTTTTGCTGTGTTGAGGGTTTTCGGATCAACGGGCCTCGGCAGCATAATATTTTTTTCCTTGATATCAAGCAATACCGATGAAAAATCGGAGATCATCGTTGACATCAATAAAAACATTATTACTCCTATTGTCAAATTTAATTTAATAAATATTGGGAGCGGAACCGCTATGATTATTCCGGCGAAAAGTCCCATGAAAGCATAAAGAAACAGACCCATCCTGAAGTTGTTCCTGTCCTCCCGAATTTTATTGTTATTTGCAAAGACAGTAGGGACTCTGCGCGAGTCCATTGTCAGTTTTATCTGCAGGATCAGTCTTAATTTTCTATAATCTATGCCGGAACGGTCAAATGCTCCTTTAAATCTGTCAAGAAGCCTCAGAAGGCCGAAATCTTTCATTGCTGCACCTCTTTTATCACAGATATGATTTTCTCGGCGATCTCCTTATGACGGTCGAACCCTGTTAATTGGTTGAATATTTCCTCCAGTGAGCCTTCCCTGCTCTTTTGCTTCAGCTCTTCAAAGGAACCGTCTGCAATGATCCTGCCTTCGTTTATCAATATGATCCTGCTGCTGATCTTTTCTACCACATCCATGATATGGGATGAGTAGAATATAGTCTTTCCCCGGGCTGCCAGCGATGACATGATTTCCTTAAAAATCATTACGCTATTTGCATCCAGGCCGCTCATAGGCTCATCGAAGAAGAGTATATCGGGATCGTGCAGAATGCTTGATATAATAAGCAGTTTTTGCCGCATGCCCTTGGAGTACGATGAGATCCTCGAAGTGTACACATCCTCGATCCCAAACAGTGACATCAGCTCTTTTGCTTTTGAATCGACGATGTTATGTTCCAGACCATAAAGCTCGCCTGTGAAGTTGAGATATTCCTGTGCTGTAAGGCTGTCATACACTTCGGTGGATTCAGGTACATAACCTATCCTGCGCTTATAATCGATATTGCCATTTGTTATATCTTCTCCGAAGATCCTGATCTCACCTTCAAAGCCTTCAAGAATACCCAGCATCAGTTTGACTGTAGTACTCTTGCCTGCACCATTTGGTCCTATATATCCTATTATCTGGCCTTTGAAGACATCCAGATCTATACCCTTGAGCACTTCATTTTCACCAAAGCTCATTCTGAGATCTTTAGTGCAGATCACAGCTTCACCGGAGGTATTCATTACACTTCACATCCTTGTACAATTATTTTGCAAGGAATATTATACCATACAATAGTGCCAAAGATATCAGACATTTTGAATTTGTGCTTTTAGCTGATGTTCAGTGGTTGTTTTATAGGAGCAATTAAATGAGAGTATTGGATGTAAAAAATTAAGTTCCAATTAATATCAACAGAGTGGATCGTATGGAAAAATGATTTGATTCAGAGATGGCCACCCCAAGGTTATTTACGACTAATTTTTCATAAGCCGGACTTCCTGAATACTTCGGGGCGGCCATCTGGTATGTCAGCGCTCGACCAGATCTGTGAGCGATACCTCCTGACGGACGCCAGGCATATCCAGGGGATGAACACTTGCAGTACCCTGGATGTCGTTGACGCTTTCGATATAGACCGGCATACCTTCATAGGTAACATCGGCCATGACCGGTGAGGCAGCTATTTGCTTTGCACGTCTTTGATTCATATCTGCACACTCCTTATTATACTTGTCAGTAATGATGTGATCCTGAGATTTATGGTTTACATCATTGAAAATAAGTATACAAGCCTGCTTAAACATACAAAGTCAGTAATATTATTCCGGAGATAAAAACCAGCATTTACTGTGATACATAACTGCCGTCGGGAATACATTTTCGTTCAATCCTGCTGATCAACATGCTTCTGAGCTTTGGACTTCTTTCCTGCGAGATTTGACATATTTCCATTTCCCCGAACGGTAACGGAAAAAGACTACTGACGCTCTTGTGTACTGATCGAGCACCAGAGCAGCCCATGCTCCGATCAGACCCCAACCGAATATCTGAACGAATACATATGCAACCGCTACCCTGAATATCCAGATGCCGAATATGGAAGCATACAGCGGGTACATGGTGTCGCCTGCCCCCCTTAGAGCTCCTGCCAGCGACAGCTGTGTAGACTGACCCGGCTGTGCAAGAGCCATTATTTTTAACACAGTGCCGGCCATTGCCGCTACTTCCAGCTCTTTAGTATAGAGCCGGGCAAGCTGATGTGAAAAAAGCAGAAAGACAGCTCCCATCGCACATGCCGCAACTAGTGCCATGTGATGTGTTATATCAGCATAGCGTTTTGCCTTTTCTTCGTCATCTGCGCCAAGGCTTTGCCCGACCAGAGTAGTTGATGCTACACCGAAAGCCATGCTTGGCGAGAATGTCAGCCCGCATATATTCAGCCCTATCTGATGAGCGGCAAATCCAGCAGTGCCAAGGCTTGATACTGTGCGAGCAAACATCATCAGGCCGCTCTGTAAGACAAACTGTTCAAGAGCTGCCGGAAGACCTATTGAAAAGACCTGCCTTATTATTGTGAAATCCAACTTGAAGCGGCTTCCAGTCCTTATATGAACAGAGGAGCTCTTATAAAAAAGAAGTATGCTCAAACCAAAAGCAAAGGCAATGAATCGTGACAATGTGGTTGAAACAGCCGCACCGGTCACGCCCCATTTGGGAAAGCCGAGTTTTCCGAATATTAGCAAATAATTTCCCAATACATTCAAAAGATTACTGCCCAGATTGTACAGCATCGGTATCTTTGTCTCGCCTGCACCGCGCAATGCAGCGGTTATACCCATTGTCAGCGCTTGGAACAGCAAACCTGACGAGACTATTTGAAAGTATGTTGTGGCGTCTTGAATAGTATCGGCTTCAGCGCCCATAAATACAACAACATATCTGGCTGCCAGAACACCGACAACACTCATTACCGTTCCCAGTGTAAAATTTACGACAAGTATTTGTCTCGTTACAGAGACAGCCTTTTCTGTATTGCGAGCACCAATATTCCATGCCACAAGAGTAGTTGTGCCGACATTCACTGCTGCAAAAATTGCCAGTAAAAGCATAAACGGCTGATTTGTGAGCCCTACAGAGGTAATTGCTGCAGGGCTGAGCTGGCCTACCATGACCATATCTACCATTCCAAAGAGTGTTGACAATACCAGTTCTACTAAGGCAGGCCATGTAAGAGTGATGACCTCTCGTCGAAGGTCAGCCTTATTGTTATCACTTGATGCTTGTTTTTTTCTATATTTGAAAAACAAAACTCAATAACCTTCTCTCTAGTGTAGAATAATGCCACAAACTAACAGTAAAGACTGCATAATAAAAAAGACACTATATCACCTTAGCTCAAAATGAAAAATTTTCAAATGCATGAATAATTTCATTAACTCGACAGCGTATCATGAGGTGAGTGATATTTTTACCGCATTGCTACATCAATTATACATAGTAAAGTATCTATGTTCAAATCGCTATACCATACGTTCTGAGACTTTATTGCTGAAGAGAACTGCTTACCCGTAAATAAATTCTGATTACTGACCGAATTGTTTTTTGTCAATGATGATAAATAAACTGAATAAATGTCAGACTTATCCATATGGTGCGCGTAATAGTTTATGTGTCTTTAAACTTGCACAATTAATATATTATTCATGATTCTAAGTTCGGAGGAGTTCACTCATGAAGAAATTATTGATCATAATTGCAGTGATAGCAGCGATCATATTATGCCTGGCTTTGATCAAAATAATTAGGACTGACAGATTCAGTATGCCTGCGAATCTGGAGGTTAAATGCGATGCCTTTGTAAATGGGGGCAATATCCCTGCCAGGTACACAGGTAAGGGGGAGGATGTGTCTCCTTCGCTTATACTGGAAGAGATCAGCGACAATGCCGTATCTATTTCTGTTATCATGGATGATCTGGATTTTCCGCTGGGAACTTATAACCACTGGGTTATATGGAACATACCCGCAGAATTTGATGTCATCCCGGAGGCCGTACCGAAGGAGACAATAGTTACGTCGTTGGGCAATGCAGTCCAAGGCAAGAGCCACTATGGCGGCAAGCACTACTATAGAGGACCTCTTCCTCCTTTTGGATCTCACACATATGTATTCAAGGTCTTTGTACTCGACACATTGCTTGACCTGGACAGTAATGCCGGCAAAAGTGAATTGATGAAAGCGATGGATGGACATATCCTGCAGTACGGTACGTTAACCGGTGAGTATAGTCAGCGGTGAGGCACTCATAACAGGATATTCATACCGTTATGCAGAAATGAGTTCTTATTAAGGCGGGATAGCTAGAAACCAAATGTGGCAAATTATTCAATAATGAATATCAGGCAGATATGGGCAACATATAAGCAACTTATTTATTACTTACGAGGTGTTTATATGAAAAAGCGAATTATTTTATCCATATCTGCCTTACTGTTAATATTGCTTGTGTCCGGCTGTGCAGCTGATCTGGACAATGCCCGGATGCAGGGACAAGAAAATGGGAATGCAGGGATCGGAGCGGCATACGACAGAGGCAGAGAGGACTATCCCGGTCAATCATATGCCAATGGAATCACAGGAACCCAGTTGTCTGCAGCTGACCGGTTGTCAGAGAATGGGGGAGGCATTGTTCTCAGGAGCATCAGCACACCACTAAGGCAGGGTGAAACAGGCAGCTTGTCCTTTCAAGGCAAATCAGACACCAGATATACAATAACTGCGGTATATAAAAACTCTGACGATGTGGTAACAACGACAGTAGTCAGGCAATCAGGCACTGACGGTATTATAGATGTGGACTGGAATGTCGGCACAGATACGGTACCTGGTACTTACAGCGTAATGATCTCTGGCGGCGGAGAGCAGTTGATGACTTCATATACAGTTACCGGGTGATTTGTTTCTGATAATGCCTTTTGCTCATACATCCGGAAATAAAATGAACGCTTGTTCTGGTAAAGTATCCCTGATATAATATAGAAAGCGTACATTTCTCTCTGAATTGGGCGCTGGTATTTTATATGATGGGAGCCGCCGGCATGAATGAGTTCAGAAAACCATATGAATATGAAGAGGAAAAGGGCGGGGGAGGTCTGCTGCTTTTTCTTTTTGTAATGCTGATTGCAGCAGAGCCACTGTTGGGAATAATCTCATTCTTTTTGGGATACAATAGTCTGCAGACAAATAGAGTATACAGCATCGTATTAATGACTGCTGCCGCCATTTTTACTGCGTTCTCGATATTCTCGGCTGTCATTCTCAAGCTGAAGAAAAAGTCTTCTGTCAGGGTAATCAAGTTCTATCTCATATTCAGGCTTATCTACCTTATACCCTACACGATTGTGAATTTTCATAACCAGGTAGAGGAGATCCCTTATTACAAAAGCAGTGAAATGTATATGGTCACATATAACAGTCTGATAACATCATTGGTGATCAGCATTGTATATGTGGTAGTTTTCAGCGCCGGCTGGTACATATATCTGATCAGATCCCGAAGGATCAAAGAAATCGTAACAGACGAAAATGCAGGATCGGTAACTATTGAGCAGGATGGAAAATAAGTCACACAGCGGTAAGGGCATTTTTCTGCAAGCATAAATTTTTCTTCTATCTCAATACGAAATAATGTATAATAATTATGTAAAATAATGTACAAGAGGTGTTTGGATGGGGGGAATAACCGACAGCCTTTTTGAACAGATTCCTGACAGAAATATGAGAGGAACTGGGATGTGTATTTCTGATGACATTTGTGTTTTCAGACCGTCAGCTTATGTTGTAAATGTGGATACATATCTTGAGGATTACCATTTTACCTTTCCGGTTTCTGAACTTCCTCCCATTAAAATCGGAAAAAAGGATTATCATATCGGTAAGGGAAAGATGCTGGCCTTTGAGCCCGATACAACAATTAAGTGCACGAAGGATGTTCCAACGGGCAGATATACGGCTATGAGTATAAACCGCCATTTTTTTATGACAACTGCAAGAGAGGCTCTAAAGAATAAATGTGATGGTTTTTCTGAGGTAGGTTTTGTATATGACCGTAGTATACTTAATGTTATACGTTCATTCGAAGATGAGGTCGAGCTCTATGAAAACAGCTGTCCCTTGATGCTTCAAAGCATCGGTACACTGATAGTAATACAGCTGCTGAGGTGTATGGGAAAGCAGACAGATATGGGACAGAGGGCGGTTAACGCTAATTATATAGATACTGCAAAGGAATATATACTGACTTATTACAATGCAAATATAAATATAGATGATATCTGCAAGTTTATAAATATCAGTCCGTATCACTTCATACGTATGTTCAGGGAAAAAACAGGCGTCACACCTCATGCATTTCTTCAATCTGTTCGAATCAGCAAGGCAGAGGAAATGCTGAAAAGGGGGAAGCATTCTATTGAGGAAGTTGCAAGACTTAATGGATATATCAATACATCCCATTTTTCAAATCATTTTAAACGTATGAAGGGAATACGTCCGTCAGTCTATAAAAAGAAATATTTCATATAAAATTTTCTTCAATCTAATTAATTTATTTACTCGATGCGTAATAAGCGGATAATGCGTTAACTGCAATAAGGAACCCTTCTTAAATAAGAAGGGCAATTTTCTGCAAAATTATACAGCAAAAAATGAAAATTATTGCATCTGTTCTGTATATATAATTAAGCTAGTTTTTACTTGAAAAGGAGATTCTTATTATGAAGGGTAAGTGTTTTTCTCTATTCATGGCAGCAGTATTGATGACCGCTGCTTTTCCGGCTGCAGCACTTGCAGAATATGAGCCGCCTGCCGGTTATAGTGCACCTGCAAATGTGGGTGTTGTTTTCAACGGTGATGAACTCGATGAGAACGAGGATGGTAGATGGAGCTTTACAGTCGGTCTTAGCGCTTCGGACGAGGTAAGGGAAATAGTGAAGGCATATGAAGACGGATTGCTGGATGAGGCTGGTTTTGATAGCTTTCATGTTGGCGTTCAGGGGGATTACAGGATTGATGACGGAAAATGGCGTTCGGAGCTGGAGGGGTATGACGATTGGGTTTATAACCAGGAATCAGGCTTCAGCAGTATTGATGGTGCATGGGTAACCGAATGCTATTATGACGATTATATGTTTGATGAAGTGATACCTGATGGCATACTTCCGGGAGGTAAGTCATACTTCGACGATCATACGGTATATTTCAGGCTTCGTTTTTATGTGAGCTTTTATAGAGATCAGGATTACCTATACTATTCACCTTGGTCGTCTGAGGTATCCTATTCAAATAATCAGAAGACAGAGAATCCTGATGCATTGATAGATCATGCTCCGGAAATTCTATCGGTCGAACTGAAAAAAAATGATGACGGGAGGCCGTACCTGGATTTCACAGCCGCCAAAGCGCATGAGGATCTGCAGCTATTGAACAATATTTCGAATCAGAGGGTGTATACAAATGTATGGATCAGGGTCAATGGCGGGAAATGGGTCGATGCAGGTTCATACTTCTGGATGAGA
Organism: Bacillota bacterium; assembly: GCA_023418915.1. Classification (GTDB taxonomy): domain Bacteria; phylum Bacillota; class Clostridia; order Acetivibrionales; family DTU013; genus DTU013. Next base: position 31,923 of record JAEZYU010000089.1, read on the forward strand.
GAAAAATTCGATATAGAAGCGGGCGATTATTTCGCCGATGCTGACAGCTTCGATGCAGCTGTTTATGAGGTCAAATTCAGATATACTTTTGACTATAGCTATTACCCCGTATCAGGCAAAAGCGGTGAGATCTATTCACCATTTTCAAATGTTATATCACATGGTATGCCTGCATATGAGGGAGCACACAACTGGGCAAGGCAGGAGCTCGACAAGGCTGCCGGATATGGGTTGATTACTGACAGTATCAAGGGAAATGTGGCAGAGAATATTACGCGGGAAGAATTCGCCGAGATCGCACTTAAACTATATGAAGTATATACCGGAGAGAAAGCTGAAGCAGGGAGCATAAGCTTTGTTGATTCATCAAACCCGGTAGTGCTGAAAGCAGCAAATCTCGGGCTTATTACCGGAGTAGGCGGAAATAAATTTGAGCCAAAAACGCTGGTAACAAGAGAACAAATGGCAACGATACTGCTGCGTGCACTAAAGGTGATCAACCCTTCAGCTGATTTTTCTGCAGATGGTGCACCGAAATTTGCTGATGACAGCAAAGTGAAAAAATATGCAAGAGACGGTGTCTATTTTTGCTCGAAGGCAGGTATTCTGACAGGTGTCGGAGCTAATATGTTTGACCCTGAAGGTCCGGCTACGCGCGAAATGGCGATAGTAGTTTGTACCAGAGCTTATGAGTATTTTCGGTAGAACACAATTTCTTGTCTCTTTGATATGCACAGTGGCAAGAAGCTTTCTACAATCGAATATGTCTTTTGAATGATGTATTATAACGAGGCGGTGAGCGTATTTCCCGTCTCGTTACGTATTTTGATCAGTATTATGTATATGGGCTATTCAGCAGCGGGATAATATTGGTAATAAAATCAATTTATCGTGATCGGAGAGCTGCAATTGCTGAATATTAGTAAAAAGAGAATCAAACTGGAATATATTATAGCTGCCTCTATTGTCATCATTCTATCTGTGATACTGTTGAGGAGGCCTATCATTGGTGTGGCTGACAACGGAGACTTTGCCAGGATCATGAATTCCACAGGGCTCTATTATTTGACAGATGATCCAGATGAAATATATTTCGGCTATGTTAACAGGCTCTACGGGACAGGATATATTATACCGTTCGGCGGAGGCTATTTTTCTACTCAAATATTGCTTGTGCTTCTGGCTGTATTTATATCTGGTTCATTTTATGATAAAGCGATTTTTGACATAAGGCACCTTGCCGCCATATATATTGCGATCATTGCTATATCTGCCTATTATGCCGTAAAGGGTATAAGGAGAAGGTCCTTTTTATCTGCCGTACTGACTGCTATTTTGCTTATTTTCATTTTTTGTGATACAGCCTATACCTCATATTTCAACTCATTATATGGAGAGCCTGTCACTTTAGTTTTTCTGCTGCTTATGTCGGCAATGGCGGTTGCCATGAGCACTGAAGACAGACCTTCCATACAGTCACTTGTATTGTTTGGTGCAGGTGCACTTTTTTTTGCCGGCGCAAAGATCCAGAACGTCCCAGCCGGTATTTTAGCTGTGCTGTTGTTCGCCCGGGTGGCCGCTTTGCGAAAGGACAAAGCTTGGCGTGCGATATCTGTGGTATCCGCATTGGTAATTCTTTTTATATCACTTGTCGGATATATCAGCATTTCGGGAGATATCAGGATATGTAATAAATATCAGACCGTATTCTTTGGAATATTGAAGGGGTCGTCTGATCCGGCAGGTGATCTGAAAGAACTGGGTCTTGACCCTTCGTATGAAGCACTCGCCGGGACAAACTATTTTATGGATGACTATGCCGTTGATATCAGAGCGCCTGAGTTCAAAAAAATGATAAGTGAAAGTGTCAGCCATCTGAAGGTTGCTGCATTTTATGCAAAACACCCCGGCCGTCTGATGGAAAAGCTGGAGACAGCTGCAGAAAACGGCTTCAAACTAAATCAGGGCTTCGGAAACTATGAAAAACATAAAGACACACATTACAAGCAGGTATCTGAAGTCTTTAATGTATGGAGCGGCTTCAAAATGAAAGCTCTTCCCCATACACTGCTTTTCGTGGCTGCTTTTTTCGGTGTGATATTGCTGGTTTTGCTATATGAATACATCAAGGCAGACAACAGGCACAACCGCCTGCTGATCGAATATTTCGGTTTTATTGCACTGTTGGGCATCATTCAGTTTATTCTTCCTGTCATAGGAGACGGTGAGGCTGATCTCAGCAAGCATCTGTTTTTGTTCAATGTCTGCTTCGATATATTTATCGTTGCGGCACCGGTATATGCTGCGGCAAAGATTGCCGCACTAGTCAGATACGCCAGTAAAAAGAGGCTGCCGGCAAGTCTCCGGTAAAGCAAGGGGAAGCAGGGGGACGGTTCTTCTGCTTTGCATCTACTCCGTGTTTATGATACTATTAGCAATAATGGTAATTTATAACAAAAGGAAGAGTAAAAAGTGCACTCAGAATATATCACATCGTTTAGTATAAAGTGATGTGTGTCAACGCAGTAACTCTCACAAGTGACAGGTATTTATGTAAACATTATTTGCAAATTGTGAAGCAGGAGAACCGTCCCTCTGCTTTGTGGAGAACCGTCCCTCCGCTTTTTGAAAATTGCCGGATCAGATGTTTTTTTGCTCGAATGGTAGTAAAATATGTATATGGATCATTGCTAAAGAGCTTTTTGACCTATATTTTAAAACTAATCAATCAGGAGGAAGCGATATGTATATTGGATTTTTAACGGTATGTCTTGGCAATATGCCTCTCAGGGAAAAAGCTGAATGGGCGGCGAAGAATGGGTTTAAATCACTGGAGGTGGCATGCTGGCCACATGAGAACGACAGGGATTATTCTTCATGCGATATAGACGTATCAAATCTTACCGAGGATGAGGCAGGGAAAATCAAAGGCTACATAAATGACCTGGGACTCAGGATTACCTCGCTTGCTTATTACGATAATAACCTGCATCATGAACCATCCAGGAGGGCATTTATCAACAATCATCTGAAAAAGTGTATAGATGCTGCTGTTATGCTGGATGTAGCTACTGTGGGAACATTCGTAGGGAGGAATATCAATAAGAGTATCAAGGATAATTTCGATGAGTTTGAAAAAGTATTTGGCGATTTAGTCGGATATGCGCAGAATAAGGGAGTAAAGCTGATTATCGAGAATTGCCCAATGGAGGGCTGGCAGTTGCCGGGACAGCCCGGGACGATATCATTTACGCCTGAGCTCTGGAGAGAAATGTTCAGAAGGGTCCCGAACAAGAATTTTGGTCTGAATTATGACCCGTCCCATCTTCGTTTCCAGTTGATAGATTATATTAAACCGATAGTTGAATTCAAGGACAGGATATTCCATGTGCATGCTAAGGATTCCGAGGTATTTGAGGATAAGCTTGCCGAATATGGTGTGTTCAATAAGCAGCTTGACGGTGAAGGCGGCTACTGGCAGTTCCGCATGCCGGGGCTGGGGCAGGTTGATTTTGCAGCTGTGATAAAAGCATTGAGAGATGTAGGTTATGACGATGTGTTGAGCATCGAGCATGAAGACCCTCTATATGAAGGCAGTGAAGAAAAAGTTAAAAAAGGGCTTATACTCGGCAGAGAATTTCTTGAGAAGCTGGTGTGAAAAAAGCAGGGGGACGGTTCTTCTGCTTGGGAAAAGCAGGGGGACGGTTCTTCTGCTTTGCAACTACCCCGTGTTTATGATACTATAAATACGGGGTGGTAATTTATGCCAAGAAAAGCCAGAGTAAAAAGTGTAACCGGAATATATCACATCATTTTGCGAGGAATGAATAGACAAAGTATATTTGAAGATGATGAAGATAGACAGAAATTTCTTAAAACACTAAAGTCCTACAAGGAAATATGCGGTTACAGCATTTATGCATACTGTCTGATGTCTAACCATATACATTTACTAATAAAAACAGGCCAAGAAACACTAGAGCAGATAATGAAGAGAATAGGGGCTAGCTATGTTTATTGGTACAATTGCAAATATGAGCGGTGTGGACACTTGTTTCAGGACAGGTTTAGAAGCGAGCCTGTTGAAAACGATGCTTATTTATTAACAGTATCAAGATATATTCACCAAAACCCAATAAAGGCCGGAATTGTGGAGAATATTAAGGAATATCGTTGGAGCAGTTATACCGAATATATAAAAGATATTGGAATTACGGATAGGGATTTTATTTTAGAGATACTTAATAAAGACAAGATTCAGGCATTAAAAACCTTCGTTGATTTTATGAATCAACTAAATGAAGATAAATGCCTCGAATATGAAGATAAAAAACAAAGGTTGACTGACGAGCAATTAAAGATCCTTATCGAGGAGCAGCATAATATTAAAGCTATGATGATCCAGAATGAATCAAGAGAAACAATGGAAAGAATACTAAAACAATTACTAAAAGTTGACGGTGTGTCAACCCGGCAGATCTCACGGGTGACAGGTATATCTGCAAACATTTTGTGGAGGATGTGAAGCAGGAGAACCGTCCCCCTGCTTACCGTGAAGCAGGAGAACCGTCCCCCTGCTTTACCCCTGCTTGACTCTTGAGGGGGAGACGCTGTGGTATTTTTTGTACAGCTTGCTGAAATAATATGCGTCATCGTAGCCTACTGCCCGCGCAACGGATTTGATCGTATGGCCGCCTTCGAGCAGCATGTCTCTGGCCTTTGAAAGTCTTATCTTGATCAGGTAGTTGATCGGAGTCTCACCTGTTTCTTCCTTGAACACCTTTGAAATATATGCCGGACTTAGATAAATGCTTTTAGAGATAGTTTCAAGAGAGATCTGGCGCATGTAGTTTTCATTCAAATACTTCATCAGGGTGTTCACAATCACCGCCTTGTCCGAAGAATCGAAGCCTGAAAGTGAGCTTGTATTGCGACGTATTTCAGTTCGCGTAGCTTTCATAAAATATACCAGAAGCTTCATTACATAAACCTTTATCATCAGCTCACATCCCGGCTCGCTATTTTCCTGTTCGGAACAGATATCACCGCAGCAGTTTAGGAATTCCTGTTCATATTCCTGCAAATTGTAGACAGGCGGTGCTGTGGTATCAACAAGATGGTTGCGGGGCAGGCCATCAACATTTACATTACCGAAGCCCATGTGCAGCTCCAATATCTCTTCTCCTGCTCTTACGCTTTTTCCATGTGGTACGTCGGGATTGAACACCAGCATGTCACCCTTTTTTACGCGATATATATCATCGCCGATCGTATAGGAGCAGCTGCCTGAGAGTACATAAACCATGGATACGAAATCATGAGTGTGTATATTTGACACATGACTTTCATCAAATCGGCGCTTAAATGTAAAATATACATGCGGGTTGAAATCCTCTGCATTAAAGCCGAGCTCACACATTAATCATCCAACCTTTTTTTATTAATATATGCCATGCTTCTGCTGACGGCAGCTCCAAGATGGAATTGTAAAGCTGTCAATATAAGATTATACATCAGGATATTGGAAATGTACATTTTTTTGGACCACTAAATAACCGATAATAGTGTAAGATGACAAAAAGACAAAGGCAGTTGATTTAGTATGGCAGAATTTAAATGGGTATGGGGTTTTATAAGGAAATACAGGCATGTTTTCTTTACAGCGCTTGTACTGATGTTTATCGTTAACCTGCTGAACATGATCAATCCGTATGTACAGGGGCTTTTAGTAGACAAGGTAATCACCGGAGGTCAGATCGATATACTTCTTACTCTTGTAATGATAATGGTAGGCGCTACGATTTTAAAGTCTGTGCTGAGATACGCATACCTATATATGTTTGAGAGCGTTTCGCAGGGAGTTGCATTCAACGCAAGAAAAACCATATTCAAGAGAGTACAGGAGCTGGATTTTGAGTTCTTTGACCGGACCAAGACAGGCGATATCATGGCAAGACTTACAGGTGATCTGGAAGCGGTCAGGCATTTCTCGGCATATGTAATATATTCTTTTTTTATGCATGCCGTTACATTTATATTGGTTGTTGTAATACTGTTTACGATAAGTACTCGTTTTACTCTGATACTGCTTGCTGTCACACCTATTACAGGCATTCTGGCAGTGAGGCTGTCAAAAAGCGTCAAGCCTGTTTTCACTGCGATCAGAGAACAGTTTTCCAGGCTCAATTCCGTAGTGCAGGAAAGTATCAGCGGAAACAGAGTGATTAAGGCCTTTGCCAAGGAAGACTATGAAATATATAAATTCTCCAGGGAAAATGCCGGCTTTAAGGACTGTAATATCCGGGCAGCAAAGATCTGGGAGCGTTACCTTCCGATGCTCGATTCGCTGGCAGGCCTGCTGTCGGTAGTAATAATCATTGTTGGCGGCATCATGGTCATATCTGAGGAAATAACCCTTGGGGAGCTTGTTACATTTAACAGCTTTGTCTGGGCTCTCAACAATCCGATGAGGATGATCGGATGGCTTATAAATGATACACGCAGGTTTGCCGCATCGGCGGAGAAAATAATGCTTCTGCTCGCAAGGGAACCAAAAATAAGAAGCAGCGAAGCGTTTCCGGTTGATAAAAGACTGGAAGGACGCATCGAGTTCAGGAATGTATGCTTTGGGTACGGGAAGGAACCTGTGCTGAAGGATATAAGCTTCCAGGCCCATCCTGGTCAGACCGTGGCTGTGGTGGGGCCTACCGGTTCGGGCAAATCAACACTGGTGAGCCTTATTTCACGATTCTATGACTGTACCAGAGGTAAAATACTGATCGACGGCAGAGATATAGGGGATTATGATCTTAAAGCCCTAAGGGAGTGCATTGCAGTGGCGATGCAGGACATATTCCTGTTCTCAGATACTATTGAGGGCAATATCGCCTATGGTGTGCCTGAAGCATCTGTCGGCAAGGTCGAGTGGGCAGCCGCAATGGCCGGTGCTAACGATTTCATAAAAGAATTCACCGAGGGCTATGACACTATAATAGGCGAAAGAGGCGTAGGGCTCTCTGGAGGACAGAAGCAGAGGATCGCACTTGCACGTGCTCTTGTAAAGGAGCCGTCTATCATTATCCTTGACGATACGACTTCGAGTGTCGACATCGAGACGGAACATATGATACAGCAAAATCTCAGTGAATTCTGTAAAAACAGGACTACGTTCATTATAGCCCATAGGATCTCGGCGGTAAAAAATGCGGATATTATCCTTGTCCTGAACGATGGAAGAGTCGTGGAGAGGGGTACTCATAGTGAATTGCTGGCTATGAAGGGGCATTATTACAGCGTATTCCTGAACCAATACGGAGATTTTGACAAAGCCGGAACAGAGGAGTGATATTGTGGCCAGAAACAAATTTGATATAGATGAAGAGCTCGATACGAAATTTGACTTTAAGCAATTTAAAAGAATGCTGGGATATCTTAAGCCTTTTGCAGGAAAGGTAGCCGTAACTGTTCTGCTGATGCTTGCTTCAAGCGCACTTGCTTTGCTTGGACCTTATCTGGTCAAGATTGCCATAGACGAGGTCATCCCATCGAAGGACATACCATATCTGCTGATCCTTGGAGCCATATTTCTTGTTACACTGATATTTAATACAATTTGTATGAAGTTCAGGATCAGAACTATGTCATACATAGGACAGAGTGTTATCCACAACATTCGAAGGGATCTGTTTGTACATCTGCAGAAGCTGCCTTTCACATATTATGACAGCAGACCGCACGGAAAAATACTTGTCAGGGTAGTTAATTATGTAAATTCACTCAGTGACCTTCTGTCTAACGGCATTATTAATCTCATAACAGATATGTTTACACTTGCCGCTATTATCTGCTTCATGCTGTTTTTGAACATCAGGCTGTCGTTGATATGCTTTGCCGGACTTCCTGTGCTCATAGCTGTTACGATGCTTGTAAAGAATGCTCAGCGCAAAGCGTGGCAAAAGGTCAGCAGAAAACAGGCAAACATGAACGCATATATCCATGAAAGCATATGCGGCATGAAGGTCACGCAGTCATTTGCCAGAGAAGAGGAAAACATGAATATATTCCTTTCTCAGAATAATGGGTACAGGAAGGCATGGATGTCTGCGGTAAAAATCCAGTTCCTGATGTGGCCATTTATAGATATCATTTCTGTGGTCAGCGTTGCTGCCATATTTATAGCAGGTGTTCACTGGCTCGGCACGGGAGGAGTCACCATAGGCATTATTATCGCATTCATGAGCTATATCTGGCGATTCTGGGAGCCGGTAATCAATCTCGGGAATTTCTATAATTCCATAATAAATGCCGTAGCGTATCTGGAAAGGATATTTGAAACCATTGATGAAAAGCCTACGGTAGCCGACCTGCCGAATGCGCAGGAGATGCCGGCGATACAGGGCTCGGTGGAATTTAAGGATGTGGTCTTCTGCTATGAAAGGGATGAGGTCATACTCAATCATGTCAGCTTCAGTGTAGAGCCGGGCGAAACTGTTGCTCTCGTAGGACCAACCGGCGCAGGCAAATCCACGATCGTTAATCTTGTCAGCAGATTTTATGATATAGGCGAGGGAAGTGTAATGGTCGACGGCAGGGATGTCAGAAGCGTAACTCTGGAATCGCTGAGAAAACAGATGGGAATAATGCTGCAGGATACATTCATATTCTCCGGTACTATCATGGATAATATAAAGTACAGCAGGCTCGATGCCACTGATGAGGAAGCGATGGCTGCAGCTAAAGCAGTCAGGGCACATGAATTTATCGCAGCTATGCCCGAGGGATATAATACTGAGGTGAATGAGAGAGGCTCCAGGCTTTCGGTCGGCCAGAGGCAGCTGATTTCCTTTGCGAGGGCGCTGCTGGCGGATCCAAGGATACTTGTCCTTGACGAAGCCACCTCCAGTATCGATACAAAGACGGAAATGGCACTGCAGGAAGGACTGCAAAGGCTGCTGAAGGGGCGCACATCGTTTATTATAGCACATAGACTGTCTACAATAAAAAAAGCAGATAAAATTATGTATATAGATGATGGCAAAATAATAGAGCACGGCTCCCATGATGAATTGATGGAGAAGGGAGGAGCTTACTACCATCTCTACACCGCTCAATATCGCTTGCTTGATGCTATTTAGTGAATTTTCTGAAAAACGTATTGACGTAAAGGCGACAATGCTACTTCGATGACTCGCTGTTCCTGCTGGCTCGGCAATACCGTGCTGCGGCCTTTATCAAAATGCAGGTACAATAAAGGGCAGGCTTCTCGGGAATATTTCGAAAACTGCCTTTCTGGTCAGGATTATCTCGCCGTCTCTGTTTAAAGGAATGGGTTTTTCAGAGACGATCTCGACTTTTTTACTCCTGTACAGGCGGACACCTTTTATGCTGCGGTGCAATCCCCTAATATACTTTGGGAAAAGGCGGAGTATTTTAAATCTTGACATGGCTTCCACATGACATATATCGAACATGCCGTCGTCGATTTCCGCATCGGGCAGAGCATTGATGCCGCCGCCGTAAAATCGGCCGATTCCCGCTGCGATAAGGAGCGACTTCCCTGAAATTTTCTCGTTATCGAGCGTAAGCTCCATATACTGATTGCTGCAGATGAGTATTGTGTTTAATATTCCAAATATATATGCCATTTTGCCGGATATCAGCGGCAGCTTCTTATAATGGCCTGTCTGATATGCAACCTCCGCATCAAAACCGACAGATGATATGTTTATGAAATATTTATCATTGACCCGGGCATAATCGATAAGACGCTCAGTACCTTCAATGGTCGCTGCGATGGTATCCTCGGGAATGACTCTGCCTACTATGCTCTTTATAAAATCATTTCCCGATCCGCTTGGAATGACTGCAAGGCTGCTTCCTGTGCCGGCCATACCATTCAGTACCTCATTGAGTGTGCCGTCGCCTCCGACGGAATAGATTCTGCAGTGCTCAGCGGAGCTTTTTTCCTCTGCGATCTCTGATGCATGACCCGGATACTTTGTCACAACTATCTCATGCTTGATATCCTTAGACTTGCAGTACTCAGTGATCGCCGGGATCAGCTTCATAGTTTTGCCCTTGCCTGCGACCGGATTGATAATAAAAAGATGCTTCATTTTGTTATGTCCTTTGATCGAGTATTATTCGTTGAAACTCATAGAGGTAAGAAAAATTTTTTACAATCGAAAATTTTTCTTTGAACGATGCGTTATAAAACGACATGGTTCATCAAACAAGTCAATTATAACATAATGATGATATTGCAGTACATCTCAAAAATGATATGATAATTCGCCACATTGTTATTCAGGAGGCAGGCACTACAAAATGATCTTCACAGTTTCTGAAAAAAGGTTTTTAGCAGCAGGTATGGTTTTGACATCTCGTTCCCGGAAAAAGCCAAGACATATCATAGCTGCCACTTTGTGCAGATTACTGGCGTTAAGCTCTCTTGCCACTGAATGTCCATCAAAGTCTTTTATAGTAAAGCAGTCAACGCAATAAAATTTGGCTGCATACCCTATGGATAAAGACAGCAGGTCTATTTCATGCCTTTTGTTCCAATGGCGCTTGATTATTCCCGGATCTCTGCTGCACATGCCAGCCGTTGGAGTTCCCTTATCATCATCTTCGGAGGTCTTCGTGCTTATGCCTGCCGATACTGTCATATCGTATACTGTCTGATTGCAATCGAAAACCACCAGTGTATATGCGGATTCTATTACTATTTTTTCACCTGATGCTCTATACAGTTTTTGCAGAAGCACAGGCGAGCCTACGGCAGTAATTTCCCAGTGCTTGCTGCTGTATATTGAGAGGCCGGCAAATGCAAGATTCATTATTTTCTCAAGAAGGCCTTCTTCAAATCTCGAATTGTTGTCATAAAAAGCCATTGAACTATGCTTTTCAAAAAGCTGCCTCATTTCATGCTTCAAGTAGGGCATGTTTTCACCTCTCAAGTCTGCCGCCCACTATATTTTTCCCCCGTATCCTCAGCGTATACATATCATGTTTTCAGAAGATCCTGCCGCTGCAGGCGAGTCATGCGTGAAGCATGTTCAAAGGGAAGTAGGGAGCTGATGAGATCAGCTGTTGACTGTCTGCCTGAGCGAAGCGAATTGATCAGGTAAAGCAGGATTTTTTTTATATATGGCGAATATAAATAAATGAGGTGGGTAAAATGCTGATAGATACAAGTATCACCATCGCATACAAATGTACGTCCTGTGGCAGCTATGAGTTTTTTAATGTTTCGATGTTCACACTGATATACAAAAAAAATTACAGCTTGACATGCCGCTGCAGGAAGTCATGCATAACTATAAAGCAGGAGGGTGAAAACGGCTTTTTTATCAGCATACCATGTATCGGATGTGATAACGAGCATACCTACCTCTTCACAAGAAGATCAATATTACTGGGTGAGCCGGTAGTGTTCAACTGCCCGGAAACGGGGATGCAGATATGCTTCGTAGGAAGAGACGAGGCAGTCCGTAAAAAGGTAGACAGTCTGGAAGAGGAATTTGATGAACTGATTGATGCATATGGATATGAGAGTTACTTCCGTAATACCCAGGTGATGATCGATACGTTGAACCGCATACATGATATTGCATTGAGCGGAAATCTATATTGTGAATGTGGAGATGTAGATATCGATCTGGTGCTGCTGAACGAATGTGTGCTGCTCAGATGCGGCAGGTGCGGCGGCAGTAAAAAGATTCCCGCCGCCAAAAACAATGATCTAAAGGATATTCTCGTTACGAGTCAGATACTCATAACCAGGGATGCATTCCAATATGATGACGAACTCCTGTCCAGACAATCAGGAGACAAATTCGGGAAATAGTTACGATGTTTTTCGCAAAACAGCCTGAATCAACTGATTCAACGTTATTATGATTGACAACAGCAATTTCTGGATGATATAATATTCTGGAATTATGAAAGTCATTCTGTTGTTTAGATTTCCCTATTAAACCAAGGAACTCTTATATGTGTCATATTCAGTCTTAGTCGGGCATCACATTGGTTTGGGATTGACCGAGCATTGTCGATCAGGTCTGATACAGCGCCAAACGGATGTTCATATGGATTCTGGATATAAAATTTAATTATATTTATATTAGACAGGTAGGTGGATTATGGAAGAAGTTAATCTTGCTGCAAAATCACTGGCAGACTTGCAGTACATAGCAAAAATGATGGGCTTGAGAAGTGTTACTAAATACACAAAGGACGAGCTGATCGAGAGGATACACAAGGCTGGTACTAAGGGCGCAAAAAAAACAAAGGAAGCAGCGGAAAGTAAAGACAGCGAAAATAGCGACGGCAAGGCAACAAAGCCCAAGAGGGGAAGAAAGCCCAAGAAGGTTGACATAAATGAAATGACAGATTCAGCCGGCGATGATACAAAAGAGAGCACAAAAACCACTTCAGCCGATGAAGCATCGGCTGATAAGGCAATCGTTGGAGAACACGAAGAGAGTGCTATAAATAAGGATGATAAGGCTGATTCAACATCTGCAGTTGAAAAAGCTGCAACAGATAATACTGACAAAGAACAAAAAGAAGCGGCTGAAGAGCCGGTCGTATTGAGAAAGTCAAGAAGGGGCAGGCCCCGCAAAGCATCAAAGGAGTCCGAAAAACAAAGTCAGAAGGACTCAGCTAATAGTGTTCCAGGTGACACACCCAAAGAAGGCGAAGAGAAAAAGGCACCGGAAGTAGCAAAAGACACCGAAGCGGTACAAAAAAAAGAAGCCGTCTCAGAAACGGAAGCGGCCGCAGAAACCCAGCAGCGTCAGAGAAGCAGACGTTCGTCAGTTACCGGTAAAGCCGGAGAAAAAGCAGAAAAAATCGTTAAAAAGGATGAGAAGCCTGAGAACACTGTAAAGTATGCGGAGAAGAAAGAAGCGGAGAAACAACCGGCTGCTGCAGCGGAAGGTGCACAGAAAACTGAAGCTGAAAAGCAGGAGGCACGCAAAGCGGATAATGCAAAGACTGAAAGCCAGGAGAACGTAAAAACCGCAGCTGAAGAGAGCAAATCTGATGAAAAACCCTCATATAAATCTCATGAACAGCATCAGAAGCGCGAATGGAACGGTCAGCAGGACAGACAGTACCAGAACGGCATGGAAAGGATAGAAAGCGATGATCCCGTTGAAGGTGTGCTTGAGGTATTGCCCGACGGATACGGCTTTTTGAGAAGCGACAATTTCCTTTCCGGCACTAAGGATGTATATGTATCACCTTCACAGATCAGAAGGTTTGGGTTGAAGACGGGAGACAAGGTAAAGGGGAAGGGAAGGATCCCCAAAGAAGGCGAGAAGTTTCAGGCATTGCTATACGTGCAGACTGTAAATGGCGACACACCGGATGTGGCGTCTAAAAGGACACCCTTTGAATATCTTACACCGATTTTTCCAAATCAGCGTATAACACTTGAAACGGAGCCGAAGGAGCTGTCAACCAGGCTGATCGACCTGATAGCTCCTATAGGAAGAGGCCAGAGAGGAATGATTGTTTCACCTCCGAAGGCTGGAAAAACCATACTACTTAAAAAAATAGCCAATGCAATCACTACGAATTATCCTGAGATAGAGCTGATAGTGTTGCTTATCGATGAAAGGCCTGAGGAAGTAACGGATATGCAGCGTTCTATCAAGGGAGAAATAATATATTCCACCTTCGACAAGGTGCCGGAGCATCATATAAAGGTGGCGGAAATGGTTCTGGAAAGGGCTCAGCGGCTGGTGGAGCACAAAAAGGATGTAGTAATACTGCTTGACAGCATCACAAGGCTCGCAAGGGCGTATAACCTGACGATCCCGCCTACTGGAAGAACGCTTTCCGGAGGTCTTGACCCGGGCGCTCTCCACAGCCCTAAGAGATTCTTCGGCTCAGCCAGGAATATCGAGTTTGGAGGTAGTCTGACTATAATAGCGACTGCGCTAATCGAGACCGGAAGCCGTATGGACGATGTAATATTTGAAGAATTCAAGGGTACGGGCAATATGGAAATACATCTAGACAGAAAAATGTCAGAGAAGCGCATATTCCCTGCCATCGACATTAACAAGTCGGGTACAAGAAGAGAAGATCTGCTGCTCAATCAGAGGGAAATGGAGAGCATCTGGGCTATCAGAAAGGCTATGAGCAACCTTGGCACATCTGATGTCACGGAAATGATCTTAAACAGGCTTGTGCAGACCAGGGCCAATGAGGACTTCGTAAACAGCATCAATAAATCATTTATTGACAAGTAATACATCAGGGACAAATAGGACTTGATTAACATGATTATATGTGTTAGAATATTTTTTGCTTGTTGCGTGAACAAAATGGCACAATCTATTTTGCAGCAGAGCGAAGGAAGGTGAATCGACGATGAAAGAAAATATCCAGCCGAAGTATGGAGAAGCGGTTTTGAAGTGTGCATGCGGAGAAACTTTTACCACAGGTTCCACGAAAAAGGATCTGCATGTTGAAATATGCTCAAAATGTCATCCGTTCTTTACCGGAAAGCAGAAGCTTATTGATACCGGCGGACGTGTTGAAAAGTTCAAGAAGAAATACGGTATTACAGACAACGAATAAGAGTGCATTGATATATTCTTGATGCAAAATCGATAGGAAATGTAATTTGAAAAACATGTGCAAAAGTGTTAAACTAAAGGCTGAATAAATAAGTTCAGTCTTTTTTTTATCGGTGATAAAAAGAGCTTGCTCTTTATCACACGAAGGCTAAAGACTGCAGCCAGGCACGAGGCATTTTGCATGCGGCCGGAAGGGCATGTCCCTGTTATGGCGTATATGGATCAGAGGAGATTTTTATGAAAAAGACGAGCATAGGAGGTCAGGCGCTGCTGGAAGGGCTCCTGATGATGGGACCGGAGAAAATTGCTATAGCGGTACGCAAGCCCGACGGAGAGATAGTTATCGATAAAAAGCCTGCGCCTAAAAAAACTCCGGTGACAAAAATACCTTTGGTTAGAGGGTCTGTCAACCTTTTCAGGCAAATGATCGTTGGCGTGAAGGCGCTGATGTACTCTGCCGATTTTGTAGAGCTTGAGGATGAAAAAGATAAAGAACCGTCCAAATTCGATGCTTTTATAGAAAAACTGTTCAAGGATAAGGGCAAGGATGCTGTCATATACGTGTCAGTCATTTTGTCGCTGGCGTTGAGCATAGGACTGTTCATATTATTGCCCAATCTTGTGGCCAGCCTTTTCAGCCTGCAAAAGGAAGGGTCAGGTGTAATACTTTACAATCTGGTGGAAGGCCTTATAAGGATACTGATATTCTTCGCATACATTTATCTGGCTACGATGCTCAACGATATAAAAAGAGTATGGCAGTATCATGGTGCAGAGCATAAAACGATACACTGTTATGAGCACGAAGAAGAGCTGACTGTGGAAAATGTCAGGAAATACTCCACCAAGCATCCGCGCTGCGGGACATCATTCCTCTTTCTGGTCATGGTGATCAGCATCCTCGTATTTTCATTGATGGGCTGGCATAATGCATTCATCAACGTTCTGTTAAGGCTTCTTATGATACCGGTGGTAGCAGGGGTGGCATACGAGGTGCAAAGATTTGCAGGCAGGCACACGGATTGGCTGGCAATGAGGATAGTGAGTGCACCGGGCATGCTGTTCCAGTACCTGACCACAAGAGAGCCGGATGATTCGCAGATAGAGGTTGCCATAGCTGCCATGGAAAGTGTCCTGGTGGATAATGATTCGGACAAATGGTGACAGACGAACGAGTCTTTGTAAGTGATTTTAGCGGGAAGCATATATTTTTTATGGTGTAGTCTAATGACCTATAATTGTGCATACAGAAAAGGAATAGAAATTTTAAGAAATGCGGGAATAGAAGCCCCGGCCAACGATGCCGGGGTTCTGCTATGCCTTGCTGCTAAATGTGACAGAACATTTATTTATGCTCATGGCGACAGAATGCTGGAGGAGGGTGTACGACAGCATTATCAGGAAATGCTGCGGAAGCGTGCACATGGATATCCGCTGCAGCATATCACAGGAGTGCAGGAATTTATGTCTCTCATATTCGAGGTCAGCCCTGATGTTCTTATCCCCAGACAGGACACAGAGCTGCTTGTTGAGGCCGTTATCGATACATGCGGAAGCGGCCGTACAGAAATACTCGATATGTGCACGGGTTCAGGCTGTATAGCTGTCAGCCTCGCATGGCATCTGACCGGCTGCTTTGTAGTAGCAGCTGATATAATGCCGGAGGCTATTCGCATTGCTGCCAAAAATGCAAGTAAAAACGGTGTTTCCGAAAGGATCTGCTTTATTCAAAGCGATCTTTTTGCTGAAATACCAACAAAGAAATTTGATGTCATCGTATCAAATCCACCGTATATAAGAACGAGGGATATAGATGGACTAAGGCGTGAAGTAAAGGGTTTTGAGCCTGCCGCGGCATTGGATGGCGGCATCGATGGACTTGCTTTCTATAGAGAGATCATACGGAATTCCCCCGCATATCTAAAAAACAGCGGTATGCTGGCTTTTGAAACAGGATATGATCAGGCCGGAGAAGTGGCGGCAATGCTGACCTCAGACGGAAGATACCAGGATATCATCATACTTAAGGACCTGGCCGGGATCGACAGAGTCGTGACAGCAAGGCATGTATACTGACAACAAAACATGAACATAAACACTTTTGTCACTGTACGGCATAATGAATACTTACTTTATTTCTAGCAGTGCCATCGTGACATCATCCTGAAGATCGTCTGCACTTTTTATTCCGGCAAATATAAAAGCCGATTTCTTTATGTCAAGCAGAAGCTTTTTGGGTCTGGAATGGTTGTTGAGCAATATTTCAAGAAGCCTGTCTTCTCCGAATTGCTCGTTGGAATCGTTTCTCATCTCCAGTATACCGTCTGAATACATAAAGAATTTGTCACCGGGTGTCAGACTTATGATACCGTCCTTATAGCCGGGAGTTTTGAGCCAGTTGCTGATAGGTATCCCAGGCATCCTCAGCAGTTCGAACCTGTCATTACCGTATACGACAGGCATCACATTTAAACCTGCATTGGAGTACAGCATAGTTTTGCTGTCCAGATCGATTATTGAATAAAAAATCGTTATGTACAGATCCCTGTCCAGCTTACTCTGATTGAATTCACAGTAAAGCTCCTGTAATGCCTTGGATGGCGACAGCTCTTTCTTGTTCAGTGTGGAACGGAGAAAGACTGTCAGCAGCGAGGCTTGTACGCCGTGACCGGATACATCTGCGATATACATGCCAAGATGAGAGTCATCTATATAGAATATATCAATAAAGTCACCGCCCAGTGACTCGCAGGGCATATATATAATCGAGAAATCCAGCCGCGGATCGTCGAGAGGTCCGGGAAGAAGGTTGGCCTGCAGCTTTCTGGCCATTTCGACCTCGCTTTTGAGCTTCTGGTTTTGCTCGTGCATTTTATGATAAAGCTTTTTGATCTGGGTAGTCTCCCGAAGCACTTCTACAGCAGCAATCACTTTACCCTCAGCATTTCTTAGCGGCGAAGACATCACGGAAAAGGTTCTGTCGTTGATGCTTTCCTCTTTCTCCTGAGAGGTGCCGTCAAATACGGATCTTCTTGAAATACAGTTTTCACAGGGCTCGCTCCTGCCAAGCACCTCATAGCACTTTCTGCCGATGTATTGGGTGCCAAGACCTTCGGCCATAGCCCTGTTCATATAGATCACTTTGTTTTCAGTATCAACGACTCTGACCCAGTCATACATACCGTTCAGTATGTCCTCTATGAATGGTCTGCTGTTTCTCAATGTATCCGTAAAATCACCCCTGTTCAACATGATATCAGATAAGAAAAGGCATGTAAATCATATAACGAGTATACGAGAGTTTATTAAGGGAGGCGAAAGATATAAGAGAATGCTGAGAAATGTGTAATAAAAGTACACGCACTGGAAATAATATTTAAAAAAGGTTTTCAGGAGAGATAATGTCAATCAGGACAGCAGAAAAGCAGCAATATATTAATGCAGGCAGTGTGGCGGCTTTCAAACACTTTACTGACCAATTGCATTCTCGTATCAGCGGTGCATTGGAAAAAGGTTCGAAGTCGGTGGTTTTCGTCTGTATCGGCACAGACCGTTCGACCGGGGACAGCCTTGGACCACTCATAGGGTACAAAATATCGGGGCTGAGAAGCAGGAATGTATTTGTTTATGGCAATTTGGAGAGTCCTGTGCATGCCAAAAATATTGGTGATATTATGAGAAAAGTCGCTGTTGACTGTGAGAAGCCTTTTGTCATAGCAATAGATGCATGCCTTGGCAGTATGGAGCATGTAGGGCATATCGGTATCGGAGAAGGCCCGATAAAACCAGGATCGGGTGTCAATAAGGAGCTCGCTCCTGTCGGAGATATGTTTGTTACAGGAATCGTCAATTTTGGAGGCTTCATGGATTTTCTTGTACTGCAAAACACGAGGCTGTATGTTGTTATGAAAATAGCGGACCTGATTTCTACGGGAATACGTTATGTCATATGGAGGCTGGAAAAGGACGGAGAGCTTTTTCCGGAGAGCTGGGAGGCCAGAAGAATACAGACGTGATCTTAGATCGACTGCCAAATATATCAGACATTTCGGCATTATAGCATTATAATAATATAGAATGACAAATTGAAGCCAATGATGTCTGAATATATATGGGAGGTTTTACAATGAAAAGATCAGGCAAGGTTCTGGGAGGTATACTTATTATTCTTGGTATACTGTTCCTGATGAGAAATTTTAGTATATTCGATCCCCTATGGCGCATCCTTGATCTCGGCTATATCTTGTCAAGATTCTGGCCGTCTCTGTTTCTGATAGTGCCGGGGCTGTTGTTCCACTCAAGTTATTTTTCAGGGAACAGAGGGAATCCCGGAGTGCTTGTGCCGGGAGGAATACTTCTGGTTCTTGGCATAGTGTTCCAGATAAACATGCTTTTCGGCGGGTGGCATATCACCTGGCCGCTGATAATATTCTCAGTAGCATTTGGATTATTTGAGCTCTATATTTTTGGCAACAGGGAAAAGGGTCTTCTTATTCCTATTGGGATCCTGAGCGGACTGTCGTTCATATTCTTTTTCTCGTTCTCGCTCAACATGCTATTAAGCTTCAACACGAAGCCGTTTGCGCTTCCGGTGCTGCTGATAGGCATCGGTCTGATCGTTTTATCCGGCTCCAGAAAAGGCCGCAGCTGAAGATTTTTATATTATTTCGTTTATAGATATGTTTCATGGGGAATATAGTTAAGGATCAAGTTTTTCAAAGGAGATGATATCATGGACAGATATGTTTGCACTGCCTGCGGTTATGTATATGATCCTGCTGAGGGAGATCCCGATGGCGGCATTGCGCCGGGAACGCCTTTTGAAGATATCCCGGATGATTGGGTATGCCCGCTGTGTGGTGTAGGTAAGGATATGTTCGAAAAGGAACAATGAAGATGTGAAGCAAACAGGCGAAAAATTAAAAAGAGAATCTGTAGCAAAATGGTTACAGATTCTTTTGACATTTTGATAAATAAGGTTGATTTTGTTCACTCAGCTTCCAGCAGCTCTGATCCTGTGAATAATCACAAAGGCGGCCAGTGCGGCAAGAAGCACGTTGCAGCTAGCAGCCAGAAGCTGCGGTTTTTTGAAGGAAAGCTTTTACAAAAACGCCGTGGTAAGGGGTAGGCTCATAGTTCCAGCTCTGTATGATGCATGGTCCCGCACTGGGGTGAAAGGCCCATGCCGCATAGCTGTATTGATGCTTATCGATCCAGTCGAACAATGTTTTGTAATAATTCTTGAAGGTACTCTCGTCAGGCTTTTGTGGATCGTTATCATCAGGCTTGGCACCGAATTCTCCAACGATCACGGGAAATTTTTCCCCTGTTTTATCAATGAGAGCAGACCAGTTTTTGCTTTTCCATGGGTAGGGATGGGTGTCGTATGCAATGCCATTACCCTCAGGTGTATCTGTAAGCTTGTATTTATCATTGGTGGCATTGGAAAGATCAAATCCCCAATCCAAACCTCCGACTATTATCAGATTGTTTGCCTCCTGTGCTCTTATAGCATTAATGAGGGTTTGCATCCCCACAGCATTGTACCTCACATTTTTTTTTGCTCTTGTGTTGTTTTCGGTCACATTTACATCTTCAAATACCCTGCCGCCATTCTTCCATACAGACCAGGCTATATCATAGGGTTCATTGTAAAGCCCGAACAGTACATATGGGTGATTTTTGTACTCCTTGGCGACCGATTTCCAGAAAACAAGGCTGTTGCCGTCAGGCATCTTATGCTGTCCGGTATGCTTTCCCCATTCGGTCCCTGCATTTGACCAATGCAGGTCGAGCCATAAATATTTGCCCCGATCCTGTGCGATGGCTGCGATATCAGATATCTGTTTTCTGTATGCAGCGCCGTCGTCAGTCTGTGATGAATGGTACCCAAACCAGAAATCCTGATTCATCGGCAGCCTCACAAGATTGGCCTCCCACCGGTCAAATGCTGCAGCGACGGCTTTCGTAACATCGCCGCTGGCAGTCATCCATTCCAGACCCGGACAGTTCATGCCGAATAACCGTACTGTTTGACCGTTGTAATCTACGATCCTGTTGCCTTCTGTATGCAGCATATCATCAGTCCCCGCCTTAGCATAAGTATTTGGTGCCACGTTCAGCAGTAACAGCATTATACATAACGTCAATATAATATATCTTGGTTTATGCATTTTAACCCTTAGGTCAAATATATCTGTTCCCGGTTATAAAACGCAATTTAGCCTTTTTATGTGAATTTGGATTATGCAATCTTATGAAGGTACATAAATTATATCATACCGGAAAAATTTATCAAAGCCTCTTGTGTGCAGTGGTTTATGTCAAGTAAACGTGGGCTAATTTCTCATTCACCCTGTAGTCTGTATATTCGAACGCCGTTTATCTATTCCGTTCCATATACTACATCAGTGTCTGCATTCTCATTAATGGTGACGCCTGCATTCTCATCATACTACATCAGGGTCTGTATTCTCATTAATAGTGACGCCTGCAGTCGTATGAGGAACTAAAACCACAACCACCCCATCTGTGACCCCGCTTTCCCGGACATCCTGCCTGACCTGTGAAGTGATATTTATCATCTGATCAGATGAAGCCGTTCAACAATATGTTCTGCTATTTGTTTTCCCTCCACTCATTTACTTCAGATAGTGTTTTGCACCGTTTTTCATAAGCTACTTTACACTATCCCTTTTTAATTGGATCATTTGTCTTACATCAGCAGTGTTATTGTAGTCTGGCAATATGAGCTGTTTGCAATGGACAAAAATTCGAGTTTGGGACGTTTTAGTCAACATAATCTGGTATTTTACTCGTTTATTCACAAAAAATTCACCTTTATTTTGAAAAATTAGTCCCATACTTGAATTTTTGTCCAGTTCGCTTATTGCACCTCGTTATGCGAATCATCCTTTGCCTCGTTATGACATGTATTTCATAGAAAAAATTTCGTTTGTAAAAATTTTTCTTGCATCAGCAGTGTTATCTTGTTTTTGTTGTCTTGTCAACTTCTAAACTACAGAAAAATCGTGATTGTGGGAAGACCTCTTATGAGGTTTTTCCATATCTTTGCCTACGATAATTTTACTCTAAGTGTGCAGTGCCACGGTCTGCACATGAAAAACGCTGATGATCATTTTATTTGCAGAAACGCCAGGAGAGACTGGTTTGTTTGAGCTGATTTGAGGCTTATTAAGCGTAAAGCAATAGACATATAGAAATATAGTATTGTTTTATTGATAAATCATGATAAAATAGATGTACAACATAACAGTATCTGATTTTTACAGTTTATTTGGAACAACGGCGTTCTTAAACAATATGTAAGGTTTGTTTGAGTTCGCTTTTCTATTTTATATGGAGGTGCGAATAATGTCCAAGTACACAAAGGAAGATATCATCAGGATTGTCAGGGAAGAGGAAGTGGAATTTATAAGGCTTCAGTTCACTGATATTTTCGGAATGCTCAAAAATGTTGCCATAACGGCGGGTCAGCTCGAGAAGGCGCTGGACAACAAGTGCATGTTCGACGGATCATCTATAGAAGGGTTCGTGAGGATCGAGGAGTCCGACATGTATCTGAGACCTGACACGGATTCATTCGTCATATTTCCATGGAGACCGCAGATGGGAAAGGTAGCGCGGATGATCTGTGATGTGTACACAGCCGATGACAAGCCCTTTGAAGGTGACCCCAGATATGTGCTGAAGAAAGCTCTCGGCAAGGCAGAGCAGATGGGGTATGATACTTTCAATGTAGGACCAGAGTGTGAATTTTTCCTGTTCCTTACCGATAGTGAAGGCAACCCCACAACAATAACCCACGACAATGCCGGATATTTCGATCTGGGTCCGGTTGACCTTGGTGAGAACGCCAGAAGAGACATGTGCCTCGCATTGGAGGATATGGGCTTTGAGGTGGAGCAGTCCCATCACGAGGAAGCTCCGGGCCAGCATGAGATCGACTTTAAGTATACCGATGCACTAAATGCCGCAGATGCCATACAGACCTTCAAGCTGGTCGTGAAAACCATAGCTCAGAGGCATGGCTTGCATGCCACATTCATGCCGAAGCCAATATACGGCATAGCAGGCTCAGGCATGCATGTGAACACATCCCTGTTTCATAAGGGACGCAGTATATTTTTCGATGAAAAAGACCCATTGCAGCTAAGTAAAGAGGCTTACTGGTTCATTGGCGGCCTGATGAAAAATATGCGCTCCATCACAGCACTGACAAATCCGCTTGTGAACTCATACAAGAGACTTATACCGGGCTATGAGGCACCGGTATATATAGCCTGGTCCGCGAGGAACAGAAGCCCGCTGGTCAGAGTGCCTGCAGCTCGCGGAACGGCAACGAGGCTCGAACTCAGATGCCCGGATCCAAGCTGTAATCCTTATCTTGCACTGGCGGCCATACTGACTGCAGGTCTTGACGGAATCGAAAACAGGATCCTGCCGCCGGAGCCGGTCAATAAAAACCTGTTCAGAATGAGCATGGAGGACAGGTGCGCAGTGAATATCGCACAGCTTCCCGGAAGCCTGGACGAGGCAATTAAGGAGATGTGCGCCAGTGATTTTGTCAGGGAGATGCTTGGCGATCATATATACGATAAATATATAGAAGCAAAGATGGAAGAATGCAATGACTATAGAACAAGGATAAGCAAATGGGAGATCGATTCGTATCTCAAAAATTATTGATTTTATCGGTGTGCCGTTGTACAGCTTTGAATACGGTGGTTAAACTGTGTGCAGTGCTCCGTATGCCTGTATTTACTGGAATATGTTCGGAGCCGATATGATAGTATAGATATCGGATGAATATACCGGAGAGTGACTGTCTATGGAAAAACGGCCGTTAATAGGCATAGTACCGGGATATGACATGGAGAGGGGAAGACTGTATACTCCGGAAGGCTATATGGACGGCATAACCTGTGCAGGCGGACTTCCATGTATATTGCCCCTTGAGCTTGCGCCCGGCATGGCGGAGCAGATAATAGAAGCATGTGACGGGTTTTTGTTTACCGGAGGGCCTGACATAGATGCCAGAGCATTTGGAGAAGAAAATAGAAAATGTCAGGGCAGTATTTCTCCCGGGAGAGACAAACTGGAGCTGGAGCTGGCGAGGCTTGCGGTCAGAGAAAACAAGCCCGCACTTGGCATATGCAGAGGTGTCCAGCTGCTTAACACAGCCATGGGAGGGACTTTGCACCAGGATATCTATTCCGGCAGCAGCGCTAAACTGATGCTCAAGCATTGGCAGGAAGCACCCGACTGGTATCCTGTCCATGATGTCACGATCAGCCGGGGGTCCATGCTCCACAAAATATTTGGGACTGACAGTCTGCCGGTAAACTCTTACCATCATCAGGCTGTTAATGTGCCGGCAGACGGACTTATCGTCACAGCTAAAGCATCTGATGATGTGGTTGAGGCGTTAGAATGTGCAAAAGGGCAGTTCATCGTGGGTGTCCAGTGGCATCCTGAGACGATGTGGAGAAATGTTTCGATACATTTGAAGCTGTTTGAGGCATTTGTTGAAGCTGCCGCGGAACATAGTGCAAAATAATGTATTAATATGAAGCTTGGTGGTGTTTATATGGCAGATAAATATTGTCTTGGAGATATCGTTGAATTCAGAAAGGTACACCCCTGCGGCAACAAGCAGTGGGAAGTCATGAGGACCGGTGCGGACTTCAGGGTGAAATGCCTCGGCTGCGGCCATCAGGTTATGATGCCCAGACCCCGGTTTGAAAAAAGTGTAAAGAAAATCATTAAGTCCAATCTTCCGGAAGGATCAAAAGGTACTGAAAACATTTAGCCGGCAATTAGTTCTCTGCCTCTTAACTTGAGTCACTACATATAATCCACATTTATGTATTCTTTATGACATTAAAGAAATAATAACTGATAAAGTCATAAAACATAAAATGAGGATGATATGATGTTTGGAGAAAAAACAAGACGTACCGGCCTGACCGGAATGCTGATCACCTCTGTGCTTGTTTCACTGGCTGTGAGCCTGCTTGTTTTTTATGCTGCTCCAAAATACTTTTCGCCTGACGGCCGCGCCGGCGAAGAGGATAATAACCGGGTTGATCAAATGGGGATGACCGGAGACGGGAGTAATAATGCCGGAGAACTTTTGAGAACACCCGGACAGCAGGACAGCAGACGTTTGTCACAGAGCGGGCAAAGCGGCAGCACACAGTCAGGCGACACAACTCCAGAGACTGCGATAACAAATGGCACAGCTATCATACCTGTAACTCAGCACGTAGCTAAAAATGCTACAGCGGGCGTCGTAGGAATAACAGTAGAAAGAGTTGTGAGGGACAACCTCTTTAGCAGGAACAGAGAAACGGAAGTGGGTTTTGGCTCAGGAGTAATCGTCAGTCAGGATGGATACATTTTGACAAATAACCACGTTGCGGGCGGGAAAAGCAACAGGATCGTAGTATCCTTCGCAGACGGCAGGAATGTTGACGGTGAAGTCATATGGGCAGATCCGGTGCTTGACCTGGCTGCTGTGAAAGTAAACCTTACAGGCCTCAAGCCGCTGAAGCTTGGTGATGCATCACAGCTTGAGGTCGGAGAGCATGCCATAGCAATAGGAAATCCGCTGGGACTTGACTTTCAAAGATCGGTCACGTCAGGCATAGTCAGCGCACTCAACAGGACTATAAGCATTGAGACTGAAAACGGCCTTAATTATATGGAGGATCTTATCCAGACCGATGCGAGCATAAATCCGGGCAACAGCGGCGGACCGCTGCTCAATTCAAAGGGAGAGGTCATCGGCATCAACACTGTCAAGGTATCCAGCGCCGAAGGAATGGGATTCGCCATCCCTATTAATATAATGAAGCCTATAGTAGAAAGGCTGATAAGTACAGGCACATTTGAAGAACCTTACATGGGTATGTTTGCATATGATGGAGACGCAATACCATATATAGACGGGGAGTCCGGGATCCATGACGGTATTTATGTGGCGCATGTTGACAGGTACGGCCCGGCTTACAAGGCAGGAATACGAGAAGGCTGCATCATTGCACGGGTCGACGATGCCGAGATAAATACTATGATGCAGCTGAGGACTTATATATACTCAAAATCTCCCGGAGATACGCTGCACATTTATCATAGAAAGCACAACAGCGACAGCTGGGTCTCGACCGAGCTTAAACTCACGAAGAAGGTAAAGGATGGACTAATAACAAGATGACGACTGCACAGTGCATCCCGTCTATATAGACTTCCTGCGCAGAAAGGTTGACAGCTTGATTGTATTACAGCAATATGTATAGTTTTGTATATAAATTGGCAACACTTACTCGTGAGAATTAGCGGGAGGTGGATGCAATGGCTGACAGAGCCAGAAACAAGCTGGATTTTGAAAAAACACTGAAATTATACCTGAAACAGGCCAAAGAGAAGTTAAATAGTGATTTTTCCGGAACCAGGGAAGCGATAAAGCTTATTGCTGCAGATAAGACAAGAAATTTTATCGAAATGACAGACAGAGGTCTCAGCAAAGAGGAGAGAGAGTTTTTAAAGGCTCTGATCGTGACCAGTATGCGTCAGTCCTTCTGCTATGGTTATGGTATTGGAAAGTTCGAGGGGAATACTAATGAAAGGGTATACTTGTAGAAAATTACTGCAAGAAAGCATAAAAAAGTCCTTGATAATTGGGTAATAAAGGGTAAAAATAGTATTGACACTGCCTGCTGTAAGCTGATACAATATTATACAATCATTTTTTATAAGGCAGTGCGATGAAGGAAAGAAGACAGGTCCGGGTGCACAAGAGAGCCGGCGGGTGGTGCGAGACGGCGTACAGGATCTGTGTATAGCTCATTCCGGAGCCTCATCACTGAAACTATATATCAGGTGATGACGTTGACTACGTTACAGTCAAGTACACAAGTACTTGCCGAGGATAAGCGACAGCTTGTCAAATCAGGGTGGTACCACGTTGGATAGTCCCTTCGTCCCTGCAGTGATGCAGCGACGAGGGGTTTTTTATAACGAGGCGTAAAAACGAGACATAAAACGTTACTTGCCTCGTTGAAACAGTAATGATGTAAGAAAATTTATCTACAACCGGTAATTTTTCTTTGAACAGATGTGTTATAACGAGGCGTAAAAATGAGACATTTAGCAGGGTGTACAGCGGAACGGAATGTGTGAACAAGCAATATTAGGAGTAAAATGGACCGGGAAACGGAGGGATATATATGAAAATGACCGGAGCACAAGCTATTGTTAGAGCACTCGAAAAAGAAAATGCCGATACCATATTCGGTTATCCAGGCGCTGCAATCTCCCCGTTTTATGATGCATTGCTGGACAGCAGCATACGGCATATACTCACACGAAACGAACAGGGAGCTGCCCATGCCGCAAATGGGTATGCAAGGGTCACCGGAAAGGTAGGTGTATGTGTCGCTACATCCGGACCCGGCGCTACGAACCTGATTACCGGGATCGCAAATTCATACATGGACAGCGTTCCGATAGTAGCAATCACGGGACAGGTAAAAAGCGACATGATTGGGACAGATGCATTTCAGGAAGCTGATATAACAGGAGCTACGGCGCCATTTTGCAAGCATAATTATCTTGTGAAAAATACACAGGATCTTCCAAGGATCATAAAAGAAGCATTCCACATTGCTGCAACAGGAAGGCCGGGTCCTGTCGTCATAGATATTCCTATCGATGTTCAAAACAGCACATTGGATTTTGAATATCCGGAAACGATCGATATTAAGGGTTACAAACCTACATTAAGGGGTCACCCTGTACAGATGAAAAAAGCTGCTGCGGCACTGAAAGAAGCAAAAAGGCCGGTAATTTGTGCAGGAGGCGGTGTCATATCGGCAGATGCTTCGGGTGAAATGCTGAAGCTTGCTGAAATGCGGAGCATGCCGGTGGTAACGACGCTTATGGGCATAGGAGCAATACCATCAAACCACCCTCTTCACTTTGGTATGGTAGGGACTCATGGGAGCAGAACAGCAAATTATGCGTTGCACCATGCGGATCTTGTGATAATCCTTGGAGCCAGAGTCGGTGACAGAGCAATAGGATCTATGAATGTGCTTAAAAAAGAAGCAGGGATTATACACATCGACATCGATCCTGCGGAGATCGGTAAAAATATTGACACATCGATACCACTGGTCGGAGATGTAAAGCTGATACTCACGGATATGCTCGGATTAGTTGAAGCAGATGGGAGCAGTCAGTGGTCAGATGAGGTGGCGGCATGGAAAGATAAGACAATAAATGAAGCGGCATCTGAAGCAGAAGCGGATGTCGAGGGAAAAGCTAAAACAGACACAATGACTGATTCAAATACCGGAATGGGATTTGTTAATCCCAGATATTTGCTCTCTGTATTATCTGACTGTCTCCCTGATAGTGCAGTAATAACTACTGAGGTCGGACAGAACCAGATATGGGCAGCAAACAATTATCGTGTAAGGCGCCCAAAAACCTTCATAACCTCGGGAGGACTAGGAACGATGGGTTATGGTCTTCCATCGGCCATCGGCGCAAAGACAGGCAGGCCGGATGTGCCTGTTGTGGTGATCAGCGGAGACGGCAGCTTCCAGATGTCGATGCAGGAGCTGGGCACAATGAAGCATTACAATATTGATGTGAAAATAGTGCTCTTCAATAACTGCCGGCTGGGCATGGTAAGGGAGCTTCAATTGACAAAGCATGGAGGACGTTATTCGCAGGTCTGCCTGGACAGCAACCCGGATTTTGTGGCACTGGCTGCAGCATATGGCTTCGTTGGAGAGAGGATAACATCAAACAGCCATGTAAAGGCGGCACTTGAGCGGATGGCCAAAAGCCGCGGGCCTTACCTGCTGGAATGCATGGTGGATCCTATGGAGCCTACGATGTGATTTGACAGGGACAGATGGTTGGATTAGCGTCTGTTTATATAGATCAAAATGCACATATTGTGTGTTAACCAGGAGTGAAAGGGGTTGGTGAAATATGGCTAAATATACATTATCAGTACTGGTAGAAAATCATGCCGGTGTACTTTCAAGAGTTGCTGGCCTGTTCAGCAGAAGGGGCTTCAACATTGACAGCCTTGCTGTCGGAGTCACTGAGAATCCGGATATCTCAAGGATGACCATTGTAGTGGACGGCGACGAGTATACGGTAGAGCAGGTGAGCAAGCAGCTTAACAAGCTGATAGATGTCATCAAGATCAAAAGGCTTGACAGGCATGACTCTATATCGCGTGAGCTGTCATTGATCAAGGTTTCAGCCAATGCAGCAACAAGAAGCGAAATAGTACAGCTGGTGGAAATATTCAGAGCCAAAATTGTGGATGTATCAAAAACCACACTTACCATAGAGGCATCCGGGAGCGGGGACAAGGTGGAAGCCTTGGAGGACCTGCTCGGACAGTTCGGCATAAAGGAAATAGTTAGAACAGGAACTATTGCCATCGAAAGAGGCAATCGCATAATTAAGGTGACAAATAATGAGGAGAGTGATACAAATGGCTAAAATGTATTATGACAGCGACTGCAGCCTCGGTCTGCTGAAGGGGAAGACAGTTGCGGTGATCGGATATGGAAGTCAGGGCCATGCACATGCACAGAACTTGAAGGACAGCGGTGTTGATGTGGTGGTAGGACTTACTCCGGGATCTGCAAGAAGAAAGCAGGCAGCCCAGGACGGCCTTGCAGTCATGGATACGGCAGAAGCGGCAAAGGCGGGAGATCTTATCATGATCCTTACTCCTGACCAGACCCAGGCGGACATGTATTACAAAGACATTGAGCCTAATTTGAAGGAGGGAGATATACTGGCTTTCGCTCATGGGTTCAACATACATTTCAACCAGATAAAGCCCCCCGAATTCGTCGATGTAATTATGATCGCACCCAAAGGGCCGGGACATACGGTAAGAAGCCAGTATAACGAGGGCAAAGGTGTGCCTTCTCTCATCGCAGTTTTCCAGGATGCCTCAGGCAAGGCGAGGGATTACGCATTGGCATATGCTTCCGGGATCGGTGCAGGAAGAGCGGGGATACTTGAGACTACCTTCAGAGAAGAAACAGAAACGGATCTTTTTGGAGAGCAGGCTGTACTGTGCGGAGGTGTTACCGAACTGATGAAGGCGGGCTTCGAGACGCTCGTCCAGGCGGGTTATCAGCCTGAGATCGCATATTTTGAGTGCATCCATGAAATGAAGCTGATCGTGGACCTGATCAATCAGGGCGGCTTTGCGTACATGAGATACTCTATCAGTGACACTGCTGAATACGGTGATTATATGACCGGAAAAAGAGTCATCACCGATGAGACGAGAAAGGAAATGAAAAAGGTTCTCAGCGAGATACAGAACGGAGCCTTTGCATCGAAATGGATCACAGAGAATAAAGCCGGCGGAAGGGCTGAATTCCTGGCAACAAGGCTCCGCGAATCAGAGCACCAGCTTGAGAAGGTAGGTACGGAGCTCAGGAAGATGATGAGCTGGCTGAAGAAATAAGCTTGCAATATAGAGAAAAAGGCGGAAAAAATACCGCCGGATATTTATAAATATGAGGTTTTATATTCGGTATTCAAGGAGGTTGTAACATGTCAACGAGGATCAAAATATTCGATACGACATTAAGGGACGGAGAGCAGACTCCCGGAGTCAGTCTGAACATACAGGAGAAGCTTGAGATCGCACGCCAGCTTGCAAGGCTTGGCGTAGATGTCATAGAAGCGGGCTTTGCCATTTCATCGCCGGGTGACTTTCTGGCGGTAAAGACCGTGGCTGAAAATGTGAAGGGAGCAACCATTGCAAGTCTCAGCAGAGCCGTGGAAAAAGACATAGACAAGGCCTGGGAAGCCGTGTGCAAGGCTGAGAGCCCTTGCATACACACATTTATCGCCACCTCAGACATCCACATGAAATACAAGCTGAAGATGACAGAGGATCAGGTGCTGGAGAGAGCTGGCAGAATGGTCAGATATGCAAAGAAATACTGCAGTGATGTGGAATTCTCGGCTGAAGATGCCAGCAGGACCAGAACAGAATTTCTTTACAGGGTCCTGGAAGAGGTCATAAAGGCAGGAGCGACTGTGGTTAATATACCGGATACTGTCGGTTACTCATCACCGGAGGAATTCGGGCAGCTGATAAAAGGTATCAAGGAAAATGTCCGGGGAATCGATAAAACAGATATAAGTGTCCACTGCCACAATGATCTGGGTCTTGCTGTCGCTAATTCATTGGCTGCTGTCATGAACGGAGCGACTCAGGTGGAATGCACTGTCAACGGAATGGGAGAACGGGCCGGAAATGCCTCGATGGAGGAACTGGTCATGAATATACAGACCAGGAAGGACTATTATGGCCAACTGCTGCACAACATTGATACTAAACAGATATACAGGACCAGTAAGCTTGTCAGCAGCCTGACTGGAGTTGCTTTACAGCCGAATAAGGCTATAGTGGGTGCCAATGCCTTTGCCCATGAGTCAGGGATTCACCAGCATGGTATGATGGCTGAAAGAACCACATATGAAATAATGACTCCGGAATCCATTGGTCTTTCACAAAACAGAATGATACTGGGCAAGCTGTCAGGAAGACATGCATTTGAAGAGAGATTAAAGGAAATGGGATACAACCACCTTTCATCTGAAGAGATAGGCAGGGCATTCGAGAAGTTCAAGGAACTGGCGGACAAGAAAAAAACCGTTCTCGACAGAGACATCGAAGCTCTGGTCGGAGAAAAGGTTTCCGAGGTGGAGGAGGTCTATAAGCTTGACAGCTTCCAGATCAACAGCGGAAACAAGATCATAGCCACAGCAACCGTGAGCATGTTCAAAAATGGTGAGCCTGTCACTGAGGCAGCAACCGGTGACGGCCCCGTAAATGCTGCTTTCAAGGCAATCGAGAGATCCGTCGGGTTTGAAGTGCAGCTGCAGGACTACAGTCTCAAGGGCGTGACAGAAGGCACCGACGCACTTGGCGAAGCGACAGTAAGGATCATAAAGGACAACAGGATTTATGTAGGCAGGGGCGTGAGCACAGACGTTATAGAAGCCAGCGTCAAGGCATATATAAATGCGATCAACAGGGTTATGAACGATCATGGAAAAGGAGCCTCAGACAGAAGGGAGACAATATGAAAAAAATTGTTGTTCTTGATTCCACACTAAGAGATGGTGCACAGGCACAGGGCATTTCTTATACAGTGGAAGACAAGCTGAAAATAGTAAAAAGGCTTGATTCACTTGGTGTGGCCTATATTGAGGCGGGGAATCCCGGATCAAATCCCAAGGATCTCGAATTTTTTGAGCGAGCCGGTAAAATGAAGCTCAACCACGCAAAGCTAATAGCATTTGGCAGTACAAGAAGGGTCGGGCTTCCTGTAGAGGAAGACGCAAATGTGAGGTCTCTGTTGAAGGCCGGGACACAAGCGGTGGTCATATTCGGGAAGTCATGGGATTTTCAGGTAACCGACATCCTGAAGACCAGTTTTGATGAGAATATCAGGATGATATATGATACAGTCAAATATTTTAAGAAACAGGGCAGGGAAGTAGTATATGATGCGGAGCATTTTTTCGATGGCTACTTCTCCGATCCCGGATATGCAATGGAAACCCTAAAGGCTGCAGCGGATGCAGGAGCAGACAGTATTTGCCTGTGCGACACGAAGGGCGGCTGTCTGCCGATGGATATCTATGATATCACCGGGATGGTAATATCAAAGTTTTCTGTACCAATAGGCATCCACACCCATAACGACACCGGCATGGCAGTGGCCGGCACGATCATGGCGGTGCAGGCCGGTGCGGCACAGGTCCAGGGTACAATAAACGGGTTTGGTGAGAGATGCGGAAATGCAAACCTTTGCACCATTATTCCCACGCTGCAGCTCAAGATGGGCTATAAATGCATCCCTGAGGAGAACATGACTGAGATGACGCCTGTGGCTCGTGCTATAAGTGAGATCGCAAATGTCATACATGATGAAAGGGCGCCGTATGTAGGCAGATCTGCATTTGCTCACAAAGCAGGTATGCATGCTGATGCCGTTGTAAAGAACACTTCTGCCTATGAGCTGCTGGATCCGGAGCAGGTAGGCAACGAAAGGACATTCCTCATGTCGGAGGTTGCAGGCAGGAGTGCTGTATTAAATATGGTCCAAAGGGTGGAACCTTCAGTAACCAAGGACTCTCCTGAAACCAGGCTGATCCTGAATAAGCTAAAGGAGATGGAACATGAGGGCTACCAGTATGAGGGCGCAGAAAGCTCATTCGAGCTTATTATAAGGAAAATACTCGGCAAATACAGTCCATCTTTCGAGCTAAAGGATTTCAAGGTCATCGTCAATGAGCCTGCACGCTCAAATGAACGGAACTCATCTGCCATGATAAAGGTTATGGTTGGAGACCAAGAGGAAATAACGGCTGCAGAAGGCGACGGACCGGTCAATGCTCTTGATAAGGCTGCAAGAAAGGCGCTGTCAAGATTTTATCCAAGTATACATGAAATGAAATTGACGGACTATAAGGTAAGAGTGCTAGACTCAACAGCAGCTACAGCGGCGAGGGTGCGCGTCCTGATCGAATCCACCGACGGAAATGAGGTCTGGACCACAATAGGCGTATCTACAGACATTATCGATGCGAGCTGGAAGGCGTTGGTCGATTCGATAGAATATAAGCTGGGTGGCAAATAATATACAAAGTGGCGGTTGCTGCAGTTCATTTCATGTCATGGAAGACAGAGCCATGTTCTTCAGTAGCTGTCACTTTATACGATTTTAAAGGGTGACATAAAATGACGCTAAATGGCAAGCTTTTAGTAGAAGGAAAAATAGTAAGGGAAGGCAACGCAATTGATAATGACGGTGGTCACAGCTTCAGGGACAAGCTTGAGCACTGTCTTGTCGATTTATGTTCAGCTCTTGAGATACCTGTGCCGCTGTGGCTTAAGAAGAATACCCGGGAACTTGCCATTTTCAGAAAAACGTTTTTTTCCTCGGAACAGTTTGTCGAAAAGGTTTGGTTCGACAAATTTGAAATTATGCTGATGGGCAGTGAGCTTTACAGCTGAATAACAGTACTTGCCAGATCAAGTATCGATCTAAACAATACACCTCATATTGTAATTCTGCGAAAAATGTCAGTAAAATGTAAGATTTAAGCATGTATCTTTAATTTTGTTGCATTATGTAAATATATACTGATATAATATACATAGCTGTTAGGATTGTAGAATACATATGTATCCGTACGAGAGGTATTGTATGCAAGCAAGCAGAAATACTGTACGTCCGACTGACAATGGTGGAATCCGAATAAGCTGGCCTAATGAATGGATGCCAATTATTATCTGTTCGGCTATTAATGTTGCACTGTTATTATTGCTGCGTGATATGACAAATCGCAGCCATATCAAGATTATTCTATTTGGTATAAGTATGGACAACTACATATTCAGCGGTCTTGCTGCACAGGCACAGGTTCTTGTAAACACTTACCTATCTATCAGCACACTTAAAAAGGGTTTCACAGCAGCTATACTATTAAATGTAATTGGAATTTTCTTTGCAGGTCTTGGCATGATGATGTCAAATAATCAAAATGCGCTGCCTGGAATAGTTACTTATTTGGGATCGATCGTGATATCGACTGTTATTTTCTATTACAAAAAAGGATTGTATGAAAACTTCAAGGTGCTGACTGAACAAAAAGAGGAGATCACAGCGCTATACGAAGAGATAACTGCTTCTCAGGAAAAACTGAGGCAGAAGAATGAGCAGCTGACAAAATACAATAACGTAATGAAGGAAAATGAAAAGAAGCTGGAGAAAATGGCATATTATGATGCCCTTACCGGCCTTCCGAACCGTAAGATGATCATCAAAAAACTTGAGATGCTCATACGTCATTTTGGCAGGAAAAACAAAGGCTTTTCACTGGTATATATCGATATTGACAATTTCAAGGAAGTTAATGATCTGATGGGACACCAGATAGGTGACATGATACTTCAGGCTTCAGGTGAACGCTGGAAATCAAAGCTTTACAAAAGGGATATGCTGGGTCGGTTCGGCGGGGATGAGTTTGCTGTTTTGATCCGCCGTGAGTTGAGCAGGGAGGATCTTTTGGAATATGTCAAGTCAATGAAGGATGCGCTGGAGGATGTGTTCAAATACAACATGAAGGAGTTTAATGTAAATGCCAGCTTTGGGGTAGCCATATATCCGAATGATGGCGATAATACGGAGGATCTTTTAAAGCATGCCGACATGGCACTGGTATCTGCAAAAAATTCCGGTAAGAACGGGATAGATTTCTACTGCAGCGAAATGCAAAAGAGCATGCTGGAAAGAGTACGGCTGGAGGATGGCCTGAAATCTGCAATAACTAATGATGAATTGTATGTGGTATTCCAACCGCAGTATTATTGTGATAACCGCAGAATAAGAGGATTTGAAGCACTTGCCAGATGGAGGTCATCAAGCCTTGGAGCAGTGAGCCCTGCCCAATTCATTCCAATAGCCGAGGAGACCGGACTGATAATAGATATCGGTGAGTGGATATTCAGTACAGTGCTCGAGAAGTTCAGAAAAATTCAGTCGGCCGGTATGCCTGACTATATATTGACTATAAACATATCTGTTGTACAGATAATACAGCCCTCTTTTATCAAGATGGTCAAAAAGGCGCTTGAGGAAACAGGCTTTGACAGCAGGTACCTTGAATTTGAAATAACCGAATCTGTTTTCATATCGTACCCTGAGAAGGTCATAGATACTCTCAACCAACTGAAGGAAATGGGTATCCGTATCGCACTGGACGATTTCGGGACAGGATATGCATCATTGAAGTACTTGCAGTTATTGCCTATCGATACGCTCAAGATTGACAGGACTTTTGTCAGCAGGATCGGCGAACTGGAATCCGGAGATCATATCGTCGGAACTATTATAGAGCTGGCTCATAATCTTAAGATACTAGTCGTAGCGGAAGGTGTCGAAAACACGAAGCAGCTGAACTTCCTGAAGGCACAGAAATGTGACTGCATGCAGGGTTTCCTGCTGAGCAGGCCGCTGGAAGACGATCAGTTCACTCAATTGATCGCAACGGCCTGAGTGTTCCTGACTGCTTCTGTATTACTAATATTCTCTATAGCCGCATATAAATAAATTGATTAAAAACACCTGATACCTCATGTGTTTTGTCTCGGCCTGAGAGGTGCTCAATTGAACAGGGTTAAATTTAGTGCGGCCTATTTTTTGGTCATAATTATTGCACTTTCTGTGACGCAGATCATTATTGATGCCAGAGAGCAAACGGCTCTTGACTCTTTAGTGCTGGATGAAAAAAGGGAATATACGATTTTCATTGAAATAGAAGATAAGACACTTTATCTTCTTGACGGTAATACCTGTGTGAAGGAATACACGATAGCTTCCGGGATGTCCGGCCTGCCTTCCCCTCTGGGACGATGGACGATCATTGAAAAGGGTGACTGGGGCGAGGGCTTCGGCGGCAGATGGCTTGGGCTTGATGTACCCTGGGGAAAGTATGGGATCCATGGGACAAAGCAAAGCGGCTCGATCGGCACTGCAGCAAGCCATGGCTGTATACGCATGTTCAATGACGATGTGGCGGAGCTGTATAGCCTGGTGTCCACAGGTACCGAGGTGGTCATAGTCAACGGCCAGTTTGGGCCTTTTGGCAGGAAATTCGATGAGATAAATCCGGGAGACAGGGGCGCAGATGTGCTTGCTATACAACGGCGGCTCAAGCAGCTTGGGTATTATAAAGGGCCGCTGGACGGCATTTACGAGGACGGTATGAAAAAGGCCATCCACCAGTTCCAGCGTGATACCGGCCTGAAGGCGAAAAACACGGTTGATCTGCAGACCTGGCTTAATATGGGCTTCAGGGAGTTTGAATGATATAAGACAGGGGACGGTTCTGTGTCTTGGGTATTATTTTTTCAGTTATAACTCAAGACACAGAACCGTTCCCTGTTGAATACTAAATCATTGTGTTATAATTGCTATAAAGTATGTACATTTTACATGAGAGGATATTGCTGGAATACATATGAAAAAAATTCTATACTGGGCAGCTGTTATACTATGGATGGCACTGATTTTTTTCCTTTCATCACAGGTCGCAGAGCAGTCCAATCAACTTAGCACAGGAATAACTGAAGCAATAGTGAATACTATAGAAAAAATAATTCCCGACAGTGAATATGCTGTCGAGGGCTTGAATCATATAGTTCGAAAAAATGCCCATTTTATAGCATATCTGGTGCTGGGTGCACTGACAGTCAATGCGCTCAGAAGCAGTGGAGTGCATGGGTATAAAGGAATAATCGCAGCATTGATCATATGTGTAATCTATGCAGCTTCAGATGAAATACACCAGCTGTTTGTCCCGGGAAGGGGAGGCCAGGTGACCGACGTGCTTATCGATAGTGCGGGAGCGCTGATCGGGTCTGGTATAATAGGTATACTTTGCAGGAAAAGGCATACTGGAAGGGGAACAACGTAAAAAAGCAAATAGAGTAAGTGAGTTAACAAAGTAATATCAATGGTCATGGATGGATAGATCATTTATATGATAGAGGAGTTGATATCATGAGCATATCTTTCAGCTATTATCCCAACGGTAAGAAAAAGGCGCTGACCATGAGCTATGATGATGGCCAGGTCCACGACAGAAGGCTTGTGGAAATATTCAACAGGCATGGTATACGGGGCACATTTCACCTGAATTCAGGCAGGCTGGACGAGGAAATGTTTTTAAGGACAGCCGAAGTCGGTGAATTGTTCAAGGGACATGAGATATCGGCGCACACGTTGAATCACCCCTACCTGACGCTGTTGCCCGATGAAATAGTCTCGCTTGAGATACTTGAGGACAGAAGGAAGCTGGAGAAATTGACAGGATATCCTGTGCGGGGCATGTCTTACCCATTCGGGGCATACAGCGGTGAATTACTACGGATGCTGCCTGCTCTGGGCATAGAATACTCCAGGACTGTCCAGTCTTACGGAGGCTTCCACCTTCCGGATGACTTTCTGGTCTGGCATCCAACATGTCATCACAATCAAAATCTGATGGATAAAGCAAAGGTATTTAAAAATCAGCCGCAGTGGTCGCAAATGCCGTTGCTTTATGTCTGGGGACATAGCTATGAATTCGATCGGGAAGATAACTGGGAACTAATAGAGGAATTTTGTAAAATGATATCCGGTGACGAATCTGTCTGGTATGCGTCAAACATCGAGATCATGGATTATATAAAAGCAATGAAGAGCTTAAAATTCGGCGTGGACATGTGTACCGTATACAATCCTTCTGCTTTGGATGTCTGGGTCGGCATAGACGGCGAGGCAGTAAAGATCGAGGCGGGAAGGACTGTTATGTTATAAATTTATGCCCCGGTAACAGACAAATTACATTTGAGATCATAAATTCGGATTATCGGCACTGAGTTCATAGATAAAAACCCCCCTCTCATAGTCTGACAAAAGCAGGCTGTATAAGGGGGGATTTTTTCACCGAATTCTGTAAGGCTTTCAGTGTAATCATCTCTTTACGCGGGCGTTCCCTTCGTAGATGCTCCACACCTGAGCTTCATCAACGGGCTGACCGTAATCCTCTGCTACCGTCGTGACCAGTGCGCCTGTAGCCCAGCCAAACTGAGGCCATTTTTCAGGCTCCCAGCCTTTCAGTATTGCATACAACAGGCCTCCTACAAAACCATCGCCGCCGCCGATGCGATCATATACCGGGATCTCTCTGGGCTCGATCACATACCAGTTGTTATCGTAGAGCATTATGTTGCCCCATAGGTGAAGGTTGGCGTTTATGACCTGGCGTAAAGTGGTAGCGTATACCGAAACGTTAGGATATGCTGCCCTGACTCTCTCGATCATCAGCTTGAAGCCGTCTATCTTCTTATCAAGCCCTACTCCTCCGGCCTCTGGCCCTTCGACGCCCAATGCAAGCTGGAAATCCTCCTCGTTGCCTATCAATATATCTGAATGGGCAGCTATCTGTGAGAATATATCCCTTAGCTCATCTTCGCGCCCAGCCCAGAATGATGCTCTGTAGTTGAGGTCAAAGCTGATCCTTGTACCGTGTTTCTTCGCAGCCTTCGCCAGTTCCAGGCAGAATTGACTGGTCTCGTGAGACAAAGCGGCTATCAGGCCGGACAGATGAAGTATTGCAACATGCTCCCTTCCGAATATGCGCTCACTGTCGAAATCCTTCGCATTCAATGTTTTTCCCACTTCTCCAGCTCGGTCATTCAATACGCGTGGACCCCTCATTCCATAACCGCTGTCGGCTATGTTGAACTGGTGTCTGTAGCCCCATGGGCCTCCCTGAGGGACCTCCGGGCCTTCATACTCCAGATTGCGTCTTCTCAACTCACTTTTTATATACTCTGCTATTTCACTGTCCTTCACAAAGGTCGTCAGCAGCTTGACTCTCATACCTAGTGAGGCTGCGATATTTCCAACATTGGATTCGGCGCTCGTCGCCTGCATGGAATACAGGTTGCCGGTATGGACTGGCTGGCGGTTGAACGGTGTTATACGGACACCTATGCTTGTAGGCATTACCAGTGAATATGTATAGTCATTTTTAAATTGCATTTTTCATTCCTCCCGGAAATTATTTTTCGGTCAGCCCAAAAAATTTCCTTAATATTGATATTTACCAGAGCTGCCTGATGTTTTTATTTCTGAACATCATTATATTAATACAGTGTCGAACGGTTTTCAAGGATGATACCGCCATAGAGCAATATTTACATACTAACAAGCAATTATCGCAAGGAATAACACATCTCAATATTCTATAATGGAAGCGGACGGGACAGCTATGATTTTTTGGAAATGAGGGGGGATTTGCATGGATTTATTCAGTCTGAAGGGTAAGAAGGCTGTACTGCTTGGCGGTGGCGGAGTTTTAGGAACTGCCATGGCAAAAGGACTTGTTGATGCCGGTGCGGATGTGGCAGTATGTGATCTGGCTCCGGATAGAGCTCAGGCAGTCGCAGACACGGTCATGAAAGAGGGGACTGTGGTAAAAGCATATAAGGTGGACGCTATGGACCCTGAAAGCATCAGGATGGCAGCGACATCCATATACAGCGATTTCGGAAGGGTCGACATATTGATCAATGCAGTGGGCGGAAACATGAAGGCAGCGACAACTTCTGATGATGTATCATTTTTTGATCTGGACGGGGATGTACTTGACAAGGTTGTAAAGCTGAACCTGATGGGCGGTGCAATACTTCCATCACAGGTATTTGGCAGGGAAAT
The DNA here is from genome assembly GCA_023418915.1 of Bacillota bacterium. GTDB lineage: Bacteria > Bacillota > Clostridia > Acetivibrionales > DTU013 > DTU013. The sequence continues at coordinate 71,884 of JAEZYU010000089.1, forward strand.
GGTGAAAAATGAGGATGGAGGCGTCATCATCAATGTATCCTCGATGAACGCTTTCAGACCATTGACACGTATTCCCGGTTATTCCGCTGCGAAGGCCGCAGTAAGCAATTTCACACAATGGCTTTCGACCGACCTGGCAAGGCAGTATGGCGACAAGATCAGGGTCAATGCTATTGCACCCGGATTTTTTCTGACGGATCAGAACAGATTCCTTTTAACGAACCCTGAGACTGGTGAATTTACACAAAGAGGGAAAACTATAGTCGGGCATACACCGATGGGCAGGCTTGGACAGCCGGATGATCTGGTCGGCACGCTCATATGGCTCTGTTCTGACGCATCCAAATTTGTCACCGGCATAGTCGTACCGGTGGATGGCGGATTTTCAGCATTTTCAGGGGTTTGATCCGCATGTAGATGTTTAATTGTAAAACGTAATTTTGTGGTAAAAATAATATGTCGGTAATTAACTGAAAATGAAGCAGTAAAGGAGAGATAATAAATGGATAAGCAGGATATAGGCGTGATCGGTCTGGCTGTAATGGGTAAGAATCTTGCACTGAACATTGAAAGCAGGGGATATTCAGTTTCGGTCTATAACCGTTCAAGAGAAAAAACAGACGACATGCTCGAAGAAGCAAAGGGCAAAAAGGTCAATGGAACGTACAGCATAGAAGAATTCGTGAATTCACTGAAGCCGCCAAGAAGGATCATAATTATGGTCAAAGCGGGCAAGCCGGTGGATGATACGATAGAGCAGCTAAAGGAGCATATATCAAAGGGCGATATCATTATAGATGCAGGAAATTCCTTCTACGGTGATACTATGAGAAGGAGCAGGGAGCTGGAAGCACAGGGATACAGATTCATCGGGACAGGCGTATCGGGCGGTGAAGAGGGAGCACTGAAAGGTCCTGCGATCATGCCCGGTGGAGCGGAGGAAGTATATGATATTGTAGCGCCGATACTTACAGCGATATCTGCTAAAGTGGATGGTGAGCCGTGCTGCACCTATATCGGGACAGATGGAGCAGGACATTATGTAAAGATGGTTCACAACGGTATCGAATACGGTGACATGCAGCTTATATGCGAGGCATATTCACTATTGAAGAACGTTCTCGGCATGACGGCGAAGGAGCTTCATGAGGTGTTTGCACAATGGAACAAGGGCGAACTGGACAGCTACCTGATAGAGATCACAAGTGATATATTCACCAAGACAGATCCAGAGACAGGAAAACCTATGGTGGATGTCATACTGGACAAAGCCGGCCAGAAGGGCACAGGTAAATGGACCAGCAAGAGTGCTCTTGATCTTGGTATCGCCACTCCTGTGATAACGGAAGCGGTTTTTGCCCGCTGCATTTCTGCTATAAAGGATGAGAGAGCGGCAGCGAGCAAGGTCCTGAGCGGTCCTTCGGGCACAGCGTCGTTCAACGGAGACAGAAAAGGCTTTATAGAATCTGTCAGGCGCGCTTTATATGCAAGCAAAATATGTTCCTATGCGCAGGGCTTTGCTCTTATGAAGGCAGCAGCTCAAGAATACGGCTGGAAGCTGGATTACGGCAGAATAGCTATGATATTCAGAGGAGGCTGCATCATCAGAGCGCAGTTCCTCCACAGGATCAAGGAAGCATACGACAAAGCGCCGGAGCTGGCTAATCTTATGCTCGACCCGTATTTCAAAGAAATCCTTGAAAACTACCAGGAGGATTGGCGCAAGGTCATATCGACCGCAGTTCTTTCAGGGATACCGGTACAGGCCATATCCAGCGCACTGTCATATTTCGACAGCTACAGAAGCGAAAACCTTCCTGCAAATTTGCTGCAGGCGCAAAGGGACTATTTTGGAGCTCATCTGTATGAACGTATCGATAAGCCGCGCGGAGAGTTCTTCCATTTTAACTGGACCGAACATGGCGGCAAAACATCTGCCTCTGCCTATACTGTGTGACGATACGGATGCGGTTGGGCAGGACTGATATGCAGCCAAATGAGGGCTCAGTGTTCCGTGGGGAAGGGGGATAGAGGTATGGACGATATTACAGCAAAAAACCATACAAGAAACGGCATAAATATGGAGGATATCATTCTGAGAGGAGAAGATGACAGCAGCATAGATGAGAACGACATACGAAGTGTTCTGGAGAAATGTATCAAACAATGCAGAAAAAGCATTGGATGTCTGAATAAAGTGCTGCTGATTCCCCCCGATTTTACAAGGATGCATTCAGGTGCGGGGAAGATCACGGCAATCTTCTACAGGATGCTCAAGGATACATGCCACATAGATATCATGCCCGCACTTGGGACCCATGAACCCATGACTCCTGGTGAAATATACGAGTTCTTCGGCGGAAGTGTACCGCATGAAGCCTTTGTCATACACAACTGGAGAAACGATGTTGTCAGGATCGGACAGGTGCCGGGCAACTATGTAAGTGAGGTCTCTGAGGGTCTTGTATCAGAACCTGTCGATGTAGAAGTGAACAAACGGATCATTGACGTGTCCTATGACCTCATAATATCCATCGGTCAGGTCGTACCACATGAAGTCGTTGGAATGGCCAATTACAGTAAGAATATATTCGTAGGCTGCGGCGGCAGCAGTATGATCAATCAATCTCATATGCTGGGTGCTTTTTATGGGCTCGAAAGGATCATGGGACGCGACCATTCTCCTGTCAGAAAGGTGTTTGATTATGCACAGGAGCACTTTCTGAAGGATATACCGATGATGTATGTACTCACTGTTACGACACAGTCTGAGGGCAATGTCGCAGTTCACGGGCTGTTTGCAGGCAGCAGCCGAAGGATCTTCGAGCAAGCCGTTGCTCTTAGCCAGCAGAAAAATATTATATTTGTTGATAAGCCATTCAGAAAGACAGTTGTTTATCTGGATGAAAAAGAGTTCAAGAGCACCTGGATTGGAAATAAGGCTGTATACAGGACGAGGATGGCGATTGCAGACGGCGGTGAGCTTGTTGTTATTGCGCCTGGGGTCAGAAGGTTCGGAGAGGATGATGAAAACGACCGGCTGATCAGAAAATACGGGTATGTCGGCAGGGAAAAGGTACTGGAATTGTGCAAAACCAGGGAAGATTTGAAAAACAACCTTTCTGTGGCTGCACACCTTATCCATGGCTCATCCGACGGCAGATTCTCGATAACATATGCGCCCGGGAAGCTTTCGAACAATGAGATTGAAGGCGTGAACTTTAAATATGCTTCTGTGGAGGAAGCAATGATGCGTTATGACCCAGAGAAGCTGAAGGATGGCTTCAATGTAACGGACGATGGAGAGGAATTTTACTATATCAGCAATCCAGCATTAGGTCTATGGGCATGCAGAGACAGGTTTTGAAGCCGGGTCCCGTGCCAACAGGGGAGACAGGTCAATACCCGGAGAATGAAAATTGTAGCTGATAGGGAGATTGTAAAATGAAAAAATTCATGGACGAGAGCTTTCTGCTCAATAATGATACTGCATTCAGGCTTTATCATGAGCATGCGAAGAAAATGCCGATAATCGATTATCATTGTCATTTGAACCCGCAGGATATAGCCGAAAACAAGAAATACAGGAGCATAACCGAGGTATGGCTCGGAGGCGATCATTATAAGTGGCGCGCAATGAGGGTAAACGGCATCGATGAAAGGTATATAACAGGGGATGCAGATGACAGGGACAAATTCATGAAATGGGCGGACACCATGCCGTACTGTATCGGCAATCCGCTTTACCATTGGACCCATCTTGAGCTGAAAAGATTTTTTGGTATAGACTCACCACTTTCGCCGAAAACGGCAGCATATATCTGGGACAAATGCAACGAGATGCTAAAGGATAACAGTTTCTCGGCCAGAGAGCTCATAAAGCGCTCGAATGTCGAAGCTCTGTGCACCACTGATGATCCCACAGACACACTCGAGTATCATGATCTGATTTCCGGGGATGCTGCGTTTGAAGTAAAGGTATTGCCTGCGTTCCGGCCGGATAAGGGACTTAATATAGATAAGCCTGGTTTCACCGAATGGGTGTCAAAGCTTTCAGCTTCCACGGGCAACGATATAACTGACTATCCAGGCTTTAAAAAAGCTCTTCTGGCAAGGCTCGATTATTTCCATAAGAAAGGATGCAGGCTTTCGGACCATTCACTGGAACCTGTCGTATTTATGAGATGCTCTGAGGAAGAGGTCTCACATATATTTGATAAGGCGCTCATGGGCAAATCCCTGGATGATACGGAGGTCAAAAAGTATAAAACAGCACTGATGACATTCTTCGGTATCGAGTACAGCAGGCTGGGTTGGGTCATGCAGCTGCATATAGGATGTATGAGGAACAATAATTCAAGGCAGTTCAAGCTACTGGGTCCTGATACAGGTTATGATGCCATCGATGACATGACCTTTGCCAGGGCATTGTCGCAGCTGCTGGACAAGATAGAGACAGAAGCCGGGCTGCCGAAAACGATACTATACTGCCTCAATCCAAGAGACAATGAAGTGCTCAGTACGATAGCCGGCTGTTTTCAGGGGGGCGGTATCGCCGGCAAGATCCAGTTCGGATCGGCATGGTGGTTCAACGATCAGCTCGATGGAATGAAGAAGCAAATGACGACACTTGCAAGTACAGGCCTGCTAAGCAGGTTTATCGGAATGCTGACCGATTCAAGAAGCTTTTTGTCATATACGAGACATGAGTATTTCAGGCGTATCCTATGCAGCATCCTAGGCGACTGGGCTGAGTATGGAGAAGCGCCCTGTGATATGGAACTGCTTGGTCATATGGCTGAAGATATTAGCTACAATAATGCAAAAAATTATTTTAATTTTGGTCTGTATTGAGACAGACAGTAACAAACGATCCCGGAAGTAAACAAAGATAAAGATTATCTTAACACAGAAGCAGCAATTGCAGCTAAGTTATTTCCAGGAAATTACAAACAGTATCAGAAATGAGTTATCCTTGTATGGTAACCAATAAGATTTTGTAATGGTGCTGTATGAGGAAGCTGTTTTTCTTTATCATGTTATTGTCGTTCATAGATGCTGCGGCTACCGCTGTCGGCATCAAATGCGGTTATATTCATGAAGGCAACCCGGTTATAGGCTCTTTGGTAATGAAGGCGCCTATATTTGCGAGTATAGCGGCATTTATCATATCTGCCATGCTTCTGTCGCTGATCTACTCATTTAGGAATAGGATATGCTGGATTAATAATGGGCTATTACTGATTTTGGTTGTAAAATCATCGGTTGTCTTGTTACATTTGGTATTTATTGTGCCGGTGCTGTAACAGCCCAATTAAAAAAGTCAAATTCATTGCTGCTATATGTTTAAATTGGTTGCAGCTTTCACTTAGTAATTATTTTCATGATGGCAACAGATATTATTCTATATACATATCCATACAGTTTCTTAGAATATCTCAAGTTCCGTAGATGGGTCGGTAGCAATACGCCGCCTCATAAGGGTTGGAGGGATTTGTGTTGCTATTTATGATAAAAATAGGATAAAATAAAGCAGGATCGCGATACATTAGTTTGTATTATCAATAAAATAAATTTACATAATGTATAGGAGAATAATTATGATTTATAAAGAAAAATATGGCTTCGGGGATCTGCTTGAAATCATGGCGAGGCTTCGTGCGGAGAATGGCTGTCCATGGGACAGGGAGCAGACTCATAAAAGCCTGCGTATATATATGATCGAGGAAACCTACGAAGTACTTGAGGCGCTGGATGCAGGAGAAAAAGACAAATTCTGCAATGAGCTTGGAGACCTGCTGCTTCAGATAGTATTCCATGCACAGATCGCAAAGGAAAACGAGGATTTTGACATAGAGGACGTCACAACTGAAGTCTGCAGGAAACTGATATCCAGGCATCCGCATATATTCGGTGACGTCAGGGCTGATACGGCAGATAAGGTAGTTGAGAACTGGGAGGCTATAAAGAAGAAGGAGAAGAGGATAGAAAGCCAGACAGGAGTCCTTAAGGATGTACCTTCGAATCTGCCGGCTCTGATGAGAAGCTACAAGGTACAGCAGAAGGCGGCGCAGGTCGGATTCGACTGGGATGATATAGAGGATGTTTTCCGCAAGGTAGATGAGGAAATACAGGAATTACGAGATGTATATAAGAGTAAAAATGTGGAAAGAATTACTGATGAACTGGGAGATGCGTTTTTTGCTCTCGTGAACCTGTCCAGATTTCTTAAGGTACAACCGGAGTTGGCTTTAGGCGGAACGATAAAGAAGTTTATTAGCCGGTTTGAGTATATCGAGCAGCAGAGCCTGAAAGCAGGCAGAAGGCTGGAGGATATGAGCCTTGAGGAAATGGATGGTCTTTGGAATGAAGCAAAGGAGAAGCTCCCGAAAAAGTAAAAATGCAGGAGGTAATCGGATGAACAAGTCTGAATTGATCAGCAGTATGTCTGAGAAGGGTGATATAACAAAGGTCGACGCTGAAAAGGCCTTGAACGCATTTGTTGATAGTGTCGAAGAGGCACTTTCGAACGGCGACAGGGTGCAGCTGATTGGCTTCGGGACCTTTGAGGTCAGGGAGAGAGCTGCCAGAAAGGGCAGAAATCCGCAGACTAAAAAGGAAATAACAATCGAAGCTTCAAAGGCGCCTGTATTCAGAGTCGGAAAGGCATTGAAGGATTTGGTCAACAAATAGAGGATCATGAGATGGCCGCACTGCAGGAAAATCATCCTGCAGTCTGCTGTGTAAATCAGAGGGCTGATCATTAGCATCAGCGGATAATAGATGATAGGGGATGTTTTTATGAGGATCGACAAGTATCTGAAGGTCTCAAGGCTGATAAAAAGGCGTACGCTGGCAAATGAGGCCTGTGAGACTGGGCATGTGACAATAAACGGCAAAACCGTCAAACCCGGCGCAGACGTGAAAATCGGTGACATAATAGAAATACGGTTTGGCAGCAACCTTACTAAAGTAGAGGTTGTATCTGTCGCAGAGCATGTCACAAAAGAAGGATCAAAGGAAATGTATGTAATAAAGTGATATCATCCGGCAGTCAACTGCTGCAGGCTAATATTCAAATAAGCGCAGCAACCGGAGCTGCCGGAACAACCGGACAAATCATATGTGAAAATCCCTGAGGGCAGCATTCATACCCTGATGGGATTTTTTCATGTGCTTTTGTGTGGAATATATATATTGTACATGCATATATATTATTGTGGATAGCTCCATAGAATTTGCGTTTATTTACCGGACTAATCTTTACCGGGGAGGGTCAGTATGATCGAGGAAAAAAGAACGCCGAAGCCGAAAGTCCAGAACCTCATTCTTGAAAACAGGGAGAAACTGAACATATCGGGTGTTATAGATGTCGAAAGCTTCAATGATGAGTGTGTGATCGTTGTCACCGAGTTGGGATTGCTGGTGGTGAAGGGAATTGACCTGCATATAAACAAGTTGAATCTGGACAGCTCGGAGATGGGCATCGAGGGAGAGATCATAAGTCTAGAGTATTCTGACAGAGAAGGGTCTCGGAGCAAGGGCGGAGGATTCTTTGCCCGGATGTTCAAATGATAATCTCAGTCAGTGAACAGGTCCTGGTATTTTTATCGACAGCAATATGCGGTATGGTCATCGCATTTGTATATGATATATTCAGAATATTCCGGAAGGCTGTCAGGACCGGCAGTCTGGTCACATTTGTGCAGGATATACTATACTGGCTCATAGCTTCGGTCATAATGTTTATCACTATATACCACAGCAATGATGGCGAACTAAGGGGTTTTTTATTCTTCGGGGCCTTTCTGGGGGTCATATTGTATGCTTTGATGTTCAGCAGGGTCATAATGAATTCTTCACTTTTTATAATAAGAATAACAACGATAATACTTAAATTTATTGCATTTATCATTTCGTACCCCTTCAGGATAATAGTAAAGCTGATTGCGGCACCTGTCTGCCGAATGATCAAAAAAGCTGCTAACTCTGCTAGAGATGCCAGAGCAACAAAGAAAGAGGCTGAAACGAAAGAGACCGTAAAGAAAGAGAATGGCACGATGAAGATTGTAATGAAAGAGACTATAAAGAAAGAGATTGTTAAGAAGCCTGATGTTTTAACAAAAATATTCAGAAGGTTGGTAAAAAAGATGCCAAGTACAGGCAATAATAAAGAATTGAAGTGATAAAGCAGGATTTTTTCAAACCGCATAGAATTATATATATATGTAAACTACTGCTGATGTAAAACAAAGGATACAAGCATAAAGTACATTAGGATGAACAGGAGATTTCTCCTTGTCAGGGAGCAATAGCAAATGAAAAAGGGTGGAAAATCTACAATAGGAATATTCATTCTGCTTGCGATATTTCTATACTTCTCATACATTGCTGTAAGTCAGCAGAAATTGATCTATGCAAAAAATGTTGAACTAAACAAGATAGAGAACAAAATAGAAGAAGAAGAAAAGATTAATGAGGAACTAAACAAAGAAAAAGAAATGATACAAAGCGATGAATATATTGAAAAAATTGCCCGGGAAAAGCTGGGCATGGTGAAAAAAAATGAGAGGGTCTATGTCGATATAGGCAAATAGACGAGCATCTGTCCGTAATTCTTCCAGTGCCTATAAATACAGGCTTGACGAAAATTTTAGCATGCTATATAATCGAATTGATTTTATATAGAAACCAACAGCCGGTCGTATAACAAACGGCAATGACCGTTTTTTAATTTAAGGAGGATTTCTTTCTGTATGCTTGTTGAGGTTGGTAACATTGTTGAGGGTAAAGTTGCCGGCATAACCAGTTTTGGAGCTTTCATCCAACTGCCTGACGGAAAAACAGGTCTCGTCCACATTTCTGAAATCGCTGAAGAATATGTCAAGGACATTAAGAATCACTTGAAGGAGAATCAAGAGGTTAAGGTCAAAGTACTTTCGATGGAGAATGGCAAAATAAGTCTGTCCATCAAAAAGGCGGTTGACCGCAATGCAGTACCGAAGCAAAACAGAGCGCCTCTTGAGATCGATTGGAACAGAGGCGGAAGTGAAAATCTTTCATTTGAAGATCAGCTGGCAAAGTTCATGAAAGACAGCGATGAAAGAATACACGATCTTAAAAAAAGCTTCGAGTCCAAAAGAGGAAGCGGAGGCTATCGCAAATCCACCCAGTATTTTTAGAAATAAGTGGCTTTCTGTGATACTTGCTTTTTAAAAACAGCGATGTTATTATATTGTAGTCGTTATATGAATTATACGTACTATACATGACGTATGTCATGATATATGTAATGTATGAGACTATGCGCCGAAGTGGCGGAACTGGCAGACGCACAGGACTTAAAATCCTGCGGCCTCAAAAGCCGTACCGGTTCGATCCCGGTCTTCGGCACCATAAAGGATTGGGAGCATCAATATGATTCCCGATCCATTTCTTTATTTGCCGGATCAGCAGCATCTTGACCTGACTATAATGTCGATATGGTGGAACACTGCTGAAACAGTGTTATTATTTCATTTTTATATAAATTCTTAAAGGGTGATGTTATGAAAGTCACAGCTTTTAATGGAAGTCCCAAACCGAACGGAAACACAGCGCAAAGCCTTCGTATCGTACTTGATGAGCTTGAGAGTGAGGGTATAGAAATCGAACTGGTCCAGCTTGGAGGCAGAAAGGTGTTCGGATGCCTTGACTGCGGTATGTGCGCTAAGAACAGAGATGGACTCTGTGCTAGAAAAGACGATGATATGAATGATATGCTGGATAGGCTGTATAAGTCCGACGGCATATTGATCGGTTCGCCCACTTATTACGGCAATGTGACCTCGGAAGTCAAATCGTTAATTGACAGGGCTGGAATAGTGTCAGGTGCTAACGGAGGACTTCTGAGGCATAAGGCAGGAGCAGCTGTGATTGCGGTGCGGCGCGGAGGTGCAGTGGCAGTTTATTCAGCAATAAATAACTTTTTTGCTATCACTGAGATGATCATACCAGGATCAACATACTGGAACTTTATGTTTGGCCTTAATCCCGGAGATGTCCTCAGCGATGAGGAAGGTACCCGGAATATGAAAAATCTCGCCCATAATATGGCATGGCTGTTGAAAAAAATTCATGCATAGTAGCAGTGATGGGAGTTAAGTAATTGACAAGCAAACCGAGGAAGAGAAATTAACTTCAAACTCGCAGGAGCAGCTGTAATCAAAAATTCTTGGAATCAGAAGCATATATTGCTTGAAAAAAGTTTTCTGCACGGGTTGCATTATCGGCTTTACGGTGTTATACTGTATAAGCGCGGTCGAGATAAGAGCCATAACGGCATATGATCAAAAGCCGCAAAATATATCGCGGGGTGGAGCAGTACGGTAGCTCGTCGGGCTCATAACCCGAAGGTCGGAGGTTCAAATCCTCCTCCCGCAACCAACATGGACAAAGCCTTTCAGGATATTAGCTGAAAGGCTTTGTTGCTTTGTTTATATATATATTTCCCTTCACTATACCCTTATGATGCTGATCATTTTTATTGTCTGTGTTGCATATGCGGGAGGCAAGCCATACTTCAAGCCTGACCCCAATCTTTATAAATTCTTTATAATTCCTTTCTTTCGTTTTTATTTTTACAGACTACACTCTAAACAGTGGCAGAGATGCCGCAGAAAAATAAAAGGAGTGTAGATATATGAAAAACAAAAAATTCCTAACGATCATTGCAGTAATAGTTATGAGTGGAGTGCTGCTTACGGCAGGGGCTATGGCAGCCAATACTGCAGGCAGTGCCTATGAACAGTTCAAGCTGCTGCTTGATGAGGAGCATGGCTGTATTGAGAATGCAACGGTAAATGTGGTCATGTCGGTAATTGATAATGGCGAAACCGTGATTGCACTTGACGGCGACATGAAGATGGATGAGGGCAGCAATAAGATGAGTGGTTCTTTCCTTGCAACAGGAAAAGAGAAGGAGAAGTCCTTTGAAATTTACCGAGATAATGACGATGTGCTGCTTCACCTGACAGGCTCCGACAACTGGTACAGGACGACCCGCGAAGAGGAAAGCATACAGGAAGATGACACCAGGCGCTTTGGCAGGGACAGAGACGGAAAATTTGGTGAAAACAAGCAGCTGAGAGATGCGTTGCTCGACACTGTTATGGGTGACTACAAGGATCAGGTCATCATGACTGAAGCCAACGGCCTTCGTACATTTTCGCTGAGCTTTGACGAGGGCAATATGCCTGTATTTCTCCAGACATTGTTTCAGGTAGCAGACATGGGCGAAAGAAGAGACGAATATGACGAGCAGGAAGATTTGAGTGTACTTCCCCAGGAGCTCCAGGATGTCTTTACTGAGATGAAGAATGACAAATATGATCTTGAATTTGTTGAAAAAAAGCTGAAAAAGCTGGAAATATCATTTACAGTCGACCAGAAAAACAATCTTACAGGGATGGGTATGCTTATCAACTGCTCAGGCACAGATACTGAGGGTACGGCACATGATCTGAGTATCGATTTCAGCATGGCAATGACGAATGTTGGCATAACCGTTGCTGACGAAGCAAATCCGGACTCTGACGCCATTATAACTATTGACAACACAGTATTTAGCAGGGCAGGCAGGAGACATGGAATACGCAGTTAATTTTTGTGGGGGGCAGGGTGTATTTTGCCCCGCCCCTAATGGACTGTTTACGGTCAGGAGGTATCAATGAAAGAGATTATAAGAGCGCAAAATGTCACTAAGATGTACAAAAACAATAGGGGAATAGAAAAAGTAACGCTTACGATGGAGCCGGGGGAGGTGCATGTACTCCTTGGAGCAAATGGAGCAGGAAAGAGCACATTGATGCGTATTATTGCCGGTCTGCTGCTGCCTGATTCCGGAGAAATACTGTACTGCAGATCCAATAAGGAGCACAGAACGACATGCGAATCAGATGAAAACTGTGGATCGGGTGGAACCCGCACATTGAGGATAAACTATAAACATGATGAGATCTGCAAACCGAATGGAAACTGTGACTATAATGCCTGGACTGGTGAGCTGAAGGAACGGCTTTACGCAGGAGGCTTTCTTATAGAGCAGCCAGAGCTGTATGGCTATATGACAGCTTTTGATAACCTTATGCAAAAAGGAAGATATTATCCCGATGGAGTGAACAGTGCGCAGGAGGCACTGAGGTTATCAGGGCTGACCGGACATAAAAATGAAAAAGTCCGAACCTTCTCAACAGGTATGAAGCAGAGGCTTGCCATTGCAATGGCACTGACCGGACACCCCAGGTATCTGGTGTTGGATGAGCCCTCTAATGGGATGGACATAGAAGGCCGTTCAGAGCTTGACCAGCTTCTGCAAAAGCTGAGGAATGAAGGAATTTCGATTCTCCTGAGCACTCATTTTGTACATGAGGCAGCACAAATAGCAGACCGAATAACTGTCATCCATGACGGCAGGATACTAAACAGCTGTTTGAAGAAGGATTATCTGAGAGAAGGAAAAAGCCTTGAAAAATGGTATCTTGATCAGATACGAGCATCATCGGGAAGATTGGAGGCGAGGGTATGAAAACCTTTGGAATTACATTTAAAAATGAGTTTATTCGAATGCTCCACCGTAAGAAAATATATGCAGGGATGATAGCTGCAGCTGTCTTGCCATTGGCGGTTATACTTGCAAGTGTTCTGACATTGGGATGGAGTAGTGCTGCAGTCTTCCGTGAGGATCTGTTCCGGCTTGTGCTGGGCGCCTTTACGCCTTTGATTCTTCCACTGTTTACCATATCACTTGTTTCCGATTCATTTATAGACGAGCAGTCAAAGGGCAGCATGAGGATGTCGGTTCTCATGCCGGACAGCAGGACAGGCCATTTTACAGCTAAAATATCATGTGCGGCTGTGGGAGCGGCAATGATGATGTTTACTCTTTGGATGGCCAGCATTATTTTCGGCCTGTTGCTTCCTTCACGTGGAGGATGGCTGTTGATGGCAGGAAATTCCGTACTGCAGGCATTGGGCTCGCTTTTTCCCATGCTTGTTGTTATTGGCTTCTCTGTCCTTGGAGCGCAGCTGATAAAGAGCGGCAGCGGTCTTATGTTGTCTCTGATTGGCCTTGCGCTCATCATGGACATAAGCCGGTTCTGGCTGGGCGGACTAAATGGCATACTGCCTGTGAACTGGCTGGGTTACGGCTCAAATATCATTTATCAGCCGGCTTTAAGCTTGATTGTTTCACTGTCCTCGATGCTGCTGTGGGCTGTGTTTACCTGTGGGATCGCGATGCTCCGGTTTGAAAAACGTATGGTATAGTATTCACAAAGAGGAAATATTGAGATAATATTGTTGTAAGGAAGGGGGCGCCCGCAGATGTCGACACGGATCAAAATTTTTATATCGTACCTTGTAATGGGTATCGTGCCTATATTTTTGTTTATAGGTATCGTTTTCTTTCTTATGGTCAGATCTGTAGCAAGCAGTCCCTTTCTTATGAGTATCAATGATAATCATGAAAACCTGTTTAAAAGTATAAATCAGCTTTCCAGGCTGGAACTGACGGCGCAGGAAAATCCTGAGGACCTGTTTGACAAGGATATGCTTTCTGAAGTAGATAGGACTGTATCAGAGTATCATACCGGGATAATGCTGGTTGATAGTGAAGAAGAACTATTTTATGCTTCTGAGATGCTGGATAGTGAGTCGCTGGTACAGAAAATACGCTCGGCACGAATAATTCGGCCTAGAGTCAGAAGACGCTTTGACAGTGAACACTTCCTGTCTCCGGATTATCACAGTCTTGATATAGATTCTGACTTTTTGGTCCTTGGCAGGGAGTTGGGAAATGGTTACGGGACGCTCTACATTGCCGTGGAGACAGGGCCGACCAAGCAGGTATCCGATACGCTTCTCAAGAGATTTATGTACATCCTGCTCATAGGTATGGCAGGCTTGATACTTTTTATGACATTTATAGTCACGCGGAGCATGATGCAGTCACTGAAAACACTAAAGAACGGAGTCCGGCATATTTCGCAGGGTGATCTTGACTTCAGTATCAAAACAAATAAACGGGATGAAGTAGCACAGGTGGTCATGGCTTTCGAAGAAATGAGGCTTAGGCTCAAGACATCAATAGATGCACAGGTCAGGGAGGATGAGAGCCGCAGAGAGCTTGTGGCAAACATTTCTCACGATCTGAGAACGCCTGTTACCGCAATAAAGGGCTATTCAGAGGGTTTAATAGATGGAATGGCAAATACACCCGAAAAAAGGGAGAAGTACATCAGGACGATACTGAGTAAAGCATTAGCCCTTGACCGGATGATCGACGACTTATTTTTGTATTCAAGTCTTGATGTCGGAAAGGCGAATTACCATTTTGATATCGTAAATGCAGCAGAATTTTTCAACAATCTGTGCAGTGAAACCAGGTTGGATCTTGAGGAAAATGGATTCGATGTACAGTGCAGGTTTGAGATACCGGAAGATATCAGGATCAGATTGGATCGAAGCATGATACAAAGATTGCAGCATAACCTGAATGAAAATGCTGTCAAGTATTGTAGAGGATCTGACTCAAGAGCAGTATTTTCAGCGTATGTTAAGGACGGCGAGGTTATATGCTCGATAGAGGATAACGGCAAGGGTATTCAGGCAGATGCGCTGCCCTACGTGTTTGAACGCTTCTACAGGGCTGACTCTGCAAGGACCTCTACTGTCGGCGGGACCGGCCTCGGCCTTCAGATATCAAAACGAATCGTTGAAGATCATGGCGGCAGGATATGGGCGGAGAGCAGTTACGGCGAGTTTACGCGAATTTCATGGTCTCTGCCGGTTGAGGCCAATTCAGGAATTGATCCCAAAGAGAACGTGAATGAAGCAGATGGAGGTAATATATAAAATGCCTGATTGTATTCTGATAATAGAGGATGATATCAGTATTGCAGAGCTTTTGCGGGATTACCTTGAAATAAACGGAATGCAGGCTGAAATGGCACATACAGGTAAAGCCGGACTGATGATGGCGCTCGAGAAGAGCTACGACCTGGTTCTCCTTGATCTGATGCTGCCTGAAATAGACGGATTTGAGGTACTGAAGCGGATCCGGGAATCAAAGGATACACCTGTGCTTCTTGTTTCGGCAAGAAGAGAGGATATTGATAAGATCCGCGGCTTTGGACTCGGTGCCGATGATTATGTCACAAAGCCTTTCAGCCCGGGAGAGCTGGTGGCAAGAGTAAAGGCTCATCTTGCCCGCTTCCGGAGGCTTACCGGTAAAACCGTCTCGAGAGAGGTGGCTATCAGGGTCAGGGGTATGGAGATCGATCCTGATGCTCGGATGGTAAAGGTGGAGGGAAATGCTGTGGATTTGACCTCAAGGGAATTTGACATACTGCTGTTTCTGGCAAGAAATCCAAACAAAGTATTTTCAAAGGATCAGCTTTTCGACCGTATATGGGGTCTCGAAGCCTATGGCGATACCAGCACTGTCACTGTGCATGTGGGAAAGATCCGTGAGAAAACGGAGAAGGATCCAAAAAACCCACAGTACATAGAAACAGTGTGGGGTGCAGGCTATCTGTTCAGGATTTGAGGGGGTCTGGAATATTTCAGGCCTGACCCCCTTGATTTATTTTTATTCCTGTGGTATAAATATATCATCGATTTAGCACGGTAAAGTGACAACATGATAAATCGCAGAGAGAATATGGTCAAAATGGTATGAGGAGGAACTTAATATGAGAAATACTGCAAAAATACTTACGCTGGTACTTGCCTTGATAATGCTTGCGGCAGTCCTGCCGGGGTGCACATCAAATGCTGATTCCGACTACAAGTACATAAAGGATAAGGGAACCATGATAATCGGGATCACCCAGTATCCGCCCATGAACTTCTATGATGCAAACGGAAAACTGACCGGTTTTGATACGGAACTTGCTGAAGCGGTCTGTGAGAAGCTTGGGCTCAACGTTGAATTTATTGAAATAAACTGGGATTCCAAGGAAGTCGAACTCAATTCCAAGAACATTGACTGCATCTGGAACGGTATGTGCATTACCGAAGAACGCAAGGTCAATATGAGCATTTCAGATCCATATATGAACAATGAGCAGGCTATAGTCATGAGGGCTGAACGTGAAGATGAGATCATGGCTAATGTAGATGGCCTGACATTGACCGCTGAAGCCGGTTCGACCGGAGAGGGCAAGGCAGACGGCTCTATCGCGGATGATGGCACCGAGGAGGTATCCGCGAAGGAATTCTTTGCCAACTGTAATTATGTGCCTTCCGATTCAATGGCGAAGGCTTTGATGGAAGTCAAGTCAGGTACCGCTGATATGGCTATAGTGGATGCCACGCTGGCATTCTACAACGTAGGTCCCGGCACGGACTTTGAGGATCTTGTTGCAAATACGGACAATGACTTTGGATCTCAGCAGTTTGGTATTGCTTTCCGCAAGGACAGTGATATGACTGCAAAGGTCAATGAAGCAATCAAGGCTCTTTTAGATGACGGAACAGCAGCGGCGATAGCTGAACGTTATGGACTGAAGGATGCACTTGTGTAAGTTCATTTTACCTTATGCAACCAGGAGGTCTCCGGCGGGGTCTTCGCGATTCTTATGGAGACTTCCTTATTATTCGGGAGGAACGGTATGACATATATTTCATCCCTTTTTGAGGGTTTCTGGCTCAACGTTGAACTGTTTATCCTTACGCTGCTGATAGCGCTGCCGCTTGGTTTGGTTATCACCTTCGGGTCCATGTCAAAATTCAGGCCGATAAAGTGGTTTGTTAAAACCTTTGTGTGGGTCATCCGCGGTACTCCTCTGATGCTGCAGCTTTTTGTCGTACTATATGCTCCGGGACTGCTGTTCGGAGTCCCGATGAAATCCAGGATGACGGCGGCTCTCATCGCATTTGTCATAAACTACGCTGCATATTTCTCGGAGATATACAGGGGCGGCATAGAAAGCATATCAAAAGGACAGTATGAAGCCGGGGCAGTCCTTGGCATGACCAAATCACAGGTATTTTTTAAAGTCGTTCTTATGCAGGTCATAAAGAGGATCGTACCGCCTATGAGCAACGAAATAATTACACTGACCAAAGATACCGCACTTGCGAGGGTTATCGGACTTGCCGAGATTATTATGGCAGCCGAACGCTTTACCAAGCAGGGCTTGATTTGGCCGCTGTTTTCAACCGGTCTGTTTTTCCTGCTGTTCAACGGTATCCTGACACTGCTCTTGGGCTGGCTGGAACGCAAGCTGGACTATTTCAAAGTGTAGGAGGACTTATTGATGCCAATACTTGAGGTTGCCAATATAAATAAAAAATTCGGGAATGTGGAAGTCATAAAGGATATAAGCTTCAGCCTGGATAAAGGTGAAACACTTTCTATTATCGGTTCCTCCGGAAGCGGTAAGACGACGCTGCTGCGCTGCCTGAATTTTCTGGAAATACCTGATGCCGGCACAATTACCGTAAAGGGTGAAACCATATTCAATGCAGCGGATCCGGAATCCAGGAGTGAAAAGGGCCTGAGAGAAAAGCGCCTGCACTTTGGCCTGGTTTTTCAGTCGTTCAATCTTTTCCCTCAGTACACTGCTCTTCAGAATGTTACTCTGGCCGGCATGCTGCTTGCAAAGGAACGTCCTGAATATAAGACCGATAAGAACCGGATAAATGAGGAAATAACACAGAATGCAAAAGCGATTCTTGACAGTGTCGGCCTGTCCGGAAAGCTCAACTATTATCCACACCAGCTGTCAGGCGGACAGCAGCAGCGTGTTGCGATCGCACGTGCTCTTGCATTACACCCTGATATTTTGTGCTTTGATGAGCCGACATCCGCACTTGATCCCGAGCTTACCGGGGAAGTGCTGCGTGTCATCCGCGAGCTGGCTGAGAGAAAGACCACAATGGTCATAGTAACACACGAAATGTCCTTTGCACGGCAGGTATCTGATAATGTGTTGTTTATGGATGAAGGAGTGGTCGTTGAATACGGCCCGCCTGAACAGGTCATAGGCAGCCCCAGGGAAGATCGTACAAAGCAATTTCTGGAGCGCTATTTTGAGAACGAGAATAACTGATAATCCTTTTCTGTTTTAATAGACCACATATACTGGCTGCAGATTAGCCTAGCTTTAAATATAGCTTGGATAGATCATCATATGTTTCCAAGTAGGACATGTATTTTTTATCGAAAGCGGGTACATCCCACATGGATGGAAGATATACAGTCTTAGTTCTGTAAAGAGATGAGAGTTCATTTTCTGCATATATATCTGCACCTATTGCGCTAAGCAGAGCTGCGCCATAACAAGCTGCTTCGCTGCAATCAGGGATTTCTATCTGTTTACCTGTTACGGAAGCCTTGAGATTCATCTGACGTACAGACTTTGAGAGGTCACCGACTGCACGCAGTGTATCATAGCACATACCTGTGGCTTGCTCGCAGGATGTTACTCGCCGCCTTAACTCAAAACAAATACCTTCTGATACGGCACGAATAAATGAACCGCGGTCACAAGTATCGTCAATTCCTATAAATGTACCTTTTGCGAGTGAATTTTCCTGCAAACCTCTGATATATGGAAGAAATATGAGGTTCGTCTTCGATGGTGACTGCTCCGCTTCCATCATCAGCTTCTCAAAAATATCGGTTATTTTCGTAGATGCTCCGAGGGAAGGAATTCCGAATGTGCGGCTGAACCATTCAAACACTGAACTGCTTGCCTGTATTGAAGTTATTATCCTATAAAGCTTTCGCCCGAAGTGCGGGTAGACACATAATGCATTTTTGTAACCGATATCAGCCGGTAAGATATTTTCATCTGCTATTATTGTTGTTTCTGCAGCTCCCATTGAATCAAGAATCGTACCGTCTTCAAGTATGTTGACTGCTATAGCGGCACAGGCATGGTCGTGTCCCCCGGTAAAAACCGGAATGCCTTGCAAAAGACCTGTTGAGAGAGAGGCTTCATTTGAAAGAACACCTGCTTTTGTGCCTCCCGGATGTGCTTCTGGCATTAAGTCATACTTTATTCCTAATAAATTCATTATATCATGTGACCATTTAAGCGTTTTGATATCAAAGCAAAGCATTCTCGAAGCCAGAGAATAATCAGTAGCAAATTCATTGGTCAGCTTATAAATAATATAATCTTGCATAGAAAGGCATTTATATGCCTTGTGAAATGCTTCAGGAGCATTGTCTTTTATCCAAAGAAGCTTACATACTCCAAATTTAGGAGAGAGGATTTGCCCGGTAATATTGTACAACAATTTTTTGTCTATGCGGCGTTCCATCTCATGTGTCTGTTCGAGTGCACGTTGGTCGTACCATGCAATTACCGGGTAACATGGTTTTCCGGATTTATCGATAAGTACGCTGGATTCTCCGAAGGAAGAGATGCCAATTGAACAAATGAAACCGCTGGCTGGATTTGATGCGACTTCTTTCAGACAGGAATTTACTCCTTCCCAGATTTCTTCAGCATTGTACTCGCTAAAACCATGTTTTGAATGATATATCATATTCTGACGACTTGTAAAGTAAGTCAGCTGACCTGCAAGATTATAGACTGCTACTCTAATATTATTGGCACCTATGTCAATACCAACTATAGTGTTCATTTGCGTTCCCCCTAAAAAAATTATGCACTTCACTGCTAAGGTTGTGATACATCACCAATACGAGGAATCAATAAGGTTATTCTTGTAAAGGTGTTTGCCTCACTTTCAATATTAAGCCCATATTGAGCTCCAAAGAGAATCTTTATGCGGTTATGAATGTTTTTTAGGCCAATACCGCTTCCGGATGACAGGTTTATATCTGAATTCAGAATCTCTCTCAGGCGAGTAAGATGGTCATTACTCATTCCTATGCCGTCATCCTCGATTGTAAAAATTATATCATAATCAGTCAATCGACCGGTGATACTAATGTGGTTTTTATATGGTGTGCCGGAAAATCCATGTTTGATGGAGTTCTCAACTAACGGCTGTATTGTGAACTTCGGAGCCGCATGATTAAGTATTCTCTCATCGATATCGAAATTTATTGAGAGATTCGAGCTGTAGATTATTTGGTAAATGGACAGGTAATCACGGGTAAAGTTGATTTCGTCCATTATCTTAACCATTGCTGCAGTTTTTGCCGTAGAGTATCTGAACAAGTTTCCCAATGATATTACGATTCTGTTTGATACTTCGGTACTACCATAGACGATTTCTGTCTGAAGCAGTTGAAGAGTGTTAAAAAGAAAGTGGGGATTTAACTGAGAAGTCATTGTATCCAATTTAGCACTATTCAGACTTAACTGAATTTCATAATTTTCCCGACTCATTTTTTTTAGTCTTTCAATAAGGTCATCGAACTTTATTGCTATGTTATTGAATTCAATATATTTATAGTGTTTTCGGGGAAGAACACCGGTAAGGCTTTGTACTGAATCCATGTCTTGAATAAGGGTTGCCATGGAATTGTGAAGGTTTTTATAAATAACATAGAATAATAGAACATTGAGTACTGTGCCAGCCAGTAAGCAAAATAGAATCAGGATATATAGCGTGGATGCTTGCCCTCGTATATATCCTAGAGATATCCTGCATATAGCTCGACAATCTGAATATCTTGAATCCAGTGATGCCCACAAATAGTTGTCATGCTGTGTTTCGATATTGTTAATTATACCATTGTTAAGATTTGTTAGGGTAATTGACTTGTTAAAATATTTGCCAACAACATCATAATCAGTATGTGCAATAATTGAATAATCCCTGTCTACGAGATAGATATCCCCGAATTCCTTGTAATTTCCTGTTAGTACATTCCTTGTCATTTCATCCATACGCATTAAAAAGAAGACTACGCCGATCTTCTCTTCCAAATAGTTATATACCGGCATGCTTATGATAACGGATTTTTTCATATATTGTGGGGTATTTATCATGTAAAAATCCAGTGTCATGACAGAAATGTTAATAGGATCTTCTTTATCATACTCAAGAGCTTTTTTATACCATGATGCAGAAGTAAAATCATATTTAGGGTCGATATCCCAACGGGTCTGTAAGTTATAGATATAACTGTTGTTTCCTACAATAAGTACATCATAGAGGTCGGGTTTAATCTGCATTATGCTTTTAACATAGCCGGAGTATTTATTTTCAGTCTCAAGAAGGCTGTATATATCCATCGACTGGTATGCTTCCAGACTTCTCCTTATGTAACTGTTGTTTGCCAATGATTTAAGTAGATTAACACGATCATTGATGTATGAATCAACATTGGTTATTGCCTGATTCATAATGCTTTGTGTATAGTTGAACGCAGAGCCGGTCAATATCTTTTGAGATATAGTATATGCCAGAAAGCCTGAAATAAATAAAAATGTAAGATTTATTAGCAGAGCAGCTGATAGATATACAATTAAAAATGATTGTTTTCTGTTTTTCAGTGTTAATAGTTCTTTGAACAAGGGGGCGTCACCTCGGGATCTTGCTATATATAGCATATAATAATTTAACATTATTTAATCGAAAATGACAAGAATTATTGTGCAATTTGCAATATAATTCATGTTTTGTACAATATTTTATATTCAATTACGGTGTGCTAATGAATTAAGCTATTAGTAGCAAGGCTTGAACAAAAAGTATAAGGGGTGGTATTGTTGAGTCCAAAGAACGGTGCAACACTTTTCATCAATAAGGAATTCAAAATCGGTGAAATTGACAAGCGTATCTATGGTTCTTTTATCGAACATATGGAACGCGTAGTGTATGAAGGAATCTATGAGCCAGGTCACCCACTCAGTGATGAACAAGGATTCAGAAAGGATATCCTTGAGCTTGTGAGAGAAATGCAGATACCAATTTTCCGTTACCCGGGAGGCAATTTTTTATCGGGATATAACTGGGAAGATGGTGTTGGACCGGTTGAAAAAAGGCCAGTCAAACTGGATTTAGCATGGATCGGTTTAGAAAAAAACATCATCGGAACTAATGAATTTATGCAGTGGGCAAAAAAAGCAGACACTGAAGTGAATATGGCCGTCAACCTTGGCACCCGTGGCGCAGATGAAGCGAGAAATTTAGTTGAATATTGCAATTTCAAGGGTGGATCCTATTGGAGTGATTTAAGAATATCTCACGGATACAAAGAGCCCTACAAAATTAAGACATGGTGCCTTGGCAACGAAATGGACGGGCCGTGGCAGATTGGACATAAGACAGCAGAAGAGTATGGCAGACTTGCACTTGAGACAGGCAAACTGATGAAACTCACAGATCCTGACATTGAACTTGTAGCCTGTGGAAGTTCAAATACTACAATAGAGACATATCCTCAATGGGATGCCATTGTACTTGATCATGCTTATCCTGTAGCAGATATGATTTCACTTCATACTTATTACGAAAAAGCACAGGGAGACACACCGACATTCCTTGCGCATGGCATTGATATGGATCGTCAAATAAAATCTATTGTTTCAACCTGTGATTATGTAAAGGCTAAAAAGAGATCAAATAAATCTATTTTTCTCTCATTTGACGAGTGGGGAATATGGAATGAAGAAGAACGCAGTAACAGATCGAAATGGACATATCGCTGGGAAGATGCAAATGCCATAAGCGAAGGCAGTTATACATTTGAGGATGCATTATTGACAGGATCAATAATGATGACACTGATAAACAACAGTGACCGTGTAAAGATGGCATGTCAGGCTCAGTTGGTCAATCACCTGTCGCTTATCAATTGTGCCGCTAAGGGAAGAGCATGGAAACAGACTATTTTTTACCCGTTCCTGCACGCATCCATATATGGGCGCGGAACAGCACTTCTGAATGAACTGAGGTGCTCGTCATATGAAACTAAAGAGCAGGGCGAAGTAAAGATTATTGACAGTGCTGCAGTATTCAATGAGGAAAAAAATGAACTGACAATATTTGCTCTTAATAGGGATACTGAAAATGATATTGTTTTAGATTGTCAGCTGGGTGGATTTAATGGATTTACACCGATTGAACATATTGCATATGAGAATTACGATCTCAATGCAAAGAACACATTAGAAAACGACGGTGTTGTTCCATGTGTTAAGAACGACATAACAATAGAGAATGGTAATAGTGTAAAGGTTCAATTGACCAAAGCCTCGTGGAATGTCATAAGGCTAAAACAAAACTGACATCTTAGGATATCATCCATTCAGCTGTATTGAAAACATGATTCGATATGTATGAGGGGAGATATCTAAAAATGTAATACAGGTGCTTAACAGAAGGAGTTAAAGCAGTACTGTAGCAAATATTTGTATAGGAGGATTACGATGAGTAGAAGAACAAGGCAAGTGATTTCAGTAATGGTTATGGTTTTCATGACCCTTGGCCTGTTGGCCGGTTGTGGTAGTCAAACAGCACCTTCAACAGAAAACACACCAGAACCTGCGGAGACTAAAGAACCCGCTGCAGGAGAAACAGCTGTAGGTGACTACGGTGCTGAAAATGACGGGACTACTGTAGAATTCTGGTCACTATTTGGCGGAGCAGACGGAGCACAGATGGTGGAGATGCTCGATGAATATAATGCTTCCAATCCTAAAGTCAAGATTTCGGCAGCAACTCAGGATTGGGATAATTATTATGCTAAGCTCAAAACGTCGATCCTTGGCGGAGAAGCTCCCGATCTAGCCGTATCACATGATGTATACGTATGGGGACTCATCAAGGAAGGTATTATTGTACCTATAGATGCTGAAGTTGAAAAAGTTAATGTAAACATTGATTACAGTAAGTATATCGATAAGATAGAGGCTCTCAAATACGATGATAAGTATTATGCAATCCCAATTGACGCCCTCCAGATCCTATTCAGCTATAATAAGGATATCGTGGGGAATGCAGGCTTGCTTGATGACAGTGGTATGCCCAAAATGGAACCTGGTATAGACGGCTTTGTAAAATTCATGGAAGACCTGGGCAAAGCTACGGATATCGCTCCCTTTGCAACCGTATTGACCAAGGGATCTATACCGATGTACCTGTTCAATTCACTATATTATCAGTATGGCGGAACCCAACCTTTCGTTACAGATGACGGCAAGGCATGGCAGATGGATAATGAAATCGGCCTGAAAGCTGCAGAAGTATTTGCAAAGATAGGCGCTCTCAGCCTGCAAAACGTTGAGAATCTGGCTGAAATATTCATAGGTGAGCAAACTGCAACCGTCATTGAAGGCGCATGGCAGATGAATTACTATTATGAGAACCTTGGTGATAAGTATGGCACGGCAAAATTGCCGCAATTTGGTCCGGAATATAAAACAGCAATGTATTCGCATGCGTTTATACTTCCGACAAGTGACAGTCGTACTCCTGAAAAAACTGCAGGTGCGCTTGAATTCGTTAAGTGGTTTGGAGAGAATAATGCAAAATGGTCCAAGGCCGGTTCAATGCCAGCTTATGCTCCGGCACAGGATACTGAATTATTTAAGAGCTTTGCGATGCATAAATACTTCATGGATGCGCCGAATTTCACTACTCCGTTGACGTACACCGCTCCATTTGCTCTCAAGGGATCTCCTGAAATAAATGAACCCCTTGGAAAGCTTTCACGTGGTGAAGTCACTCCGCAGCAGTGCCTTGATGAGATGGCTCAGAGAATGGCAACAGCACTGAAATAGTCTCTGAATTTAGTATAGCCTGCGAGGGATAATGATATTAAATGTTACTTTCGCAGGCTATGTTAATGTCTGTTATCAGATATGGAGATGCGATGATCTTGAATTTACTTAATTAATGGCGGTGAGGGTATGAGTCAGATAGGTTTTTGCAAGGAAAGGTTTCTGAAGAAATATGAGGGGGTATTATGGTTAATACCTTTTTTGATCCCGTACGGTATCTTTACATTTGCAATGCTTATTTCATCAGTTAGCTTAAGCTTTACTGATTACAAAATACTAGGAGAGAGAACCTTTACAGGTTTTAGCAACTATAGTGCACTTTTCACAGATACTGTGTATTGGCAATCATTAAGAAATACTGTGATATATGTTTTATTATCGACACCTGTACTGATAATCATGCCACTAATTATCGGTATAGCAATAGAGCATAAACTGTTGGTTACACGCGGCTTGTTTAGAACAACCTTTTTCGCACCTTACGTGCTGCCTGTCTCAGTTGTTGCGTATACGTTTCTATATATGTTTCAGCCCTATACGGGCCTTATAAACAATCTATTGAGGGCAATAGGGTCATTGGGGGCTAAGGAAGAGCTATTTTGGTTAATGGACACGAAATTAGCGTGGGTCACAATAATTCTTGAAACATTGTGGTGGACCGGTGGATTTAATATGGTAATATACATTTCAGGGATGCAGGAAATACCTGATCAGTATTATGAGGCGACAGAGATAGATGGTGCTACTTATTTACAGAAAGTTTGGTATATTACACTGCCTTTGCTTAACAGAGTCCATACAACAGTTCTTTTTTTACAGCTTGTTGCTTCTTTCAAGGTTTTCGGGCAGGTGTATCTTCTTACAGCCGGTAATCCTGGCGGGTCAACCAGAACATACATTCAATACCTGTTTGAAACCGGATTCCGTACATTTAATATAGGACGTGGCTCAGCTGCTGCAATTGTGCTTTTGCTAATAATAATGTTAGTATCATTTGTGCAGTTCACTGTTACTTCTAAATTCAACAAGGAATAGGCGGTGAATATATTGAAAAAGAAAAAGGTCAGCTTGTCAAAAGTAATACTTAACGTAGTTTTCTTTGTGTTAGCTGCTATTTGGTGGCTTCCGCTTGCTTGGACGGTTATAGTTTCCTTTAAACCGCTGGGCACAATTGTATATGATATTACAAAGTGGTTTGATCCGCCTTATACTTTGGCTAATTACTACTATGTTTTCACTAATTCTCAATCAGATATGCCACTATGGCTGTTCAACAGTTTCTTTGTTGCAGGAGTTTCGACGATACTCGTAGTTGCATTATCGCTTTTAGCTGCATTTTCATTCTCCAGGTTCCGTTATCGTGGACAGAAAGTAATGTTTTGGGTAATTATGGCGGGTATGATGATACCGTTTCAAAGTCTTCTTATCCCGATCTATATTCTGTTCAGGAATATGGGTCTTCTCAACACCTATCTGGCTCTAATTCTGCCTGGACTGGGATCATCATTTGGAGTAATACTTCTCAAGCAATTTATTGATGGGCTTCCCGAGGCGTTATTTGATGCAGCAAAGATTGATGGCTGTAAGTCATGGAGAGTACTTGTCAATATCATAATTCCACTGACAAGACCAGCAATCGCTTCGCTTATAATATTTATTTTCCTGCAGAAGTGGAATGAATTTATGTGGCCTTTTATATCAATAACAAAACAGGAGCTTATGACTATACCGGTAGGCATTGTCTTCTTTAGAGGTCAGTATGAGAGAGATATAGCATATTCCATGGCAGCGAATGTAGTAGCAGGTTTACCGGCACTGATTCTGTTTTTTATCTTCCAGAAACAAATTGTTAAGGGTATCGCATTTAGTGGAATAAAAGATTAAGATCAATTACTTAAGTACGCAGAAGGGTCATGCGTTTCGAAACTGATGCGGACTGCAACCAAAATGCTTCTTAAAAACATTGCTGAAATAGGTAGGGTCATTATACCCTACTTTTTCTGCTATCTCATATATTTTTATGTCCGTATTTGCAAGTATTTCCTTGGCTTTTTCCATACGGATCTTTTTCAGGTAATCCCATATGTTTTCACCTTCGAACTGCTTGAATTTTCGGCAAAGTTCGTATTTGCTGATAAAGAACTCCTTTGATATGCTCTCGAGAGAAATATTACTGCTATAATTTGTGTGTAAAAAGTGCTTTACATGATTCATGATCCAAGGTACATTTTCATTTGGGTCGGAATCCGGCACAATATACTCCAGTATTATCCGTTTAAAGCCTTCCTTCATTGCATCAATATTGTCAAAGCTGCTCAGTTCATCCAGTAACTTTTTACCAAGATCGCTGGTGTCATGAGTTTCCTTTAGGTTTCCTGAGAAGAACAGATAATGGACAACATGATACAGTATATTGTAGCAGATATCCAATGCCGCTTTATGAGTCGGCATACTGGCTGATAGATTTAAAAACAAGTCGTCTATTATTGTGTTAAGCTTAATTGGTTTATAGCTATCCAGAATGCTTTTTACGATTTGTTCTTTATACATTCTGATTTTCCCTGTATCAAATTCAATAGATGAACTTAATGCTTTATAAATAAAAACGTTGCCTTCGCTGCAGAATCTGGTATTAAGAGCATCTATACACTGATCATATATCTCTCGCAGATTGTTGTCGTCTATATCAGCAAGGCTGCTTATACCAATACAGACCTTTGAGCCGATTGGTTCGCATATTTGTTTGATCCTGTCAACCTGTGCAGAATAATTATCAGGTGCTGAATTACAAACAAAAAACATACTTTCTGGGGTGAGTTTGAACGATAGATGGCAAATTTCCTTTAGTTTGTCCGCTATTCCGTTGAAATGGTCAGTATTATCCAATAATTTAACAAGAATACAGAAATAATCATGTGTTACATTAAGGTGTGTCAGTATTGTTGCAATATTAAGGATCCGTTCGCCGAAGTATGCATCTATCAAGTGATTGCGCAGTATGGTGTAATAGTATGTTTGAAGACTTTGGACAATTTTTTTTATTATTGCCGTAACGTTATTTTCATCGATAGGCTTAAGAATATAGTCAATAGCGCCATGTCTGAGGGCTGCCTGTGCAAAGTTGAATTCGTCGTAAGCGCTCAGTATAATAGTTTTAGGCATGAAATTGCTTTCTGATATGTGATTCAGCGCTTCAATACCATTCATGACAGGCATTTTGATATCTAAAATAAGTATATCAGGAAGTTCCTTATTCACAATATCAATGCATTCTAGCCCGTTATATGCGTGCAGAATACTATTAATACCAAGGCCTTCCCAATCTATTCTTTTTTCCAGAAAAATATGAACTGAATTGATATCATCTGCAATTAAAACATTCATAATCAGTCTCCATAATTAGCTGTTAGTTAACATAATTATAGCATGCTTTTTCTATAAAAAATAGATTTACTAATATCAGTAAGCAATATAGATAATGAAATACGCAATATTTTACCTTGTTAAAGAAGGGCTAATGAATTAGTTTAAGATATAGACACACCATAAAATTTACTGCAGATCATATGGAAACCGGAATGCCTGGGTCTGTTTGTAAAAATAATTAATAGAGTCCAGTGGTTAAATGTCAATACCTAAATTGGAAATGAACTTTGAAAA
Organism: Bacillota bacterium; assembly: GCA_023418915.1. GTDB lineage: Bacteria > Bacillota > Clostridia > Acetivibrionales > DTU013 > DTU013. Next base: position 100,242 of record JAEZYU010000089.1, read on the forward strand.
TTTCATAGATATTGCCTAAAAATCATTTAAAATGAGTATAACAAACTAAACCTGCTCCTTTTTACTGGAAGCAAGTTT
>JAEZYU010000115.1 GCA_023418915.1 Bacillota bacterium
GGATGGCAGTTATACTTCGGTTGACTTGGAAGATCTTAGTGGTACCGCAGGCGATAGTGTGACACCGGCTGTAAATAGCTACGAAGGCTTTTCATCTCCTGAGCCGCAGACCGTAACCATAGCAGCAGACGGAAGCACCGTGGTTGAATATAGATATAAGCGCAACAGCTACACTCTGACTTTTGATGCGAATGGAGGTACAGGCGGCACTTCAGTACAAGCTAAGTTTAGCGCACAAATCACTGCTCCGTCAGTAACAAGAGAAGGTTATACATTTGTTGGCTGGGATTCTGATGTTTTGGATGTAATGCCCACACATAGCCTATTGTATACCGCGCAATGGATAGCAAACCAATACAATGTTACCTTTGATTCCAACGAAGGTACGAGCTGCTCAGCCATTGTTGTGACTTATGGTTCACCTTATGGCGAATTGCCGGTTACTGAGCATTCCGATTTTACGTTTGCAGGCTGGTATAATGCCGAGAGCGGCGATAACGGATACGGGGAACTCATCACAGATATGACCATTGTAACCATCGCATCCGATCACATCCTTTACGCAAAATGGAATATAACTGGCGGAGCTGATACTCCGGAAGAGCTGGCTGCAGCTCTGGCAGTTGATAATGCGGAAGCAAGTAAAAACCACAATGATTTCCTGAATGCTCAGGTGCTTGTTGCAGCATTATCAGACACAGCATATAAAAATACATTACAGATGAGACTGGACAGCATAGTTATTGTATATAACCTGTCGCTTTATAATGGAATCATACAAATCTATCCGGATCGATATGAGCAAGGTTCTACAGTAACCGAGTATGCTAATGACTTATTTGAGTTTGTTATCACTGGAGAGCTTATGGCCGACACTCCGCTGAAGGTCTACAATGATACTGATAGTCCCGTGACTTACGATATTACTCTTAGAGATGCAAAAATATTGGGAGATGATGTATTATGGGCTACTGCTGTAAAGTTCATTTATGGCGATGGATCAGCTATCAGCGGCGATCATGATAACATGATAATAAACCTTACTATTGACGGAAATGTTAGTATTGAGGGATATGGCCATGTTGGACTGCAATCTGATGGTGAGGTTACTGTGAATCTTGTAGGAACTGGAAGCAGTACGTTCAATTGTGCAGATGCGGGGTACCATAACTGTGCCGTTGGTGATAAAGTCTTATTAATTGTTAAAGATGAAAATGTTGCAGAGATGAGGGTACAGGGTACAGTTATAGATATATCTGATATAGGGGAAGCATACTTACACGAACCGCTAGAGATAATATTTAAGTAAGCTGCCTAGAGTATCAGGCCGTATGTATATCATACGGCCTTTCTCTATGGGTGCATTTTTATACCTGAGATAAGAGTATTGCAGGAAATAGTATGGATATAAAAAGATATGTATTATATACTAGATTTAACAGTATGTGGTCATGTTTGTCGCTGGATATCTTATGATAGCTACTAAAACAAGCACTTTGCCTTTCAGGTAGCGGTGAGCAAAACAGCAACAAACGAAAAAACATTATTTTGCAGGTTATTTTGAATAAAAATAGTTCAGGGGGTTGCCAATGAAAATTTTTAAGAGCAAGTATAATGAAGTTCGAGCTGTGTGGAAAATTTTATGCGTTTTGACGACATTCTATATCACGACTTTTATTTTAACAACAATTCTTTCTTTTATTTATACGTTTTATAGTGTTATTTCAACTGGAATAACTGATCCGGCTGTGCTTATTGAAAAAATTATGAATGACAATGTTTTAATTGTATCAACAGGCATTATACAAAACCTGGCGATGATATTCGCTGTAATCTTGTTCTGGAAGGTATTTGACAGAAAGCCCATAAAGGAAATAGGATTAACTTCTATAAAAAACGGCGCCGGGGATCTGCTGTCTGGATTGATTTTTGGGGCTATATCCATTACTGTTATTTTCTTTATATTCCTTATGACGGGTCAGATCACTGTCACAAACGATTTTTTGAATCCGAGTTTTTCATGGATGCTTTTAGCTGACTTTATCCTGATGATATTTGTGGGTATTGGAGAAGAGGTGTTTTCAAGAGGATACTGCATGACGATATTGAAACGATGCAGCATTTTTATTGTGTTTATTATACCAAACGTCATATTTGCACTTCTTCATATACTGAATAATAATGTCGGCATTATCCCACTTATCAATATATTCCTTATCGGACTGCTTTTTTCATTCATGTACAAGATTCGCGGGAACATATGGATGCCAATTGGTTACCATATAACGTGGAACTATTTCCAGGGCAGTGTTTTCGGCCTGCCTGTTAGCGGAAATGAAATGGAGGGGATATATACCTCTAAACTTGTTTCGGAGAACATCTTCAACGGGGGAGGCTTTGGGCCTGAAGGCGGATTGATTGTGACTCTATTGATAATTGTCTGTATTGCATTGTTTGCTGCATATGCTAAGAAAGGGTTTACCAATACAAGCACAAAGCCGGAAACTACCGCAGAAGTGTAAATTAACACAAGTGTGATCTGTAGAAACCTGACAGAAGCGTCCTCTTTTGGGGACGCTTCTCACGTTTCAGCCAAAGAGTGAGGGGGACGCTTCTCGCATTTCAGCCAAAGTTAGGGAGAAAGCTCTTATCATCAGAATCCTATCCCTCACACTTAATGAAATCTTCTTGAGCTTATACCACATAAAGCGCAGGTATGGTAATTTATCATCAATTTAGCACAGCATCACTGTTAAAAAAGTGAGAACTGTCCCCACCTGAGAAAAAAGTGAGAACTGTCTCCTCCTGAGAAAAAGGTGAGAACTGTCCCCTCCTATTTTCTGATACTGATATCGCCGGAAGAGGATGTGATTGCGACAGTACTGCTGCCATTTCCCACAGTTCCGTTAAGCTCGTGCTCCTTACCATATCCAGTCACTGTGACTGGAAAATCACAATCGATTTCACCGGAGGTAGATTTACATGTTAGTTTAAACGTAGCCGTATCAGGCAGTTTTAGTATTGTTTCTCCAGACGTAGTTGATATTCCCATGTTATCTGAGAGTACCGATGTATACAAAGAAATGTCACCGCTTATAGACTTTGCAATTGTATTGCCTAAATTGCCCGACATTTTTATCTCGCCTGAAGTAGATTCCAGTTCTATGGCTGCGGCCTCAATATTCTCTGATATAAAGTCACCAGATGTCGTCTTAACACTAAATTCGTTAAATTTTCCCTTAGCATTGATTTCGCCAGAAGTTGAATCAAGGACCGCAGTGAAAGCATTTACATAGTCGGCCTTTATATCTCCTGATGTAGTTCTGATCGAAAGATTCTTTATCGATAAATCACCTGTAGTCACTTCTCCTGAAATGGATTTCACACTGATCGATTCACTAAACGGAGACGGAATGTATACATCAAGCTTAAGATTGCTTCTATAATTGATATTCAGCCCATTATGGTTATCATCTATTTTAATATGCATCCTGCCTTCATCTTTACTAAGTACCAACTCAGGTTTGTATGATTTATTACCTGAAGAATAGCCGCCGTAAAAATGTGCTTTCAATTCACTTGAGTTTGTACTGATAATGTTGATATCTTCACTCTGACTTTCGATGCTGATCGAGGTGATCTCATGCAGTTCTGATGTTTTTTCTTCATTAATTGTTTTCTCATATGAGTCAATGTTGCTAAATGAAAACCCAGAAACACCGTATTGTATGAAAAAGATGATTCCGGCGATCGATGCAGAGCCGATAAATATTATCGCGAGTATTGCGACCAACTTTTTAATATTAATACTTCTCATCATATACTTTATTCTCCTTATCCTTATTTCCAATAATACTAATATTTGTTTTGATATAACCGGCAGTTGCTTTGAGGCACCACTTTGTCAATTGAACAGTCGCTATTGTGAACAATAATCCCAATGCTGTTATACTGATAGATCCAAAGATCAAGACAGCCGGGTTTATTGCCGGTACACTGACCCATGCAGGGAGCAGGGGATCTAGTATTGTTGCAATAATCACAGCAACTCCTGATATGGTGAGTGATAACGATATGGCAAGGAAAGACGCTATTATGGAGAAAACTACTGCAAATACTGGGATCATAAAAATTAGGTTGAAAAATCCCAGACTTATAGCGGCAAAAACCGCTCGCAATACATTTGTTCCGGAACTATTTTTATGAGCCTGGTGCACGATGAATTCAGCTTTGTATTGCTTTGCGTTTGCTTTCGGATCTCCAAGCGACAATGATATTTCTTCTTCTGTTTTACCCTGTTCAAGGCCTATATCAAAGTGTTCAGTGAAATCGTATATGATCTCATCTCTGGCTTCTGTGGAGATGTTCCCCAAAGCACTTCTTAATTTAGTTAAATACTCTTTTTTATTCATGCGATCATCTCCTTCCCGATGATGTTGCTGACTCCCTTAACCAGTGCAAGCCATTCATTTACTAGTTCGTTTTTCGTTGATACTCCAAATTCAGTCAGTTTGTAGTATTTTCTTGAGGGCCCTTCCTGTGATTCTTCAAGGTAAGTGGTCAGGTAGCCTTCGTCCTTTAGCCTCTTGAGCAGGGGGTATATGGTGCCTTCTGCTATCATTATGCTTTTTGAGATTTCATTAACAAGTTCATAGCCATAACAATCCTTTTTCGTCAGCATACTTAGCACACATAACTCAAGTACGCCTTTTTTTAATTGGATATTCATTATAGTTTTCCTTTCCATCTATTGTTTTCCATTTATGCAGGTATATCATATCACACGCTACTAAACAATGCAAGGTACTAAATAAAATTACTTAGGGGACGCTTCTCACCTTTTGGACAAAGAAAGTGGGACGCTTTTCACCTTTTTAGCATTCAGCCTAAATGAGAATAGAGGCGCTTATCATCTCTTGGATTTAAACTGATCGCTATTGTAGTGTACAAGTAAGAATACTGATGTTTCAAGACGTTGTAAGTGCAGCAGCAGAGCGTCCTGAGGCTTCGCACAATATTCCTGGTGATTATAATTTTTGGATATGTCAGTTTATTTCTTTGATTTATCTAGTTGATTGCATATCAAACAAATCACAAAATATATTAACATAAACATATTATGGTAGTGATATCATGTTTGAAAGAAGATGAGTTTCTTATGGCCTTTTTACAACGAGCCGGCGTTCCTAATAATGAATTAAAATGCCCACTGATTTATTTAGTGACACCTCAAATGTGCACAATGAGAATCGACGGTAAGGAAAGTGTCTTTGCTGAACCAGACAGAGTAAGCGTTATACTCGGTGTTCAAACAGAAAATATGCAACTGGAGGCAGCACAGAGTGAAAACACACAAAGAATCACGAGTGTTATTGCAGCGATAATAAGTCTCGGGGTTAACAGAAATGACATTAGAACACAGACATACCAAATCCAACCTCAATATGATTATGTAAATGGAGAACAAGTGTTTAGAGGGTACAGGGTAGTACATGAATTGAAGGTCGAAATAGACAATGCAAGAGACGTTGGAAAGATTATTGACGTAGCTGTGCGAGCTGGTGCGAATGAAGTTAGTAATATAAGCTTTTATGTCTCCAAACCGCAACAGTATTATGAAATGGCACTAAATATGGCAATAGGTAATGCTATATCTAAAGCTGAGTCTATTGGTAGAAGGATCAATGTTTATGTAAACCCAACTCCGATCAAAATAACTGAAAAAGCGTTGCAGGATATTACACCTTTGCCTTATGTTTCGATGCAGGCAGCTAGTGGGACTACACCTGTTCAACCTGGTTTGATTGAGATAACAGCACAGATCGAAAGTACTTTTGCATACGCATGTAATATATATGGCAGATGCTTTGAGCAGCGATTTTAGCAGCAAGCTTAGGTGAGAGATACTAGAATGAATCGATGACCTCAAGTGAGAGAAAGGTGAGAAGCGTCCCCCAAATTGCGACCTCAAGTGAGAGAGAGGTGAGAAGCGTCCCCACGCTCCTCTTATTCTCTTGTCAGCAGCTTTGAAATGCGTTCGTTATCAACAACATCCTCTATTGAATTCACACCCAATTGCTTGAGGATTTTCATTACGTTAAGGTTGTCAAATGGTGTCATAATGAGTGAATCTTCTCCGTACTCATTTACTATTTTTGCAGCGCAGCCTGTTTCGATATTTGTCCTGGGTCCACCAACACAGCCTCCGGCACAACCCATGCCTTCGATGAAATTAGCATCAATGTCCTTGCCGGTAGACAGGGCTTCAAGCAACTCCTTGCAGTTTTTGATTCCATCCACCTTTTTAGCTTTCAGCTTGATTACTCTGCGCGGTTCGAGTCTGTTTACCACGGTTTTGACAGAAAAACTTACGCCGCCTGTGCGTGCGTAAAGACGACCGCCCATTGAAGCCTGGTCCTTTTCTTCTCCCACCAGGCTTTCAGGGTGTATGTCCAGTGCTTTGAATACTTCAGTCAATTCTCTGAAATTGACGACAAAGTCAATAGCGCCTTTTAGCTCAGGCTCATTTATTTCATTTTTTTTGGCAATACAGGGAGCGAAAAACACTACCTTCGCACCTTCATATAATTCCTTCAAAAATCTGCCTGATGCGATCATTGGTGATACGGAAGGAGACATATGACTGAACATGCCAGGGAAGCCCTTTTTAGTAAGATTGAACCATACAGGGCAGCAGCAGCTTGTAAGGAAAAAGTCCTTCTCTGTTTTTACCAGATGGCTGAACTCAAAGGCTTCGCGGATAGTCAGAATGTCCGCAAACATTGCCACTTCGATCATATCGGTAAATCCCATAAGTTTAAAGGCGGTGCGCAGTTGACCAAGCGTGACATTGTCGCCGAACTGACCAGCTATTGCCGGCGCTACTGCAGCAAAAACAGTAGTGTTCTTGTCTTTTAGTAAATCGATCAATGGAATAAATTCGATTTTATCAGCTAAAGCGCCAAAATCGCAGCTTGTGACGCATTCTCCGCAGGAGAGACATTTATCATTTACAATGACCGGACCTTCGCTGCGCTTATAAATATGGGCTTCATGTTTACATATATTCTTGCAGTTCACGTTATCGCATAATTCACAAACACCATCTATTTTAGCAATAACAGGTTCGCCTACAGACCCCGATTTCCTGACCAGATCCAATTCGTCCTTAAAATCCTTGCCGCCTCTGGGGTCCAGTCCCATTGCAATTCTTATATGATCCTTTATAAACGGGATGTCTTTTTCGACAAAATTGAATTTTTTCATGATATGAAATGCCAACTTGTTCATGTCTTCGACATTGTTCAATTGACCATTCCAGTACATTTTTACAAGCTCTCCGAATATTCTCATCCTTTTTTCCTGAAAACCGGTAAATCTGTCATCCATACAAGTTCCTCCTGTGGGGGTTCATAGTTGTTTTTTATGCAAACACTAAACGCATACCACTAAACATAGAGTATCAAACATAAAAAAGAACCATTACACTAAAAGTGCGCTAATAAATATACAAAAATGAAATGTGTAATGTAAGCAGGTATTTAGACGAATATCAGTTTACTATCTGTTCAAAGCTGTCCAACACCATGTTTCTTGTAGGTACACATTTTGTTTTACGCTCAATTCGAAGACGTGCATATTGCTTCGTTACAACGCTTTGGTGCTAAGAGAATTCCACGATTATGAAAATTTCATCACCATTGCGCATTTAAATACCAGTGTATATGCTCGTCGTTCGTTATATTTTACCCATCAATTCGTTGCAATATTTGAGAAGCTCGGCGCGGGAACTGACATTCATTTTTGTATAAATCCGTCTGTTATGCGTTTTGAGGGTGTTGATACTGATATAAAGGATCTTGCAAATCTCCTTTGCATCATGCCCCTCGATATAAAGGTCGAATATCCTGCGTTCAGCATTTGTAAGTGTCTGAAGCTGATCTTCAAATTTCTTGTATTGCTCTGGTGAAAGCACTTCCTGCTGCAGTGAGTCTTGAGCTGTGGGTAATTCATTGGAGTAGTGCTCTGTTCTATTGTATGATGTTAATATATGAGCATTCACATGAGGGGACAGTTCTGCCTTTTTTAACATATTGCCTGAGACAGATGCAGACAAAGGCTGACCGGTCTGAGGCTTTATGTCAGACACCTGAGGGTCTGCTCGTACTTCAAGAAACTTTATTAGATCATCGATTTCCGTTATATTAGTTTTGACCTGGGGTTCATTGTATTTAATTTTCTTGATGGCATCCATTAATGGACTAATGCAGTATTTACTTGAGAAAAAGGTGATTACAACGCTGGCTGCAAGTAAAAGCAACAGTAGAGATGCAACATAAAACAGGCGGGCAGTTTTTGCTGTGACGTCACTTTTTGGAAGAAGCAGCGCAAGTGTCCATTTGGTATCCTTGAAAACTGATTTGGTTGGATACACCCTGACATTAATGTCGAGACCAAGGATTTTGTCTTTTAACGGTGTGGAGAAATAATAATCGTTCAAGGATTCCTTGTCCGAAGGAAGCGAAATGTATAAGTGTTTTGAGTCTCCATTTACCAGCCATGAGGAATTGCTCCCGCAGACTAATGCGTTTTCCATGTTGATTCCTGTCCCCATTTGTGTCGAATAAATAAGCACTTCCCGATCAAATTCATGCGATGACTTCTGATAAAGGATATTTTCAAAGGCCGGTTTGGATATATCAAGCCCGCATACACCATATGGATAACCATTGCTGTCTAAAAGAGGAACGGAATATGAAACCACACTGTCCGTATTCTCAGATGGAATGAAAAGGGGATTCCAATATCCCAGATAATAGGGGTCAGGGATATAATTGGCAAGAGCAGCATCGAAAGGCATTTGAAAAAGATCCCTGCGGCGCTTTGGTACATCTGGTGCAATGTTGAATTCCAGCTCCCATTGGGTATGGAGATGTATTGTGTTATCTCTTGCAAGATTGACGGGTCCGTACAGCAAAAAGAGCTGCTGACTTTCGTATGGTACGGGATTATGATCCATATTAACGATGTAAAAACCGGCCTTACTGTAATTTGCACATTCCAGATTCGGGTTTATCGTAGCATCAAGAAATACGAAAACGCCTGTCACACCTGCCTTTTCCATTGCGAAGCATGACTTTTCGACCTCAGACGACAGAATCATCTCAATTAATTCGGGGTGATTTTTCAGGTCGCCAGGCTTGAGTCCTTTCGATTGCAGCTGCTTTCCGATGCTTCTGTTCAGCCTATCTGCCAATTCCACAGTACTGTTGGAAATCGTCAGACATTTCTTCGAGAGCTCGGATTCTATGTACTCAAGGTCACTTGCAACATTATGGTATGGGTTTTCAGCCAAATCAGAAATTACTCCAGAAAAACTTGCTATTATAAAGATACCGGCAAGTATAATCAGGATAACAACTATCTGAAAGAGCCAGAAACGGTTTTTCAGTGACAAATTTGGCCTGATTGGACTTTTTTCGCTTTTATTTGACCTTGAGGACCTCATGTCTCACCTCGGTAAGGAATTGGTCAAAACATTGATCATGTAAAATTTCGTTGATGCATGCTGCGTAATCGTTGCTTTCTGCCAACTTTTCTGAGAACTTATTCCTTGCAGCAGTAGTATAAGCGATCAGTTTATCTTCAAATGAGTACCTTATATCATCGCTTAATACAAATGGCTTGTATGTGTAAAATTCATGGGTTTTCATCATATCTAGCGTCGATGCTATTACTTTGGCTACGTTTTCATTCAGATCGCCTACTGAGCTGTCTGAGAGCTTTTTAGGAAGCAAATCGATAGCTTCGTAAGTGACAGGCATATAGCCCGTTTGCAGTACAAAATCAATATTGCGCTCCGGTTCAGTTAACCATTTCAGAAAGGATATTGACGCGTACTCCTTTTCCGGGGTGGATTTTGAAATAATCACACCTGCGCCCTGTTGTACTGTTATCTTTTTACCATTCTTAAAAGAAGGGTATGGGAGCACCTTTAAATCGATGTCGTATTTTGTATTATCAGAAAATGTGACAGTCTTCGGGAAGAAACTTGCTCCAGCTGTCGATCCGGTATACATTATCAAATCGCCTGTTTGAGTATCTTCGGAGCGATAAAAGCTGTAAGCTCCGTAATGCCCCTTGGCCATCGGGGCGATATATGAATCCCAGATATCTTTCATTGCGGGGTTGTTTAAATCGATTTCACCTGTATTATCGTTATTAACGATGAAAAAATCCGATCCAAGCTGTTTATATAGGATAATCGCATAGTTGCTTGCTGCATCACATCCATAAAAAGCTTTACCATCGTTGAGCCTGTCTGGGGTCTTAGCATCAGTCCATTCATAATACGCTTCAGCTGTTTGTTGAATCCCCTCAAACGTAGCCAGCATGTCTTCCGTCAGCTGTTTTGAGGGATTGGTGCTGTTATAATCCTCAAGGAAATCCTTGTAAAAAGTATAATTAATGTACAAAGCTTCTGTGGATTTTGCAATAGGGAATATTATGTACCCACTGTCTTTACTCAGCCTTCCTTCTTCAAGAAAGCTCGAGAAATATCCTTCGAGTTCATTTTTTGTCATATATTTTTCAAATGAAGTAAGTTTACCCATATTATGAAGGGTATAAGCTGTACTTGGATATGCTGTTGCCATTTCTGGAAAATCTACACTTCCGGGTTCTCTATTGGCTGAAGCAAGCAATTTCTGATGGATGTCACCGGTGTTATCCATGCTGTACGCTTTCACCGTTATGCCGGAGCTTGCGCCGACAGTATTGTTAAATTCCTTTACAAGGTTATCGAAACTGACCTTCTGCTCTCCAAGGTAATGATGCCATATATTAATGCTTATGGGATTATCTTTACTGAGTTTTGGGAGATTCGAGCCGCAGGATGATAATGCAAATACAAAACAAGAAATCAGCAAAAGAAGTAAACACAGCTGCGGGAGTGTACTAAGCTTGCATGTGTTCTCTTGTGAACCATTGCGCAAACTTTTTTTTGATCTAAATAGTGGCGATAAGCTGTATTTATTATGTTTGCTTTTAAATAACTGCATAATCTTACTCCTCTACTTTTTCTGACAAAATATTTCTATTACAATAATAATTTAACATAAAAAGAGCTTTATGTATATGTATTTTGCAACGGTTACTGATTTAGTAACAAAAATACTAAAATTTTGAACTCATATTTCGAAAGAAATGCGTTATTAGCTATAAAAATACTGATTATCACACCTATAAACAAAAAATCACCCTTATACTTTTACAATTCACCCCTCAGGGGCGATATCACTTAATTTCTATTAGCCATATAATGATGATAGTGTAAGGAAAAGGACAAGTGCACACCAAGTGTTTATATGTGGATATGGCTAAAGACAGACTTGTCAAAATAATCAAATGCGGAGGTATACTATGAAAAAAATTATTTCTCAAATTTTATTGGTTGCATGCTTGGTATTACTTACGGGCTGCGGCGGAATCAGTATTCCGACAGAGGATGGCGGAACAGTGAATTTTACTAAAGATGGATTCACGGTTGAGGGCACCGACGGAAGCAAGGGTACATATAGTACTGATAAAGACGGCGGCTTTGTCATTGAATCCGATGATGGAAGTGAATTAAAATTCGGTGAGGATTTGGAGTTGCCTGAGGGGTATCCAGAAGACATACTGCCCCTATACCAGGAAGAATCAATCATAACGACATCATCGGCTGATGGCGGATTCTATATAATGTACATATCAGGAGCTACGGCTAATGACTGTACAGAATTCTACAAGGAGCTCGTTGAAGATATTGAAGGCAAAACAATAACTACCAGCGATAGTGGTGCTATGATATTTGCAAATATCAGCGGGAAAGAATGTGCCGTAATGATAACTACCGAAAGTACAGAAGAAGATAAAGCAAGTGTGAGCTTGACAATCGGTACAGAACAGTGAATGTGAGGGGACGCTCCATTGGGGGGGACGCTTCTCACGTTTTGACCGGTTGCGAGGGGACGCTCTATGTTAGTGACTTGACTTGTCAATAGGCAGGCGAGAATGACAAACCTTCCATACAGTTTATGCGTTATGAAATTGGGTGACCAGTTCACAAAGAACTTCCTAGAAAACTGGTTAATGTAGGCTAAAATAAAAGAAGTGAACAGATGCGTTCCATTAGCATTTGTATTGTACACTAATATATATGCGGCATTAGTTCTAAAGCTAAACAGGTAGATTATAGATATATCTACCTGCTTTTATTTGTGTGAACGATTGCTGCTCGCCTATGCATCCCAGTCAGGAGATATACTCACATCGTTTTCTTTCGATTATCGGAAAGAAAATATCTGAAGGCAAATCGGTACCAGCTACCTATAGAAGTGGGGGACATATATCGTCTCGTAATAATAGCTTTAGTAAATTAAGCTTAAACGAATAATTTTATAGAATTTTAGTGTTTTTCAATACTCTATAAAATACCATCAAGAAGGTAAAGTATATCATACCAATTAGTCCAAAAGCCTTTAGGCCAATAAATATGGCAATAAGTGTTGAGACGGGGTGAATGCCTAGCGATGTGGATACTATTCGTGGTTCTATTATTTGCCTTACAATGCTAATAAGTACAAACAATATCAGTATACCGACACCAGTAAAATAATTGCCTGAGACAATATATATAACAGCAAGAGGAAGGTAGATTAAACCAATACCCAGAACAGGCAGTATGTCGGCAAAGGCACATATTATACTAAGTAAAACTGAATACTTGACTCCTAATATTGCAAATCCTACTAATGTTTGAGCAAAAGTGAGAAAATATATCAAGAAATAAGCTTTAACGTATTTTGTTAACATTTTTAGGCCTTGATTCCAAATTTTTTCGATTTTCTCTTTGCCGCTTTCAGAAAAAACAGACTTAAGACGTTCTCTGATGCTTGACATATCTCTCGTAAAAAAATACGTCGATAAAATTACAATAAAAATAATCGTTATCCACATTGGGATCGATAAAGCTATAGATAAAAATGCACTAAGCCCTCTTCCCGCTATATTTAAACTATTTTTTAGAATTCCTGCCAATTGACTGCTGTTTTCTTCAATAAAGGAGGGATCTATATTTTGAAAATACACTCCAATTTCATTTACTATATTTTGAATAGGCTTGATGATTTTGTCTAAATTAGTAGTTGATATATTCTTAGCCAATTGCATAGCTTCTGCAATTATGCTGTAGAAAAGAAAGGCTAGAAGTGCGAAAATCAAAGAATAGATCACTATAGATGCAAGTAGTGCAGGTGCATTTCGCTTGAATTTCAGTTTTGTCCTAAAAAACTTCGATATCGGCTGTATTAAAAATGCTATTGCAAATGCTACTATGAATGGAAATGTATATGAACTGGTAAAGTAAATTAGTACAAATAATCCTGTATAAATAATGAAGAAGATCGCTGTTTTTTTAAGACTACTAATAAACTCATCACTAAACATATTCACCTCAAATAAATTCATTGTTACCAGTTTACCAATATTGACATTACTATATTGTTGTCATCAAGTCAAGCAATAATGACAGCATTGGTTTCACAATAGTCAGCAGAAGAATTTTGCTATATGTGTATACAATAAAAGAGTTTTTGTTTGATTACACTGCCACATCAGCTAATTCAGAAAAAAGCTGCGAGTGTATACTGTTATTGTTAACAAGTTCGTACCCATGACTACATAGCCTTGAGCAACTCGATATTGTAATGTTATACATATGACTACAGATTTCTTTGTAACTAAGGTTACACAAGACTCTCAGTGCATATGCAGTAAATGCTCTGTAATCAGTAAGGTGACGCCGGGCTTTTGTCTTCAGGCCTGCATACTGAGGGATCTTTAATTTATTTGCTATATATGATATTACTTCATTGATCGGTTTTTCCCTTATTAGTACATGCCGTCCACTATTATATTCATATTTCGCATTTAGTGGAGATATGGCTGGGATGTTATTTTTGTCTGAATTATCACGGCGGCTTTTTACAAATTCACGATATCGCTTTATGAAGTTCTCGGTGCAAACAATACCAAACAACTCCCATATGAAATGTGTTTCAATCAACTCATAACGGTCTGGCATTATTCCCAGGTATATACCATAGGATGAATACTCGAAAGTCTCTTCGCAGCCAGTATAACCTTCGATATTGCGCGGATTATTATGTATATATGCAGATACTGCCAGATTATATTCATCTGTTGCTAAGATGCGGCTTTCAAAACGATCTTGAAATAGATGACCATGTCGTTTGTACAACTTGTTATAATAGTGAACATATGCGGTATTAACGCTATGCATGAAAGTAGAAATGTCAAAACCCTTTGGATCAATATGAAGGTGAACATGATTGTCCATTAGGCAAAATGCTAATAAGCTGCAACGGTATTTTTTTAAGTATCTTTTAAGAAGCGACAAATAATAATCCTTGTCAGAATTACAATTAAAAAGAAGAAGCTCTGATATACTTCGGCACATTATGTGATATATGGCATAAGGATTTTTTTCACGGGCCTTTCTGGGCATTTTCTTCTCACCTCTAAAAAAAGCATATAGAACATATGTTCTACTATAAATAGATTAGCATATGGACCCATATACGTCAATATATTACTTTTATTTCCCAATGGTGTTTGTATGTACTAGTATTACTAATATTAGCTTGGAAGGTTAGACAGACAGGATGTCTATGTGATTAGGGAAATATGGCTTTGAGGTCATATTTGCTAGTTCAAGATAGTATTATTCAAGAAAAATGAGAAGAATATACACAAGGGAATTTAGTAAGAAGACGAGATTACATAATTTAACAGGAAAAGCATGAAGGTGAGAAGCGTCCCCCAAAAGGTTAGGGAATGACGAAAAGGTGAGAAGCGTCCCCCGCCCACTCAGGAAAGAATAGTACTAAGGAGAGTGATTGGTCCTGCAGTCTATCGATTTGTTGAATATTGCGCTAAAAGCAGGAGAAATCATGCTTACAAGTGGTGCCGAGATATATCGTGTCGAAGAAACAATCGTGAGGATTTGTAATAGTTATCGATTACAATGCGAAAGTTTTGTGTTGCCGACTGGAATTTTTATCTCGATTGTGGATGACGACGGTATAGTAAGTACCACTTTTAAGCGTATAAAAAAGAGGAAGGTTGATCTGAACCGTATTGATAAGGTAAATAACCTCTCGCGTAATGTACAGTCATTGCATCCTAATTATAGATTGGTTTTGAATGAGTTGAATGAAATCGAATCTGTTAAGCAGTATAGCTTCCCTTCGAGGATTGCAGCGACAGCAATAGGCTCGTTTGCATTTACTTTACTTTTTCAAGGCAGCTTGTTCGATGGTTTATGTGCTCTTATAATTGGTACAGTATCGTATTTACTGAAAGAATTACTGACAAGAAATGGATTCTTTCAATTTCTAGAAAACTTTACCACAGGGTTGATTGCAGGTTTTTTCAGTATTACTGCCGTTGGACTTTTTCCTGTGCTTAATGAGTACAAAATCATTATCGGTTCAATACTGTTATACCTGCCTGGCGTCTCCATAACCAATGGTATAAAGGATGCATTGTATGGAGATCTGGTAGCAAGTTTATCAAGACTGGGTGAAGCAATTCTTTTGGTTGCCGTATTGGCAGCGGGTGTAGGCATAGCGTTATCTATAAGCGCAAGTTGGAGGTAATATGATTCTTTCATCAATTTTTGCATTTATCGGAAGTGCTACCTCAGGTCTTACTTTTAATATTAAGGGGCGAAAACTACTATTTGCAGGATTTTCTGGATTGATCGGTTTTGCTGTATACTCGTTGATGCTATATCTAACCAGCCATAATATATTTGCTATTTTTTTTGGCGCAGTTGCTGTTGGCATATACAGCGAGGCTACCGCAAGAATAATTAAGTCACCAGCCACTACCTTTTCGATACCAGGCATTCTACCGTTGGTACCTGGAATCGCAGCTTATGAGATGATGCAATCAATTATGAGCAATGAACTGATCAAAGCTATCGGAAAAATGATTGAGACATCAAGCGGAGCAGGCGCAATAGCTTTTGGCATTATGCTTATTACTGCTGTCTTCAGATTTGTGTCAAGAGCAAGAAAAAGAAGAATAATGAAGATGACCATGAAATGAAATGGGTGATATGATTATGTAATTGAGGCTGTGTCGCAAAAGGCTGTGTCACAAAATGAATGTGTCACAAGAAAGACTGTATTGAAAAAAGACTGCGCCGCCAGGAAGAGTGTGACGCCTGTATTGTAAAAAAGCCTGTAGCGCAAAAAAATGTATTGTAGATAGGACTTCATCACAAAAGCAATATTAATTGTATAAACGAGCCTGTATCGTATAAATAAGATAGATTGAAAAAAGACTGTATCATAAAAATGTATTAGCAAAGAGTGCAATTAAAAAAATAACTGTTTCACAAAAACATGACTAAATAAAAAAGACTGTATCGTTTTGATAATACAGTCTTCTGATTACTTGATCTCCAATATTCAGTTGAATGTACCGTTTATGCCGGTTTCATGAACTGCTGAGTCCAGTAACATACGCCACTTTTGTTTTTAGCAAGTCCTACGCCGATTTCTGTATATGAACGGCTCATAATATTGTTTCTGTGCCCAGGTGAGTTCATCCAATCTCTCATAACTTCGGCCGGTGTTCTCTGACCATAGGCAATATTTTCACCTGCAGATGAAAAACGCAGACCAAAGTTCTCCATCATTTGAAATGGTGAACCATATGTTGGCGAATTGTGAGAAAAGTATCTCTTATTAGCCATGTCTGCCGACTTATAACGAGCAACTCTGCTCAGCTGCCAGTTAATTTTCAATGCGGGAAGGCCTGCTTTTGATCTCTCTACATTGACGAGCCTTGCAACTTCGTTTTCTTGTGCGCTGGTTGTCACAGTCGGTATTGTTATCTTTTGCCCCGGGTAAATCAAGTTTGGGTTCTTGATCTGCGGATTAGCTGCAATGATTTCACTCATACCGACTTGATGCTTTACTGCAATTTTCCAAATCGAATCTCCGCGCTGTACAGTATACGTTGATTGAGCGAATACTGATGAGGAAAACAGCAATACGAATATTAATATCAAGACTGCTCTCTTTTTCATTATATCACCTCAAAGATATGATTTGAAAATTGAATAGCAAAAATGCTGGCAATATAAATCATGCTTGGCAAAACATACATTAAGAAAAAATGGAAGGAACCATAAGTATATTGATTTAGGAGGACTGGCTGGAATTCTAAGCATTTCAAAGGAGAGATGAAAGCTAGGTTTCTGTAAGAAACTTTGCCGAAAGGTGAGAAGCGTCACCAAAGTGGGCTCAGAAAAGGTGAGAAGCGTCCCCAAAGTGGGCTCAGAATGGCAACTGTGAAAGGTGAGAAGTGTCCCCGTTCACGAGAAGCTGTTCCTGATGCTCAGGGTGCAAAAGGTGAGAAGCGTCCCCGCGAAACAAAAGGTGAGAAGCGTCCCCGCACCACGTGTGCTAATGGGCTGAACTTCCTCCAAGGAAGAACCTCAATTTTTCAGCCAATGATGGCACTTTAAATTGAAAGCTGATGTTGTACACTTGACTTTAAAAAATGTTTAATGAATAATAATTACAGAAGAAATAGATCAAAAGATCCGGAGGATGGACACAAATGACAAAGGGTAAGAAGCCTGAGGTCTATGGAAACGAAAGCATTTCATCATTAAAGGGAGCGGACAGGGTTCGTTTGAGACCCAGCGTAATATTTGGCTCAGATGGTATAGATGGTTGCCAGCATTCGTTTTTCGAAATCCTTTCAAACTCTATTGATGAGGCGCGTGAGGGCTACGGCGACAAAATAGAGGTCATACGGCACAGTGACAGATCCATCACTGTGAGAGATTATGGAAGGGGTATCCCTGTCGATTTCAACCAGAAGGAGAATCGCTATAACTGGGAGCTTGTTTTCTGTGAATTGTATGCAGGGGGAAAGTATCAAAACAATGCCGGCGAAAACTATGAGTTCAGTCTTGGGCTAAACGGTCTTGGCAGCTGTGCAACTCAATATAGCTCCGAATATATGGATGTAACGGTATTTAGAGATGGCTTTAGATATGACTTGCACTTTGAGAAGGGTGAAAACGTTGGCGGCCTAATAAAAGGGAAATGCAAGTATGAGAGTACGGGAACGCTGCAGAGGTGGAAGCCTGATTTGGACGTTTTCACAGATATTGATATACCATTGGACTATTTTATCAATACACTCAAGAAGCAGGCTGTGGTTAATGCTGGGCTTAAGTTCATCTTAACAGATGAAGAAAGCAGCAGCACATATGAATTCGTTTATGAAAACGGTATAACAGATTATATAAATGAAGTCTGCGGTGATAAGAACCTTACGGGAATACAGTTTTATGAAACGACAGCAAAGGGCCGTGACAGGGAGGACAAGCCGGAATACAGGGTAAAAATGCAGGTGGCATTTTGCTTCAACAATGAAGTCAACCTGCTGGAGTATTATCATAATTCGAGCTTTCTCGAGCATGGAGGTTCGCCTGACCGTGCAGTAAAAACAGCTTTCGTCAATGAATTGGATAAATGTATAAAAAGCAAAGGGAAATACAACAAGGATGAAGCTAAAATAACATTTGCTGATATTCAGGACAGCCTTATACTCGTAACTAACTCATTTTCAACTATAACCAGTTACGAAAATCAGACAAAAAAGTCGATCACTAACAGATTTATTCAGGAAGCCATGACTGATTTTTTAAAGCAGCAGCTTGAAATATACCTGATAGAGAACAAGTTAGAAAGCGACAAAATCGTAGAACAGATATTGGTCAACAAGCGCAGCCGTGAAACGGCAGAAAGAACCAGGATAAACATAAAAAAGAAGCTGGGTGGAACAGTCGACATTTCAAACAGAGTCAAGAAATTCGTTGACTGCAGGACAAAGGATATAGACCGTCGCGAATTATATATTGTTGAGGGCGACTCTGCACTGGGTTCGTGCAAAATGGGGAGAGATGCAGAGTTTCAAGCTATTATGCCTGTCAGGGGAAAGATTTTGAATTGCCTTAAGGCCGAATATGACAGTATTTTCAAAAACGATATAATAGTGGACCTGTTAAAGGTGCTTGGCTGCGGGGTTGAAATCAAATCAAAACATAATAAGGATCTTAACACGTTTGACCTTAACAATCTGCGGTGGGATAAAATAATTATCTGTACAGACGCCGATGTGGACGGGTTCCAGATCAGGACGCTTATCCTAGCTATGCTTTTCAGACTTGTTCCGACGCTTATCCAGGTGGGCAAGGTGTATATAGCGGAATCGCCATTATTTGAGATAACCTGCAAAGGAAAGACATATTTTGCTTATACGGAAAAAGAGAAAGTACAGATACTGACTAAACTTGACGGGAGCAAGTACACAATACAGCGTTCGAAAGGCCTTGGAGAAAATGAGCCTGAAATGATGTGGCAGACTACCATGAACCCCGAAACCAGAAGGCTGATAAAAATCATGCCGGATGAAAATGAAAAAACCGAGCAGATGTTTGATCTGATGTTGGGAGATAATCTCCAGGGCAGAAAGAGCTTTATAGAAGAAAACGGTATGAAGTACTTAGATATGATCGATGTGAGCTGATGTCACGATGAACGGGTCGACCAGGGTGACCAGGGTGGCCGGGGGACGGTTTGGCCGGGGGACGGTTTGGCCGGGGGACGGTTCACACTTTTTTATCATTTGATGGCTTAGGACAGACTCAACATAAGGCGAGAGGGCTGTCGTATGCTCAGAATAACATAAATATATACAAGAACCATTGGGCGAATGGTGATAGCTTGGTAAATTATATCGGCGTTAGCTGATACGTCACAAGAAGCCCCCGCCTCTATAGGCGGCGGGAGTACGTCATCTTCGGATAGCTTAACTTTTCGGCATGCGTATGAGAAATTGAACGAGTAGATGGCAGTATTGCTGAAAACATTTATTAAAGATTCAACAGAGAATACTCAAGTGGGTGCGAAAAAGTGAGAAGCGTCCCCGGCGACCAGGCGACCCGGCGAATCGTGAAAAAGTGAGAAGCGTCCCCCCAGCCTGGGAGGTGTCCTTGAGGCTCAAGTGGGAGCGAAAAAGTGAGAAGCGTCCCCCCAGCCTGGGAGGTGTCCCCTGGGAAACCTGAGAAGAAAAAAGAGAAGATAGATATAGGAAGAAGAGAAAGGTGCTGTTATGGCGGACAAAAATTTGGTACTGCAAAAAATTCCAGATACATTAGAGCAGAATTACATGCCATATGCGATGAGTGTCATCGTTTCAAGGGCAATTCCTGAAATAGACGGATTTAAGCCATCACACAGGAAATTGCTGTATACCATGTATAAAATGGGACTTATGACGGGAAACCGTACGAAGTCGGCAAACGTTGTGGGCCAGACCATGAAACTGAACCCGCATGGTGATCAGGCAATTTATGAAACAATGGTCAGACTGACGAGAGGAAATGGCGCTCTGCTTCACGCATACGTAGATTCAAAGGGCAATATGGGTCGGCAATATTCCAGAGATATGCAGTATGCCGCTCCACGTTATACCGAAGTAAAGTTGGAGAAAATATGCGAAGAGCTTTTCCGCGATCTTGATAAAAGCTCAGTGGATTTTGTCGACAATTATGACGGAACGATGAAGGAACCGACATTACTGCCTGCGACTTTCCCAAGCGTTTTGGTCAATGCTAATCAGGGAATAGCTGTCGGCATGGCCAGTAATCTATGCAGCTTTAACCTCAAAGAGGTATGCGATGCAGCAATAGCACATATAAACGATGAAAATGCTGATATGCTGCACTACATAAAAGCGCCGGATTTTTCAACAGGCGGCAGCCTTATTTACAATGAGAAGAGCATGCGTGAGATATACGAGACAGGCAGAGGAAGCTTCAAGGTAAGGGCTAAATACAAATACGACAAAAATAACAACTGTATAGAAATATATGAAATACCTTATACCACTACATCTGAAGCTATTATTGATTCAGTCATCGATCTGGTAAAAAATGGCAAGATGAAAGATGTTGTCGATGTGCGTGACGAGACCGACCTGGATGGATTAAGAATAGCATTGGATATCAAAAAAAGTGCTGACCCCGATTCCATTATGAACAAACTGTACAAGCTGACCACCCTCCAGGACAGCTTCAACTGCAATTTTAACATACTTGTATCAGGCAGTCCCAGGGTAATGGGGATCAGAATGATAATTAAGGAATGGCTGGATTTCAGGATTGGCTGTATAAAAAGGCTGACGTTATTTGACATCAAAAAAAAGGAAGAAAAACTGCATCTGCTGCTGGGCCTGCGAAAAATATTGCTTGATATAGACAAAGCAATAGCTATAATCCGGAACACCGAGAATGATTCAAAGGTTATTCCGAACCTTATGGATGGTTTTGATATCGATAAAACGCAGGCTGAATTCATTGCTGAAATAAAGCTAAGAAACCTGAACCGCGAATATATCCTTGACAGGGTAGGCGAAGTTGATACGCTGCAGGGCGATATAGCTGATTTGAAGGACGTTTACAGCAGCGAAAAGAGAATAAAGAAAATAATTATAAAACAATTGGGAGATGTGTCAAAAAAATTCGCACAAACGAGGAAAACAGAGATTATCCCGGAAACACATGTCGAAGAAATAACCGAAGAGCATATGATAGAGGATTACAATCTCAAACTGTTTCTTACTGAACAGAACTATCTTAAAAAGATACCTCTGGTGTCACTTCGAGCCAATCCCGAACAAAAGCTCAAGGACGACGATGCTATTATGCAGCAACTTGAGACCCACAACAAGGCTGAGCTGCTATTGTTTTCCGACAGGCAGACTGTTTACAAGCTGCGTGTATATGATATACCGGATTGTAAAGCGAGCACATTAGGCGAATATCTCACAAACATGCTTCAGCTCGACGGCGAAGAGAGAATTATCTATATAGCAGCGACTGATAACTATTCAGGCTGGATGCTATTCTCATTTGAAAACGGTAAATGCGCCAAAATTGTCTTGGAAAGCTATGCGACAAAGACCAATAGGAAAAAGCTCGCAAATGCTTATTCGGGAAGTTCGCCACTTGTAGACATACGATATATTGAAACAGACACAGAGCTTGTTGCTTACAGTAACATAAAAAAAGTCTTAATATTCGACACTGGCAATATTAATGCTAAAACCACACGTGGTTCACAAGGTATTCAGGTCATGAAAGAGAAGAAGGGAAGCAGGATGTGTGAGGTAAAAACTATCGAGGAGTCAGGCATAAAAAATCCCGATTATTACCGCACACGAAGCATTCCGGCTGTAGGCTATTATTTCAGAGAAGAGGATGCAGAGGATAAACAGATAACAATTGACTTAAAATAATACTGCAGGTGTAGTATTAATCACCAGTAAAGATAAATCAATTGCTAATGGATAGTGTTGAGGTAACCAGCTTGAAAAACAATTATATAGAAGGCAATGACCCAGAAAGCGACAATTTGATGAGTAAAAACGATGAATATAGGAAAAAACGGAAACTGGTATTCTATATTATTCTTATAATACCATTTGTTGCTCTGCTGATCTATCTGGGGATACGGTTTGGACCAGGTTTGACGGAGCTTTCCAGGAAACCGGAGGAATTCAGAGAGCTGCTCAATTCGTACGGCTGGACCGGTATCATTATATTTATCGGAATACAAATATTGCAGGTCGTAGTAGCAGCAATACCAGGCGAATTTGTTCAAATTGCAGGCGGATATATATACGGGACGATATTCGGCACACTGTATTCATTGACAGGAATAGTGCTGGGTTCTGTCATTGTTTTCTTTGCAGCGCGTTTGCTCGGATATCCTGTGGTCAAGCTGCTCGTATCGCAAAAACAGCTTGAGAGATTCAGTTTTATGCTTAACAACAGCAGATCTGATGCAGCTATGCTGATACTCTTTTTAATACCCGGTATCCCAAAAGACATCCTTACATATATAGCAGGTATTACGCCGGTAAAGCCGCTGAAGTTTTTTGTGATCATAACCATAGGCAGGCTACCGGCTTTGCTAGGTTCGTCATATATCGGCCATCATACTCAGTTGGGTAATTACAGTGTGGCAATTATTGTACTCGTTGCTGCTATTATTTTATTCATGGCAGGTTTGATTTTTAAAGATAGAATTATCGAATGGACAAATAAACTTATAAAAAAAGGGAAAGAAAAATAAGACGATACTGGTGATAAAAGCAGAAATGTTCAAAAATCTGAGTGACATATTGTAGCGAGTTATGCTGAATGCGTAGAAAAAAGCGACGTTGAAGTAGAAAAAAGCAGGCTAAAGGTGGATTTGGTCAACCTATACCTGCATCGTATTTCTATATACTATGAAAATCATTAGTACAGCATACTATGAAAATCACTGGTACAAAATACTATGAAAATCATCAGTACAGCATATTATGAAAATCACTGGTGAGATATCTCAAAGTGTGATGATCACTCAGTCATGACGATCAATTTTAAGCATAATATCATTTGAAAAATTCATTGTAAAGAGCTTTGACAGCTCTGTTGCGCTCATGATCTTTGATGCCGAATATCATACTGACTTCCGAAGGCCCCTGGCTTATCATATCAAGGTTTATCTTCTCTCTGGATAACGCTCCTGAGGCTCTTGCCGTTATTCCAACAGTGTTTCTCATGCCTTCTCCAACAATCATTACAAGAGCCAGATTTTTCTGAACTGAGATATCATCAACCGCAAGTTCATTTTTAATTCGCTCAACAATCCTTTTTTCCTTATGCTCATCAAGGTGGTTCTGCTTCAATATTATTGTTATATTGTCAATTCCCGACGGCATATGTTCGAAAGGGATATGCTCTTCCTCTAAAATCTGCAGTAATTTTCTACCAAATCCTATTTCGCGGTTCATCAGGTATTTACTCAGATATATGAAGCAAAAACCTGTATCTCCAGCAATTCCGACTACAGGTTCTGCTATGTTGTGACGTTCTTTGACAATAGTAGTTCCTGGAGCAGATGGGTTGTTGGTATTCTTTATACTGACAGGCACTCCTTTTAGAAATACAGGAACGAGAGCCTCCTCATGAAATACACTGAAGCCCGCATATGAAAGCTCACGCATTTCTCTGTATGTTATTTCATGTATTGGTTTCGGTGAATCTATCAAATTGGGATTTGCACAGTAAACATTATCAACGTCAGTAAAATTTTCATAAAGATCAGCATTTACTGCAGCAGCTAGTATTGAGCCTGTAATATCGGAGCCGCCCCTTGGGAGTGTAACTACTTCGCCATCTGGCGAATAGCCAAAAAAGCCGGGGAATATTGTAATACCCGGATAATCCGACAGCAATTTCAAATTTTCATAAGATTGAGGCAGTACTTGAGCGTTTCCAAATTCATCACTTAGCAGCAGGCCTGCATCTTTTGGATTAACATACTGAGCATTCACTCCGATGCTTTGCAGATATGCTGCGACAAGTTTTGCACTGTTGTCTTCGCCGGCTGCCTTTAGATTGTCAAGGTATCTGTCTTTATTCGATTTGTCACTATTGATGCGCGCCTTAAGATCATCTGCAATTGTATTGACAATTTTTTCTGCTAAGCCAAGTTCTGCTGCTATTTCTGCATATCTTGCTATGACTGCTTGCAGTTCGACCTCAGCATTTCCTTTCTCAAGGCCGGCTTTTGCACATGCGATAAGCATATCAGTTACCTTTACATCATCCCTGGTGCGCTTTCCCGGCGCAGAAACCACAACAATCCTGCGATCCGGGTCTGAAGTGACGATCGAACAAACTTTTTTTATTTGACTTGCAGAAGACAGAGAGGTTCCTCCGAATTTTGCAACTTTCATTTGATCAGCTCCCAAAAGGTTTTGTTTCATCCTATTATCACATCACTCAAAAGGTTATGTCAATAAAAATAAATATAAGCTTAATAAAAAAGATGTATTTTGCGAACATTTGTTTTATGCTATAATTGTGGGGACGCTTCTCACCTTTTCGCCCGGCGACCAGGTGATCCGGTGAATCGTGAAAAAGTGAGAAGCGTCCCCGGCGACCCGGCGACCAGGTGATCCGGTGAATCGTGAAAAAGTGAGTAGCGTCACCGGCGAGCCGGCGA
>JAEZYU010000093.1 GCA_023418915.1 Bacillota bacterium
CCCAGTGGGGGAGAATTTCTTGTCGGCTGTACGAACCTTCTGCGCGATGACCGTGCCTGCTTCATCGCGGTAGGGGGCTACCTGTACTGTTTCGCCCTTGCGTTCCCCCAAGAAGTAGCCGAACTTCTTGCAGGTTTCCTCGGTGATATTCCTTTTAATCAGGGCACGGTATTCACCAAAGGGAACAAGGGACTTGTCTGCCTTAACCATCGTTGGCATAGGCGCGGAACTCCCTTCCTCATTGATGTTTTTCCCACACGAAAAGCACTTGCCCCACCCACGGTCGTTGATGCTGTAGGCATCGGAGGAACCGCAGGCGGGGCAAGGGAGGTGGGTCGCAACCCACTCGCTCATGTCAGCCGATAAGAGCGCTGATCTTTTCTACTACCGAGGCGGCACGGTCGTTCTCAGCTTTGAGCGCTCGGTTTTCAGCCGCCAGAGTGGCGATCTGCTTTTCGTTGCTGTCGATCACTTCATCGTTGCGATCCATCAGGCTTTGGAGTTCTTCCACGGTGGACTGGAATCCAGCCAGGATGTCGTTCAGGGTCTTATTGGTCATCAGCTTGAACATGGGACAGGGTTCCTATCAGACGAGGTAATAGCGGGTGTAGCGTTGGCCGGTGGAGTCGCGCTTGGTCTCCTTGCGAATGCGGATACCGTGCTCTTGCAGTTCTGTGATGCGGCGAGACACGGAGCGCACACGCAAGACAGCGTTGGCTTCCACATTGGTGATCGAGCCGGATGCCTTCAGGTGGTTGAGGACGGCATGGGCTTGTGGGGTCATGTCATTTCCTTTCAGTTGTCGAAGGGCTTAAAAAGCAAGAAGCCCCAGCGGGTGAGGCCGGGGCTTCGGGATCCATACCTGTGCGGTAATCAGATGAACTTGATGTAGCTGTAGGTTTCCTGCTTGGGCAGAACCTCCTGGGTGAACCAGTCTTTGACGGAGAAACTGGGGCAGTCCTTGGCTGGAGCGCCTGTCTTCTTGATCAGGTCACGATGTCCACCGATGGTCTTAATAGAGGGGTACTGCTCCAGCAGGGTCAGCACAAGTTCTTCCAGTGCTTTCCATTGCTCGGGGGTGAAGTTGTTCTCGGCTTTGCCATCCTTGCCAACGCCACCCACCATGCAGATGCCGATGGATCTGGCGTTCCAGCCAGGACCGCAGTCACCTACGTGGGCACCAGCCTGCTGCAGAGGACGACAACGGTCACCGTTAGCCTCGGACTGGGTGCGGCCATCGCGGGTGATGACGTAGTGGTAGCCACAACCCCACCAACCACGGCCACGGTGCCACTTGTCGATGTCAGTTGCAGTGATGTTTTGTTTGGGACCGGTGGCCGAGCAGTGGATGATCAGATGATCCACTTGGCGATTCATTTCTTGATTGCTCCTTGGAGAGCAGCAAGGCGTTCAGGCTTGGGTGCTTCCTCCATCCAGGATTTAGGGACGAGCTTGTCCGCATAGGTGAAGCCATACTTCTGGCACCACGCGGCATAGGTGGTCTTACTTCCCTTGCTGATTTTTGTGTTGCTGTTGGAAAAGACGAAACGGACATCCAGATTGGGGTACTGGTCCTTGAGGATCAGGTGCTTCTGGCGGTCTTCCACCACGAAGCGTCCCTTGGTCTCCACGATGATTCCATTGGGGAGGATGAAGTCCGGCGTGTACTTAGCCTCACGGGCAGGCTTGATGTACCGTAGCTTCACTGCTTCGTAGTCATAGGACAGCCCAGCGTCCTTGAGTTGCTGGGCTACCTGCTCCTCCAGGCCAGACCGGAAGCCGTACATGAGGCCCACTTGCTGGGCAGTACGCTTCCGGCCTCGCATCAGAAGTCCTCTTTGTCAGTCGAAGGTGCCTCGTCCACGTCATCGGTTTCATCAGTGAAACCGTAGCTGTCTTCGGTGGAGTCGTAGCCTTCTTCCTCTGTGCTGAAGCCGTAGTCGCTGGCCGAGCGATTACCGCCCTTGGCGAGCTGGATGATCTGCACAGCTTCCAGGCGCAGACTCAGACCAGCAGTGCCCTGACCTGCCACGAAGTAAGGCGAGGCACTGAAGCACACCTTGCCGATGGTCCCACCCCAGATGGACTTCAACTTCTTCACAGGTACGCCCCTGGCATCGAAGATCGGGATGGTGCGACTCCACTCCTTACCTTCCTTGGTCTTACCGCTGGCCTTAGCCTTGAACTTGAACTCGATCTCACCTGTGGGGTCTTCGGTCTCCTTGTCATAGACCTCAGAGTAAAAGTCGGCCACCTTCAGTTCGCCCAGCTTCTTGCGGGTTGCCACAGGCAGCTTGGCAAATGCCTCACGGCCTTCCTCAATGGCCTTCTCGAACTCAGGCTCCAGATCCTTGATCAGTGCCTGGGCATCCTCTTGGGATAGCACCAGGGTGACCTTGTAGCTGCCATCAGGATCGGGGTAGTCCTTCGTGCCGTAGTCAGGCTCAATCAGCTTGGGGAACTTGAACACGCCCTTGGGGGTGGTAGCTTTGAACGGCTTTACTTTCTTGTCGCTCATTGGGTTTCTCTCTCAGTTGTTGAGGGTCTTGAAAAAAGAAAACCCACGGGGGTTAGCCGTGGGCGGTGTCATCCATACCTGTGCGGTAATCAGAAGTTTTGAGAAAACCCCTTCTTCATCAATAACTTACCTTCCATGTATAGACCAGCCAGGACAGCCCGTCCTTCTGGTGTGGGAAACAGTTCGATGGTGCCGTACTGATCCAGGTGCTTCTCCTGGAACAGGTGACGGTGCTTGCTGTAGACGCGGTAGGAGCCTGTACCTTGAGGGCGGTACAGGTAGCCCAGCTTGAGCAGCGACTCCTTGATCTTGTTGAGGTTGACACCTGGGAGAGTTCGGGCGAAACGGCCCAAAGTGTGCTGACACTGGCCGACTGTTTCCACCAGACCATCACGTTCTGCTTTGATCTTTTCAGCTTGATCCAGCAGCTCACGCATGTACTTCAGCGGGTTCTTCAGCAAGTCCTCCGCAGCGCTCTCATGTACTGCCACGCCCCTAGTTGCCAGACGGTCATAGGCACGGATCACCTTGAGGTGGAACTGAGGGCTGATCCACATGGCGTAGGCGTACACCAGCTCTTTGCAAACGTAAGTGCCACCGTTGCGGCCCATAACCGTGGAAACTGCGATTACATTCGCACTTTCAATCTCTGAAATAAGCTGAGATGTCGGCCCAGATTTCAGCCATTCACCGGGTCGGTGCTTGGGTTCGCCACCTGCTGCCTTGTGCAGGTCATTCAGGCTGAAGCGGCCTTCCTCGTCTTGGCGAATAGCGATGCTGTCGATAACGATTGCGGTCATGTGTGTTCTCCTTGAGGTTAAGAAAAAGAAAGCCCACGGGGGTTAGGCGTGGGCGTTGTTCATGTCGGAGGTGTTTACTGTCTGGCTTCGTTCAAAAGCATCTTTGCTACGTTCATGAAGACTGCTGCGATGGCTTCACGGCTCAGACCATCGCTCTCTAGTTCAGGGATCGTTGCCATTACTGACTCCCGCACCTCCTTGAGTGCCTCGATCTGGGCAGGGGTGAAGCAGTAGTACGCAGCAGGGGACGTGACTGCTGCGGCCTCTTCCAGCTTCTGGACAGTGGTGTTGTGCTTCTTTGCCAGTGCCTCGATATGACGTTTGGCAATGGCTGATCCCTCGTCACCTGCCTTGGCACGGCGGGACAGCTTTGCGACCTTCTCAGCGGAGCGTTCGTCCAACTCGATGGTCTCGATGGACTCAGCCTGGATGTCACTGAGG
>JAEZYU010000106.1 GCA_023418915.1 Bacillota bacterium
CCCTCAGGGTGGCTCTGGGTCGTCTGGGAGAGTTCCACCATCTCGGTTGCGACGTATCCGGGCGCGATGATGTTGGACCGGATGCCCTTCTTAGCGTACATGTAGCCAGTGTTCTTTGCGAGCCCGAGGCTCGCGTGCTTGGACGCCGTGTAGGCAGCCCCGCTGTGCCCGCCGTGAGTGCCGCCGATGGATGAAACCGTGACGAAGGCGCCCTTGTTGAGCCCCTCGGCGTCACCGGGGTTCTTGAGCATCACGGAGAGCGCGGCACGGAACATGTACATCGGGCCGTCGACGTTTACGGAAAAGACCTGCTCCCACGTCTTATCGTCGAGGTCTCCGACCGGAGCCACCCTGTCCAGGCTGCCCGCGTTGTTGACGACGATATCAAGCTTGCCGAACGTATCAACGGCGGTCTTTACGGCATTCTTGACGTCCTCTTCCTTTGAGACGTCGCCGGAGACGGCGATGGCCGTCCCGCCTTTCTTGGTGACCTCATCGATCACGCCCTGGAGTTTCTCCTTCCTCCGTGCAATGGCGATGACTTTCGCGCCTTCCTCTGCAAAGCGCTTCGTGATCGCTGCACCCATCCCGGAGCTCGCTCCGGTCACAATTGCTACTTTTCCTTCAAGTCTTCCCATGATGATTTCTCCGTCGTTTAGCTGGCCCGCGCCTACCTGGTCTCACAGGCCTTGATCCGGTCAAGGCCGGTGATCCGGATACCGCCGAACTGGCACCTGTTCTTGATGTTGAGGCCGATGAGAAGCGGCGTGATCTTCTCGATGATGCAGGCCCGTTCGAGCTTGCCGCAGTCGATGACTTTGACACCGGGGATCTTCTCGATCAGCGGGGCCACCAGGTCCTTGGCCGCCTGGTCGTTGCCGCAGATGAGGCAGTCACAGTCGATCGGCTCACCGAGCTGCATGAACCAGGTCTGGGAGATGTTGTTGAACGCACAGATCACCTTCGCGTCCGCCAGGATCGACTGGGACCGCTCTGCGGCGGACCCCTCGGGGAGGTCGATGTACTTCGTCGCCGACCCGCCGATGCAGGACTCCAGCGGCCCGGTCGCATCCAGCAGGGGTTTTCCGGCTGCACCCTCCTTGATGGAGAGCAGGGTGTCCTTCTGGGCAGCAAGCGGCACCGTGAGGACCAGGACGTCGGCTGCCTTCGCCGCGTCGGGGTTCGCCATGGCCCGGACGTTCCTGGCGTCCGGGAGCAACTCCTTCACCTTGTCCACCGCCGCCTGGGCCTTCTCAATCGTCCTCGAGCCGATGATGACATCTTCTCCTGCCTCTACAAACCGGGTCGCGATCCCGAGACCCTGGCCCCCCGTTCCACCAATTACTCCAATCGTCGTCATATCTTTCATTCCTCCATGTACCTGTCTTTAAATTCGTCTTCACTTTGCTTACGTTACATCGCGATGGCCAGCGGCCTGAGAATAACGTCGCGGTCCGGCAACGGGTCTGTCCTTCTCAACCCATCCAATTTTGCCTTTACCTGTGCTTGCTAATCCTTTCATTCAGTCACCTGAATATAATGGAAAGAAGAGTACGACGCCCCTTATAGGTTCGTTTTACTGATAACCACTAAGGTGCAGGATTTATATTATAGGAGACAATCCAGGGGATCGTCTCGCCAACAAGTTCCGCCCGGGACCCCGACCACCACACAATGCCGGTGCCACGCGGTTCGCTCGATCAGCGGATCCTCTACCATTGATCATCAGCGAATACCGGGGCTCGACGGCGGGCCGTTCCCGTCGCGGACCTCGGTGGAGACGTCGATCATAAGAGAGGCGAGCTCGCCCGAGGGGAGCTTGAAGAGGTAATGCCAGATCCAGACGTCGTCTCCCTCCCGATACTGGAGCGGCGGGAGGAAGACCGGGCGCTCCCTGGCGAAGCCGTGTTGGACGGCCTTCAACAACCCGGGGTCGGCGAGCGCAGGGAAGACATCCCAGACATTCCGGCCGATCAGTTCTTCCTTCTTGAGCCCGAGGATCTTCTCGGCCGCCCGGTTGATGTCGTTAAAGACGAACCCCTCACCGCCACGGATCACCCCATAAACGATCACGCCGTTGCAAGCGTTCTCGAAGAGCGAGCGGTACCGCGTCTCCCGAAAGGTCAGATCTTTGCGTTCCCGCCGATCGCTCGTGATATCCTTGAAGAGGATGGCGAACTCGTCTGGCGGGCCGCCGTTCTCCCGCGGAATCGGGGTGAAGACCACGTTGAAGTACGCCACGCCAGACTTGGTGCTCGGGATCTGCTCCAGTTTCATGCGGTCGAAGTCACAGGCGAGCTCGATCTCGGCCACCTGCCCTGCCCGGATCAGCGATTCCAGCGTTCCCGGAGAGCAGGCCAGGGTGAAGATGCTCGCGGAACTCAGCTGCTCGATGACGCGCAGCCCGAGGATCCGGAGCGAGGCGGGGTTGGCGTTCAGGATAGACCCATCAGCAGCGAAGATGACGATCCCGCTCGGGACCGTCTGAAAGAGGGTCGTAATCTTCCGTTCCGAGTTCTTCAGGGCGATCTCAGTCTTCCTCAACGCGGTGATCTCCCGGAGGGTGACCAGGATCTCCGGGCTCTCGGTCTGCGAGACGATCGGCGCGAAGTTGACAAGATAGATCCGATC
>JAEZYU010000007.1 GCA_023418915.1 Bacillota bacterium
TCATGCGGCCAAAGGCAGCGTAGTCATGCATCCACTGCTGCAAAGCCCAAAAACTACTGCCGTCAATTCCCTCGCCATGCCCGGTTGTGATACTTGCTGCTACAGCTGCATCCTCTTCAGGGTTTTCGGTGCCATCCTCATACCCCGTTAAGTCATGCCCACGCCCATTGGCATTACGTGCATGTAAAAAGGTATCCACCGTATGGTCGATCTTGAAGGCAGGAGCGAGCATCGAAATAAGCTTTGCAGTCATTGCAAGCAACTCTCCACGCTGATCACTACGTAACCAGAGGCATAGCGCATATGGCGTACAAGGAGCCTCGAATATCGGTCCCTTCAGATGAGGAAATTCACGCATCAGCGACAGCTGTTTTCCCATTTTTTGCAAAACTTGCAAACCGATGCCAACCACTATCTTCCCATCAGCAGCAGTGGCCTGGAGTTTGCCTAGCGCACTGGTTAATGCCGCGCCAGAATCAGCCAGAGTGAAGAAAACATAGCGCCCCTGTTCAGGAAGTGGTGCAAGAATACCCGCTTGTGCTTTTGTCATGAAATTACTGATTAAACAAATAGAAGACAGCTTAAAGTTTAGGTCCGAACGACATCAAAGCGCTACCATTCGTTTAAACATCAGTAGCAAGCCGAATCACAGCGGACTCAGGGATGGCGATTTTTCCACCAGACCATTACGTTCTGGCTTGATCTTTTCAGCCTGATCCAGTACCTCACGCATGTACTTCAGCGGGTTTTTCAGCAAGTCCTCCGCAGCGCTCTCATGTGCTGCCACGCCCCTAGTTGCCAGACGGCCATAGGCACGGATCACCTTGAGCTGGAACTGAGGGCTGATCCACATGGCGTAGGCATAGACCAGTTCCTTGCAAACGTAAGTACCACCGTAGCGGCCTGGACTGCTTTGCAGAGGCTTATTCATCACATCTGATGAATTAGAAATCTCCTCAATCAGATCGAGTGTTGTATCGAGTCTGAGGAAGTTTGATGGTTGGTGTTTCAGATCACCACCCGCTGCCTTGTGTAGGTCGTTCAGGCAGAAGCGGCCTTCCCCGTCTTGTCGAATGGTGATGGTGTCAATAACGATTGCGGTCATGTGTGTTCTCCTTTGATTTCAGAAAAAGAAAAAGCCCACGGGGGTGAGGCGTGGGCGTCTGTCCTAAAGTGTGGGTTAATCGGTTTCAGCGCTGGTGCTGCTCCCTCAGGGCCGCTACGTCATAGCCCTTGGCAAGGAGGTCAGCCTCCAGGTCGAGAGGGATGTCAGCGCCCTCCTCCCAAATGGCAATCGCCAGATCGAACTGAGGGTCGTCATCGAAGTCGAGCGTCAGTTGTTCCATCGTGGTCTCCAGTTGGTGTTCCATACCTGTGCGGTAATCGTCTCTTTCACTCCATCAATACATGACATAGTGGATAGATTTAGGCAAAAAAATACCTGGAGTCCATTACAGAATCCAGGTCCAAAGTGCCTTTGCTTGGGAGTGGTGCCAGCTTCGTGTCTTCTGGAAGCTGGCGTTCCAACTCTGTTTTGAATTTCTCCAGTACATCCTGCGAGTACATCTCGATGAAGGTCTCCCGGAGAATGGCGGCAAGTGCTGCCGTGTTCCCTGCATGTGTCCCATAGCTGTCGTGGATCAGGCTGAAGGAGCGCAGCCCCTCGCGCCAGCCTTGGCGAATGGTGGCCCTCATGTGGCTGGCGTCCATCGAGTGGACCCAGTTGGGGCTGATGCCGTTGGCTTGACGCATGCGGTCAATCTCCTTTTGGTAGCCCGTGGTCACGGTCAGCAGGTGACGGAAGCCATTGAACGTCAGGTTGATGCGCTTGGTCTCCAGCTTGGGGTACGCCTGGAGGACCACCAGACCATCCGGGGTGGTCCAGCGGACAGGTAAGTCCTCCTTCGCAGCAGCCCTAGCGGCATGCTGGAACCAGTCCATCGCCTGCCGTGCGGCCACCACCACTTGGCCGACACAATCCCAGATCACCCGACCCAGGTAGTCAGCCGCCCACCACCCACTACCCTGCCAGGGGAAGGTCTTGGACTTGTCGTACTTGGCCGGAGCCACGGTGTCCTCGAAGACTTGCTGCTTGAAGCCAAACTCCTTGGCACCGTAGGCCAGCGTCATCACGGGACGTTTGCACACCTTGCGGGTGATACCGTACTGCAACCAGCCCTGGGCAATCTTCATGGTGTTGTCATCAGCCGCATTGCAGGCATCCTCCTGGACACGCTTGAGTACCAAGTCGGCCACCCTTTGGTAGATGTCCTGGGGCAGCTCGGCTGGCACAAGGTTCACCGCAGCTCCACCAATGGGGTCACGCAGGGCAGCACTGAAGTTCTGCAGTCCGTTGCAGGAACCATCCATCTGGATCGGCAGGGTGGACACGAAGCCCATCCCCTCCTTCACGAACTCAGCCCACTCGAAGCATGCTGCCAAGAACTGCCAAGGCTTGTCCGCATTGACCCACAACTTGTTTGAGTAAGGGTCTTCGGCCACGGCCAGGATCTCAGCCTGGTGTTCCTCTACCCACTTCACGCGGTCCTCAAGGCTGACCTTGTCATACCCAAAACAGTTGCTCAAGTGGATAGCTAACCACGAACGAGCGCCCTCGTCCCTGATTGCCACTCCATTGGCA
>JAEZYU010000031.1 GCA_023418915.1 Bacillota bacterium
GCGGGCACGAATGGAAGAGCACGGCAACCGACTCGGGTTTGCCTCCGTGCCGGATGAGAGCCCGTGCCCGCTCGTCGCCGAGCGCAATCCCGGCGATGTATGAGCCGTTTGTTCGGATCAACTCCGGGGTGGCTACAGGAATCTCCGATACGTTGATCTCAGGGTACTGTTGCGCCGGTGTCTCCTGCGTGTCGCCGGGAAGGGCTGCAGGATCGGCCGCTCCACCGGTGCAGCAGCCCACGATACAGACCGAGACAAACAGCAAAAGAACGATGAGTGGGGTATTCCTCATCTTTCGGCCTCTCTGACTGCCGGTGTGCAACCCAGATCCCGCGGCGTTTCAACGCACCACACGGTTCCGTTCATATACTCCCACAACGTTGCCTGCGAGGGGCGGCACCTCAACGTGAGATCAGTCAAGTATCCCCTCCGTATCGATGATCGAGTACGATGGAGAGAGGTAGAAGAGCGTCGTGCTGTTATAGATCATAACGACCCTCTCGTTCCGGTCGTCGAAGACGTGCCACCATCCCTCCATCTTATCCTTAGCCTGATGATAACCCTCGGGACGAGGACCTGAAACGGGTTCTGCAATCCAGACCTCGGCACCGCAGTAGCCCCCGGCGGTACGCCCCTCCTGTTCATCGACTCCGATGTAGAACGACAGCCCGTCCTTCTGGAACTCCACTGCGGCGGAGCCCCCGGCGCGGTCATTTTCATCGTTTTTTTCGGTGACCGATGTGATGTTCCACCCATTCTCGATCAGGAGCCCGGTACGCGTATCATTCTGGAGAATCGAGGAGATTAACGTGACATTCGGGCTGAAGTCCGGCCCGCCTCTGATCTCGAGCTGCGAGAGGTCGACAGGCATCTCCGTGCCTCCGGTAGCCCCGGAGGTGGGTGTAAAAGAGCCGTTTATCGGCAGTCCTTCCGCGGTGCCGTTCTGCATGCTGTCATCCCCGACGGCGTCCCGGGTATCGACACAACCGCAGGACGCCAGCAGGATCATGAGAATAATAAACAGGGAGCATTTGGTTTTCATTCAACCACCGCTAATTCGTAGTAGGGAGTTTCAGCCGGTACGAACTCTGCATCATTTCAACGTACCCTCTGCGGCCTTCCAGCGCACCCGCCATCCGGCTAAAACCCCCCTTCACGGCCATGTTGTCACCACCAGGTAGTACGCCCCCTCATACTCCAGGTGCGGGTAGACCCACGTCTCCCGGTCGGGGCCGTAAGTGTCCTGGAGCGCCCTGCTCTCCGCGTACGAGACGTTGGTTCCCCCGATGAAGCGCCGGTCGCTCATACCCCACTCCCACGCCGACGGGTTTCGCTCCTCGCCACGGATGACCGCATCGAGCGCCGGGTGGTCGGCAAAGTCCTTCTCGGTCAGGGGAACGACCATGCCCCACTCGGGCTGCACATCCGTCCTCTCCATGACGTAGAGCATCGGCTGCCCGCCCGAGCCCTCCATCGCGTAGATGAGGAGGGCGTCGGCGAGCATGAGGCCGAGCGCGACCGCGACGATGCCGGCAAGACCGCACGCGACGACGAGCCCCGCCGTTCTGAGCCGGTTGCCGGGTTTCTTACCTTCTTCCATTCTGCACCTGTTTTGACACGATTCTAATGGATCAGAACGCGGGTGGCGTAGTATACTCCGTCGTACTCGAGGATCGGCGCATTCGCCGTATACACACCAAAGGACTCGGTGAGTGCGAGACATTCGGCCCCCGTCATCGGAACCGGCGCGGATGCCGGCACGTTGGATTCGCTGCCGGCCTCCCGGATCGCGGTGGCAAGAACCGGGTGCTGCTGCAGGTCCCGGTCGGTCAGGTGAATGACGGATGCGTTCTGCAGATCTTCTTCCCCGACTACTTCCACAACCAACATTTGCGGAGGACCGTCGACTCCCGTGATCAGGATGACGAAGGCCGTAACTCCGAACACGACCGCCGCGACGAGGAGGACGACGCCGACGAACGCAAAGATCCCTACGGCAATCAGGCGCTTCCTGTCAGGTTCCATGCAATCTCCTCCGGTCTCGGCGCAGGCCGGACAGATCCCACACATCGGGGCACCGATTCCGGCAGCTATCGGTGAGAGCTCGACGTACCTCTATAAACGATTTCTGTCACGATCCTCTACACGTCGAACCGCCTCAAGCCTATTTGCTCCCGGAGCGGGGCTCGAAGGAGAGAAAGGGGGGTATGGCGAGACGATAAAAAGAGGGTG
>JAEZYU010000051.1 GCA_023418915.1 Bacillota bacterium
ATGTTAAATCTATTTCTCAACTTATTTTCACCCCTTTTTATAGTATGTTGAAAATAAAAAAAGTTGCAAGTCTAGCCTGCAAACTGGTTCTTTAATTTAATAAACTCTTCACTTTGTCTAAATTGATCTAATTCAATATCTTGATAAGAAAATTCTAATAATGAAATATCTTTTATATACGAATACATCAAACAATTATAAGCATTTTCATAATCATTAAGTATTGCATATAAACAACCAAGATTATACCAAAGATCAGCATAATCTTTATATCTTTCGATACCTTTTAGATAATAGTATTTACTTAAATCATATTTTTTTAATTCATCTTTATATAATATTGCAATATTTAAATACGCAAGGGGATTTGCATCATCTCTAGCAATTTCTTTTTCGTAATACTTAATAGCTTCATCAAAACGATTAAGTTTAAAATAAAGTAATCCCAAATTATAATTAATATTATCTGTATCACTATTAACATCATATGATTTCATTAGATGTTCTAAAGCTTTTTCAAGATTACCTTGTTGCATATAGTGAGCACCAATATTATGATTTACAAAATAATTATTTGGATCTATTTCTAAAACTTTTAAGTATGACGCAAATGCTTTATCATCATCTTGCATCGCTTCATACGCCATAGCTAAATTGATATATGCATCAGAAAAGTCTGGTTTTAGTTTTATTGCTTCTTGATAATAATTAATAGCATCATGATAATTTTGTAACATTGAATAAATATAACCAACAGAATAATATGCTAAAGCTATATCTGGTGTTGCTTCAATTACATTCATGTAACATTTTAATGCTTCTTTATAGTTATCTAATTGATAATATATTGTACCAAGGTCATATAAATCACCAACATTAATTTGAATCTTAAAAGCCTCTAGATATAAGTTTTTAGCTGTTTCATAATCATTATTTTTTGTAGCTATTCTTGCTTTATTAATTATATCATCGTAAGAAAACAAATAAGATTACCTCTGACAAGAAAAATGAAGAAAGAGTTGCTATTAAATTATTTAATAAATGAACACCAATAGAAACATAAATATTATTATCTGAATAATGATACGATAATGTAATTATTGCAGCTAAAGGAATATATTGAAAAATAAATACTACATCACTTACAACGTGAACCAATGAAAATATAACAGTAGAAATTATTACTGCAACAACAGGATTCCATTTAAATTTTGTTTCAATTGTTCCAATCAAGAACTTTCTAAACATTAATTCTTCAATTAACGGAGCAAATAAAACTGTTGCAATTGTCATTACCCATGCATATGGATGTTGTAATAAGGCACGAATAAGTGATTCATTTTCACTAACACCCTTTATACCTAATTGATCGTAAATAACAGAAACAATTATAGTGGCTGGCAGAATAAGCAAAGTAGAAACAACTATAATTATAACATTTCTACCTAATTTATTTTTAAATTTAATCCAATCTGCTTTTAATATTTTCCTAGAAAAATAAACAAACAATATAGCAATCGGAATATTAGTAATAACTTGAGCAAAAATTATTAATGATTGATAATATACTGATTCATTCCCTTTATCAATAATATCATTGATAATATCAACACTTTTAAGTCTTACCGCAACCATTAAAGCAATCATCATTATTGAAGGTAATATAAAATAAGAAGCAAATGATGTAAAAAGCCCTATTAAATATTTATCTCCGTCTTGCATATTTCTAATTATACGATTATTCAAAAAATCACCTCAATAGTTTTATTATATCATATATTTTAAAAATAGGAATTAGAATTTAATCTAATTCCTAATAAATTTTTATTTTCCTAAAGATGATATTTCATCCTTTAACATTTTAAGGAATTCCTCAACAGAAACAGTTGTAGTGTCTTTTTCTCCATATTTACGATAAGTTAATAAATTATTATTTACTTCATTATCACCAATAACTAATTGATAAGGAATCTTTTTAGTTTGAGCTTCTCTAATCTTATAACCTAATTTTTCTTCACGATAATCAGCCTCTGATCTAATATCGTTTTGAATTAATAAGCTATTAATTTTTTGAGCATATTCTTTATGATATTCATTGTTTACAGGGATAACTTTCACTTGAACCGGTGTTAACCAAGTTGGGAAAGCTCCACCAAAGTGTTCAATTAATATTCCAATAAATCTTTCTAATGAACCAAAGATAGCTCTATGTAACATTACAGGACGTTTCTTTTCACCGTTCTCATCAATATATGTTAAGTCAAAGCGCTCTGGTAAATTCATATCAAGTTGAATAGTACCACATTGCCAAATTCTATTCATTGAGTCTCTTAATTTAAAGTCAAGTTTTGGTCCGTAGAATGCACCATCTCCTGGATTTAATTTAAACTTTCTTCCAACTGCTTCACATGCATTAGCTAAAGCTTTTTCTGCCTTATCCCATGTAGCAATCTCACCAATATACTTTTCAAGAGGTCTTGTTGAAAGTTCAATATGATAATCTAGATTGAATACTGAATAAATCTCATCAAATAATTTAATTAAATTTGCTACTTCACTTTCAATTTGTGCTTCTGTCATAAATATATGGGCATCATCT
Organism: Bacillota bacterium; assembly: GCA_023418915.1. Classification (GTDB taxonomy): domain Bacteria; phylum Bacillota; class Clostridia; order Acetivibrionales; family DTU013; genus DTU013. The sequence goes on from JAEZYU010000051.1 coordinate 2,600, forward strand.
TGAGTAAATGTTCTTACTCTAAATAATCCAGCTAATGCACCACTTGCTTCATGACGATGAACTAAACCTAATTCTCCAATACGAAGTGGAAAGTCTCGATACGAATGGATATTATTACGATAAACTAAAATTCCTCCTGGACAATTCATTGGTTTAATAGCAAATTCTCTTTCATCAATTTCTGATGTATACATATTGTCTTTATAATTAAACCAGTGACCAGAGATTTCCCATAATTCTTTATTCAACATAATTGGAGTTTGAACAAAGTTATATCCTTCACGACGATGAATCTTATACCAGAAATCTTCTAAACTCTTTCTCAACATCATTCCTTTTGGAAGCCAGAATGGGAATCCAGGTCCGTATTCGCTAATCATAAATAATTCTAATTCACGACCAAGTTTACGGTGATCTCTTTCAGCACGTTCTTCTAATACTTTTAAATGTTTATCTAAATCTTCTTGAGTAAAGAAACAAGTTCCGTAGATTCTTTGTAATTGTTCATTCTTAGAATTACCACGCCAATAAGCACCTGATACACTTAATAATTTATAAAACTTCAACATTGAAGTATTAGGTACATGTACCCCACGACATAAATCAATAAAATCTCCATGCTTATAGAATGTTATAATTTCCCCTTCAGGAAGTTCATTAATGATTTCTTGTTTATATTTATCATTTTTAAACATTTCTAAAGCTTCAGCTTTACTTACTTCAATTCTT
>JAEZYU010000095.1 GCA_023418915.1 Bacillota bacterium
GTCGTATACATCTCTGCTATCGGCTCGATGGCCCCCTCGGACGAGGGTTCGGCAGGCTCTGCAACGGGAGTCGCGTCTGTTGCCGGAATATCCGTCTTGCCGGCGTCATGGAGAATTATCTTGAATCCGTAGGCAAACGGCCGGTTCTGATCTCCCTGCTCTTTGAGCCCCTGCTCCATGAGGCGTTTCATCAGTTCGTTGAGTTGCTGGAAGATGTCTGCTGGGCTGTCACTCATGTTCATCACGTTATTTCTGTCTCTTCTGGTGAGAAGGGGGCGCGTAAGCCCCTCCCCCGGGGAGGGCGCCCCGTCAGAACGCCATGGCCGTCTGCGGCAACGGGCGTTCGATCCTGGTCTTCAACTCCTTTGTGAGGCGCTTGATCTCGCCGAAGTCTTTCTTTCTCTGGTAGACCGCGTCTTTGAGGGTCTGCGTCAGATCCCTGACTTCCTGCTCGACCTTCCCGCTCTCGCGCATCGCGGCACGGTTGATCGTCGAGACGGCCTCTTCGAGGGCCGACCGCTGCTCCTGGTTGTAGAGGATCTGCCAGGAGTGGCGTTCGTTCTCCTCCAGCCGGTCGAGATCGAGCGTGCCCCTCACGCGGGTGAGAGCGTCCTCGAAGTGCTTCTTCGTGATCCTCACGTTGCCGATTGCCTGGCGCCGTTCTTCCTCGGTCTTACCCCCCATCGCAGCGATGAACTCGCGCATGGCGGATATCTTTGCTTCACGGACCAGCGCCTCGACATCGGCTCCGACGTACCCCTCGGTTCTGTCGACCAGTTCCTCGATGTTCACGTCGTTTGCGAGGATCTCCCTGTTCTTGAGGTACACCTCGAAGATCTTCTTTCTGCCTTCCCCGTCAGGCGGCGGAACGTAGATGATCCGGTCCAATCTGCCGGGGCGAAGCAGCGCCTCGTCCAACATGTCCGGGCGGTTGGTAGCGCCGAGAACCACGACATTGTTGAGCTCTTCGAGGCCGTCGAGCTCTGTCAGGATCTGGCTTACCACACTTTCAGTTACGTGCGATGATCCTATATAAGATCCGCGTTTGGGCATAAGCGCGTCAATCTCGTCGAAAAAGATAATCGACGGTGCTGCTTGCCTGGCTTTTCTGAATACCTGACGAACGCCGCGTTCGGACTCCCCGACCCACTTCGAGAGGAGTTCCGGGCCCTTTACGGAGATGAAATTGCTTTCACTCTCGTTTGCGACCGCCTTTGCAAGGAGTGTCTTGCCCGTCCCGGGTGGGCCGAAGAGCAGGATGCCGCGGGGGGGTTCGGTATCCAGGGAGTCGAATATCTCCGGATATTTGAGCGGCCACTCGACGGCCTCCGCCAGTTCGGCCTTTACGTCTTCGAGGCCGCCGACGTCCTCCCAGTTGACATCGGGAATTTCTACGAGCACTTCTCGCATCGCGCTCGGCTCAACGTGCTTGTGCGCTTCGATGAAGTCCTCGTTCGTGACACGAAGCTGGTCGATGATCTCGGCAGGGATCTCCTCCTCGATCTTTATCTGCGGGATGATCCGGCGGAGTGCGTGCATCGCCGCCTCCTTTGCGAGCAGAGCGATGTCGGCGCCGACGAAGCCGAGCGTGGAACGGGCGTAGTCGTCAAGGTTCACGTCCTCGGCAAGCGGCATGCCGCGGGTGTGGATCTGGAAGACCTGCTGCCTTCCCTTGGTGTCGGGGATGCCGATCTCGATCTCGCGGTCGAACCGGCCGCCGCGCCGCAGAGCAGGATCGATGATGTCCGGGATGTTTGTTGCGGCGATCACCACCACCTGGCCCCGGGTCTTCAACCCGTCCATCAGGGCGAGCAACTGGGCAACAATCCGGCGTTCGACCTCGCCTTTCACCTCTTCGCGCTTGGGCGCGATCGAGTCGATCTCGTCGATGAAGATGATCGAGGGTGCGTTCTCCTGCGCTTCCTCAAAGACTTCACGCAGGCGTTCCTCTGATTCACCGTAGTACTTGCTCATGATCTCGGGGCCCGAGAGCGTGATGAAGTGAGCGTCCACCTCGTTCGCCACGGCTTTTGCGATCAGCGTCTTCCCCGTTCCGGGCGGGCCGTAGAGCAGGACGCCCTTCGGGGGTTCGACGCCCAGGCGCTCGAAGAGCTCGGGGTGCCGGAGCGGGAGTTCGATCATCTCGCGGACGAGCTGCAGCTCGCGATCGAGCCCGCCGATGTCCTCGTAGTGGACGTCGCCCGCCACCTCCCGCCGTCCCTCCCCGGGCTCGTACGGGGTCTCCTTCAGCTCGATCTCGGTGCTGTCGGTGACGATGGCGATGCCTTTCGGCGCAACCCTGGATATCGCGAACGTAAGCGGGTTGCCGAGGATGCTGACCCGGATGAGCTGCCCCTCGGTGACCGGCCGGCCGCGAAGGATCCTTCCCAGGTACTGTTCGCCGCCGACCAGGCGGATGGGCTGGGTGGGCTGGATGGTCACCTTCTTCGCGTATCCCGCCTCGGTCTTCCTGATCCGGACGTTGTCGTCGATCCCCGCCCCGACGTTGCTCCGGGTGTTGCCGTCGATGCGCAGGATCGCCTTGCCGGTGTCCTGGGGGAAACCGGGCCACACGAGCGTCGCTGCCTTCTGGCGCCCCTCGACCTCGACGACGTCGCCGCTGACGAGGCCAAGCGCCTTCATGGTGTCGATGCTCAGTCTGGCAATTCCCCGGCCGGCGTCTTCGTGAGCCGCCTCCTTGATGGTTACCTCAATGGATTCGGTATTGGCCATGTGAACAATCTCCTCCTGTAGGGTTTACCATAGGTAAGTGCAGACTAATATTTATATTTTTCCCTAAATCGCCCTCCCGTTGTGCCGGATAATCCCCTTTTCCGTAACGATGTAATCCATCTTCACGTCGTTTTCATCGGCAGGAATGCGCCCTGCCTGCTGGCAGGAGAACGCGATGCCGATCTTCTTCGGGTGAGGGTACCGGCAGAGGAATCGGTCGTAGTACCCGGCAC
>JAEZYU010000018.1 GCA_023418915.1 Bacillota bacterium
ATAGCGCTGTTCCGCCCGGGGCCTATGGACAGCATACCCGCTTATCTCGCGGCAAGGCGCGATCCAAAAAACATAAAATATGCGCACCCGTCCCTTGAGGGCATATTGAAGGACACATTCGGCTGCATAGTGTATCAGGAGCAGGTAATGGTATAGAATTTTTAAACAGGGACTTTGGACAGCATGGCAAAAAAACGCCCGTCGTTTCGGGCAGCGATTATCAGCCAAAAGCTCCTGAATACAGCACACTGACGAATCCCGCTAACTTTGGATACAGCGGCGGCGTCATGGTAGGGGACGTGGTAACGGACCGGTACAACCGCACGGAAGACATCATGTTCCCCGATGCGGGGGCTTACACGCATCTTGAGGGCGTCACGACATTTCGCGGCAACAATTACAGGGACGCTCCAAACTACGGAACGGCTTCGGTGCAGAAAAAGAGGCTGGAGATAGCCTGGCATGCCGATACCGGCTCGATAGGGCGATGGGCAGGTTCGGGATGGACGGGGCAGCCGCTTATCATAAACTGGCCGGAAAAGACGAAAGCCGCCATGAATATAAGCGAAGACAAAAAGAGCAAAGAGGACTTAAAAGAAGTCATACTCGCGAGCCTGGACGGCAATATATATTTCCTTGACCTTGACGATGGAACGTATACAAGAGACCCTATAAACATTGGAGCGCCGGTAAAGGGAACAGCCAGCGTTGACCCGAGAGGCTACCCGCTTTATTACGTAGGGCAGGGATTGAACAGCGCGGGAAGCGATATACAATGCGAGGATATGTATTTTAGGATATACAGTCTTATTGACGGGAAACTGCTATATAAGTTTGGCGCTGAGAGTGCCGATCCTTTTGCTTACAGGACAAACTGGCAGGCATATGACTCGAGCCCGCTAATCGACTCAAAGACGGATACGCTTATTGAGCCGGGCGAGAATGGAGTGCTGTATACGTTAAAGCTCAACTCATACTTTGACGCGGCGAGCGGCGCTCTCGCCATAGACCCGGACGATCTGGAGAAATACAGGTACACCACGGATAAAAACAAAAGGCTCGGCGTATGGGGCATGGAAGACTCGGCCGTGGGCTGGAAGGAGTACTTATTCTTTACCGACAACGCCGGCATACTGCAGTGCTTAAACCTCAACACATTGGAAACGGTATATGTAAACGACCTCTTTGACGACAGCGACGTTACGATGGCGCTGGAAGAGGCGGGTGAAAAAATATATCTCTACACAGGGTGTGAAGTGGACGTGCAGGATGAAATAGCGGGCGACAAGGGAAAAACTTATGTAAGAAAGATAAACGGTATGACCGGCGAAGTGATTTGGGAGTACGAATACTCCTGCTTTAAAGGCGGCAGCGTGGACGGCGGCGTATTGAGTTCGCCCGTACTCGGAAAGAACGGACTCTCTGACATCGTTATTTTCAATATCACAATGACAGGGTCCAAGTACGCGGGAGAGCTCGTAGCGCTCGACAAGGAGACGGGCGATGTGGTGTGGGAGCACACGATGAGTAATTACGGCTGGGCGTCGCCCGTTCCTGTTTATACGGAGGACGGCAAGGGATATATAATACAATGCAACTCAAAGGGCACGATGTACCTGCTGGACGGCAAAACAGGCGATGTTTTGAGCAGCGTAAGCCTTGAACACAACATCGAAGCCAGCCCGGCTGTATACGACGATATGATAGTTGTGGGAACAAGGGGAGGGAGGATATACGGCGTCAAGATAAGCTAGATAGACTGTGCGGCAAATAGAAAAAATGAATTGCCCCCGGGTAAAGTCAGAGGATTAATGAGTACAAAGCTGGAAATATATATGCGACGCGCAGTACCGCTGTTTCGCAGAATGGAGGAAAAAATATGTAAAATGTTTTTTTGGACGGATATACAGAAAACCCCGGCGACTTGAGTGGGAACTGTTTGAAGAGGCTGGGCGAGCTTGCTGTACGTTTGTGCAGAAAAGCGGTGTAATTTTATCGCAATATTAAAAAGTGTGCAGCGCAAAGAACAAAAAGGCAGTAAGCCTTAAAAGGCAGGAAAAAAGATGGGCAAATTAATGTTGTAAATGGCAAAGCGCGGTGTTATAATCTTTTGATGTAGCGTCTTTCTTGCTCTCCAGCACTAAAAGGCGTTGTGAGAACGATGACTTTATGAGGCCTTTTAGTGCTGGGGGGCCATTAGTCCAAAAGGAGGTAGTCTATGAACAAGTACGAAAGTATGTACATTTTGAAACCGGACATAGAAGAAGAGGCGAGGAAAGCTCTTATCGAGCGTTTCAAAGCTCTTGTGGAAAGCAACGGCGGAAAAGTGGAGAACGTCGACGAATGGGGCTCAAGAAAGCTTGCCTATGAGATCGACTACATAAAAGAAGGGTACTATGTGCTAATGACGTTCGAAGCCGGGCCCGAATTGCCCGCTGAGCTTGAACGTAATTATAACATCAGCGATAGCGTGCTTAGATATAACGTAATAAGACTGTAAAAAGGCAGGTAATGTTATGAACAGAGCGACGATTATCGGTAATCTCACAAAAGACCCGGAGCTTCGCACAACTTCTTCGGGCGTGTCGGTTTGCACGTTCACCGTGGCGGTGAACAGAAATTTCGGAGAACGCAAAGAAGTCGATTATTTGCCTGTGGTCACCTGGAGGGGGCTTGCGGAGAACTGCGCCAAGTTTCTTGGCAAGGGCCGTAAAGTCGGCGTTTCGGGAAGGATACAGACGAGAAGCTATGAAGGGAACAATGGCGAGAGACGCTATGTGACCGAGATTGTTGCGGACGACGTCGAGTTCCTGTCGCCCAAGGGCGAAGGAGGAGGCGGAAGGATGGATGTTCCGCCGCCGCCCGACGACGCGGGGCTGTTTGGAGACGAGAGCGATTTCGAGCCCCTTGACGACGAACAGATGCCTTTTTAGCGGCAGCGTTCCCAATGCACAGTTTGGGATATGAAAAAAGGAGAAGTATATGATCAGCGACGATAAAGATAAAAGACCGGGCGGCAAGATGCGCAGGATGAGGCCTAAGCGCAAGATTTGCGCTTTTTGCGCCGATAAATCGAAGGATATCGACTACAAAGACGTACTGAAGCTTAAGCGTTTTCTGACGGAGCGCGGCAAGATACAGCCGAGGCGTACGTCGGGCGTTTGCGCGAAGCATCAGAGACAGCTTGCGATGGCCATAAAGCGCGCGAGGCACGTTGCGCTGCTGCCGTATTCGCAGGACTGACGAAAGAAAGAAACACAGAGGGAGCGGGCAGCCGCTCTCTTTTTGTATACGGGGTCCCCAGCAAGTCGTGAGGCTTAATGGGGATTAGATACGGAGTTCTCAACAAGTCGTGAGGCTTGATGGGGTATTGATGCCAAGACTAAGCCTTCCCCCATGGGGAAGGTGGCGCGAAGCGCCGGATGAGGGGAAATTGTCATCGCATCATCAGTTCCCAGCAACAATGCTTTATTAAATTTTCTTCCCGGCAGATTTCATATAATTGACTTAGAATTGGATATATCGGGTGGT
>JAEZYU010000043.1 GCA_023418915.1 Bacillota bacterium
ATAGCGCATCTCCAAAATCTATGTAATATATGATCGTAAATAAAAATCCGAAAATCGCAATAAAAACATTCAACTTACGGAATATATGCTTCATTAACATTGATACACCTTTTATATCAGGATGGTATTCATTTTAAAGAGAATGCAGACCCTGATGAAGTATAATGAGAATGCAGACCCTGATGCAGTATAATGAGAATGCAGACCCTGATGACGTATAATGAGAATGCAGACCCTGTTGTAGTATATAGAACGGAATAGACAAGCGGGGTTAGAATATACAAACTACAAGGTGAATGAGAAATTTGTCCACGTTTACTTGACACAAACTCTACGGTAAAAAGGTATTGACAAAATGGAAAATATGTGTAAAAATACTTCAAACAGAAACTGTACATAAACATCAGATGTGTGAGTTTGTTTAGGGCAGGAAGGAGGTTGCAATCCTGTCCGAGCAGCAAAGGGGCGAGCTTTGATATCTGCCGAAGCGGTTACGGATTCTGCCCTACACGTGGATAGGACCCCACGGAGTCACATGGATGAACAGACATAGATTGCGATCATATGTTGATTCATTACTAAGACTTGTGGGGTTTTTGCATACGATTTTGAGATCTATACTGGTGAATAAGCTTTGATAGGCCTATTATGAAAGGGGGTAAGGCTATGAGCAGCTTAAGCGATTATTATGATGCTCTGTATGATGAATGGGGAAGGCTGGAAAGGCATAGACTTGAGTTTGAAATGACCAAAAGAGCTCTTGATGAGCATGTTCCAGAGATATCCGATATTCTTGATGTCGGAGGCGGTCCCGGAAGGTACAGCATATATCTGGCACAGAAGGGGCATAATGTAACACTTTTTGATCTGTCAGAAAAGCTTGTTGAACAAGCCGGTTCAAATGCAGAAAAACATGGGGCAGTGCTCAAACAGCGGATCGTAGGAAATGTTTTGGAACTGGATGCATATCTCCCCGACGAATATTATGATGCGGTGCTGTGTATGGGTCCACTGTATCACCTTTTGGAGGAGGAAGAGAGAAAAACGGCTGTCAGCCAGTGCATTGCCAGGCTAAAGCCTGGAGGTATTCTCATAGCATCGTTTATATCTGCATTTGCTCCTATTCTCGATTTGATGAGCAGTGATGCCGAGTCAATAAGTGAATATAAGGACTGGTTACTGAAAAATCTCTCCGATGGCCGGAATAATGATATTGCTGGTTTTACACAAGCCTATTTTGCCGATCCTGAAAGTATAATACCATTTTTCTTCGGCTTCCAGCTCCGAACCATCCGTCTTATGGCAGCAGAGGGTTTGGGTATGCCTCTTGAGGATTCTCTGATGCAGCTTCCGGAGGACAAATTTCAGGAGTGGATCGATCTGTTTTATGAAATTGCCGATCATAAGGCAACACTTGGCGCATGTGGTCATTTTCTTTATATAGGGAAAAAGATATGAGCGAGCTATTGTATTCTGGGACGTACGAAGATAACGAGAACATAATGAGAGTATTAGGCAGCTGAAAAAAAAGCTCAGTACGCTACCAAGACAGCATGCAATAAGGCTCAAAGCGCTACCAGGACAAAAATGAATCTATTGGTAGTGTAAAGTAAGCTATGAAAAACCGGAGTCAAAAAAATAGGCTCCAGTGAACCTTAGAGGAGGTATATGAATGAAGATTTATCAGGTTGATGCATTTGCCGAAAAGCTGTTCAGCGGCAACCCTGCGGGAGTATGTATCCTTGACGGACCGGCTGATGAGCAGTGGATGCAGAATATTGCAATGGAAATGAATGTATCTGAGACTGCATTTCTATATAAGAGGGATGACGGCTTTGATCTCAGGTGGTTCACACCGGAGGTCGAGGTGGACCTCTGCGGGCATGCTACTCTTGCCAGTGCGCATATATTGTGGGAAACCGGGATACTGGACTATGAATGTGAGGCGGTGTTTTACTCAAAAAGTGGAAGGCTTACAGCACGTAAAAACGGCGATTTCGTAATGCTAAACTTCCCTGCAGAGCCGGAATCCCCGACAGAGGTGCCATGTGAGCTGAAGAAAGCACTTGGTGTCCCGTTCAAATATTCCGGCCGCAACCGCATGGACTATATCGTAGAGGTCGAAAATGAACAAACTGTCAGGGAACTCCAGCCTGATCACAGGGCTTTGAAAGAGGTCAGTACTAGAGGTGTCATAGTGACCAGCCGTTCGGATGATCCGCAATATGACTTTGTTTCAAGGTTTTTCGTACCCGGCGTAGGGATTGATGAAGACCCTGTAACAGGATCGGCGCATTGCTGTCTCGGACCATATTGGGGAAAACGGCTGGGGAAAGATGCATTGTGTGCGTATCAGGCATCCTGCCGGGGCGGTGTGCTGAAGGTAACGCTTGATGGTGACAGAGTCCTTATCGGAGGCAAGGCAGTGACAGTATTTTGTGCCGAGCTGAATACGTGATATGGAAGCAGTGTGCGTATAAAGACAATTGTACAAATGAATTTATACGTATGGCAGCAAAAATTGAATGATGCCCATTGCGGATAATATGGGCAGAGGATTATAGCAGGCAATTGTACATGGCATACATTGGCAGCAATAAAGTAAAGAAAGGCGGAGGTTGCGATGCAGGTCGAGTTACGAGAATGCTCACCATACGACGGATACGACATTCTTGATATGCTTCATGAGATTGGCCCCGGAGAAAACGGTTTTCAGAACAATACATACAATACCCGGACAGAGTATTTCAAGGACGTGATATACAGATGGATAGACATTTCCCGCGGTATCGGGCTGGAATCAGGTTTTGTACCGCAGACGGTTTACTGGCTGTATATAGATGGGAGACCGGTGGGTACTGCAAAGCTGAGACGATATCTGACCGATAAGCTTAGGAGCAATGGTGGACATATCGGTTATTGCGTCCGTCCGTCTGAAAGAGGAAATGGCTATGGGACGATCCTGCTTGGAGAAATGCTCAGGAAGGCAGCGGAAATAAACATTCCAAGGGTACTTATCACATGTAATGAAGATAATACAGCCTCCAGACGGGTCGTTGAAAATAACGGAGGCATACTGGATCGTATAGAGAACGGCAGATGCTTTTATTGGATTCAATTGGACAATGCTGCAGGTATACGCGAGATCCATCCCGATGATTATGCCGAAATGCTTGAAATGTGGAAAAATACGCCTGGTATGGGCATCAACGATGCAGATACTGAAAACAGTATATGTGATTTTTTACTGAGGAATCCCGGCCTGAGCTACTGCTGCAAGGAAGGGAACAGGATAGTGGGCACCTCTATGTGCGGGCATGACTATAGAAGAGGCTATATATATCATACGGCTGTATTGCCTGAATTCAGGGGAAGGGGTATTGGTCGTATGCTGGTCGAAAAAAATCTCGAGCAGCTAAGGACGGCAGGCATCGGTAAATGCCACCTTTTTGTGTTTGCAGACAATGAATTGGGCAATGCTTTTTGGAGCTCAGCGGGCTGGACAAAGCGGAATGATATATGTGTGTATTCCCACAATACATGATAAAGACACTTGGTAAGTCATACATGTCATAAGCTTATTAAAATCATGTCTGACTGCTGCCCTCAGCCTCAAATCGGTATGAAATAGTAGAAGCATAAAATAGACTGCAAAAGGAGCGCGGCAGCATTCTGCTGCGTCTAATAATTGTAGTTGATATAGAAACAATACGAATATATTGACTATATATCCCCTATTATATATTGACACCTGTTATTTAACAGGTGTTATTTTTCTAATGTTATAACGGGGCGATAGATATCCCCCACTTCTATAAGTGGCGGGTACCAATTTGCATTTCAGGCGGCGACTATATCTCCCGCCTCGTTGAAACGCACAGAGGTAAGAAAAATTTTCTACAGTCGAAAATTTTTCATTGAACGATGCGTTATAACCAAGCAATATATATCCCCCTCATCTTAACGTATTTTCAGCCCATCAGGCTGAAAAATGCAAATACGTATTTTCATACCATTTCCATTGTATCCAAAAAATAATATAAATATATTGACAATGCACACACCATATTATAAAATAACACTTGTTATATAACGGATGTTATTTTATACGAAGTAAGGCTTAGTATAATTAAATTTGCCGATTACATTGGATAAGCTTTTCAGGAGGAGCATATGCCGCCTAAAACAGTATTCACAAAAGAACAGATCATGGATACAGCCTTTGAGATATTCAAGGAGGAGGGGATCGAAAACCTGTCAGTGCGCAAGCTGGCAGAAAGAATGAGAAGCTCGACGGCGCCGATCTATACAAGCTTTGAAAATGCTGATCAGATCAAACAGCAGCTTTTAGGTCATGCATTGGAGATACTTACAGATTATACTGAAAGGGAGTATACCGGCGATGTCTTTCTCAACATCGGTCTGGGACTTCTTCAATTTGCCAGGGATTACAAGAGTGTCTATCGAAAGCTTTTTATGCAAGACAATAAGTACGGGTATATCTTAAGAAAGTTCAATGAACGAAATCTCATTCAGATGAAGAAAGCAGAGCACCTAAAATACTTTGGGGAGGCTGACCTGACTTCCATGCTAAAAAAGATGAGCACTTATACACACGGACTGGCAGCAATGATGTGTGCCGGGATGCTGGAGGATGAGAGCTGTGAATACTTCATGAAGGAACTGAGTGAGATGGGGTCCTGCGTCATAGGAGCGCATGCGTATATGAGGGGACATATTGATAAGGTAGAAGGCGCAATAAAGAAGGGATGTATGTTATGAGGAAGGTCACTATTCTAAATGGTATAATGGATGATAGGTACAGTGAATTCGAAAACAAGCTGAAGCAGTATGCTGAACAAGGTGCAGACCAGATCAGGCTCGATTTGTTCAGATTAAGGGACATGGACATCAAATACTGTACAGGCTGCTGGAACTGCTGGGTAAAAACGCCCGGCATTTGTGTGCACAACGATCAGATGGCGGATATACTAAAAAGTGTTATCAACTCCGATCTCACCATTTTTCTTTCTCCTGTTGTAATGGGATTTGTAAGCAAATACATAAAAAAGACCTGTGACAGGATGATACCACTGGTCCATCCCTATATAGGCATTTTCCACAACGAGTGCCATCATTATAAAAGATATAAGCGCTATCCCAAGCTGGGAATGTTACTTCTTGAAGAAGAGGGAGAGCATAGCGCCGGGGTCGATGAGTCTGACTTCGAGATCATTACCGGCATTTACAGGCGCATGGCGATTAATTTGAGGACGGAGCTTGCATTTAGTATTGTAACCAATGGAGATCTGGAGGTGCTGAAAAATGAAGTTGACAATATTTAACGGGTCCCCAAGAGGCAAAAACAGTAATTCTGCGATATTAGCGAAGTGGATAATGGAAGGCGCAGATATTGAGTGTGAAGAAGTATATCTTGCAAAAATAAAGGAGCACGAGCTGTATGCACAAAAGTTCGCAGAATCTGATATCGATCTGCTGATATTTCCGCTTTATACGGACTCAATGCCCGGGATAACAGCTGCTTTTATAGAAGAGCTGCAGCCCTATGCCGGAAGGATGGAGGGGAAGAAGCTTGGCTTCATAGTACATTCAGGGTTCCCGGAGGCATATCACAGCAGACATATTGAAAGGTATCTGATCCGCCTCGCTGAGAAGCTTGGTGCCGATTATATCGGCACGGCAGTAATGGGATCAAGCGAGGGTACCCGTCTGACACCTGAGTCATACCAAAACAAAAAGAGGGAGAGGTTTAAAAGACTGGGTGAATCCATGATTAAGAATGGAGCCTTCGATGTCACGACTCTCGGGGAGCTTGCGCGTCCTGAAAAAATAAAAGGCGCAGAGCTCACCCTATACAAAACAGCTCAAAGGTTAGGTATTCTCAGTATGTATTTTAAAATCCTGCTAAAGAAAAACAATGTACACAAAAGCAGCTTTGCACGGCCGTATGCGAATGAATAGCCGAAAATCGGTGCCTGTCACATTATCCTCTTAATGAATATGCGGTAAAGACCAATGATCCAGATGGTGGTGCATGCCAGGCCTATGGCAAAGTCTGTCCAATACCGCACTATTTGCCCGGCTTTGGCTTGCATCAGCATATCCATTACCCAGTAGGTCGGCAGCAGTGAGCCGACTGCTCTCAGATAAGAGTTGGCGAACCATGCCAGAGGTATGCCGAAGAAAATAACGCCAAGGAGTTTTGAAACGGCCAGTCCTTCGACCTTGTTGGATGCTATGGATACCAGCATCATTCCCATCATTACACCGACATATGATGTTGTGGCTGCAGCGGGGATCATCCAGCCATATGAAAGGCCGCCCAATGAGGTGAAGGGGATCAGTACAAGCGAAGCTGCCAGCGAGTAAAGAAAAGGAAGAGAAAACCTTATCAACAGATAGGCCTCTCCTCCTATCGGCGTAACAGAATAATACAGGCATATGCCATCATCTCTCTCATCAAGTATAAGCAGGCCCGTCATTGCACTGACCATCATCGGGCCAAGAGTGATGACCATAGCATCAACCATCAGATAGTATGGTGCCAGAGAAAAATCAAGATACTCTGTGAGCAGCCTGTTGACAAGGGGAATAATGAACCTTAGCATTATACCTGATAAAAAAGGTGACAGACAAAGTAAAACGAGCATCTGATCCCTGTATATTTGTGTGACGCTGCCCTTAAGCAGTCTTATTGTCTGCTTCATATCCCGATCCTCCAATATTTGACAAAAACCATTTCATTCGGTCTATGGCTAGTAAAAATGCCGGCACCGACCATAATATCAAGCCTATCAGCATAAAAGCAGGTGCTGTGTGAGTGCTGCCAGAGGATATAGTGCCTGTACAATGCTGTAAGAGCCTGAGTATCAAAGAGCCGGGCATTAGCTCAAGCAAGCCTGATTTGACGCCAAATACCAGCAGAATAGGAGGAGCGCTGAGCAGCAGCCCCGCCGGTACTGTTATTATCATAAACTGATTGACTGTTTTTGCTCTGATGCCTGCCGCAAGCCCGGCAAAGGTGTAAAAAGCGGACCCGAACAGAAGCGAAAGGATAAGAATGATTATGTCTATCTGAGTTCCAAGGCTTATAAAAGCAATGACCACACCTGCCAACACTGATATGATGCCCAGTGAAATCGCCTTGGCCAGTACAAATTCCCATACCCTGAGAGGAGAAACAAATAGTTGATCAAGGACTCTTTCGCCTCTTTCAAGCAGCAGTATGCCTCCGATGAAGAAAAAACCCAATGCTGCAGGATCCATGAATAATACGGCAACAGTAGCGCCGCCTTTCCAGGCATCAGGCAGTATCCCCATCAAAATAATGTAAAATACCACCATAAAGGTGTATATGAAATAAAAACCATGCTTATATTGGAATTTTATATCATGCAGTGCCGCTGCAACCAATCTCATGACAAACACCTGCCTGTTATTTCAATAAAAATGTCTTCAAGGGTCTGTTCACAGGAATGAATCGATATAATCTGCCTGTTCTTGAGTCTGTGTATAAATTCCTCGTTTTCATACAATCCGTCCAGCTGAGTGTCAGTCTTCGCCCTTTTGCCATTTTCGCTGTATTGATAAGTCACCATATTGCCGCCTTTTTTCAAGCGAAGGTTATTAGGTGTATCGATGATCTTTATGCTCCCGTCTACGATAAAAGCTACCCTGTCGCACAGCTCCTCAGCATCATGCATGTTGTGTGTAGTCAGCAGGATGCTTTTGCCAAGCTGCTTTTGCTCAAGGATCATATCCTTCAGCGTACGGGCATTGGCAGGGTCCAGCCCTGATGTGGGTTCATCCAGGAATATCAGTTCAGGCTTGTGCTGTATAGCCCGGACGAAGCTCAGTCTCATTTTCATACCCTTTGAAAATTCCGACACTCTTTTATGAGCATCATTTTGCAGGCCAACTCGCTCCAGCAGCTCCATTATGTCATATCCCGGCATGCTGTATAGTTTGCTGAAAAAAAGGAGATTTTCAAGGGCGGTAAATTTGCTGTAGAGGTTTGGGAATTCGAAGTCAACGCCTATATTCTGATAAAAATCTCTTTTGCTGTTTTTCACTTCAGCACCAAGAACCCTCACGCTGCCGGAATAAGTTTTCAAAATGCCGGTGAGGATCTTCTGGACCGTGCTTTTCCCTGCGCCGGATGGGCCTAAGAAGCCGAATATTTCACCCTTGCCCACAGTAAAGCTCATATTTTCTATAAATCTGCTGCTTTTTAGGTAAGAGAACTCAAGACCGGCTACACTGATCATATATTTGCCACCTCTCAAAATAAGTTTTGCCCGAATGATATACCGGGGACTGACTGATACCTCGGGATCTGGCATGTTATCTCGGGAAACGGTTTGTTATCCCGGAAACTGCCTGAGCGCTTTACCATAATTCATCGGTTTAGTTCTCATCTCGAATCACCCGCAGATGATATATCACTGAATAATTTCTCTGTGACTGCACTCAATAAATAATCCAGTACATCGTCAAAAATATCAGCTCCGATCTCCTGCTTGTGTAAAAGAGTCAGGAACACAGCCCTAAATGCACCTGATATTATCTTGTGGTCAATGGCCGGCTCTATGCCGAAAATTCTGAGCAATTCCAATGCTGCGCTGTCATCATTATTAAGGTGGGTATTGATGCGTTCAGGGGGCAGCTTTCTTACAAGCAGTTCCACGTCACCTTCATACAGATTCAGCACCCAGGGTGTTTTTTTCACTTCGCTGAACAGGAGTCTGATAACTGACAGAAAGCTATCCCTGGGATCACCGTCTATGCTTTTGAGCTTTTTAAACATTTCAGCTTTTATCCGTTGATCTATACGGTCGAATACATCCATGAACAAATGCTCCTTGGATGGATAGAATAAGTAAAATGAGCCTTTGGATATATTTGACATAGATACAAGCTCATCCACACTTGTTTTTTTGAGGCCGTATTTGCCCCAGCACTCCTCAGCGGCATCCATCAGCCTTGTTTTTATTGCTTCCTTTTCTCTTTCAGAAAAACCCCTTGCCATTGCTTCACACCCTTGGTTTACTATATGACTAAATTTGTACATTTAGTCATATAGTAAACCAAAAAAATAACTTTGTCAATATATTAAAAAACAGGGTCATTGATTATGAGAGCCGGATGGTATTGTGGTTAGTAAGAAAATTCTACTACAAACGAAAAGTTTTCTTTGAACCGAAGTGTTATAATAAAGAAAAAGTACAGGATAACAATTTTTGAGTTTTTCATCAGGAAGGGAAATATAAGAAACGATGCGGATATTGGTAGATGCGGATGCCTGTCCGGTAAAGAGCATTATTGTAAAATGGGCTAAACAGTATGATATACCTGTTACGATGTTAATCGATACGAGTCATGAGCTAAACGACGGCTACAGTACTGTCATAGTCGTAGACAAGGCGCGGGACAGCGTAGATATCGCATTGGCGAATCTTATCGCAAAAGGTGATATCGTGGTGACGCAGGACTATGGTGTTGCGGCGATGGCACTGGGAAAAAGGGCAAGGGCAATTAACCAGAATGGATTGATCTATAGTGATAATAATATTGACAGGCTCCTGTTTGAAAGGCATCTCGGACAGAAGGTCCGAAGGGCGGGAGGCAGGACTTCGAACATGGGCAAAAGGACCAGGGCTGACGATGAGAGCTTTGAGACGGCGTTTAGTAAACTATTGAAAGAACCTCTGTGATGGGCAGTATAAGCATGAAACTTGGGAAGACAGGCAGGAATCCTCCGCATTTCAATGGGGTGATGAAGTTCGTTATTCTAGTGCGATGCGGATTACGAAGAACGTCTGCTTTATGTTGACATAACGATACACTATAACGCTTTGCTAACTCAATCGATACAGGAGGCCGGAAGCTGATTAAATAGACGGGAAGGAGTTATTTGCAATGAAAATGGAGAAATTCGTGCCTTTTCATATCAATGCCGAAAGTGATGATTTTAAGGGAAACGGCAACAATGGACGGTATGTCCTGCTGCCTGGATCTGAAGGACGTGCCGAAAAGATTGCGGCGATGTGGCAGGATGTTACTGTCAGGAAACATCCAAGAAACCATAACCTTTATATGGGAAAGATGAATACGGAGTCGGGCGATATAGATATGGCTGTCATTTCAACGGGAATGGGGACACCCAGTGCGGACATAATCATTAATGAGCTTATCAATTTAGGAGCGCGTAACCTTATTAGGATTGGAACGTCTGGCTCCATGCAGCCTGAGTATGTACCCGAAGGGTCTATTGTAGTCCCGACAGGCAGTGTAAAGGACGAAACGACTACAAGCAGATACCTTCCTGCAGAAATGCCGGCAGTTCCGTCAATGGAATTTCTCACTGCGGCACATATGGCAAAGGATGGCTTATTAGTCGATGCAGTGCATAACAGTAAAGCAGAAGCTGATAAGAGGGGACTGGCGAGAGTTTATCCGAATCAAGTTTTTTTTGGTATCGTACATTCAAAGGATTCACTCTATGCAAGAGAGATGCTCGTTGGGCCGAAACGCCGTGAGAACGAGGAATACATGCGTCTTTTGAAAGAAGGAGGCGTACTGGCTTCTGAAATGGAGACCAGTATACTATTCACACTTGGCCAAATATACAGTCACCAGAATATAAAGAATGGCAAGCCGCCAATCGCGACAGGAGCAGTTTTGGCCGTGATCGGCGGATTTACGCCATTTGGAGATAAAGATACTGAGACCTCTGCCATCAATGCAGCGATATCGTACTGCTTCAAGACGGTTGAAGTACTGAACTTATCACGTTTTTAATTGCATTGTCATGCGGATGGAGCCAGTAAAACGATCAGGATCGTTCCAGCAAAAACATAGGGACGGTTCTCCTTTTAGGAGAACTGTCCCTGCGATTGAAAAGACATTACTGCAATCACAAGAGCTTTTTCCGGAAGGACTGGTCCTCTGATTGCCTGATTATGGGACTGGAGCGGTTTGCGGCTGGTGGTACGAAATCAGGTATGCCGCCGCACTGAATACCAAAGCCGTTGCAATAAAGTTGATAGGTGCCAGCAGTATACCGTTTGTTTTCCCGATATACATGAACGCCTCTATAAATTTTATGATATTTGCGGCTGCACTCGATAATGGCAAAGCCATAAAAGCAATACCAAAGCAAACCCAGAATACTGTGATGAAATATTTGCCGAATCTATAGGCAAGTGCTCCATACAACATCGCAAATGATGTTAGCATTATCAAAAGAGCAGCCATATAAGGTAATTCCAGTGCTTTACTGCTATTTGGATACATTATCTCAATCAGAGTTATACCTTCCCGGACGCTGCCTGCAAGAGACTTCGAGACAAAGGTGTCAATAAAATCAAATATGTATGACAATACTGCCAAGATAGCTGAAAGAATGACATTTGCTATGGTTGTGGAAAGAAATATCGTTTTTCTTGTATTTCCGTTTATGAGCAGATAATTAAATGAGGACCTGTAATCCGATAGAACGTATACAAATGCAAAGAATGCAGCTCCGATAAAAAGACCTGAATTGAATGTAAATGTCGAATTGCCGGCAGAAGTATATATTATCGAAAATAATCCGATAGATGCGAATGAATATATCACTATAAACCACAATGTGCTTTTGAGCATGTTTTTCGCTTCAAAACGCAGGCATTTTGTAATCCTGTTCATTTCTTTCCCTCCTCATTGCTGTTGGTTAGATAAATAAAGAGCTTCTGTACCGGGATCGGTGAGACATCAACATCGTGTGATCTCAGCTCTTTTATTTTCTCTTCGGTGAATTTATCAAAAATCGCGGTTATCTTAACACTGCCGACCATCTCGCTGTGTATTGCATTATGATTAGCTGCAGCAGCATCGACATCGGCCGTCCTGCCGGACACATAGAATGCCATTTCTCTGAGCTCTGCCACCTGAAGCTGGCTTATCAGCTCACCATCCTTTATAATCAGGGCATCTTCAAATACATCAGCTGATTCTTCTATCAGATGAGTGGAGATAATAAATGTACGGGGATTATTGGTGTAATCCGCTATCAACTCCTTGTAGAACAGATCCCTGACTGCGGCGTCAAGTCCGAGGACAGGCTCGTCAAAAATCGTAAGGGGAGCTCTGGAGGCTAAGCCGACAACGATGCGCAGTATGGACTCATATCCTCTGGAAAGTGCCTTGTATTTCTTCCTTTTCTCCAATCTGAATACTTCACAAAGCCTTTTGGCATACTCCATGTCGAAGTTGTCAAAGAACATTGCCGAAGTATTTAGTATTTCAGATACTCTCATTGTTGATATAAAATAGTTCTTTTCAGGTAAATAACACACATGGGGCAGAACCTTCTGATTCTCTTTGGCAGGCTGGCCAAAGAGCCTGACATCTCCGCTGTCTGCGAATATCCTTGAGGTGATTATATCAAGCAGTGTTGTTTTGCCTGCTCCGTTGCGTCCCAGCAAGCCGTAAATCTTATTATTTGTCAGATTTGCCGAGAAGTCCTTCAGTGCAGTGACGTCTTTGTATCTCTTTGTCAGATTATTTATTTCGAGTATTGTTTCACTCATTTTTACAACCTCCTTTTCTTATCATTTCTATCAGCTCATCAATCTCAATTCCAAGATTCTTAGCTTCTTCCAGCAGCGCAACTATGAATTTATCATAGAAGCTGCCTCTTCTTTCTTCCTGGATCATTTTTCTGGCGCCGGCCGTTACAAACATTCCTATCCCTCTCTTTTTATAAAGAATTCCGCGGTCTACCAGCAGGTTGATTCCCTTACCTGCTGTCGCAGGGTTTATTTTGTAAATGACAGCCATCTGATTAGTTGATGGTATCTGTGTTTCTTCTTCGATGACGCCCTTGATGATGTCGTCTTCGATGCTCTCTGCTATCTGCAGGTATATAGATTTTTCATTGTTGAAATCAAGTTTCAATGCTACACCTCCCGTTCTATAGTAAAGTGGTTCATTACTTATGTAATTAACTATAGTACAAATGAAGCATAATGTCAATATGTTTTAAAATATATAGTATAAATCTTTCCGTAAGAGAGGATATAGATAGAAAAGGGCAACTTCGGCTTCAAAAATAAAACCGTCAGAGGGTATATGGTATTCACCTCAAGTATTGGAAAATTCTATCTTCCGGTAGTAGAAAAAGGTGAAGGCATCAAAAACCTCCACTTTTTGAAAGTAAACAGAGCAAGGATGAAAACCTAAGAAACAGAGCAAGGATGAAAACCTAAGAAACAGAGATGTCACTTCTTGTACATAAAATAATGTCCCATTATGAGCTATTTTGTGCGGAGATTTTCATCGAGATGTATCAGCTTATTAGAAAAAACCGCAAGGCCGTTCACCTAACCACAAGAATTGTTTCAATGATTCGCAAGAACTGTCCCTTAGCTTAAGCCATGGATTACGTGATTACGAGAACTGTCCCCGGAGGAGGATATTCCTTGATGGCAGGGACAGTTCTCATGATCAACGTTTGCTGGAGAAGTAGTCCACAATGGCTTCAGCAAGTTTTTTAGCAAGATTGGTCTGATCTGTATTGCCTGTCAGCAGTTCGAATTCTGTAGGATTTGGTACAAATCCCATCTCTATCAGCATCGAAGGTGTCCATGTGCCGCGCACCACATAGAAGTTTGCCCATCGGATACCTCTGTTTCTGCGTCCTGCAGCTTCAGCTCCTGTGGCAAGCTTTTGCGACAACGATTTGGCTATTGACTCCTTGTAGTGGACAGAACAGCCTTCGATTACAGATATGTCTGTATTTTCTGCCATACTGTTGGCGTGTATCGACAGGAACATGTCCGGTTTTGCATCTCTTGAGGCAGTCAGCCTGTCAAAAAGGGATACGGATACGTCAGTGGTTCTTGTCATGAGTACATCTGCCCCAAGCTTCATAAGCTCAGTTTTCAGCTTCAGTGCCGTATTCAGGTTAATTTTTTTCTCGGCATATTCAGCTCCCAAAGGTCCTGTTGCTCCGGTATCAGTGCCGCCGTGTCCGGGGTCGAGCATTATGACTATGCCGGAGAGAGGCTTACTGCCCGCCGATGCTTTTACAGTCCTTTTTACATGGACTATTATTCCGTTGGAGGTTTTTTCAATATAATAACCTTCAATAACTGCTCCTTGCTTCAGGTTCAGTACATATTGGCCGAGATGACCGGATTTTGTAAACACGGCAGATGAAAACAGCGAGTTTGCGGGCAACACAGGCAAAACACCTGAAGTCGCCGCAGATATATTCACCTTCAGCTTTGTTCCGTCAAATGATGCGGTTGCGGCGAGAGATGAAGGGTAGACCAGCTTGAGTGTATCCCATTTTTCGCCTGATTTATATATTGCCGAGGTTACACTCGGACTCAGCGAAGCCTTTGAGGTATAGGTCGATATACTTATTTTTCTGACCCATAGACCTGAAGCCAACCTTGCATAGCTTCCAGTCATACCGGTCACATAATCGACCATTCCCTTTCTGAGCTCATATGCCGCTCCATTGGCAGAGTTGGGTGTTTCAAAGGTATCGATATCTTCATTTGTAATCTCCGCATAGAACGGTGAGCCCTTCATGATGACGCCGACCTTTGCCGGTGCAGTTCTTGATTTGACAGTACCATTGTAATTCATAGTGTATACAGGTGCACCCAGGTTTATGTTGCGCGGAGTGCCCGTATATGATGGGATCGTATACGTGTAGGTAAATTTTGCTTGATACAGTCCGCCGCTCTTTGAGGTTGTTGTCATATTATAAGTTTTCCCGCCAATTTTTACTGTTACCTTTGCACCAGCGGGCGCCTGGCAAGACAATGTGATTTTTTCACCCGGCATCCTGTATTCCTGTGATTGAGGGAACGCTGAGGATGCAATTATCTGTGCACTGCTCATCTTAACCGGAGCAGAGGATCCTGTCGGCCTTGTTATTGTGCGTGTCAAATAGGAGCCTTCCTGTGTGAACGTGAATGTATTGGCGCCTTTGTTCAGATCGGCAAGTATCCCGAAATACCCTTTGGGAGAGCGGTTTTCTACCAGTCGTCCATTAAGGTACAATGGCTTGGAGGGATCTGACGCACCGGTCAGATAATACTTGGTGTAGCTGGTTGATATGTCCTTTGATGGCCATGCAAGGGATACGGGAATATTTGCTGTTCTGCCGTCCAGTCGGGAGTAAACACCCTTGATCAAAGCTCTCAATGCGGGGTAGTTGGCCAGCGATGTGTAATTATAGAACACACTGCCTTTCACTTCCTTGTAGTTTCTATTTAACAGCATTTGCCTCTCGATTTCAGCAACACCATACCAGGGACTGGTTTTACTGGAATTGCCGGCTTTGTATGCAGCATGGCCTACATACAGATCGACAGATGTACCTTTCACGACATTTCTCCACCATGTAAGGATTTTGCTGTAATCAGCTATTTTGTACCCTATATTCCAATATATCTGAGGACAGATATAATCAACTATGCCGTCCTTTACCCATTTCCTCGAATCTGCGAAATGGTCATAATATGTCTCAAGTCCGTTTGTGTCCATGCCAAGCGAATTGTGAGACTTATTGGCCCATATCCCGAAGGGGCTTATTCCGAAGCGTACATCGCTGCCGGAGGATTTTATGGCATTATAGACTTCGGCTACCAATTTGTTGACATTGTCCCTTCTCCAGTCCCCGATATCCTTGTATCCTTTTCCGTATGCCGCATATGTCTTTGAATCATTGAAATCCCTGCCTGGGTAAAAATAGTCGTCAAAATGAATACCGTCTATATCGTATGTATTGACCAGCTCCATCACACTGTCGACGATCAGCTTTCGTACTTCAGGGATGCCTGGATTGAAATAGAGGTTGCTGTCCTTGTATGTCACGACCCAGCCTGGATTTTTACGGGCTGGATGACTATAGTGCAGGGAGCTGATGGTCGGCTTGGCTTCCGAGGCCGTTTTCTTTGTGATCCTGTATGGATTTATCCATGCATGCAGCTGGATGCCTCTTTTATGGGCTTCTGTTATCCAGAAATCAAGAGGATCGAACCCTCCGTCGGGAGCTTTTCCCTGAGTTCCGGTGAGGAATTTGGACCAGGGGAAATATTTAGATTTATAGAAAGCATCAGCAGTAGGCCTTACCTGAAGAAATACTGTATTCAAGCCGGTATCCTGCGCATTGTCCAGTATTGTCAGAGCTTCGTTTTTCAAAGCTTCGGGATCTGTTGTGGGCTCAGATGGATAATCGATATTTACGACTGATGCTACCCATAAACCGCGCATTTCCTCTTTGGCGTCGATCAGCGTATAATGATCATCGCTGCTTTGTTCATTTGTATTGGCAGCCAGTATCGAGCTTGTCGACAAAAAAGCCATACCCTTCATAACATCGTCATACAGCGAAGCACCGATAGCAGTACTTCCTTCTCCTGCGATGCTGTTATATTTTCCGGAACTATCTGCGGAAGCCGGAATTACAGCATTCTGCTCTGCAGCGCAGGCATTGGCGGATGCCATGGTCATAAGCATGGCAAACAGCATTATGAATGTTGTGGTACGCTTAATTAAATTTTTCATCATTAGCTCCTTAAGTATAATCTTATGTACTATTCGACATAATATTTCTACAAAAGTTTCATTATACCCTGTTGATTTAACATATTTTAAATATTTGTAACCAATAAGTAACATTAGCTACCCCTTTTTATTAAAGTATCTGTCCCGGTGAAAACACATGACCGTTGCTGTTAACCTTCTTCAAATTACTGTTGTAAAACAATATTATTATTGAAAATACAGCATATTAATTTAATAGTGATTTATCCTGCAGGTGGTGCACGTTTTGTCTGAGAAGAAAATCAATACATTATTGTTTATAATACTTGGTATTGCAGTAATATCATATTTATGCTTCAATGTACTGTTTGTCGAGCCGGTCTCTAAAGCAGAAAACAGCAATAATTCAGTAACGGGTTCGGTTTGCAGCTGTGAGGGAACAGAACGGCCTATTATCACTTCATATGGGAATGAGTCGGGTGATGCGGCTGCCAATTTTCAAATCACGGAGGTCGCAGAGGATAATGACTACTATGATTACAATGGCCTCCATGAAGATAACAACCTCCGTAAGGAAAGCGGCATCTATGAAGATAACAACCTCCGTGCAGAAAACAAACTCAGTGAGGAAAGTGATCTCCATGAAGATAACAACCTCCGTGAGGATGCCAGCTCGATACAAACAACAGAGGAGACTGGAGAGAAGAAGTACAACGTTAATCCAAAAGGATGGTATATTTTCATTGACCTTGATGATAAGCTGATGCATGTCTATAAAGATGGTGAACAAATCAAGACATATGAGGTTTCGGGAGGCAAGCCGAACTCACCGTCACCTTTGGGGACATGGAAGATCATAAGTAAGGATACATGGGGCGAGGGCTTTGGAGGCGCATGGCTGGGCTTCAACGTACCCTGGGGGAAGTACGGCATCCATGGCACAACTGATCCATGGGCTGTCGGAAAAAGTAATAACTCAAAAGGCTGTATCAGGATGCGAAATAAAGAAGTGCGGGAGCTTTACAAACTTGTACCGCATAATACACTTGTCACCATAGTCTATGAAAACATTCCTTTCTATCCCATGAGAGACGGAGATGTCGGATCGGATGTACTGAGCGTGGAGCGGGCACTGAAAAAGCTGGGCTATTATCACGGCGGAGAAGACGGGGTATACGGAGCTTCATTGAAAAAAGCTGTCATGGAATTTCAGAAGGATAACAAGCTATACAGGACAGGTGTGGT
The DNA here is from genome assembly GCA_023418915.1 of Bacillota bacterium. Classification (GTDB taxonomy): domain Bacteria; phylum Bacillota; class Clostridia; order Acetivibrionales; family DTU013; genus DTU013. The sequence continues at coordinate 17,815 of JAEZYU010000043.1, forward strand.
CAATAACAGCACATATGAAAAAATCATTGCTATGGAAAAGGAATTTGATGAGAAACAACAGCAGCTCAAACAGGAACAGGAAGCAGAATTGAGGCGCCTGGAGAAGGAACTGGAGTAGGATGCGGCAAATCCACCCTAATCAAGGTACTGACTTCAATTCTATCGCCCGAAGGCTCCGTAAGCATCAATGGGATTTATTTTCGGTTCTCGGACGGAGCACGTTAAAACAGTATTGTTGGAGAAGAAGTATAGCTAGCGTAACTGTTCATACCCATACCAGCCGCACTGCTTGCAAGCAGTTTATCGAATAAAACCGAGAAATATTGCGCCCGTATTCGAATCGTTATCCGCTACTTCGGGGGGATAATGTGTGCAGACGAGCAAAAAGTGGGGGAGCAGCACAAGTAAAGTTATCCGGATGCTTGGGGTAAATGTGTGTGGACGAACAAAAAGTGGGATTTACATAATGCAAGGTGAAGTGAACTGTTAAAAAAATCAGTTAGTGGGAAAAAATGAGGGGAAAAAATTGATTATCGTCCACAAGTGGTTACATAATACATAGTATAAATGTATTATTTAGCTTATATTATAGAGAATTGGCAATATTGACCTCCCACTAATTGAATTTTTTATCATTATGCATCTAAAGAGCAAAGGCAAGGCAAAAGCAAGGTAAGAGGCAAAGGCAAAAGCAAGGTAAGAGGCAAAGGCAAAAGGCAAGACAAAAGGCAAGGCAAAAGGCAAAGAACAAAGGTAAGGCAAAAGGCAAAGAACAAAGGCAAGGTAAAGGCAAGGCAAAAGCAAGGTAAAGGCAAGGCAAAAGCAAGGTAAGAGGCAAAGGCAAAAGGCAAGACAAAAGGCAAGGCAAAAGGCAAAGAACAAAAGGCAAGGCAGAAGCAAAGGCAAGGCAGAAGCAAAGGCAAGGCAAAAGCAAGGTAAGAGGCAAAGGCAAGGCAGAAGCAAAGGCAAGGCAGAAGCAAAGGCAAAGCAAACCGAAGTAAAAATCAAAAGCAAACAAAAAACAAAGTAAAAAATGTAAAAAACTTCTTGACTAATAGGTCGATTTGCATTACCATATTCGTATGTGAGTTTTCACAAATAATAAAGAAGGAGGCAGGAAGATGTCAGGAAAATTTATCAGAATCAGAATTGCGGCAGATAATGCAGCAAATACAGCAGGCGCAGATAATGCAGCAAATACAGCAGGCGCAGCAAATGCAGCAAATACAGCAGGCGCAGCACATGCAGTAAATACAGCACATGCAGTAAAACTTGATAGTAACGGAAAAATGGCATTCGATAACCCTGCCTTGCTCGAAAGTATTGTCTGACGATTTCAACATTACTGAAAAAGAAGGCTGCGGGTTATCTCCGCGGCCTTTAATTATTTTAGAGGCCGTATACAGGAAACTGCGGTCTCTTTTCATTTTTGCCGTAATCATCTGATAAGCTTTGGGTTTGGCTGCGACGGAAGGAAAGAAGAAAGCTTGGGACTTTTACTGAGCTAAGGGGGAATTTGATTGAAACGGTTGTTGAAATTGATAGGTAAGCAATGGGTAACTTATTTTTTAGGCTTTGCGGCATTGGTCACGTCTATCGTGCTTGATATGTATAATCCATATTATGTGGGCGAGATCATCGACAAAGTCGTGATGAACGGAGAACTGGTCTACTTAAGGACAGCCTTACTGGCGCTTATAGTGATAACTATAGGCCGTGCCGTGCTGGGGTATTCCAAGGAGTACTGTTTTGATATTTCCAGTTCAAGGGTGATCGTGAATCTAAGAAAGAAGCTGTTTGACCACATACAGAAGCTGTCGTTCTCTTTCTTCGACAAGAATAATACCGGGGAACTGATGTCGAGGATAAAGGAGGACACCGAGAATATAATGCATGCCATTTGCTTCGGCATAATGCTGATGCTTGAGCAGTTCATTTACTTCGGTGTCGCAGCGGTGATCCTCATGATCATAAACTGGAAGCTGGCGCTGATCAGCCTGATTACGATGCCATTGATAGAGTATGCCGTATTGAAGCTCGAAAAGCAGGTCGGCATGCTGTTTGGAAAGATCAGCGACCAAAGGGCGGTGCTGAACACGACCGCTCAGGAAAATCTGGCCGGAGTTAGGGTTGTTAAGGCTTTCGGAAGAGAGAAGCATGAGATACAAAAATTTCTTAAGCAAAATGAAGATAACTACAGGATCAATTATGATCTTGTAAAGGCATTTGCCAGGTATAATCCTCCTATTGAGTTTCTGTCAAATCTTGTGCTCGTATTTGTAGTGTGTTTCGGAGGCTACTTTGTTATCGGAGGAGACATGTCGCTTGGTACTCTGGTGGCATTCAGCAATTATGTCTTCATGCTGGTATGGCCGCTGCGTATGATGGGGTGGCTGACAAGCGTGCTTGCACAGTGTATAGCTTCAGTCAAAAAAGTCGATGCGATATTTGACGAGGTACCTGAGATCAAAAACTGTGAAGAACCGAAGGTGCCTGAGAAGCTCAAAGGACATGTGGAATTCAGGGATGTCAACTTCGATTTTGCCGACGCAACCGTACTGAAAAATATCAATATAGATGCCGAACAGGGAAGTACGATTGCGATTATGGGCATGACCGGAGCAGGTAAAAGCTCACTGGTTAACCTCATTGGAAGATACTATGACTGCACCTCCGGAAGCATATATTTTGATGGTATTGATGTGAGGGAAATGGATCTTGCAGTTCTCAGAAAAAATGTGTCGTCAGTCATGCAGGATACGTTCCTGTTCTCGGATACGATCGAGGAAAACATTAAGTTCGGTGCGGGAGAGGTATCTGATGAAGTGTTCACTGCAGCCTGCAGGGATGCTATGGTTGATGAGTTTGTGTCCCAGATGCCCGAGGGATATAAGACAGTGATAGGCGAGAGAGGAATAGGACTGTCGGGCGGACAGAAGCAGAGGATATCGATAGCGAGAGCTCTTGTCAGGGATGCGAAGGTGCTGATAATGGATGACTCTACATCAGCGCTGGACATGGAGACCGAATATGCGATACAGAAAGCAATGGAGCGCAGGAGCGGTATCACATGCTTTATTATAGCTCACAGGGTTTCTGCAGTTAAGAACGCAAATGAGATACTGTATTTCGAAGACGGGGGGATCGTGGAGAGAGGCAGCCACGATGAACTACTCGAGCTGCGCGGCCGATACTATGACACATACTGTGAGCAGTACCGTGATTATGTGGAAGCATTGGAAAAAGAGGTGGTATAAATGCCGATTAATACTTTTAAAGAGGATGAAGAACTCCAGACGAGTGTAAACATAACGCTCATAAAAAGACTTTTGACATACATGAAGCCGTATACAGGACCGGTCATAAGAACACTGCTTCTGATGGGCATAGTTATTGCAGTTGAGCTGTTGAATCCATATATCATGAAGCTTGGAATTGACAAGTTCATTGCAGAAGGTGACTGGAAAAACCTTTTTGTACTGGGTGGAGCGATGATCGTTGCAAATGCTGTTGCTTTGGTATGCTCACGATCAAGAATGATTATAATGGGTAAGGTATCAAACCGCATATTGCTGACGATAAGGCACCAGCTTTATTCACATATACAGAAGCTGTCGTTTTCTTTCTTTGACAGCAGGCCTGTAGGTAAGGTCCTTGCCAGGATCATAGGGGATGTCAATTCTCTGAACGACCTGTTCACCAATAGTGTCACAAGTCTGATACCCGAGTTTGTAAAGATAACATCAGTCGTTGTGATAATGATGCTGATGAACTACAGGCTGGGACTTGTAGCACTTGCTACGCTGCCATTGATGATGCTGGCCTTTTTCTTAATATCAACCGCTTCCAGAAAAAGGTGGCAGGCATACAGAAAAAAGGCGTCAAACCTCAATGCTTTTACGCATGAGGATTTTTCAGGCATCAGGGTTGTACAGAGCTTCGCCGCAGAGAATGAAACATCAACAACATTTTTAAGGCTATGCAATGATTGGAGAAATGCATTCGTCAGAGCAATCAGAATGAATGACTTCTTCTGGCCTACAGTGGAAATGTCCTGGGGAATAGGCACGATACTGGTGTTCTGGTTCGGTGCAAGTATGATCGAAACAGGCTCTATCACCCCCGGTCTCCTTGTGGCGTTTACCAGCTATGTGGCAATGTTCTGGCAGCCTATAATGAACATAAGTAATTTTTACAATCAGCTTGTCACTAACATGTCGGGAGCTGAGAGGATATTTGAAATACTCGATATTGATCCTGACATTAAAGACAGGTCGGCAGCAAAACCAATGCCGAAGATAATCGGTGATGTATCCTTCAGAAATGTAACGTTTGGATATGACGAGGGGCAGCAGGTACTCAAGGATGTCAGCTTTGATGTGTCGGCCGGTCAGACGATTGCGCTGGTCGGTTCCACAGGTGCGGGCAAGACAACTGTCGTGAACCTGATAAGCAGGTTTTATGAGGTTACATCAGGAGAAGTGCTTATAGACGGACATAATTTGAACGATGTGACCCTCGAGAGCATAAGAGGACAGATAGGCCTGATGCCGCAGGATACGTTCCTGTTCTCTACGACAATAAAGGAGAATATTCGCTATGGCAAACTGGATGCCACCGATGAGGAAGTGATTGAGGCTGCGAAGGCCGTATCTGCTCACGATTTCATAATGAAATTTGAAAAGGGCTATGATACGGATGTCAATGAGCGCGGTACGAGGCTCTCAGCGGGACAAAGGCAGCTTATAGCATTTGCCAGGACACTTCTGGCGAATCCTCGCATACTGATACTCGATGAGGCTACCGCCAGCATCGATACACATACGGAACGGCTGGTGCAGCAGGGCATAAGGAGACTGCTCAGGGGCAGGACTTCATTTGTCATTGCTCACAGGCTGTCGACCATACGCAATGCGGACTGGATCATGGTGGTGGAGGATGGCGGTATCGTAGAGTCAGATACTCATGAGGAGCTCATTCGGCTCCAGGGTCAGTACTACAACCTTTACACTTCACAGTTCAAGTTCCTGAATGATGAGGTGGAAGCGGGATGACGACCAGGAACGAATTCGGATGTAATCATGATGACGACCAGGAGCAGATTTTGACATAATCAGGACAATATTGATGGGGACAGTTCTTAGATTTTTCCAAGAGAACTGTCCCCTTGGACATTATTACATCAGAGAGCTGTTTGCCTTGCCGGGAGATATCACTGATCATCACGAAAACTGACCTCAAAGAGTATCACCTAATACCTGTAAATGATTAAAAGTGCCGGGGCGGCTATGGTGAGAATGGCCAGCAGTATTGCTCCGAAAGCAGCCAAAGCGTTTTTTTCTTTTTTAGCCAGATGAATACCATAGCTTAAGGTATAGATGCCTGTTCCTGTAACAAAAAGCATTATTGCTGCAACAATCATTCCTCATCACCTTTCATGCTTTTAACTTTTGTATAGGTTTGAAAAATGGAACCTGTTCGTCTTATTTTAACTTCAAGAGATGTATTTATGAGAGCATCCGGATACTGTGACAGCCAGTCGTAAGCTTCCCAATCCTCGATAGTAAAGAAATTACCTGCCATGTGCTCACCAAAACCGAATATGTCTGCTTTTAGTTCCTTCTGAGTTTTTTCGATAGTATGCTTTACAGATGTCAGCAGATATTCTGTGATTTGCTTTTCCAGGTCATGCGAGAGATCCAGCTGTTCATACTTCGTCTCACTCTGGATCGCATATATTTCAGCTTCAAGGTCCAGTGTCAGATCGACCACAGGCTTTCCATCCTTAAAATACGCTTTCACCTTTGGAGTCCTGCTTCTGTGGATATCAAAAATAATACTATATTCCGGGCTGTATTTGTCTTGTATCGACATCATACCGCTTCTGTATTCACCAATGACCATGAGGTATGCGGCTGTTTCGTATGCGTCAAGGCTGCCGATCATTTTACCGCCGTGAAATACAGCCATGCCAGCCAGTTCTCTCTCTGCAACGCCGGATCTGGGCACCTCGCCGGGCAAAAGCCCCTTCCGGCCTTTGTTCATGTCATCGTCACCTGTATCAAAATCAAATTTATTCAGTCCTCCATATAATGCGATCGGACATTTATACGTTGATATCATTGCAGTATGGAAATCCATGAATTTAACCGTCGGAAAAAAACCAGTAAACCTTGATTGAGAAAGCAACAACTCGATCGACTTGGAAAGACTGCCCCCAATATTGGACTTGTTTTCAGTAATGAAATCCTCAGCCGAACCTCTTACTATGACTACAGACATACTGGGCCGGGTTTCTTTGTAGCGTTCCAGTCCTGCTATATAACCCTCGATACCTTCTCTGGCAAATTCTTCTGAAAATATGACCCATTTTGCATGCATCAGTGATACGCGTCTGGATATGCTTGTGCTGAGCATCTCTATAGCTACTAGCATCGTAGGCGCCTCTATAGTGTGCACAATGCTTTCGGATTGGGCCTTTTTATTGCCTTCATCTGAAGAGCCTCCTGAACTGTCACCGCCGCCGGGGCCTTTATATGTGGGATACTGGATAGTCAGTCTCAGCTTTTCCCTCAGTCCTTTATCCACACCTATTGATATCGCATACACTTCATCATCGATCTCGTGCGCATCAAAGCAGCCTGTGAGAAGAGTTGAAATCAGTATTGGCACAAGGAGCAAAGCAGCAATTTTTTCATGCATTTACTTTACCACCCTTTTTTCTTAGTATTATTGCAAGAAAGAGCACAGCTATCGGGATAAGATACATGATGTAGAGGCTGTACTGTCTGAGGAACACAATATTTTTCTGTGTGACCTCCTGCATGCTTTCGGGAAGTATTGCCACTATATAAACAAGTATGGCAAATGGAAGAAGTACAGGCTTGTGGTCCTTGATCCTGAATGCCTTACAATAGAGCAGCAGGCTTATATAATATGAGGCAGTTGTGGTAAGGACGGAGGATATGACCCAAATGAACAGGAAAATGGATTCAAGCCTTTGAATATATCTGTTGAAATAAATTGATCTTGACAATTCAAAGATCCCTGAGATGTTTTCACTTCCGGAGGCATAACCAAATATTGTCATATAGCAAAACAGGGATATTGAAAATACAGCGCCCGAGATGAGAATACAAGACATTGCTGCCTTTTTAAACTCCCTGTATCCGCCGAGTGTATTTATTGTATATGCCAAAAGAATAAATTCAAAATATGCTGAGCTTCTGCTTAATCCGTATTTGAGTGTTGTTCCGAGTCCATGGCCTCCAATTGGGTTCAGCAGGTTGAGATTAAAGGAATTTGACGACAGCAGCAGTATAAAACCGAGTCCGGCCAGAGATGGAATAAAGCAAAGTGCACATATCCTTGACAAGGCTTGAAAGCCGAAACGCGCTATTATCAGTGATACGGCGAGGAATGCTGATATTATCAGGCTTGTAGGCGTGTAGGGAAGATTGTATACTTTTATCATTTCCACAAACTCACGCAGCGTTGATCCTGAGTTGAAAACACAGTATGCGCATATTGCAAGGATTAGAAGCTTGCCAATGAATTTCCCTGTTACATTCTCAAAAATCGCTGTCAGGTCTTCTCCGGGAAATCGTTTCAGAAGAAGGTATACCAGAAAAAATACTATAAGGGTGGTCATGCATGAGATCAGCGTAGTATACCATGCAGCAGTACCGGTCTGATTGATTATGCTTCCAACACTCGTAAAAAATATTTTGTTTATAGTAATGATCGATAAGAATGAAATAGCCTCATACATTCCGATTTTGCCTTCACTGTTCATTACTTGCCATCCTTTTCCTTTCGCTTGTTATTGATGCCCTTTGACAGAATCCATTTTCTTGAGATTTTTGGCTGACGTCTGACATCAAGAGCGTCGACATAGTCAGGGCGCATCTCCTGCATCCATATAGGCCATCTTATCAGAAGATCACGACTTTTTTCAGTTTTAGGGGCGAGCTGGCTGAAAAAGGGTACTCCAAAAGAATGCTGGCTCACGCCGAAAGCGAGTAATACGATCAGAGTAAGCGATATTCCGAAGAAGCCCAGAAATGCTCCTGAAAAAATATATACCAATCTCATGATCCTGGCAGCGAATGCCATACTGAAATCTGGTATTGCAAAATTTCCAAGACCTGTGAAGGCAACAACAATTATCAGCACAGGGCTGACAAGGTTTGCCTGAACTGCAGCCTGTCCAAGTATGAGAGCACCTATGATACCAATTGTATTGCCGATAATCCCGGGTATGCGTATACCTGCTTCGCGTATCAGTTCAAAGGAGAGTTCCATAAGGATAACTTCAACTAGAGTTGGAAAGGGAACATTCTCCTTAGCCTGGGCAATTGCGATCAACAGGTCTGTTGGTATCATTTCTCTGTGATATGTCGTAAGTGCTACATACAGTCCGGGCAGCAGTGAAGCCACAAGAACAGCAAATAACCGGATTATCCTCAGGAAGGTGCCGAATTGCCACTTTAAAGCAGTATCCTCCGGAGTGTGTAAAAAATCGAAGATTGTAGCAGGTACAATAAGGGCAAACGGAGTCCCGGAAGCTAAAATTGCAACCTTTCCTTCTGTGAGATGTGCTGTAGTCCGGTCAGGCCTTTCGGTTGAGATGATAGTGGGATAGATCGTTCTTGGATTGTCTTCAATAAACTGTTCAAGCACGCCGTCTCCCATTATCAGATCTGTTACGATTCCCTTAAGTCTTCGTTTGACTTCGGCTACCATGGATGGATCTGCCAAACAGTTCAGATAAAGCACTGCGACCTGTTCATTATTGCGCTCTCCCAGCTTTAAGAATTCTGTGGTCAATTCTTTGTTTTTTAGTATCCTTCGAACAAGTGTTATGTTAGTTCTCAAATCCTCAGTAAATGCCTCTTGAGGGCCTTTTACCACACCTTCTACCTGAGGCTTGTCAACATTGCGCTTGTCGAATCCCTTTGTCTCGCACAGCACATAGTTGGGATAACCGTCAATGCATATGGCTGTATTGCCTGTAAGCACGTCATTTATTGCCTTTTCCTGTGTATCTGCCCTTTCGATTTGATGTGTCTCGATAACGCTTTCGAATATGTGGTCAAACAGGTTTTTACCGTTCATCGGATCGAATTTGCTCTTATCAAGCAGCGGCCTTATAATGGAATAATTGACAGTGTTTCTGTCTGCCATTCCATCCAGATAAAACAGAAAGGCATTCACTCCGTTGCCTATGGTCAGCCTGCGCAGAACAATGTCCTTGTTGCCTGGGTGATTGAACGCTTTTTGAATGTATGACAGGTTTTCTTTCATGTCGCCGGATACTTTTGTTTTTTTGCTTTCCCGGTCTTTGGCATTGACCTTTTTGCAGTTTGCCTGTTTGGCCTTTTCGCGCCTTGCCCGCGTTACATTGCTGTTGTCTTTTGCATTATCACCTGCATCCTGTGCGGCATTACCATTATCTTTTGCAGCTCCTGCCATAGTTTCTGTTGTATTGCTGGGAGACATTTTATCCGTGTATATAAGCCAGGAAAATATTTTTCTTAGCATGCTGTTGTTTTGCTTCATGGGTCACCAACCAGACTGCTGCCTAACGTTCATAAGGCGGTTTGCAGCTTATCTTATCACCTCATTCTAGTATGTCCCTGATCAACAAAAGATATGTTATTTTTCATCGGTCATCTGAAACGGCACTATTTGATCGTCTGTATGATATGTGGCTTTCAGTAACGTTTTTCAGACCTGTGAGGATTGACAACAGTATATGCAGCAGATTACTGCCAAGAGATGATAACAGACCGGCAAGCAGTTGCTGGACAAAAGCAGGTTCATTCACAGCAGGAAGGTCTATGCCGATCTGCAGTATAATGCATATAGTGATGCCCATGAAAATCGAGAGCATTATTTTTTCAGCTTTTGTGCATTCTGAAAGGTCGGTTTTCATTATCCGGTTTCTGAGCTTCAGGTATATTGGCTTGATTATCTCGATGATTCTTTCTACTGCAGCCGCTACCGCTGCAATTATGGAAAGACTGTCCACAATGCTCATTGTTTCGGCTCCGCTTTCTAGTATCTATTTCATACTATGTGACTGTAATTAAAATTATTTGTGTTGTGACCGTTAGTTCCCGTATATGTTCTCATACAGCTCTGACGAGTAAATAAATCTGTGACATTTTTCGAGATAATTATTACCAAAACTGTATAAATATGATATAATAGAATGAGCGAAAGTCGCTAATATCAACAGTTTTGGGGGATTAAAGTGGAAAAAATCACAAGAGAAAAGAAAAGGGAAAAAGAAAGGGAAATAAATTTTTTCGAGGAGTTCATAAAATTACAAAAACACTTTTTCAAGGATATCAGTAAAAGGCTTAAGAGCGTGAAAGACCCACGTCATAAGAGCTATATACAATACGGAACGGATGCAATGCTGTTTTCTGTTTTAATGAAAAACGCATGTAGCATAGAAAGTATGAGTGGAATGACAGAACAATTCAACCGGGAAGAGTGCATAGAGAACATGTCCAGGGTATTGGGCTGTGAATTGGAAGAACTACCGCATTATGATACGATAAACAACTTTTTAAGCGACCTAGAGCCTGAAGAAATCGAGAAAATACGGGATTACATGGTAAAGGAACTGTTCAGAAAACGGAGCTTGGAAGACTTCAGGCTAATGGATAAGTACTGGTGTATAGCCGTAGATGCGACAGGGCTTTTTAGTTTTTCTGAAAGGCATTGTGAACATTGCTTGAAAAGGGAGTATACGAACAAGGAAACCGGAAAAGTTGAAAAAGAGGTCTATTACCATAATGTGTTAGAGGCAAAATTAGTAGCAGGAGACATGGTGTTCAGTATAGCTACGGAATTTATTGAAAACGAAGATGAAAACGTCTCAAAACAGGATTGCGAAATAAAGGCATTCAGGAGATTGGCGAAAAAGCTGAAAAAGAAATATCCCCGGCTTCCCATCTGTATACTGGGAGACGGCCTGTATGCATGTGAACCAGTATTTGGGATATGCGACAGCAACAAGTGGAAATATCTGATCCGGTTTAAAGAGGGACGTATAAAGAGCGTAGCCAGCGAGTTTAGCAGCATAAAGGACATAGAGCGAAAAGCTGGAGAAAAATGTACTTGGACCAATGGAATTGCTTACAACAAGAGGGAAGTAAATCTGATCGAAGCAGAGATCGAAGCTGATCAGGAGAAGAAAGTATATACATTCATAACAGATATAAAGATAACGAAAAGGAATGCTGACGCGATTGTATGTTTTGGCCGGAGTCGGTGGAAGATCGAAAATCAAGGCTTTAACAACCAGAAAACCAAGAAATATCATATCGAACATGCCAACAGCATGGATTACAATGCAATGAAGAATCATTATCTGATCACACAGCTGGCGGACATATTACGGCAATTATATGAAAATGGTGTGGATAAGATCAGAGAATTGAACAAGAGCATAAAAGAAATATCCTCAAGCCTGTTAGAATCGTTTCGCATGCGCTTGCTAACAAAGGCTGAGGATACATCCGATCAGGAAAACCGTATGCAAATACGCTTCCTATAAACAAGACTATTTTAGCAGGGTGGTGATAAGAAGGGAAGTGTTTTGAAAAAAATTAATAAAAACTTGAATGAACAAGGTGTAATGTTTCCGGCAAAAAAGAAAAATAAGTCAATGGTAAATTTTAACATATGATGAGCCGGTTTTTGATATATGCAGTTATCAATAAACAATTTTACTCGTCGGAGCTGGTTCTCATATATTTGAATTCATTCATCTGCCGATTTTTGGTATACTATAACGAGGTGTATAATGATCTCAGCCACTCAACGTATTTTCAGGCCTACAGTTTGAAAATGCCTGGTCGGCCAGGGCAAGTGGAACAGAACACAATAGGGATAGGCAAAATAAGAGAGATAAGAGCATTCGGGATTTTACGAGAGCAAGAGGAGAAATTATATGGATGGAATTAGACTTGTTGAATTGTTGGCTGGGGATGGGAAAAAAGCTGATGAGCTTGCCTCACTGGCAAGAGAGATATGGCTTGAACACTATACTCCCATAATCGGTGCAGACCAGGTCGAATATATGTTATCAAAATATCAAAGCGGCAGCAGTATTTTAAATGATATCTGCTCAAATGGCTATAGATATTTTATGGCATATGACGGTTTGAAGCCTGTCGGCTACTTTGCTGTCAGGCAGGAAAATGATAAAAAGGCACTGTTCCTCAGCAAACTGTACGTAGAGAAAAATAACAGAGGGCGCGGCATATCGAGGCTGATGCAGGGAAGAATGCTGATGATAGCCAGAGAAGCTCATCTGGATCATATATGGCTGACAGTGAATAAACACAATGACAATTCTATCAATATATATAAAAAGCTTGGCTTCAGGATCGTAGAGGAGCTTGTGACTGATATCGGCAGCGGTTATGTGATGGATGACTACAAGATGAGGTTGGATATGGCTCCATAGATACAGCTTAATAGATATAGCTCCTTAGAGGCCCTATAATGCTATAATAAGAATCAGTAACATTGATTTTATGATCAGATGAAGATATGATTGAAGGGTAGTGTAAAGCAGCTTATGAATACTGCCAAAACCACTATCGGGATAAATTGGAGGAGGGTGTGTTATGGAAATAAACTTTCTTTACGTTGTTATTTTTGTGATTTGTATAGTTTTTATTGCTGCGACTCTTTTGCTTGCGAAGCTTAAAAGAAAGCTGTTGAAGTATATTCCGCTGATCATTGCACTATCAGCAACGGTTGGGTTTTATGTTAAGGCATATTTCTTTTCAACTTCCAGGAACTTCGAAGCGCTCGGGTACTTTATATTTGCGATGATAGCAGGTGGTGCGGCAGCCCTTTCTCTGCTGACAGCAGTGATAATAGAGATAGTCGGATATGTAAAATCACAAAAGAAGCAATGAATAAAATACATGGAGGTGCACTTTATTGAGCTATAATTTGACGATGCTGACGGATTTTTACGAGATCACGATGGCTAATGGCTATCTACAGAGTGGATTGAAGGACAAAACAGCATACTTTGATATGTTTTTCAGAAAGGTGCCCGACAACGGCGGATTTGCAATAATGGCCGGAGTTGAGCAATTTATACAGTACATAAAAGAGCTCAGGTTTGAAAAAGAGGATATAGAATATTTGAGGAGTAAGGGGCAGTTCTCGGAGGAATTCCTTGACTACCTTATAAATTTCAGGTTTTCATGCGATGTATGGGCAATACCTGAAGGGACACCAATTTTCCCGAATGAACCAATCGTTACAGTAAGAGGGCCGGTCATAGAAGCGCAGTTTATTGAAACGATGCTGCTGCTTTCAATAAATCATCAGAGCCTTATCGCAACAAAGGCCAACAGGATCGTGACCGCTGCCCAGGGACGTCCGGTAATGGAATTTGGCTCGAGAAGGGCACAAGGGTACAACGGTGCGGTAAACGGTGCCAGAGCATCATACATTGGAGGATGCATAGGCACAGCATGCACTATTGCCGACAGAGAATTCGGCATACCTGCGCTAGGTACCATGGCTCATAGCTGGATACAGATGTTTCCTTCGGAACTCGAAGCGTTCAAAACCTATGCCCGTATATATCCGTCGAGCTGTACACTTCTGGTGGATACCTATAATGTTCTGAAATCAGGAGTTCCCAATGCAATAAAGACCTTTAGAGAGGAAATCCTGCCCAGAGGCTTCCGGCCAAAAGGCATCAGGATAGATTCGGGAGATATAACATACCTCTCCCGCAAGGCAAGAAAAATGTTGGATGAGGCAGGCTTTGAAGACTGCGGCATTGTAGCCTCCAATTCGCTTGATGAATATATAATAAGGGATATACTGTCCCAGGGAGCCCGCATCGATTCCTTCGGAGTAGGCGAAAGGCTTATTACTTCGCGGTCGGAGCCGGTATTTGGAGGCGTATACAAGCTCAGTGCCATCGAAGAGGACGGCATGATAATTCCGAAAATAAAGGTGAGCGAGAATGTAGGGAAGATTACCAATCCGGGGTTCAAGCAGGTCTGGAGACTTTTTGACAGCGAGAGCGGCAAGGCGATAGCGGACGTGCTTACACTGCATGATGAGGTGATCGATGACACCAGGCCATATGAGATATTCGATCCTGAGTTTACATGGAAGAGAAAGAGAGTGACAAATTTCCATGCCAAAAAGCTGATGGTGCAGCTCTTTGACAATGGAAGATGTGTATATGAGTCTCCGGATCTGAACAAAATAAGAGACTATTGCCGCGAGCAGGTCGATACGCTGTGGGAAGAGGTAACACGCTTTGAAAATCCTCATGAGTTTTACGTAGACCTATCACAGCAGCTGTGGGACATGAGAGAAAAACTGCTGCATGAGTACTCGATGAAATAATTAACCGGACGGATGTAGTGGAGGAGATGCTGAATATTTTTCGGTGAATAATTTTTGATTGCTGTGAGGTGCAAAGCAGATGAAAAATGTAAGGTTAGTAAAGCGTGACGAGCTTGGTAAGCTTCTGGAGCTATACAAGCATCTGAACCCGGAAGACCCGGACATTTCCGGTGAAGCAGCAAGCGCTTTGTGGAATAGCATCATTGATGACCCTCAACAGTACATATTCGTTATTGAAGAGGATAGTGTGCTTGCTGCGTCCTGCACACTCATCATAGTGAGCAATCTGACCAGAGGAGGCAGACCATACGGTCTGATCGAAAATGTAGTGACCCATGGCAGCTTCAGAAGAAGAGGTTTTGGGACAGTCGTCCTGAAAAAGGCAATCGGAACGGCACGTGAGAGAGGCTGTTACAAGGTGATGCTGATGACCGGGAGGAAGGACGAGGGTACTCTGTTCTTTTATGAAAAAGCAGGATTTGAACGCGGTATGAAGACGGGCTATTGTATCAAATTCTGAAAGCAGTTATCCCAAGCTTAAGATGCCGCTGTTGCAGAAGGTTATTGATGATTGTTCATCCAACTTCATACCAACTGTTGACAAATAGAATAAATAATGATTATAATAGCAAAAATACAGTTGTTCATTGATACAATTATGCAAATAAAAGCAATGACGGAGAAGAAGTAGGAATACTGGATCCCAACAGAGAGTTCCCGGGTGGTGAGAGGGGCGGGGAGGCTTATTTTGAATACATCTCCTGAGCTGCGGACTGAAAATGCGGAACCATCGGCCAAGGGAAGCGGAACTATCAGATAAAGCGCTTCCAGAAGAGGAACCATTGACTCCCGGACGATGAACCATCGGCTAAGGGAGGATACAGAAAGGATTCGGCCGGTACTGTATGGAGCATGAGTAGGTTGACGCCGGAAGCCTGCGACCGTTACAGCGCTAGTGGATAACGTGAATGCAAGCATATTGATGCCGACCTGCGATCGGCATGTAAATATGATGCAAAGTACACGTCCATAATAAGGTCGATACCGCAAGGTGTCGATAAAATGAGGTGGTAACACGGAGTCATAGCTCTCGTCCTCTGATAATATCAGGGGATGGGAGCTTTTTTAAGTTTCAGTGAAAAAGAAAGGGTGATGATATGATTTCCATTGAAGAGCAGATCAGAATAATATCAAAGGGTGCACAGGAGATAATCAATACAGGTGAACTTGAACAGAAGCTGCGCAGCTCACAGAAGACCGGCAGGCCACTGACAGTGAAGCTGGGGCTTGACCCAACAGCGCCGGACATACACCTTGGTCATACGGTGGTGCTTAGGAAGATAAGGCAGTTTCAGGATCTGGGGCATAAGGCTGTGATAATAATCGGAGACTTCACCGGAATGATCGGTGATCCCACCGGAAGGTCAAATACACGCAGGCAGCTCATGCGCGATGAAGTGATCGATAATGCAAAAACCTATGAAGCACAGATGTATAAAATACTGGACAGGGAAAGAACACAGCTGCGCTTCAACAGCGAATGGCTTGGTAAGCTGGATTTTGCGAAGGTGTTGGTGCTGGCGTCAAAATATACGGTTGCACGGATGCTTGAGAGGGAGGATTTTCATAATCGCTTCAAAGCTAATGAACCAATTGGCATCCATGAGTTTTTCTATCCCTTGATGCAGGGCTATGATTCCATAGAAATAAATGCAGATGTGGAATTGGGAGGAACAGAACAAAGGTTCAATATACTGATGGGCAGGAAGCTTCAGAAGGATTTCGGACAGCAGAGCCAGGTTGCATTGTTCATGCCTATTCTTGAGGGTATCGACGGCACTGAAAAAATGAGCAAAAGCCTGGGTAACTATATCGGTATAAATGAAGATGCAGCAAATATGTACGGCAAGATAATGTCTATCCCAGACGACCTTATTATTAAGTATTTCGAGTTAGTGACGGATGTCCATCCTGATGAGATCGCAGCTATGGAAAAAGCTCTCCGCAGCGATGAAGTGAATCCGAGAGATCTCAAAATGAGACTTGCCAGAGAAATAGTCGGACTGTATCACGGAGCGGAGTCTTCAAGATGTGCGGAGGAAAGCTTCATATCCGTGTTCCGGAGGAAAGGTATCCCCGATGACATCATGGAAGTCAGACTAGACGGGGAGCTTCTTTCAGGCACTGTAACCGACATGGCTGAGATCCTGGTCAAGCTTGGCTTTTGCACAAGTAAAAGCGAAGCAAGAAGGCTGATAACACAGGGTGCAGTCAGAATCAACGGCGACAAGCTCAGCAGCTTTACCATACCTGCACTCAATAATGGTGACGTCATTCAAGCCGGTAAATTGAAGTTCGCCAGGATTTTATTGTAACGTTGCCGGTGCGGCACAATTATCGCATAAGGATCACCAAATGCTGCATGTATGTTGGAAAGTATGAAAATGTCTGGTATTCTATAGTTGAATGAATGGAATCATATTTCTCAGGAATAAGAAACGCCGAATGGAGAATTATATGCCGAAGACGTTGTATATATCAGACCTGGATGGAACGCTGCTGAACAGTAAAAAGGAGCTTAGCCCTTTGACAAGGAAGGCTCTGAACAGATTCATATCTGAAGGGATATGCTTCTCTGTTGCTACTGCCAGAACTGCAGCATCCACGTCAAAGATCCTGTCAGGTATTGATTTCGGTCTGCCTTCGGTATTGATGAATGGTGCGGTCATTTATGACTTCGGAAGAGAAGAATATATCAAAATCGAAACGATCTGTGAAAAAAATGTACAAATTATTTCCGATATGATAAACCAGTATGGCATAAGCGGTTTCATGTATGCTGTAAGAGACGGTGTTCTGGTCACTTATTATGAGAATCTGAAAACAAAGCCTATGAAGGACTTTTATGACGAAAGGGTCAAGCGGTATTACAAAACCTTTGAGAGAGTTGACAGCTTTATGCACAAAGCGGTTGAAAACAACGTTGTTTACTTCACTATGATAGATGAGTATGATACTCTTCTGGGTACCTGCAACGACCTTAAAAATGTGGATGGCATCGATAGTACACTGTATAGGGACATATATGCGGAGGATTTGTGGTACCTTGAAGTATACAGTAAAAATGCATCGAAGTACAATGCTGTTAACTTTTTGCGTGAGCATTATGGATTTGACAGGATCGTGGGGTATGGTGACAATCATAATGACATACCGCTGCTGAAAGCTTGTGATGAATTCTTTGCGGTATCCAACGCAGTCGATGAACTGAAAGCGCTGTCCACGGCGGTCATTGAGAGCAACCTCACCGACGGAGTCATAAAGCACATGATGGAAAGAGAATCGATCATGTTGTGAAGCTAATGTATAGAGAAATTCAATTTGAGCGGGGTCGGTATTTATGAAGATCAACAGACTTCTGGAGATGACGATGTTATTGATGAACAGGGGCTCTGTCACAGCCAGGGAGATGGCTGACAGATTTGGCGTATCCACACGTACGATCTACAGGGATGTCGATGACCTGTCGGGCGCAGGTGTTCCTGTTTATACCTGTAAGGGCACCAATGGCGGCATATATCTGATGGAGGATTATGCACTGAACAAAACCATAGTCAATGAATACGAGGCCGACAGCCTGATGCTTGCTCTGAAAACAATGCAGGTGACGAAATTTCCTGACCTTGATGCTACTCTAGACAAGCTTGGTGCACTGTTTAGAAAAAACAGCAGGATCGATTGGGTTCATATAGACTTCTCCCCTTGGGGAAGTGAGCCGAACGAGGGCAACAGATTTCTTAACATCAAAATGGCAATATTAGACAGAAGGGCAGTCAGCTTCGATTACCTGAATTCGCAGGGAGAGAAGAGCAACCGATTGGTGGAGCCACTGCAATTGATATACAAAGGGCAGGCGTGGTATCTCCGGGGCTGGTGCAGAAGCAGAATAGCATTCAGACTGTTCAGGATATCCCGAATAAAAAACCTTATTGTGACCGATATGAGTTTCAATATCCGGGATACCGGATTTTTAGCCCAAGACGAGGCAAGCGGTGCGATGTCAGGATTCTGTTCAATAAAAGCAAAGCTCAGATTTATGCCGGAGGTGATGCACAGAGTCTATGACGACTATGATGAGGAGAAAATACATAAAAATGAAGACGGCACCTGTGATGTGACAGCAGAGTACCCTGAGGATGAGTGGGTGTACGGCTATATACTGTCTTTTGGGAGCAGTGTTAGGGTACTATCTCCTGAAAGTCTGAAAAAGATCATATCAGATAAATTGAAGGATGCAATGAAATATTACCTGTGACCATAATGTTATGCAATTGGATTGTTTATCGGCATGCACGCAGATTGTCTGATGGTATATAATTGATTTGTTAATTGGCAGATCAACAGGTTGTAATAATGAAACAAGGAGGGCTTATGAGGTCATTTTTTAAAGAATTCAAGGAATTTGCAGTCAAGGGTAATGTAATCGATCTGGCAGTGGGTGTCATTATCGGCGGGGCTTTCAGCAAGATCGTAACATCTCTTGTCAATGACATTGTAATGCCATTGATATCGCTTCTTACCAAGAACGACGATTTAAGCTTTGAAAACATGTTTATGGCACTTGACGGCAAGCATTATGAATCATTGTCTATTGCTCAGGAAGCAGGTGCGCCTACTTTTAACTATGGATTGTTTTTGACAAACGTGCTGGACTTTTTGATCATAGCGTTTGTTATATTCATATTTATAAGGCAGATAAACAGATTCAAAAAGAAGCCTGCTCCGGCGCCTGTGACAACAAAGGAATGCCCGTACTGCCGCACCGGCATCCATAAGGAGGCAGTCAGATGCCCGCATTGTACCTCTGAGCTTCATTGACTGCAGTGTGTCTCTGATTAAAATTCCATATAGAGGGTAAATTATTCAAAACAGGAGAGTTTATATGGGATTTTATGAAGAGATAGCACCATATTACGAAGAAATTTTCCCTGCCGGTGAAGAGCAGCTCAAATTCATAATGGAAACTGCAGGAGATCCTCCGAGTAGGCTTCTGGATGTCGCATGCGGCGCAGGCCTTTACTCTGTAAAGCTGGCACAGAAGGGGTATGAGGTATGGGCATGCGATGCAGACCTGGAAATGATTAGGCAGGCAAGACAAAAGGCGGCAAGCCTGAATGGACAGGTCACATTCTTTATTTCAGATATGCAGGAGCTTGCCCTTCCTGAGGAGAAAGGTCCAAACAGGAGAGAAGCTGCCGGCTTCCATTGTGTTTTCTGCATTGGCAATTCCATAGTACATCTTAATAGCACTGCTGCTGTCGGCACTGCTGTCAAAAGCATGAAAAAGTTACTTTTGCCAGGTGGAAGCCTGCTGCTTCAGATCATCAATTTTGACCGGGTTCTCCAGCAGGGGGTCACATCACTTCCGACACTCAGAAATGACAAAAGAGGGCTCACCTTTACAAGAAAGTATGATATGGACAAGACCACCGGTCTGATACATTTTGACACCGTTCTTACTCTGGACAGGGACGGTGTCCCGCTCGA
The DNA here is from genome assembly GCA_023418915.1 of Bacillota bacterium. Lineage (GTDB taxonomy): Bacteria > Bacillota > Clostridia > Acetivibrionales > DTU013 > DTU013. The sequence goes on from JAEZYU010000043.1 coordinate 37,774, forward strand.
ATTCAATAACAGGGTGGATCTGTTCCCCCTTACATCCGATATGCTCAATAACATACTAAGGGATGCCGGGTTCAAAACAGTAAAATTTTATAGTGATTTCAACAAAAATGAATTTGATCTGAGAGAGTCATTTATGCTGGTTGCCGCAGCTACCGTACCAGTCTGATGCCGTCATCGAAGGATTCCATGAAGGCTGTGTCTCCGGGTGAGCTGTAAACCTCTATGCCGCCGTTGAAAATGATCCTCTGTGCGATTATTCGACCATAAACCTCATGTATTCCGTTGTTTAATATAACTGTGCCGTTCGGTGCATATATCGTCCCTCGTATAACTGCACCCGAATTGTTGAAGTGTATGCTGCCGTTTTGTGAGTATATGCAGATGGAATCAGTGCCTGGAGCTTCGTATGTGACTGAATTGTTGAAGTTTATATTATCTTTCGCAAATATCGTTCCTATACCTGAGAATGTATTACTGTTGAAATTGATATGTCCGTTCACATATATGGCCTCATTAACGTGGAGATTACCATTGAAGCTTTGGCTTGTATTGTAATAGGTGCCTTCACTTTGTGCTAACTGCCTAATTTCCTCAGAAAAATCGGGCATTTCCTCGAAGCTGCTAAAAGGTATCTGCTCGCCGATAGTCACGTGCTGACTGTTGAGTGTGATCCTGCCGACGGTATCGAGGGCTCCGGTTATTTCAAGCGAGTCGTGGTTTCCATTATAGCGAAAGCCGTTGTTGGAATGAACGCTGCCTTCGATATATGTATCCTTGCCATTTGAATTAATACACAGCTCATCATTTCTGCTGCCGGAAAACACTGCATAATCAAATGCACCTCTTAGATAGGTGCCGCCCTTTTGAGCGGTAGCAGAAGCCTTTACATCAGCGCTGTCAAAACCTAAAATCCTTGCGAAGGAGTAGCTGACTACCTGGATCGCCTCGACGGTCACCTGTCTGTTTGCATCTGTAAAGCTTACATTTATCACAGCATCTTCAAAACCATTATCAGCAAGATACTCATTTGCTGTTGCAGTCGCTGCGGATGTGTCTGTCAGATCCTGAGCTGCGGCCAGTACAGCTGCGTCTACGGCGTTCTGAAGCTTATTTTTTTCGAGGCTGACACTGCCGATATCTACTACCAATGCGCTGAAGCCGAGTATCGCTGTCATCATTACTGCTGTAATCACCGCTGCTGTACCTTTGTTGCTGCTAAGATCTATTTTCATGACATACACCTCCCTCGATTATAAGTTTATACTGTTGATCAGAATAATAAAGGTACGGAGGTCACCTTTTTATATAAGAAAAAAGTACTATTTTCGGCCTGTGCCGTTTGGAACTCAGAGGCAGTAAGATTTTCTGCAAACGAATAATTTTCTTATAAACGAAGTGATATAATGTAATTAGGATAGCAAAAAGCATGTAAGAAGCAGTAAAATGCAGTAAATGATAACGATGAAATCGAAGGGGATACGGCCATGGTGGAAATAAGAAAAGTAAAAACAAAGGATGATATGGACCTGGTATTTGATATCAGACGTGAGGTTTTTATTAGTGAGCAGGGAATACCAGAAGAAATCGAAATGGATGATCTGGATGCGGAAGCAATCCATGTGCTGGCTGTAGTAAACGGCGTGCCTGCCGGCTGCGGAAGGCTGCTGAAGAATGGAAACGATGCCAGGATAGGCAGGGTCGCAGTGAAAAAGGAAATGAGAAGAGGCGGCATAGGCGACGGTATATGTAAGCTTCTCATCTCAATAGCAAAGGACGATGGGGCACACAGGATAGTCATTGATGCACAGCTTACCGCCGAAGCCTTCTATAAAAAGTTTGGGTTTAAAAGAGAAGGCGGTACTTTCATGGAAGCGGGGATCGAACATGTGAGGATGGTCAGGGCGGTTTGATAAAGCCGTCCCTTTTTATATGAAAGCACAAAAATCTCACCTATACTAAACTCAAATTTGTGTAATATTTTCTACATTCGATATTGACATTCATTATCAATTAATCTATAATTTTATTAAATGATAACGATTATCAATACAGGAGAAAATATTATGACATTAGATAAAGCAAGACGCGGAGATCAAATCGAAATAATCCATATCAAGGATGCCCTGATCCGTGCACAGGCGATCAGACTGGGCATATCTGAAGGTTCAAGGATGCTTTGCTCGGAAATAGTACCGGCAGGCCCGATTATTCTGAAAAACAGAACACAGGAAGTAGCAGTTGGGCAGAAGCTCGCACATATGATAAGAGTTGAAAGGATCGGGTGAATATCATGTCATGTCACAAATCCGGCAAAACTGCAGCATTGAGCATAACAGATACTCCAAAGCTGGTGCTTGCAGGCAACCCCAATGTAGGCAAATCGGTATTTTTTAATGCGCTTACTGGTATGTACGTTGATGTATCAAATTTTCCGGGAACTACTGTCGAAATAAGCAGGGGCAGATTCAGAGGATATATCGTTGAGGACACCCCAGGAGTCTATGGCGTGTCATCCTTTAATGATGAAGAGACGGCAGCACGCGACATCATACTGGGAGCAGATATAATTTTAAATGTTGTCGATGCCGTACATCTGCACCGTGACCTTTTTCTCACACAGCAACTTATTGACATGGGCAAAAGCATCATAGTTGCACTGAATCTAATGGATGACGCCGAGCGGAATGGGATCAGGGTCGACATACCAAAGCTCTCTGAAATGTTGGGTGTACCGGTTGTTGCAACAAAGGCTGTCAAAAACGTTGGGATCTCCGAAGTAATAGAGAGGATCGATAAAGCATCGCAGGGGAACAGACTGCCGGGCATAGAGTCCATGCTCAGGCAATATAGAGCAAAGGGGCTGACAGAGGCAGATGCATTGATGGTCCTTGAAGATGATCTTGAGATATGCAAAAGGCTGGACTTGAAGCCTGCCGGCCATCAGGAGGAGCTTTACAAACGCAGGCGGGCAAGGGTAGATGAAATCATAACAGCGGTAGTCTCTGAAAGCAACGAAAAAGCGAGTCTTTCAGTTAAGCTCGGACGTCTTATGCTAAGGCCGCTGACTGGGATTCCAATACTTGCGGTTACATTGTTTGCAATTTTTATGTTCGTTGGGGTCTTTATGGGTCAGACAGTTGTTGAACTGACCGAAGAAAAAATAATGGGTGGGCTGTATCAGCCATTTATCACTGAGCTCATCACCGGCATAATACCACTTGATTCCTTTTTTGGACAGATACTTGTTGGCGAATTCGGCCTGCTTACTATGACTCCGGTTTATGTACTGGGTTTACTGCTTCCGCTGGTTGTAGGGTTTTATCTGATGCTGTCCATACTGGAGGACTCGGGCTATCTGCCCAGGATTGCAGTGCTTTCAGATAGAATGATGACTGGGGTCGGTCTTAACGGCAGGGCGATAATACCCACAATATTGGCATTCGGGTGCTTCACGGCAGCTACGATGACCACGAGACTGCTTGGATCCAGAAGAGAGCGTGTTATTGCTACGGCTCTTCTTGGACTGACTATCCCTTGCTCGGCTCAGCTGGGAGTCATATCGGGTATGCTTGCTTCTATGGGTATATTATATATACTGTTTTATGTCCTTGTACTGGTATTGCTGTTCGGGCTGGTCGGCAAAGTGCTCAACAGGCTATTGCCGGGAGAATCCAGCAGCCTTTTGATCGATCTTCCTGCGATACGGCTGCCCGGCCTCAGGAACGTATTGAAAAAAACCTTTGTAAAGACTAAAATGTTTATAAAGGAAGCTGCTCCGCTTTTTGCATTGGGAGCTCTTATCATTACTTTTTTGCAGTACTTCGGAATACTCGAAGCGATCCAGGATGCTATTGCACCGCTGACAGTATCATGGCTGAATCTGCCCAAAGAGATGGCGACTGTCTTTATCATGGGCATGATACGAAGGGACTTTGGCGCAGCCGGGCTGAGCAGCATAGCGTTAACAAGCCCTCAGCTGATGACCGCATTGATCACGATCACATTGTTTGTTCCATGTATAGCAGCAGTAATGGTGATCTTCAAGGAACGATCAAAGGGGGAGGCTGCACTGATATGGATAGGCAGCCTGGTGTCGGCGTTTGTTGTGGGAGGTCTGGTTTCACGCCTTCTTATGCTTTTTTGAGCGAGGTGGTTTTAGTATGAAAATAGTATGTTCTGTTTGCAAATATGAATTTGATAATGATAAATCTAAAAAATGCCCGAGATGCGGGGCCATTGTTCCCATAAAGAGCGGTTGTGAAAACTGCAGCGGCTGCTCCATATGGAAGTCCTGTAAGGCCAAAAGATGAAGTTTACTGGACTTCACAGAGGGCCGGGGGAATAATGCACATTACAGGCCGGGGGAAAAGCGCCAGAATGTGTATTGCAGTATCGAAAAAGCGGCAGGAGGTATAAATAATGAATGCGTCAGATGAGCGTGATCTTAAGGAACTGCTAAGAAGAAGCGGATATAAGTTCACCGGTCAGAGAAGTGCTGTGCTGGACGTGCTTCTCAAATACAGCGACAGTCACATGAGTATCGACGATATATTCAGTTTAGTCAAGCAGACCAATCCTGAGATAGGTATTGCAACTGTTTACCGCACACTGACGCTTCTTGAGAAGATAGGTATCGTCATCAAGCTGGATCTGGACGATGGATTCAGCCGCTATGAGCTGTCGCGTCAAAATGAAGATCATCGTCACCATCATCTGATTTGCAGTAAATGCGGCAGTGTTTCCGAGGTCGAGGAGGATCTGCTGGACTCCCTGGAAGAGCAGATCCTGAAGAAAAATGGTTTTTTAGTTACAGATCACAGAGTCAAATTTTATGGCTTGTGTAAAAAATGCAGATGATCAGCACAGCATTGTTTATATATAGTGCTGTTGGTGGTAAATAATAAAGCATGCTGATCAACACGCACCGGAGGTCATTGTATGGATGATTTATTCAGAAGCATCAGTCCCGTCTATCAGGCATTGATAGCCACTGGATTCTCTTGGTTTATGACAGCTGTGGGAGCTGCTTTGGTTTTCTTTTTCAAGACTATCAACAAAAAGGTTCTCGATACCATGCTGGGATTTGCCGCAGGTGTAATGATCGCAGCGAGCTTCTGGTCGCTGCTTGCACCTTCTATTGAAATGTCCGGATCGCTCGGCCTTCCAAAATGGCTGCCTCCGGTTATCGGCTTTCTTGCGGGAGGATTATTTCTGAAGCTGGCCGACTCGATCCTGCCGCACCTGCATATTGGCCTGCCGATGGAAAAAAGCGAAGGGCTCAAGTCAGGATGGAAACGCAGTATACTGCTTGTTGCTGCGATAACCTTACATAACATACCCGAAGGGCTTGCTGTAGGAGTAGCCATAGGTGCAGCTACCAACAATCTTGGTTCGGCCACGATAGCAAGCGCTCTCATCCTTACTTTAGGCATGGGTCTTCAGAACCTGCCCGAAGGAGCGGCAGTATCGATACCGCTCAGACGGGAAGGCGTTTCGAGACTTAAAAGCTTCTGGTACGGTCAGGTTTCAGGAATTGTGGAGCCTATTGCCGGTGTTATCGGAGTTGTTGCCGTAATGGCTGTCAGGCCGCTGCTTCCATACGCACTATCCTTTGCGGCAGGCGCTATGATATATGTCGTAGTTGAAGAACTGCTGCCTGAATCACAGTCATCATCCAGCTCAGACTATTCGACCATTGGCTGCCTGCTTGGCTTTACACTGATGATGGTGCTGGATGTCGCACTAGCCTGACAAATCACTCGATTATGCTGCCATCAGTGCTGATAGTAACAGTATTCCAGGGTATAAGCCTTCCGCTTTTGAGCATAGCATTTTTAACTGCATGTACCAGACCGCCGCAGCAGGGTACCTCCATGCGAAGTACTGTAAGGCTTTTTATATCATGGCTTGCAAGTATTTGTGCCAGCTTTTCGGAGTAATCGGTATCATCAAGCTTAGGACATCCAATGATCGTGATTTTGCCCTTCATGAAATCCTGATGGATATTGGAATACGCATATGCAGTGCAGTCTGCGGCTACCAAAATATCGGCATTGTCAAAATATGGCGCTCCGGGGGACACCAGCTTGATCTGGCATGGCCATTGACCCAGCTGCGACTCGTTCTGTGCTTCTGCAGCACTACAAGCTTTGTTGTGTGCATCTGCAGCAGGCGTATTTGGATTTCTGTCTCTGTTGATTATACGAGCGCGTGAACCCGGACAGCCTGATGCTGTGTGTGAAATGGCTGCAGACATGCACGGAGCAGGTTCCTTTGGATCTGCCTCAGGCTTGTCTTTAGGGAGAGGCGGAAGACCATTTTCCTCAAGATGCTTTTTAACTGCTTCTTCGTCAAAAAACGCAGCTTCACGCTCTACTATCTCTATTGCTCCCGTTGGACATTCAGGCAGACAATTGCCCAGTCCATCACAGTAAGTATCGGATATAAGCCTTGCTTTGCCGTTTACCATTTTTAAAGCGCCCTCTTGACACGCATTGACACAAAGCCCGCATCCATTACACTTTTCTTCATCTATTTTTATTATTTTTCTGATCATGATATTGTTCCTTTCTTTATTCATTTTCTGACTAGATTGTATAGCAGAATTAGTTGATAATCGGTAACCATGGTTACAAAAGAATGTGATTTTTTACAAAATGCATTATTGCTGCACCAATGGCCTGTGATTTTTGGTATAATAGCGAAGCGGAGAAGTTTACTGCTTTTAGTGTATCTCCGGCCCTTTGGCTGAAAATCTTCTGGCAGCGGATAAGCTCAAAACGAAGGTTTCTGATTTACCTTAGCACCCGGAAATTACCCGGGTTTTCGCCGGACTGCTGCTGGTTGCTATCTCAGCACTGCCTGGCAATAGTCTTGTTTTAAGCTATTACTCATAATGAGGTTCGCTATACAATTGAATAATGCTTATGTTGTGTTTGCTGCGGCAGGTATAATGGTATAGCCCAGAGTACAAAAGAATAATAATAAGCGAAAGGAAGTGATGTGTTTGAATGTACTCCTTGACAAGTTCAAAGAAGTTCTTTATTCGATACTGCCGATAACAGTAATCGTTCTGATACTCAATTTTACTATGGTGCCTCTCGGGATCCCGATGCTAATCAGATTCCTTGCAGGTGCGCTGATGATATCGGTAGGTCTGACGATTTTTCTCATTGGGGTCGATCTGGGGATAACACCGGTGGGCAAGCTGATGGGAACTACTCTCACAAAGACCAACAAGGTGTTTATAATAGCTGCAGTCGGACTTGTTCTGGGTTTCCTCATATCGATAGCGGAGCCAGATCTGCATATACTCGCAGGGCAGGTCGAAATGGTCACCACAGGGCTGATATCCAAATGGATGCTGGTAGTTGTGGTGTCACTGGGCATTGCACTGTTGCTGGCCTCAGGCTTACTGAGGATAATTTTCAATATTCCGCTGTACAAGACGCTGACTGTGCTTTATTTCATCATATTAGCACTGGCGTTGTTTTCTTCACCGGAATTTCTTGCGATCGCCTTCGACTCCTCCGGTGCTACTACCGGTGCCTTGACAGTACCGTTTGTGCTGGCGCTGGCGCTAGGTATATCGTCGATAAAGAAAGATAGTAAGGCATCAGAGAAGGACAGCTTCGGGCTGGTGGGTATTATATCGGCAGGAGCGATCATAGCGGTGCTTGCAATGAGCATAATAAAAAGAACAGGCAAGATATCTGGTACTTTGGAGAAAAGCTTATATTATACGGATTCCATACTTTTGCCCTTTTTAAAAAAAATGCCCCAATTGGCGATGGAATCGTTGATAGCACTGCTTCCGCTGCTTGCAGTATTCATACTGTTTAAGAAAATATCATTCAAGCTGAATAAGAAGCAGTTCAGAACAATAATAATGGGCTTTATTTATACATTTGTCGGATTGACACTGTTTTTGACCGGTGTCAACGCAAGCTTCATGGATGTGGGAACGATCGTCGGCTATGAGATTGCAGCCAGAGGAAGCGCTTTGCTGACAATTGCCATCGGCTTTGTACTTGGGTTGGTCACGATACTGGCAGAACCTGCCGTATATGTACTGACCCATCAGATTGAGGACGTTACCAGCGGTTATGTAAACAAGAAGTTGGTCATGTCTGCGCTTTCAGTCGGAATAGGCACTGCAGTGGCACTTTCGATGCTGAGAATAATCGTACCAGGTATACAGCTATGGCATTATTTGCTGCCAGGGTATATAATCTCTATTGCATTGACATTTTTTACACCAAAGCTGTTTGTAGGTATAGCCTTTGACTCAGGGGGAGTAGCCTCAGGCCCGATGACTGCCACGTTTATACTTGCTTTTGTGCAGGGCGCTGCAGATGCCATAGAGGGAGCAGATGTGCTGATAGATGGGTTTGGTATGATCGCAATGGTCGCACTGACACCGCTCATTGCACTGCAGATACTGGGATTGATCTATAAGGCCAAGTCTCACAAAGGAGGATTGACTGATGACGGTAAACAGTGATGCTAAAAGTATAGAATTGATATGTGTCATCGTTAACAGCGGGCACGGCAGCAAGGCATTGAAGATCGCCAGGAATAACGGCGTGCATGGCGGCACGATTTTCTTTGGCAGAGGTACGGTCAAGAGCAAGCTGCTCGAATTTCTCAGTCTGTACGATGTGAAGAAGGAGATACTCTGGATGATCGCCGAAAGCTCAATTGCATATAATGCACTGGAAAAGCTGAATGACGAAATGCGTTTTGATAAGCCTCATCATGGTATAGCCTTCAGCCTGCCGGTCATGGGGATCATCGGCAGCAGCTGCTATAATTGTGAATTTACTACGGAAAGAGGTGTGGAAAATATGTATAATGCGATTTTTGTTATCGTTGACAAGGGAAAGGCTGAGGAAGTCATAGAGGCTGCTGAAAGGGCAGGATCGACAGGCGGGACCATCATCAATGCCAGAGGCGCTGGCATACACGAAACAAGCAAGCTGTTTTCAATGGAGATAGAGCCTGAAAAGGAAATGGTGATGATACTGGCGTTAAGGGCTTCCACCGACAAAATCGCTGAATCGATCAGGGACAGTCTGAAGATCGAAGAACCCGGCAACGGAGTCATTTTCATTCAGGAAGTGAACAAGACATACGGACTATACCGTCCCACCAAGGAATGAAGTGTTGTGCCTAGATTTATACGTCACCTGTGCCGGTATTGGGCAAATATTGTAATCGCCTGTGCCGGTATTGCGCAAATATTGTAATCGCCTGTGCTGGCATTGGGCAAATATTGAATCGCCTGTGCCGGTATTGGGCAAATATTGTAATCGCCTGCAAAATGGACAAAAATTCAGGTATAGGACAAATAGCCGCTTAAAAATGATCGGAAATTGAGCTTTTTATGCAATAATTGCGCCATATTCCAGATTATGTTAAGCGAATGCTGCCTATACTTGAATTTTTGTCCATCCGACTGTAATTTAATTTAATTTCTTTCGCCATGACCGTTCCGGTCAGACCTATTGAAATTTCCACCGTAATTTTATATAGTTAATCCTGTAATAAATCAAAAAAATATACAGTCGACGGATATATGTCAGATTGGATAAGAAAATTTTTCTACAGTCGGAAATTTTCTTTGAACCCAAGAGTTACAACTACATTTATGTGGAGGTCTGAAAGTGATCAACGTAAAGCACCTTGTCAAGAAATATGATAAAGTCATTGCTGCAAATGATGTGAATTTCAATGTATATCCTGGGGAAGTCACTGTTCTGCTTGGGCCGAACGGTGCGGGAAAATCTACTACCATAAAATGCATAGCAGGTCTTTTAAACTATGATGGTGAGATTACCATATGTGGTAAGCACAACAAAAGCATCGAAGCAAAGAAGACCTTTGGCTTTGTCCCCGAGATCCCGGCCTTGTTCGATCTGATGACGGTGTGGGAGCATGCTCAGTTCATCGCTCGTGCGTATAAGCTGGAGGAAGGCTGGCAGGAGAGGGCTGAAGAGCTTCTGAAAAGGTTTGAGATACTTGACAAAAGGGATTCCATCAGCCGTGAGCTTTCAAAGGGAATGCTGCAAAAGGTCAGTATTGTCCTGGCCTTGATGGTACAGCCCAAAGCCGTACTTTTTGATGAGCCGCTCATAGGACTGGATCCGAAGGCAATAAATGAAATGACAGCTTTGTTCGGGGAGCTCAGGCAAGAAGGTGTAAGTATATTGATCAGCACTCATATCATCGATACGATCAGCGAAGTATGGGACAGAGCATATATAATGAATAAGGGTTCCATAGTATATGAGGGTTCAAAAGCTGATCCGGATGTGAAGGATCTAAAGGCTCTCTTCTTTAAAATGACGGATGAGGAGGCAGCTCAATGAATGCAGTAGTTTATCTGCTGGTCCGTCAATATGCCAACAGGATCAAGAGGATTTTCAGTAAGCCTTTAAAAGCCGTGCTGACCATATTTGCCTTTCTGTGCATCATAAGCGGGCCTGTGTTAATGATTGCCATTCCGAATGCATATGAAGGAATTGTCGGTATCGAGACCAGGGAGTTAGTAATAGCAGGCATACAGCTTTTTATCGGTATAACGCTGATATTGTCCTCACTTTCACAGCAGAGCGGGCTTTTCACTTATTCTGAAGCCAGCATATTATTCAGTTCACCGTTTTCAAAAAGAACGATACTGATATACTCAACACTGCAGACCTTGCCTGCGTCAGTATTGACGGCCTTGTTCATGTGCTTCTATTTCCCGTTTATCATAGGAAGTGCAATGACGCCGCTGAAGCTGCTTGTGACACTGCTGGTCATGTCGCTGATGATTTTTTGTGTGTATATCCTATACTATTACATTTATATACAGGACATTGCACACACCGGCCTCAAAAAGAGGCTGAAGAAGTATGCCTGGATGTTTTTTGCGGTGATTGCAGCCATATTTGCGGGGACATGGCTCACAAACGGCCATGATTTCGGCAAAGCGGCGGTTGCATTTTTTACGAGCCCGATATATAATGCATTTCCTGTGTTTGGCTGGGCAAAATGGGCGGTGGCAGCTCTGCTGAACGATCACTATTTTACCGGCTTCATTCCTGCAACTCTGCTGCTAGCTTTAGCATCATACATATTAGCCAGAATATATTATTCACAGGATGTAGACTTTTTTGAAAAAGCGCAGCTTGATTCCATAAGGCTGCAGAGGATAATGGACAATCTCAAAAGCAGCGGATACGATGCCAGCGGTATGACGGTCCAGAAGGTCCGAAGGGCTAAAGCCAAATTTAGGCCAGGCGCAGGAGCCATAATGTCGAGACAGCTGCTTGAAATGAAGAAAAAGGGTCCGATGCTGACCTTTAAGGAACTTATCAATGGAATCATTTATTTAGTAATCGGACTTGCAGCAGGCCTTGGATTTGAGTTTGTGTACCCGATGATCATTTTCTCCATGGTGATGAGTACCACTACAGACAACTGGAATGCAGAATTCAAGAAGCCATATATATACCTGATACCGGAGAATTCGATCAAAAAGCTGATGTATGCCGTTGTGCCAGGCATAATAAAGACTACACTTGGCGAATCATTAATAATGATCGCAGCAGCAGCATTGTTCAGGGTCAGTGTATACGATACCATTTTCTATTTGCTTTTGCTTTTGTCCTATATTTTGCTCTTCACATCAGCCGGCGTTTTTACGTACAGGATCATGGGCCATATGACAAACGCTCTGCTGCTTATGTTTATGAGAGTGTTGTTCATCATAGCCTCGGCAATACCAGGCGGCATATTAGCTTTTGTAATGCTGATGGTGACGGGCGAAACGGGTCTGGCCTTCATCATGACTCCGGTGATCCTGGTCAATCTGGTATGCGGCTTGTTCTTTATGATCATGAGCAGAAAACTGCTTGAGCGGAGCGAGATTATGAATTAATAATCCACGGTCAATTTTCATCATTGCCTGATCCAAGTCCTGATTCAAGAGGCTTTATGGATTCGAGAGCCGGACCCTCTATGATATCGCCGGTATAGGAGAACCTTGAGCCATGGCAGGGACAGTCCCAGGATAATTCAGCAGAGTTCCACTTGAGCTCGCAGCCCAAATGAGTGCAGGTGGTGCTGACAAAGTGCAGTTTTCCGTTATTGTCACGGTAAACGCCGACTTTTTTGCCATCGACTTCAGTAATTTCCGCTTGCCCTTTTTCCACTTTCACAGTTTCGTCCGGTATGTTTAATTTGCCTGAAATAAGGCTGATCGCCACGTCTGTGTTTTCCTTTATGAAATTTTTGGCCGACGCTCCGGGCGTGAAACGCGACGGACTGTAAACCTCCTGCCATGGACTTTTACCCTTTACGATCAGGTCGGAAATGATCATTGCCGATGCTGTACCGTTGGTGATACCCCATTTGTCAAAGCCTGTGGCCACGAATATGCTTTCTCTGCCTGATGTCATAGGCCCTGTGAACGGGATCTCGTCCATTGCGGTATAATCCTGTGCCGACCATCTGTAGGGAATGCTGATTATGTCAAACATAGGCTTTGCATAATCCCTTATGATCTCATAATGGTCATGTAGGTTATTGCCGTGGCCTGTCTTGTGATTTTCACCCCCCAACAACACCAGATCCAGGCCGTTTCCTACATGTGAGCGAAGAGTCCTGGATGGCTGCTCCGCATTGATGTACATGCCTTCAGGAAAACTGCCGCTGATCTTGATTCCCATAAGGTATGTGCGTTGAGGATAAACCCTGGCGAAATAAAGGCCGGGCTTATCATAAAAAGGGTAACGGGTTGCCTGGATGATGTATTTTGCTCGTATTTTACAGCCGTTGTCGGTGATGACAGTATTTGTGCCGCCCTCCTGTATATCGACTGCACGAGTTTTTTCGAATATTTGGCAGTTTTCTCCGACAATCAGCGAAGCCAGTGCCAAGAGGTATTTCCGAGGGTGAAAGTATGCCTGGTTCGAGAATCTTACAGCGCCTTCAACTCCGAAGGGAAGATCCAGCGTTTCAGCATATTCAGCGGGAAGACCAAGCTTTTTTGCTGCTTGTGTCTCATCTTCAAGCTTTTGTATGTAGCTGCTGTCCTGAGTGAACACCAAAGCGGGAACTCGTTTGAAATCGCAGTCAATATTGTTTTCGCGGACAATTCTTTCTATGAAATCAATTGCTGACTGGTTGGCATGTGCATATTGCTGTGCCCTTTCCTCGCCGACGGCTTTGATCATTTTATAGTATTTTAGAGTATGCTGGGATGTGATCTTTGCGGTGGTATGAGCTGAAACGCCTTTTGCAATGCGGTTTGCTTCGATGACTGCGGACTTCACGCCGTGTTTTTGCAGCAGGTATGCGGTCGTAAGACCGGTGATGCCGCCGCCCACTATTGCAGCATCCACTTCTATGTCGTTTTCCAGTGCAGGATAATCAGTATCGCTGGTCGTATCGATCCAAAGCGATATTGGAACCTCACTCAGCTTTATATTTTCTTCGTTATTTTTACTCATATGATCCTCCATGTATCCTTCATATAGTGTAGACCTTATATTTAGTTAATCTTTCAGTTAATCTTTCTCATTGCCGAATCTGCCTGCAAACCTCGATAATAATCTTTGATAGCTGTGAGTACAGGCATCACCGTTAACGGCTCTGCCATGTAAATACAGGCTTATCGATATATGCCTTGACCACATTAATGCAGGCTTATCGATATATGCCTTGACCGTATTAATGCAGGCTTATCGATATATGCCTTGACCACATTAATGCAGGCTTCATATATAGCATCTCAAAAAGCTGCTATTTCATGCAAAAAAAAGCCGCCTTTTGGCGGTTTCTATTATCGTGTTCGATGTTATGGATATGAATGCTTAATTGTGATCAGCTCAGTCGTCGTGAACATCCTTGTCAGTAGGCTCATCAGAGTTTGAGGGTTTATCCATGTCAGTAGGCTCATCGGAGCCTGAGGGTTTATCTGTGTGAGCTGGTTCACCGGAGTCGTCGTGAACATCCTTGTCAGTAGGCTCATCAGAGTTTGAGGGTTTATCCATGTTAGTAGGCTCATCGGAGCCTGAGGGTTTATCCGTGTTAGCTGGCTCACCAGAGTCGTAAGGGCTAATTGAGTGAGTGTTATTATCTAGATCATCGGTCTTTGTTCTGTCATCAATGTCCTTATCAAAGTCATTGGCTCTAAAATCGCTATCACTAAAGGTATTTGTTCCAAATGCATCATTGGCAAATCCGCCGAAGCTTTCTGGGTCGCCTGCCAGAGCACTTATTTCGTATTTTATCCTGTTTAAAGAGCCGGTGATATAGATGGCACAGCCGATATAGAACAGCACCCACAGAAAAGGTACGCTAAGCTGAAGTATATTGAGTATAGTACATACAATAAGTGGCAAGGTCATAGAATAAATGCTTATCTTGAATATGCTCCGATATGTAAGATTTGTTCGCTTGATTGAGTTGACTGCCATTCCGATAAGACTGACAATTAGCGCACTGATGAACTTTCCAATGATAAAAAACAACCCTGCGATGATAAAAATTATTGTCAATACCGGCTTCATCATAGGTATGGACCGGATCAGATCATCACGCGTCATGACCAACCCCTGATACAAGCTGAGCGGAACCTCCGATCTGTCCACATAATTCTTCACTATGAACTTTTCACTGGTGATCAACATTACGGTATCATATTGATTAAGGATGATATCTTCGGCGCCAGGCCTTGTATCGATCACGACAGGAACCCCTTCGCTTTCGATCACAAAGGGCATATCTCCATTGACTTCAAGCTTTCCGTTATCAAATCTGAAATCAGGAATGTTTTCTGCAATATAACCGGTCGTCAGATCGATGACTTTACTGAACTCATTATATGTTGACACATTCACAGCGATCGAGAGCACCAGTGTGATAAGAAGCAGGTACACTACTGATTTTCCAGTGCTCTGCCTGAGAAACAGCCTGTATTTGTCAAAGCTGGTGATGCTGTAATATAGACGGCTGAAGAAGCCTAGTTTTGTCTCATTCATATGATCCTCCAAAACTTCAACTTTGTAATCATACTTATTATACAATACAGCCGGAAATTTGCAAAATATTAATTGCTTGATTTAGGAAACGAGAAGAGCTTTCAGCTTTATATACAGATCTGCTTCATGCTCAAATTTTCAACTTTGGAGAACTCATTCATCCATTTGTATGAGTTTTATGTACTATAATACAATGATGTATAAGATTATGTAAATCAAAACAAAATTATCCATCACCAAACTTGCATTTTTGTGCATAAATTGCGCTTGAACACAGGCCGGAACTCCTTATACTGGATGAACCTACTTCCGAGCTGGATCCTGTAGTTAAAAACGAGCTTCTTGCGCTGTTGATTGAAATAGTACAGGATGAAAGTTGCTCCGTTTTCTATTCTTCATACATTACTACAAATATCGAAAAAATAGCAGATTCCGTAACGATAATAGACAACGGTAGAATAATTCTAAGCGATTAGAAGGATTCTATACTGGACAGGTGGAAATTGTATAAAATTGATAACAACCGCTGCACGGGTAGAGTGGAGTTTTGAAGGATACCTGGATCGATTCCGTTGTTGCCGGGTAATTTGAATGAATGCCGGGTAATTTGAATGAACAGCATGGACAAAATCCGGCTGAGGGAATTATGCGACTGCTTGCAAAAGCGGATCTTGCATTGATTGAGGCAGGATTTGCCGTGTTCACATTATTGTTATATATTCGGATCTTGCACTGATTGAGGCAGGATTTGCCGTGTTCACATTATTGTTATATATTCAGATCTTGCATTGATTGTGGCAGGATTTGCCGTATTGACATTATTGTTATATATTATATCAATGAGGATATCGGTTATGTTATACAAAAGACGGGTGCTTTTCTAGGAGGAACGATGTCAAAAATGCATTTAATAGCCACATCGACATTTGGAATCGAATCGGTGGTGGCGAGGGAACTGAAATGGCTGGGATATGATGATCAGCAGGTTGAAAACGGCAGAGTCACATTTGCGGGCGACGAGGAAGCCATATGCAGAACAAATATATGGCTGCGGTGCGCAGAACGTGTCCTTCTGAAAATAGGAGAGTTCAAAGCGCTGACTTTTGACGAGCTTTTCGAAGGAACTAAGGCGCTTCCCTGGGAGCAATGGCTTCCTGAGAATGCAGAATTTCCTGTGGAAGGTAAATCTGTGGACTCGAAGCTTTTTAGTGTGTCGGATTGTCAGGCTATTGTCAAGAAGGCTATCGTAGAAAAAATGAAGCTCAAGTATAATAAGCAGTGGTTCGATGAGAATGGTCCGCTCTACAGGATAGAGGTCAGTTTATTGAAGGACATGGTGACGCTTACAATAGATACATCCGGTACCGGTCTTCACAAGCGTGGATACAGGGACCTTGTATCAGAGGCTCCGCTAAAGGAAACACTTGCTTCTGCCCTGCTGCTTATCAGCAGATGGAAGCCGGGCAGGGTATTGATAGATCCCTTTTGTGGTTCGGGTACGATCCCTATCGAGGCTGCAATGATATCATCGAATATTGCGCCGGGTGCCAAACGCAGTTTTTCAGCCGAGGGCTGGCAGCAGATACCTGCAGAAATGTGGAGCAAGGCAAGGGAGGAAGCTGCTGACAAAATCAAGTATGATAATGAGATCAGGATACATGGCTCAGATATAGATGACCATGTAATAGGTCTTGCCCGGCATCATGCAGAGAAAGCGGGAGTTTCACAGCTTATACACCTTCAGCGGATGCCATTTTCCGAAATAAGCTCCAGGCACAAATATGGGTTCATCGTATGCAATCCTCCATATGGCGAGCGTATTGGAGAGATGCCTGAGGTGGAGAGGCTGTATAGGGAGATGGGCAGCATTTTCAAGAGATTCGATACATGGTCGTTCTATGTTATTACCTCACATCTCCGGTTTGAAGCGCTGGTCGGCCGAAAGGCGGATAAAAAAAGAAAGCTGTATAATGGTAGGATAATGTGCAATTACTATCAGTTCTTCGGACCTCCGCCGCCAAAACCATCTGCGTTATAACGAGGCGATATACGTCCCCCACCTCAAAGTATTATCAGCCCATCAGACTGAAAAAGGCTAATACGTCTTATCAAACTCTTCGGGTTGAAAAAGACTAATACGTCTTTTCAAACTCTTCGGGTTGAAAAAGACTAATACGTCTTTTCAAACTCTTCGGGTTGAAAAAGACTAATACGTCTTTACAAACTCTTCGGGTTGAA
>JAEZYU010000055.1 GCA_023418915.1 Bacillota bacterium
AGGTGAATTTCTTGTGAATAAACGAGTAATATACCAGATTATGTTGACTAAAACGTCCTATACCTGCATTTTTGTCCATTGCAAGCAGCTTATATTGCCAGACGACAATAACGCTGCTGATGTAAGACAAATGATCCAATAAAAAGGAGTGGAGGGAAAACAAATGGCAGAACATATTATTAAAACAGCTTCATCTGATCAGATGTTAAATATCACTTCACAGGTCAGGCAGGATGTCCGGGAAAGCGGGGTCACAGACGGAGTGGTTGTGGTTTTCGTTCCTCATACGACAGCAGGCGTCACTATTAATGAGAATGCAGACCCTGATGTAGTATAATGAGAATGCAGACCCTGATGTAGTATAATGAGAATGCAGACCCTGATGTAGTATAAAGAACGGAATAGACAAACGGGGTTCGAATATACAGACTACAAGGTGAATGAGAAATTTACCCACGTTTACTTGACACAAACTTGTTGAAATACTGCATCATCACTCTTGAACAATGCGTTATAATTAATATATCTGATGTAATAATATTTGGTCGATAGTGTAAAGCTGCTTATGAAAAATGGTCCAAAATGCTATTTGGTCTGGGGGGTTAGTCTATGCCGTTGAAGATAGTTCGTAATGATATTACCAAAATGAAGGTCGATGCAGTGGTGAATGCGGCCAATACGGAGTTAAAAATGGGCGGTGGAGTATGCGGCGCGATTTTCTCTGCGGCCGGAGCAGAAAAGCTTCAGAAGGAATGTGACCGTATAGGAGGATGCAATGTTGGAGAGGCAGTCATCACTGTGGGCTTTGATCTTCCGGCAAGATATATCATACATACCGTTGGACCAGTATGGCATGGCGGAAACCAGAATGAGGCAAAGCTGCTGCATGACAGCTATATCAATTCTCTCAGCCTTGCAGTAAAGTATAAATGCAGTTCAGCAGCATTTCCGCTCATTTCTTCCGGAATATATGGATACCCTAAGGATCAGGCTCTTCATATTGCTGTTTCAGCAATAGGTGAATTTCTTTTAAAAAACGACATTGATGTATATCTTGTTGTATTCGACAGAAAATCCTTTGTCCTTGGTGAAAAGATATTCTCCGCCATAGAGAAATATATCGACGACAATTATGTAGAAGAACATTTGCATAAGGATCGTTTCAGGAGAATGGAGCTCAGAGAGCTCAGAGAGCCCGGCGAGTCCAGAGAGCCCAGAGAGCTCAGAGAGCTCAGAGAGCCCAGAGAGCCCAGAGAGCTCAGAGAGCCCAGAGAGCTCAGAGAGCACAGAGAGCCCAGAGAGCTTAGGAGCGTAAGAGATGATGAAGAACCGTATACGGTAGACGCGCCCTATGCGGCAGAGACTTCGATTGCTCCGCACTGGCACAAGAGAAAGCGAAATCTTGAGGATGTTGTAGGCAAGCTGGATGAGACTTTTTCACAGATGCTGCTTCGATTAATCGACGAGAAGGGCATGAGCGATGTCGACACATACAAAAGAGCAAATATTGACCGCAGGCTTTTTTCAAAAATACGAAGCAACAAGGACTACAACCCAAGTAAGGTAACAGCGATAGCGCTGGCGATAGCCTTGAGACTTAATCTTGATGAAACGCTTGATCTGCTGGGCAGGGCAGGATATACACTTTCTCACAGCAACAAATTCGATGTTATCATTGAATTTTTTATCGAAGAAGGAAATTATAACATACTTGAGATAAATGAGGCGCTTTTCGCATTTGAACAGGACTTGCTTGGAGCTTGATTGTCGTCACGAAAGCGACCAATTGATATCAGCACGGTGTTATTCTTTATTCATAAAATGAATGGAGGATAACACTTATGAAAACAAACCAGACCGAATTAGTATTCATCCTTGACAGGAGCGGCTCGATGGCCGGACTTGAAAGTGACACTATAGGCGGCTTCAACTCTATGCTGAAAAAACAGAGGGAAGAGACTGGTGAGGCAGTCCTTACAACTGTATTGTTTGACGACAGGTATGAACTTCTCCATGACAGGATCGACATCAGGGGCATAAGGCCAATTACAGAAAAGGAATACTTCGTACGGGGCAGCACAGCTCTGCTAGATGCTATTGGAAATACTATCAGCAAGATTGCGAATGTACAGAAACAAACGTCTGAAGAGCACCGGTCAGACAAGGTATTGTTTGTTATAACTACAGACGGTATGGAAAATGCCAGCCGCGAGTATACATTTGAAAAGATCAGAGGAATGGTGGAACAGTATAAGCAAAGGAACGGATGGGAGTTTATTTTTCTGGGAGCCAATATCGATGCTATCTCAACAGCTGCCAGCTTCGGAATAAGCAAGGACAGAGCCGCAAATTTCATACCCGACAGCAAAGGGACCGGCTTAAATTACAAGATAGTAAGTGAAGCGGTAAGCACGTTCCGTGCATGCAGATCTATCTCAGATGATTGGAAGCAGGAAATCGACAAGGATTATTCGCATCGGAGCAAAAAGTAAAAATAATTCAGCCAGAACATGCGCCAGGTTATTAAGGCATGACATCGATTTGCCGCAGTGCGGCTGTTGGAAAAAGACTTCCAACAGCTGCGCTTTTCATTATCTGACGTCACTCAACAAGTAAAGTGTGTTCAGGTTCCGGCAGAGTTTAAATCAATCGATCAAAATTTCCATAAAATAGAAAAACTAGGCGGCATTAGCAATAGAGCACTTAAAGGTGTTGCCGAAGTTTGAAAGATAGAGTAAAATATGTAAAAGAACAGAAAAATATGCGGTGGCGAGCAGGAGTTATATGAAAAACCCATTAGGCATATTGGCCCCGTTTGTAATGCCAGGCAGAACCAAAATACCAGACGAATACCTTGCAGAATTCTCTTTAGATATTGTATCTGCAAATATCAGATATGAGAAGCTGCTTTCTTATATTTTGATCCTTTTTGACCTGCTGCTTTTTGTAATGGATGCGGTCGTTTCTGTTCTATGGACTAAAAATGAACACATATTCAGTGCATTTGAATACATGCATTTCTTTCTGCTGATTATCCCGACAGTTTTTTTGATATTCATAAGAACAGGAAAAAACGTAAATATAAAAAATATTAAAATGTACAGAGCAATGCACTTTACTGCGCTTACAGCTGTGCTTGTCCTATGTGCTGCCATAGCTGCAGACAACATTGGCAGAGGCATATTGCCTTTTGCCTATATCATTACTATATTCTGTATATCATCTTTGATCATTATTGATAATATAAAGATGTATATGGCTTACATAATAACTTATTTGCTGTATGCTGCCGTAATTACAGGCAGGGGCAGCTATCGACAAGGTCTTGAAGCCAATCTGATCTTTCTTCTGACTCTTACCATCCTTTCGATAATGGTATCTATTATCAGATACACAAGCTTTAAAAACAGCTTCATGGACAAAAAGATGATTTTGGAGAAAAATATGGAGCTCAACAGCCTTTCCACACTGCTGATAAAGAATAATGCTGTTTTGAGAGCTCAGCTTGAAGCGTCACTGGACGGCATAATAATATTGAATCAGGATAACAAAGTTCTGAGCTATAACCAGAAATTCATCGATATACTTGGTCTGCCTGATGATATCATGAAATACAGGGACGCAATGCGTATATTTGAGTATATTCGCACGTGCGTTTCGGACGAAGAGAGATTTAAGCAGCGCATAATTGAGATATATCAGCTGCCTAACAGGACATACTATGAAAAAGTGATGCTGAAAAACAATTCCATACTTGACATATATACGGCTCCCATTATTTCCTATGGAGAGATATATGGAAAGGTGTGGTATATCCGCGACATAACTGAAAAGGAGAAGATGATAGATGCCCTTAGGGAAGGTGCAGAGCTTAAGGAGAGACTCCTGCAGGAATCAATAAAATACGATGAGCTGAAAAATGAGTTTTTCGCCAATATATCTCATGAATTCAGGACTCCACTCAATATACTTCTGGGAACTCTGCAGCTTCTAAACATGACAGGTCAGGTGATGTACGGGCAGACAGAACACAGGAATAAAAAGTATTATAACGTTATGAAGCAGAACTGTTACAGACTGCTCAGACTTACAAATAATCTTATAGATATGACGAGGATCGATACAGGCTTCTATGAAATAAATCTGCAGTACTATAATATAGTGCAGGTAGTTGAGGATATAGCTCTATCCGTAGCTGCATTTGTGGAGAACAAAGGTATAAGCCTTATATTTGATACTGATGTGGAAGAAAAAATAATGGCAATAGATGTAGATAAGATAGAGAGAATAGTTTTGAATCTTCTTTCAAATGCTGTCAAGTTCACAAAAGAGGGTGAAATTACCATAAACGTGTATGATAGGGGCGAGAGTGTCGAAATATCAGTCAAAGACACCGGCATCGGTATCCCTGAAGAGAAACTCGGCATAATATTTGAAAGGTTCAGACAGGTGAACAGTTCGCTGACGCGTGATCACGAGGGCAGCGGTATTGGGCTTTCACTTGCAAAGAACCTCATAGAGCTGCATGGCGGCAGTATAAAAGCTGAAAGCGAGACCGGAAAGGGATCCGAATTCATAATCACGCTGCCATGCAGGACAACGAGCGATGAGGACTTGAGAAGTGCTTCTGTTTACAGTACACAGAACCATGTGGAAAGGATCAATATAGAATTCTCGGACATCTATTCGGTCGGATGATTTCCATATCGATCCCGTCCATGGTTCAATCATTTTGCATAATTATCAAAGTATCCCTGTATATAAACTATCGGCGTACCCTTATCTCCGCTGCCGCTGGTCAGATCACACAGTGAGCCTATCAGGTCAGTCAGCCTTCTTGGTGTGGTACCCTGTGACGACATATCTCCTACAAGATCGCTTTCCTTGTTTTTGATATAGTCGGAAATCGCCTTTTTCAGCTCTTCTCCTCTCAAGCCCTTGAAATCATTATCAGCTAGGTATTTGAGCTTTACTTCATTTGGAGTGCCGTCAAGGCCTGAGGTGTAACCGGGCGATACAACAGGGTCGGCCAACTCCCATATCTTGCCCACAGGGTCCTTGAATGCGCCGTCTCCGTATACCAGGACCTCAACTGTTTTCCCCGTTCGTTCCTTAAGATCCGCCTGTATCTTTTCGACAAGCTGTTTGCAATCCCGGGGGAAAAGCTTGACAGTATCCTCCGTAGCCTTATTTGAGCCAAGCAGGCCGTAATGCTCATTGTAGCCGCTTCCATTTACCGGAGCTGTCAGTATGTCATCCAATCCGTAGACGTTTTTAGCACCATTTGCCTTAAGTATCCTTTTTGTCCTCTCCCTTGTGTGGATGTCGCAGGCAAGGATGCTCCCGGTATACTTGAGGATTGTCTTTGGGCTGTTTGAGAAAATAACTTCGCATTCAATACCGTATTCCTCTATCAAGGATTTGTAGTAATCTATATAGTCAATGCCTGTAAAGGTATGCTTGATATTGCCGAAAAGGCCGCGGAACTGCTTCAGGTCGAGAATATCTGTCCAAGGATTGATCCCCTTTTCGTCCAGCAGATCAATATCTACCAGATGGTTACCTACTTCGTCCGAAGGATAGCTGAGCATGAGTACAATTTTCTTTGCACCTTTTGCTATACCGCGCAGGCATACAGCAAAGCGGTTTCTGCTCAGGATGGGGAAGATCACTCCAATGGTCTCGCTGCCATACTTGGATCTGATATCCTCGGCAATTGCGTCGATCCCTGCATAATTTCCCTGAGCCCGGGCAACAACCGATTCGGTTATTGCTGCAATATCCTTATCTTTGATGGTAAAGCCCTCGATTTGGGAGGCATTGATAACAGTCTCTGTTACGATTTGAGAAATATCATCACCGCTGTTTATGATCGGTGCTCTGATGCCTCTGACAACGGTGCCTGTTACTCTTTCCATGGATACCACTCCTTGCACTTAGTTTGGTTAATACACTTGTATTATATGTTATAATATGCTATAAGTAAAATAAATACCTTTAATATGTGCTATAAAGAGGGGTTATATGGCGACGAGGCTTGATCTATATAGAATTTTTTGCGAAGTGGCAAAATGCAGGAGCTTCTCCAGTGCTGCCAGAGAACTCTACATGACTCAGCCTGCTGTGAGTCAGGCCGTAATGAATCTGGAGGAGGAGCTGGGTATAAGGCTGTTTACCAGGACATCAAAGGGCGTGGCTCTCACTAATGAAGGTGAACTCCTTTTTGAGCATGTCAATCCGGCAATAAACCTTATTCACGTAGGAGAAAACAAGTTGCTTGAATCCATAAACCTGAAAGTCGGAGAAATGAAGGTGGGAGTCGGAGACACCAT
This sequence comes from Bacillota bacterium, assembly GCA_023418915.1. GTDB lineage: Bacteria > Bacillota > Clostridia > Acetivibrionales > DTU013 > DTU013. Next base: position 6,333 of record JAEZYU010000055.1, read on the forward strand.
TTCGAAATATTTTTTGCTGCCGTACCTTGAGATTTTCCGCAACAAATTTCCTAATATAAATTTGAAGATAATAAACAGGACTACCACAGAGCTCCTAACACTGATCAAATCTGGTGAGATAGATATAGCAGTATGCAATTTTCCTATTAGGGATGCTGCTGTTGAAACTAGAAAGTGTAAAGACATACAGGATATTTTCGTATGCGGAGAAAAATACAGGGAGCTTTGCCGTAAACCCATAAGTCTTGAGGAGATTTCAGGTTTGCCAATGATACTTCTCGAGCGTAAATCAAATTCAAGGCTTTTCATAGAAAGATACATGACCTCAAGGGGGATCAGAGTGACGCCTGAAATAGAGCTTGGATCCCACGATCTGCTGCTTGAATTTGCAAGATTCAATTTTGGTATAGCCTGTGTCGTGGAGGAGTTCTCGCAGGAGTACATAAAAGCGTCGAAGCTCTACAAGCTGGAACTTACTGATGCAATACCGCCCAGGAGTATAGGCTTTTGTTATTTAAGAAGCGTATCGCTGTCGCCGGCGGCACAGAAACTCGTCGAGGTCGTGGAGGCATAAAAAAAGACTCCAGCGAACCTTTATCAATCCGGTACCTTCTGCCCGACCCTTTTCCTCAGGCTTTTTCATCTCCGGATCTGGATTTCTCCTTTTGGTATGCTCCCTGAAGGATATTTCTCAACCCTGCGGTATCGCATCCTGACGGATCCGTCCAAACTCTTTGATATAGCGGGTTTTACTCCGGTTTACGAACCAATTGACCCGCTCGCCTCTCCATATGATATCCATATGGCGGTCCATGCTCCATCGGTACTTTCTTTTAGGTATTCCCTGGAGTCTGTCTAGATTATATCAGAATACTGCCCTGTAATTCAATGTCCATATAAGCACAACAAATGAAAACATTTGCATTTTTCTCTTTGTTTTTATGTTTATCACACGAATGCACAAATTTTTGTACATAAAGATTTATTTGATTTATTTGATTGAGATTATTTGATCGACTCACTTATTTGGTCGGGTCTTCAGATGAGATATATTAATCATATTCACATTTGATTTCCTACCCATTTATGGTAATATTATTTGCAGGCAGGTGATCTTTTTGGCCATAATCACTATATCAAGGCAGGATGGAAGCTATGGCAGCGAAATAGCGGAGATACTTGGTAAACGCCTGGGTTTGCGAATTATACTCAAGGACACTGTTTTAAACGAATGGATGTCCGGCGTTACAGACGACTATCAGCTCAGAATGCTGACAGAAAGCCCCAGGTTCTACAACACCATCATGGACTGCGGGACCACATACAAGGAATATATTGAAAAAAAGCTTCTTGAGGAAGCTGAGAGAATGCCGTCGATCATAGTTGGTATGGGCTCGCAGATAATATTTGCAGGCCATCCTGATGCTGTAAAGGTAAGGATAATCGCATCCGGCCAAACCATAGTGGAAAGACTCAGAGAGAAATACGGCTGTGGTGTCAGGGATGCAGAGCAAATGATGCTCCAAAGCGACAGAAAGCATAAAAGGTACATTTCCACACTTTACGGAGCAGACTGGTCTGACCAGACCCATTACGATCTTATACTGAATACTGATGACCTTACCGTAGATATGTGCGCAGATATGATTGCTGCTCTTGCAGAGCTGAAAGACAGGGAAAGAATAAGAGACCGGACTCCCAACACGAAGGAGCCCTCACAGCCTCCGGACCACAGGCATATCCGATTCAAGCATCCCGCAGAGGAGGAGTTCGCACGGATACTTGATATGTACGGGATTGAGTGGCAGTACGAACCCAGGACATTCCCGGTTCAATGGGATGCGGAAGGCAATGTAAAAATGGCATTCAGCCCCGATTTTTATCTGGTGAGGTTTGATACATACATAGAGATAACGACTATGGAGCAAAAATATGTTACGACAAAAAACAAAAAGGTTAAAAGACTGCGTGAACTTTATCCGGGTATAAATATAAATATAGTATACAAAAAGGATTTTCATTCATTACTCAAACGTTTTGGTTTTGGCGGGGGAGATGAAATAAATGAATTCAACCGGAGTGAAAAAAATACTGTTCAGCACTCAAACGATCAGAAATAGAGTGAAGGAGCTCAGCACCAGGATCAGTGAAGATTACAGGGACAAGCACCCTGTCTTGATCAGTGTACTCAAGGGCACCATGTATTTTACGGCAGATCTTACGAGGGAGCTGGATATCCCTGTGAATATCGATTTCATGTCCATTGGTGTTTATCCTGATCTCACAAAAAACACGGGGATCGTAAGGATAAACAAGGATCTTGATATGAACATTACAGGAAGGCATGTACTGATGATAGAGGATATAATTAACACAGGATTGACCATTGGGTATCTGGTCCAGAATATGGAGGCCAGAAGGCCCGCAAGCATAAAGATCTGCACACTGCTCAACAATCCTTCAAAGCGCCTGGTGAATATACCCCTGGAATATGTTGGATTTGAGGTGCCCGATGTATTGATGGTGGGCTACGGCATCGACTATAATCAGGAATACAGGCATTTGCCCTACATCGCCGAGTTTGATGAAAGCGAATATCTTAAGGCAAAGCCGCAATCGGAGGCTTGATGTGAACAGCCTGTTTATTGAAAATGATCAAGTGGTGAGTATATCTCCTGCCTGGGATGCATAGGCGAGCGGGAAGCCTCGTTGAAACACTGCTATATCACAATATATCCTTTGGATATTTTGTGACTTGGAGAGAAAATTTGTGCAAACGTAAAATATTCTTTGAAAGATGCGTTATAATGTGTTGATTATTTGGCATGATTTTAATATAATGATTTTCGCTGATTTGACAGATAAAGGACTGGAGGATAAAAATGGGGAAAGCATTGATCATAGGCGCTGGCGGCGTCGCCAGTGTAGCAGCACATAAATGCGCACAAAACTCTGCGGTTTTTGATGAGATATGTATTGCCAGCAGGACTCTTTCAAAATGTGATCTGATCAAGGAATCCATCCGCAGCAGAGTGCCGGACAGCAGTACGAAGGTACATACCGCCAGGGTGGATGCCGACAGGACACAGGAGGTAGTCGATCTGATCAGGAGCTACAAGCCGGAGATCGTTATAAATCTGGCATTGCCGTATCAGGATCTGACCATAATGGATGCGTGTCTTGAGACAGGTGTGCACTATGTCGATACCGCAAATTACGAGCCGCCTGAGGTTGCCAAATTCGAATACAAATGGCAGTGGGCATACAGGGAGCGATTTGAAAAAGCGCATATCACAGCTTTGCTTGGAAGCGGCTTCGATCCTGGTGTTACAGGAGTGTTTAGCGCATATGCCCAGAAGCATTACTTTGACGAGATACATTCGATTGACATTTTGGATGCCAACGCCGGTGATCACGGATACCCGTTTGCAACGAATTTTAATCCTGAGATAAATATACGTGAGATCACTGCTAACGGCAGCTATTTTGCTAACGGCAGCTTCATAGAGACGGAGCCTCTGGAAATAAAGCAAGTATATGAATTCCCTGAAATAGGACACAAAAGCATATACCTGCTGCACCATGAAGAGATGGAATCACTGGCCTTGAACATAAAAGGCGTAAAGAGGATCAGATTCTGGATGACGTTCTCCGACAATTACCTTAACCACCTTCATGTACTTCAAAATGTGGGAATGACCTCCATAGAACCGGTGGAATATGAAGGAAAGCAGATCATACCACTGCAGTTCCTGAAGGCTGTCCTCCCAGATCCGGCATCTTTGGGACCGCGCACGAAAGGCAAGACCAATATAGGCTGCATTTTTCAGGGCATAAAGGATGGGAAGCCACAGACATATTATGTATACAATGTTTGCGACCACCAGCAGTGTTACGCAGAGGTGGGCTCACAGGCTATTTCATATACGACAGGAGTACCCGCTATGATTGGGGCAATGATGATCATGAAAGGACTCTGGAAGAAACACGGTGTATATAATATCGAACAATTCGATCCGGATCCGTTCATGGATGCTCTGAACAGGTGGGGACTTCCCTGGCAGGAGGATTTCTCGCCGGCTTTGCTGGACTGATTTATTCAGCTTATGCCGAAATGATTTTCTCATGAGAGGAATTAAAATGAACATAGATTTCAGCAAGCTGCCGACACCATGCTATATTGTGGATGAACGGCTTTTGAAGAGAAACCTTGAGATACTAAGGTCTGTCCAGGAAAGGACCGGCTGCAGCATACTGCTTGCGCAAAAAGGCTTCTCCATGTTTTCTGTTTATCCGCTTATATCCAATTACCTCAAGGGCGTGACATCCAGCTCACTTTTCGAAGCCAGACTGGGCTTTGAGGAGATGGGAAGAGAGGTTCACTTATATGCACCGGCATACATCGAGGATGAATTTGATGAGATAATGAAATACTGCGATCACATCGTTTTCAATTCCTTTGATCAATGGAGTAAATACAAAGACAGGGTGAAAGCATTCAACGGACAGGAGCGGAATCGTCCGGCAATACGGGATACAAACCAGCCGCAGAGAATAGAATGCGGTATAAGGGTCAATCCCGAGTACTCTGAAATAAGGACATCCATATACGATCCATGCTATATCAACTCACGCCTTGGAGTCACATTGGAGAATTTCAGGCCTGATGAGCTGGAGGGTATCGACGGGCTTCATTTTCATACCATGTGCGAGCAGAATTCCGACACTCTCGAGCGCACAGTGAAGGTGGTGGACAAAAAGTTTGGCAGATATATACAGGGCATGAAGTGGATCAATATGGGCGGAGGCCATCACATAACCAGAAGTGATTACGACATAGGGACACTTATCAGCTCAATCATGTTTTTTAAGGATAAATACGGTGTTGAGGTCTATCTTGAGCCTGGTGAAGCGATTGCGCTCAATACGGGATATCTTGTTTCCACTGTGCTGGATATAGTAAAAAACAATATGGAAATCGCTATACTCGACGCATCTGCCGCCTGTCATATGCCTGATGTTCTTGAGATGCCGTACAGACCGGAAATTTTAGGGGCAGGCGGACCCGGCGCCAATGAGTATACATACAGACTGGGAGGAAACACATGCCTTGCAGGCGATGTGATAGGAGACTATTCCTTTAAAAAGCCTCTTAAACCCGGTGACCGGTTGGTTTTCTGTGACATGGCCCATTACACTATGGTCAAGAACAATACCTTCAATGGAGTCAACCTGCCAGCTATTGCCTTGTACAGCGAAGATGATGGGATTCAGGTGATCCGAAGATTCGGATATGATGACTTCAAACACCGCCTTTCCTGAAATTTCTTTATCAGCATTCCATTTTTCAAGCGATGAGCATTTCGCCTGCCTTGCAGAAATATGAAAGGCAGGTCATGTTTGTGGTCGATAAAACTATATTTGTGAATGATGCATTATTGAGGTGCTATGTTGCTGAAAATAATGTTGATATATTACTGCAAAGGAGACAATAATCATAATGAAATTCAAAGAACTTAATTTATCAGAAGATATGCAAAGAGGGATCGATGATATGGGCTTTGAGGAAGCGACACCCATACAAGCCCAGGCTATCCCTCATATTTTCGGCGGACTGGATGTCATAGGACAGGCACAGACAGGCACAGGCAAAACCTGCGCTTTTGGGATCCCGGCGGTTGAAATGCTGGATCCCGTTATCGAGGGTATTCAGGTATTGATCCTGTGTCCGACGAGAGAGCTTGCAATACAGTCTTCGGAGGAGCTTAAGAGCATATCAAAATACAAAAGCGGAGTCAGGATGCTCCCGATTTATGGAGGACAGCCCATTGAGAGACAGATAAGAGCGCTCAAGAACCGGCCGCAGGTTGTCATTGGGACCCCCGGCAGGATCATGGATCATATGAGAAGACATACGCTTAAGCTGTCAAATCTAAGAATGATTATCCTTGATGAAGCTGATGAGATGCTCAATATGGGTTTTCGCGAGGACATCGATACTATTCTGAAGGAAGTACCGGAACAAAGGCAGACAATACTTTTTTCGGCAACGATGTCAAAGGAGATTCTGAATCTGACAAACAGGTACCTGAAGGATCCCGTACATGTGAAGGTATCACATAAGGAGCTGACAGTGCCAAGCATCGAACAATATTATCTGATGGTGAAAAATTCAGCTAAAAGCGAGATATTGTCAAGAATTATCGACACCAGCAACATCAAGCTTGCTCTGGTTTTCTGCAATACAAAAAAGCGAGTCGATGAGCTGGCAGCAGATCTGCAATCCAGAGGCTATTCGGCGGAGGCATTGCATGGTGATTTGAGGCAGGAACAAAGGGATAAGGTGATGGCAAAATTCAGAAATGGCAGCTTTGATATTCTCATAGCAACAGATGTGGCTGCCAGAGGGATCGATGTGGATGATGTGGAGGCAGTATTCAATTATGATCTGCCCAATGATGATGAATATTATGTCCACAGGATAGGCAGGACCGGCAGGGCTGGAAGGGCAGGTAAGGCATATACATTCGTTGCCGGCAGAGAAATAAACAAGCTTAAGGATATTCAGCGCTTCACAAAATCTGTAATAGTGCGTATGGATCCGCCAACCATCATGGATGTGGAGGAAACCAGGGTCAGCAAAGTACTGAATACAGTCAAAAAGAGCGTTGGTGAAGACGATATGACAAAGTATGCCGGATATGTGGAGAGGATTGTAGAAGAAATAAACTCCACCTCCAGTGGTGATATTTTTGTGAGTCCGTTGGATTTTGCGGCTGCAATGCTGAAAATGATACTGGAGCCGGTGGGCTCTGACAGCGCAGGTAATGAAGAAGCAACACAGCCTGCAACATACGCTGCATCTGATGACTCCATGGAAACAGGAGCTGAGGATGGCTATGTGAGACTTTTTATTAATGCAGGAAGAAAGGATAGACTCCAACCCGGGAATATAGTTCAAAGCATCGCCTCTTCTTCTGGTCTTCCGGGCAAGCTGATCGGAGCAATTGACATATATGAAAGCTATACCTTTGTCGAGGTGCCGAGAGAATACGCCCACAAGGTACTGGACTCAATGAAGGACTATACTCTTAAGGGTAGAAAGGTGAATATCGAACGATCCAATAAAAGACCCGCTGCAAAGCGTCGCCTTAGGAAGATAGGCATAACGAGATGATAGATATCCACTGCTTCTGAGGCGGGCACCGATTATCTGCCGGCGTAAATATACTAAGTGCTGTTATTATGCTGACAGAATTGGGTATCATATAGAAAGGTGATAGATTTCAGCCAAGCAGTATGATAAACGATTAGATCAGTGTCGGTGAACGTACTGATGAAGAAAATTTACCACAGTCGGAAATTTTTCTTTGAAAGATGCGTTATAACAGTTATTTTCAGACTTGGCAATTCAGGAATGAGGTGGTTTTTATCAGTGAATTGATAAACAACAGGGAACAAAGGCAAAAAATACTCAAGGAGCTCATAATGGAGCTTCACAGCGGTAAATCGGCAGACGAAGTCAAGCCGAGATTCCAGGAATTGATCAAGGACATTTCAACTCATGAGATCACGCAAATGGAGCAGTCCCTCATTATGGAGGGCATGCCGCCGGAAGAGATACAAAGGCTATGCGATGTACATGCGGCAGTTTTTAAGGGCTCGATTGAACAAATACATAAACCGCAGAAGCAGGAAGAAATACCGGGTCATCCAATGCACACCTTCAGGCTGGAAAATGAAGCAATCGAGAAACTCATACATGAAAGGATCAAGCCTCATACAGAAAGCTTTGAGGCAGAGGATTCCGCAAGGAATGTCAAAGCCTTGCTCAAAGATATCAAGGAACTTAGAGAGGTGGAGAAGCATTATCACAGAAAAGAAAACCTGATATTCCCGTTCCTTGAGAAATATGGCATTACAGCTCCCCCAAAGGTGATGTGGGGCGTAGATGATGAGATAAGGGCATCTGTCAGGGAGGCTGAAAAGCTTCTGGAGAACTACAGCGGGAACAAAAGAACTGTACTGGACAAACTCAATGAAGCTGTCAACAAAACCTCTGAAATGATCTACAAGGAAGAGAACATACTCTTTCCGATGGCACTAGATACTATTTCGGAGGATGAATGGATAAAAATCGAGGAGGGCAGCGACGAATTCGGATACAGTCTGGTCAAGCCGGCAGGGAAATGGAAGCCGGAGCGGGTCAATGTTGAGAAAAAGGCAAAGGATGAGGGAGAAAAACCATCAAAAGGCAATGAGTATGTTAAATTCGATGCCGGCATCATGACTCCTGAAGAGATCAACGCAGTGCTCAACACATTGCCGCTTGACATTACATTCGTTGATAAAAGCGGGGCTGTGAAATATTTTTCACAGGGTAAGGATCGAATATTCGCAAGGCCGAAAGCAATTATCGGCAGGATGGTCCAGAACTGCCACCCGCCGTCAAGTGTCCATGTTGTTGAGAAGGTAGTCGATGATCTAATGTCCGGCAGAAAGGATCATGAGGACTTCTGGATCAGAATGGGTGACAGGTATGCATTGATCAGGTATTATGCTGTCAGAAATGCTGAGGGAGAATATCTGGGCACAATGGAAGTGACACAGGATATAAAACCCATACAGGAGATAACAGGCGAAAAAAGGCTTACTGACCGATAGACAAATGTACATCTGTCCTATTTTTGTCCCGGATGGTATAATAATACACAGTCGTTGGATCAGCGGCTGTGTATTGTCATAATAGGAGGTGCTTTGTGCCTTTAAAAGATTTAATAAGTATAGTGACGGCGTTGATGCTGACTTCATCCAATATTGCCGGACCGGTTACTGTACCGGCTTCAGAAGAAGCGTTAACAGCGATCCATATGGACAAGATCGCTGTGATAATGGAGAGCTTTTCTCAGGCTGCAGATCCATTTGCGGCAGCAGGAGCAGCGGCAGCCATTTCCGGTGCAGATGCTGTAGTGTCTTCAGCTGTGGCCAATATGGCAGAAGAGGCCGGAGAAGCTGCTGATGAAGGATCAGTACCTCCGGAGGATGAGCCGATGGAGCAGGATGATGAAAGCCTATGGTACTGCCCTGATATCCCAATGAAGAAGGAACATCAGAAGCTGCTTTGGGATTGCTGCAGCGAAAGAGGACTGGATTATATCGATATGCTGGCGCTGATATCACTGGAAAGCAATTTTGAGGAAAAGTGTTCCAATGGTAAATACAAGGGATATTTTCAATTAAGCTCGGACTACGGACCTGAGCTTTCCCGGACACTCAACACTGAAAATAAGCCGTTGGATGGAGCAGTCAACATAAAATGGGGTACGGCCTTTTACAGCTGGATACTCCTTGACAGCCGTGTCAGCACTTTGGAAGGAAAGGGAAAGAGAGATACTGCCCTTTCTATATATCAGCGTGGCACCGGCGGCTATGACAGATACGGACTCAACAAAAAATATCTGGACAAATACTATGGTAAAAGAGATAAAATAGTTTCATATTTTGCCGACCGATAATACATTCATACACACGTTAAGCGATGCGTTATAAAGCTGACTGAGCAGGTTGGTGATGATCATGGCTTTGAGAGCCAATCGTTATTTTATTAATGTTTTTCCGATTATGTGTTTTTATTGTAATATGATAAAATAGTAAATAAGTTAACATAACCATCAATAGAACTGGTAACTATAACAGCAGAGAGGTCACACATTATGCCGGATATATCGTTAACTGACATTGTGATGGGTTTGTCAAGTGCAATAGATCTTGTCTCTCCCCAGATGGCAGATCATCACAAGCGTGTCGCATATATTGCCTATACAATTTCATCCGAGATGGGGCTGCCAAGGAAGGACAGGTGTTGTATTCTGACAGCCGGGCTTTTGCATGACTGCGGAGCAATACAGGATGAAGAAAAGCTCAGGGCGTTCAGATTCGATTTCGGTGAAACTGCACAAGCCCGGCTAGAGCATGGCTTCAAAGGCTGGGAAATATTAGGCCGAATTTCTGAATTGAAGCATGCGGCTGAAATTATTAAATACCATCATCTATATTGGAATGAGACAGAAGCTTTGAAGGATGATGGTGCAAATATTCCATTTGGAAGCTACATACTGCATCTTGCAGACAGAGTGGATGTTTTGACAGACAGGTCAGATGAGGTCCTGCAGCAGAGAGCATCGATCAAGGATATGATATACAACGGTTCGGGTACGATGTTTATGCCTGAAGTAGTGGATGCTTTCATGCGGATATCAGACAGGGAGTACTTTTGGTTTGACCTGATAAGCCCGTATATAGGCGGACTTCTCAAGGATTTGCTGAGGCATGAGCGCACGCTGGTAGATATGGATAAAATGCTGGACATTGCTACAGCATTTAAGGGAATAATAGATTTTAGGAGCAGCTTTACTGCAGACCATTCTATGGGTGTTGCAGAATGTGCATGTCTTTTATCATCCAGAATGGGATTTTCCAATAGTGAAGTAAAAATGATGAGAATAGCCGGCTTGCTGCATGATCTGGGCAAACTGGCTATACCGTTGGAGATATTGGAGAAGCCCGGTCCATTGGACCGCATAGAATTCAACATTATGAAAAAGCATACCTTTTATTCATACAGAATCCTGGGGAGGATACAGGGACTTGACAGGATCAATGAACTGGCTTCATTCCACCACGAGAGGCTTGACGGCTCAGGATACCCGTTTAAGCTTGATGGCCGCAGCCTTAGTTTGGGTTCCAGGATAATGGCAGTCAGTGACGTGTTTACTGCGCTTACTGAAAGGAGACCATACAGAAATGCGATGTCTGGGGATGCTGCTATAGGAATAATAAATGATATGGTCAAGGAGAAGCACCTGGATGGGGATGTGGCAGATGTCCTCAGACTTCATACAGATGAAATCAGGAATTTGAAGCTTCAAACCGGTTATGTGAATGCGCCTGCATTTTCATGAGAGTAGCATATGTATGAGTGGATTATGAATGATGAGCCAATGAAAGAGGGGCCTTGGAGAAGACCCCTCTCATAAGGTATGATAGTATAGAGCGACATCTAGTGACACAGCTTTATCAGAAGAATGGATACCCGTAATATCCATAGACGGGAGAGCCAAAGAACGGGCGCCTCCTTCTTCGGATCAGACTTCCGATGAAAAGAGCTCCGATGAAGTCTCTCAGCAGTCGTCTGCCTCCTCCGTAGAACTGCCTTTCTTCTGCATGCGGACTGTTTTTGACAGCAGCCTCGACATCAGGTTCCACCTTGTTGTAAATATCAGCCACCACCGAATCGTATTCAGCTTTTGAAGGGCACTTCTCGCCATGCTTGCCCATCCACTTGTCACAAGCGTTTTCAACAGCCGGCTGGATCGCATTATATGTCTGCGGATATAAGCTCTCAAGATCCTCCGTTGGCATTTCTGCAAACTGATTGAGCTGTTCCGGCAATGCTGCTGTCGGGTAGTAAGCATTCTGCATCGGCATTAGTCCGGTATTCTGCATCGGCATCAGTCCGGTATTCTGCATCGGCATTAAGCCTGTATTTTGCGCCGGCAATACATTTGCATTTTGCATCGGCATTAGGCCTGTGTTCTGCGCCGGCAGTACATTCGCATTTTGTATTGGCATAAGACCTGTATTCTGAACCGGCAGCACATTTGCACTCTGCATCGGCATTACCTGTGTGTTATCACGGTAATAGTTATACATCGATCATCCTCCTAACTCATATTGAACTGAAAATAGTTTTCTATGTTACAATTTATGAAGTTAGTATGAGAAGGGTTACGATTTATTACTTTATGTTAATGTTTAGTGATGGCAGCTTAAGCCTGCGGCTCTTGACAAATCCTGAAATACTGTCGATAGCGCACGCAAGTATGAATAATACAACAAATCCTGTCACTGCGCTTTGATATACCGTTAGGAGCTTCGCATCACTCCAGCCGATCTTCTGAGCAAATAGTGAAATAAAAGCGGCGTTGATGAGCTTCAGATCCTTGGAAATAAAGTAAATAAATACTGCAAGAGCTATGTTGTTTGCTGTATTGAGTATAGCCATTGGAAGATTCCAGCGCTTGACCACGAATTTGTATATGGATAAAACGAATTGCACTGCTGCCAAAACTACAATAGTGAAAATATAGCTGTAAAGCTGCTCTTTATTGAAAAGGGGCTCTTTCAGGACCAAGATATCATTGACCTTTTCATACCATCCGATGAGCTGTGGTCTTGTAAGCAGTAAAGCTGTAAAGAATATCGAACAAAAAAGGCCTGCGATTGTTTCTACTCTGCTTATTCTGCCTTTGTTATCGGATGACTGTAATGGAAGATCTTCTACAGTCCATTGCTTTTTTCGGAATGGATTGTTTTGAATAGTACCAGTCCTTTCCAATATTATGAATACTATCGTGACCCAGACACATGCTAGCAAGGCTCCCTGAAATGCCGAGGATAGAATTCCTGTTATCAGCTCAACTGAGAAGTCTACTGCTGTTTTCACCGATATACCAATTGCTGTCTCCGGTTGTCTGAACAAGAAACCCATCAGTGACAGGAAAGCAAAAACGATGGCAACTAAGCCGACAGACAGCTTGAGTACCGAAAAATAACTGTCATATACATCCGGGCCTATCAAATATTTTTTGTCTTTGATGTATGAACTTGCCAGCACAGCCGGGTCGCCTAATTTTTCGAGAACCGTACGGATGTCTTCTTCCGCCGGGGCGTCAGGCAGCATATCCATTATATTGCCTCTCATTTCATTGATCACATCATCTCTGATTTTTTCAGGCAGGCGCTCTGCCATGATACTCAAATAACGTTCCACCAGTTCCATCTCACTCATTCTTATCATCCTCCATCATTAACAAATTAAGCTGCTTTGAAATTAGTTCCCACTCAGTTTTCAAACGCTCATACACTATTTTACCTTGATCGCTCAGTACATAAAATTTCCGTGGCCTGCTTTCGCTTGTGTCCCATTGACTTGTCAGCAGATCCTGCTTTTCAAGCCTTCTGAGAAGAGGGTACAGCGTGCCGGCTTCAATGGCTGTGTTTTTTTCTTCCAATAGCTGCACGAGTGAATAGCCATACTGAGGGCTCTTCAGCTGACTCAACACAGATAGAATCAATGTACCTCTGCGAAGCTCCACCACTAATGAATTTATTAGTTCGTCCATTGAGTCCATTTCATCACCTCGATTTCATTATACTGTATGACGTACACTATTGTCAATATAATAATATTAAAACATATCAAATAATAGTGGAAACACTACCATGACCATGATGTTCAGTTATGGAGGTAATGGGGACTCTACATGGAATACATGGGGCATAGATGCTCATTTATGCAAGTAATGGGAGCACTACATGGAATACATGGGGCATAATGCTCAATTATGCAAGTAATGGGGAATTTACACTATGGGTGTCAATGTTTTTAGCTCGATAATTTAAATAAGTACCGCATTATGTAAATCAATCTCAATAAAGTTAGCTATTTTGACATATTATACAACCCATTAGCTGCAAATTTGAACAGTTCACTTTCTTTTTACATTATGTGAACCTTATATGGTTTACTGGGATAAATTTTCATATATTTTGATGGAGCGGGAATGTTATATCCTGCGTCTAATAAGTGAAGGACATGAAAAGTAAATGTGTAAATTCCTCCGCCATATAGAAACATCTATTTCACAGGAGTGTTACCACACATGAAGAAGGAAGGAGGCAGAGGATGTATTCCCTTTCGGTACCAAAGGAGAATGAGCCTGAACAAAATGCTGATATTTCAGAAGAAGTGAAGCGAATGATGGAGCAATACGGAAATGATGTATTGAGGACTGCCTTCATGTACCTTAAAGACAGGCAGAGGGCTGAAGATGCCTTCCAGGAGGTCTTTATCAAGGTATTCAATAAATACAGGAATTTCAAGGGCGAAAGCAGCGAAAAGACCTGGATTATTAAAATAACGATAAATCTCTGCAAGGATATATTGAGGAGTTCATGGCTAAAAAGAGTTATCATTACCGACCGTATCGGAACCCAGAAGGGAAACTCCGATATTGAAGAAAGATTCATTAAGAAGGATGAGAACAGGCGTATTTTCAATGAAGTATTATCACTTCCGCAGGTGTTCAGAGAAGTCATAATACTGTACTACTACCATGGGTATGATACTCCTGAGATCAGCAGTATCCTCAATGCGAAGGAGGGGACTGTCAGAAGCAGGCTCCACAGAGCAAGAGAGACGTTGAGATCGAAGCTGGAAGGGAGGATAGAGGCAGGTGAGCGATATTAAGGATTTCAAGAAAATTGCAGATGAATCAATGTTTGATATAAATGTGACCGAAGAAATGAAAAATAAAGTTTTAGAGAAGTGCAATGAGAAACAGCGTACACGCATGCCGGTATTAAAGCTTGCGGCAGTTGCTGCATGTGGTGTGGTCGTTGTCGGTGTGCTGCATTTCACAGGAGCGTTGAAGCCGGTTCCGCCAGATGGATATCAGAATAGGACCTACGAGAATCAGCAGCGGGGGATTTTTTCGGCACCAAATGACCAGGAGGCAGTTCCGGGTCAGTCAGATATCAGCATAATGAATGAGCCTTTTGCAGCCCGGGAGTGGCAGCCGGATTCCCTGGAGGAGGCAGAACGCAGCTTTGGAGAAGGCTTTTTGATACCGTACTATATACCGGAGGGGTATAAACAGATTGGTATATATGCGTCAGGAACCGAAAGTGGAACTGTTAAGATAATAATCAATTATTCCGCCGACGAACAATTCTTTGCAATAGTCGAGCAGAAGACTGAAGAGGTCAGAGAGTCTTCAGGATTTGAGGCGGTCGATATAAATGGAACAGAAGGATATGTCATGTCGGATAATGCCGGAACGATAACATACACACAGCTTTATTGGTCTGATGACGGTGTCATGTATACTATATCAGGAGCGATGACGAAGGAAGAAGCGGTAAGGATAGCAAGATCGATGAAGCAGGCAGGGCAAAAGTGAAGTAGTGACACAACTGAGCAGAAATGAATCAACATCGCAGTGTAGCAGAAATAAGGCAATGCCGCAGCGGACAAGAAATGAAGCAGTGGTGCGACCCAAACAGTTTTTAGCAACTGACAGCTCACAACTTATACAATTTGGAGGGATAATAATGTTTAGAACAAAAATAGCAAAGGGTTTCATAATGGGTTTAGGTCTGGCAATGGCTTTATCAACAGCCGCATTTGCCGAAAATGCACAGGAGGAGAAATTTACCGTACAAATAACCAGTATATCAGAGCAGCCCGGAGAGATTCCTCCTGATATGCCTGTTTCAAGTGACGGGCATGTCGTAATGCCGATCGACAGAGATAGGGCAACTGTAAGCGATTCTGCAGGGAACGGAACAAGTGGTTTCGTTGGAGCAGCGGAGCCTGCGGCTGCAGTTGATCTGGTGAACGACGAAATGTATCAGAAGCAGCTCGAGACAGACAGGTATCTGTTTGCAGATCATGTTGATGAAATTGCTGCAAAGGGCATCACTGTAACCCACACTTCACCAACTAATGAATATGTTGAAATAGGGATTACTCCATATAATGAAGAAAATGCCGAATTTATTTATCAGGCGCTGGGGAGAGAGAAGATAAAGGTTGTTGAGGGAATACAGGCTGTGACTTTCGATGTTGGTGTAGCCGCTGATGCCGGTGCAGCTGCCGATGGACGAGAAATTTATAATGCTGAGCTTTACAGTGAGGATGCAAAGATAGTATCTGCACCTGTTGACGATCAGATAGTATCGATCACTGCTGATGCTGTATCAGCTCCAGCAGAGCAGACAGTTTCCGCAGCTTTGATCACAGCCGTAGCTGCTGCAGCAATAATACTGTTGGGAGGTATCCTTTTGATTACCCGCAGGATGAAAACTGCAAAAAGGTGAGAAAGGAAAGGTAAGAAAGAAAGGTAAGATTCAAAGGTAAGATGTCAAAGGCAAGATATCAACTGAAGATCAGGAAGAATAATGATTTCTGCATTTTCAAAAAATAAGTCTGAGAAGACTTATTTTTTTGAAGAAATATTATGAACAGACACGTATATATGTATAGCTGACAATGAGAATGGAACACTTCAAAAGTGGATTGCGCAGGCTGATTTTAAGCCGGGCAGCTGTTTTAGGTCAGTAATAATGATGAAAAAACCGGAGGTATATGGTATGATAGTCACAACGACACCTTCCGTCGAAGGTAGAAGGATCAAGGAATACAGAGGTATAGTATTTGGAGAAGTTGTTTCCGGCGTAGACTTTATAAAGGATTTTGCAGCAGGAATTACAAACTTTTTCGGAGGCAGATCCGGATCTTATGAGGGAGAGCTGATCGATGCCAGGGATCAGGCAGTCATGGAAATGATCCACAGAGCAGAACAGAACGGAGCAAATGCCGTAGTTGGCGTTGATGTCGACTATGAAGTGTTGGGACAGGGCGGTAATATGCTTATGGTTACGGCTTCTGGCACTGCTGTGGTATTGGAATAAGCAACTCATGTTCAACTGCAGCCTGCTAAACTGATTATTACACTCGATGAACGACAAACACCATGGACAGCCAGCTGATCGCAGGTTGATTGACGGGATCGTCTTTGTTTTGGAACATTTCGAGATCGTACTTTAACTGTCATAAGAAATCAATGAAACAAACAGAGAGAAAAAATGAAAATACAGCAGATGAGTGTATGTTTATTGGAAATAATACCGGAATTAAGTCTATGGGATGGCATCACAGCTTTTGATGATGCTGTCTATAAGCTTGTTTCCGGATTTATTTCTGATAGTATGACCTGCTTTATGAAAATTGTCACATTTCTAGGTTCAGAGTGGGCAATCACTTTCCTTGCGGTTATAATACCAATATTAATTTTCATTCTCCGAAAAAAGAAATATTACCGTCTTGGTCTGCTAATATCAGCTAACATAGCGCTTGGAGCTTTTTTTAATCAAGTACTAAAGCTTATATTCAACCGGCCAAGACCAGAGCTGTACAGAATTGTAGAGGAAGTCGGGTATAGCTTCCCAAGCGGCCATTCGATGAATTCAATGATTTTTTATGGCTTTATTGCATATCAGATAATAAAAAAGGGTAAGCATTGGAGCAGGATAAGACCTTGGAGCAGAGTTAGACATTGGAGCAGATATGCAGCCGTTGTGCTTATAGGATTGCTTGTGACGCTTATTGGCTTGAGCAGGATATATCTTGGCGTGCATTATGCCAGCGATGTACTGGCCGGATTCCTGATAGGTCTGGGCTGGCTTGTTGCTGCTGCGAAGATTTCTGAAAGATATTTTCTATCGAACGACGAAAGAAAAAAGAATGATACTGTAATTTGATGCAAATAACCATTGCTGATACGTACCAAGAAGCCCACACCTCTACAGGTGGTGGGAGTATGTCACAGGGACATTCCTATGCAGTGAAGACATGCTTTCACAGGAATGTCCCTGCGGTCTGAATAGGACATTGCTCATTCGGAGACGTTACTCATTCAACAACGAATAGTCCGGCGTTGAAAGAGTCTCTCACATTACTTTCTGAAATTCTATGGAATCAGGACCTTTCTTTTTTGCCTCGAAAATAGTCTCAATAGATTGCTCTATCATATTGCGTATCTGCGAGGTATCCTTCGGACCTGTCAGTCCGCCGATGCAGCAGCGTATCTGTCTGCCGCTGCCGATTTGCGAAAAATCGAACTGTGCCATACCTTGAACTATGGAATGTGCCGCTTTTTCAGCCAGTTCCTTACCTACGGGAGCAAATACAATGAATTCATCACCGTGAGCACGGCCTATTGCAGATCTTTCAAAGAACTTATCAATGCTTTCCCTAATGATGTTGTAGCAGACAACTATAACCTTGTCGCCGACGTCAAAACCATAATCATCATTGACCTGCTTGAAATGGCTGATATCAAACCGGAACACCGTAATGCTTTCGCTGTCACCGTATGCATCTGCTATGCCATATGCCTCTTCAAGAAATACTTCCATATTCGGCATGTTCTTTTTGATCTCGTGGACACTATCTTGTGAGATCCCTAATAAATCGATTTTTTTATCCATTTGAAAACCTTCCTTTTCCAGAATTTTGATCAAATGATCGATCTCGATTTTAATCTGTATCTTCTCATTTAATGCTGATGAGATTTCGATGCGCTTTTGCTTCATTTCCGAAATTATGTTTTTAGCATGGATAGGTCCGCTCAGCATATCCTTGATCTGAGACAGAGAAAAACCAAGCTCCTTGAGTATTATGATCCAATTGAGATAGTTGGATTGGCCTTGATCATAGGAACGATAGCCTGTAGCTTCGTCTATGCACGCCGGCTTCAGTAAACCTATCTCATCATAATGCCGCAGCATTTTTGTCGTCACGCTGTTCATATCTGCGAATTCGCCGATTTTCAATCAAATTGACCTCCTTTCAGAGAAAAGTATCCGGCCGGGATTTTTCTTTAGTCTTACTATAAACCTTACCATAATGGGAAGGTCAATACCAAATTAAAAAAATTATGGAAATTTGGTGGACACTGTTATTTGGGATAGGTATGTGTCTTGTTTATATGGTAAAATGTATTAAAGCAATTATTGGATATTCCTTCAATCTTCAAGGAGGATCAGAATGAACAAAGACCATATTATATCTGCCTATCTCTATTGCAAAAAGGACTGGGATGCCAGTATTGTCCGCGGAGATTATCTCACACACATCAATTACAGCTTTGCCGGGATCAAGAACGGGGTCATCTCAGGAGCAGAGTTGGATAAACTGGATGAGATCAAGTTGTTGAAGGATCAGTTTCCTCATCTGAAGATTCTGGTCTCGGTTGGCGGATGGGGCGCTGAAGGCTTTTCTGATGCGGCGTCATCCAGAGAGGCAAGAAATGTGTTTGCGCAGTCTGCTGTGGAATTCATGAAAAGAAATAATTTTGACGGTATCGATATCGACTGGGAGTACCCATGCTCATCCGACGGGGGAATCAAATCAAGGCCAGAGGATAAGGTGAACTTCACTTTACTCCTGCAGGTGTTGAGAGAGCATATTGATCTGTGTGGCGCACAAGGAAACAGGAAATATCTTCTGACAGCTGCACTGGGAGCGACGTCCCGGACTTTGTGCTTTTATGATTTGAAGGGCATATCAGGCATACTGGACTACATAAATTTGATGACTTACGACTTCTATCACGGTTACTCTGATAAAACAGGACACCATACCAGCTTATATGGTTCAAAAACACAAGGCGATGTGCCTTCGGCCGGCGAGACTGTGGAGATCTGCCTGAACAGCGGTATTCCGGAGGGAAAGCTGGTCATAGGCTGTGCATTTTACGGCAGAGGCTGGGATGTATCAGATGTAACGACAAATGGTCTTTATGTCCCCACTGATTCTGAATGTATTTCTTATAGTTATAGTGAGCTTGCAACCGGGTACATCGATAAGAATGGCTTCAAAAGGTACTGGGATGATCATGCAAAGGCTCCCTGGCTTTGGAACGGAAAGCATTTTATCAGCTATGATGATCCCGAGTCGCTGATTCATAAGGCTTCATTCGTCAAAACAAAGGGACTGGGCGGCGTTATGTTCTGGGAATATACGCAGGATCATGACAATACTCTGCTGAAATCGCTGCAGGAGGTCGACTGCAGGGGGTCAGGCTTTAAATATTCCCATGCTGGTCTTACCACAAAACACAAAAGCACAACCGATGACATAAAACTTGAAGAAAGAGAGTATTCCAAGCCTGCACCCGATCAGGATGAGATAAAGAGAAAACTCAGAAAGCTGAAGAAGCTTGAAATCAAGATACGCTTTGGCGGCTCCTGCCATGCAGCCAATTTTTCTGCCGGCCGCATTACTCAGACCAAAGAGGTGAAGCTTGTCTGGGATGAGTTTTTTAGTTTAGGCAAGGATAAAGAAACGGCAGTGAAGTACAGGCTTGCAGATATTGCTTCGATGAGCAGAGATGAATACAAGAACGTGGTCGATGAGTTTTTCTTTAATATATATTACAGGTATTACATTGAAAACGGAATAAATGCAGCGCAGCTGTACGATCCTGATCTGCTCAGATGGATGGGTCTTGCACCGGATGCATCATCAGATGATATTAAAAAGAGATTCAGGGAGCTGGCTAAAAGGTATCACCCGGATACAGGCGGCAACCAGAAAAAATTTATTGAATTGATGGAGAATTACCATAAGCTTGTTGACTAGAACAATGGCATTAAAGAGGCGGCAGTGATTCAAATCATCCTGCCGTTTTCAGCTTAAAGAAGAAGGAACTGCCATCTCCCGGCCTGCCCTCAGCCCATATTTTCCCTTCATGGTATTCTATAATTTCTTTTGCTATTGCCAGACCAAGGCCACTGCTGTTTTGTGATGAGCTGCGGCTTTTTGACGCTGTATAAAAGCGGTCGAATATATATGGCAGATCCTCAGGCATCACTCCTGTACCTGTATCAGATACTTGAAAGACCGCATAATCATCCTCAATAAAGGCGCTGACTTTGATTCCGCCTTCAGAGGTATATTTTACTGCGTTATATATCAGGTTTGAAAAAACCCTGTCCAACCTGTTAATATCAATATCTACCGAGCCTTCAGGCGCATCATGGATATTAACACTGAAGGACAATCCGGCTTTCTCGATGTCATACTTGAATCTGCTCTCTGCTCTGGCCAAAACGGATGATATGCTCACTGTCTGAATATCCAGCTTTATCCGACGGGATTCGAGCCGTGAAAGCTCTGAAAGGTCATCGGTCAGCCTTGAGAGAGTTGCTATTTTACTTTGAATCAGCTTCAGATACTCTCGTTGTTCCCGCTGTGTACTAAACATACCGTCAATAATCGCTTCTGAGTAACCCTGTATCATTGTCATCGGAGTTTTCAGATCGTGAGAGATATTTGTGAGCATATCCTTTCTCGCCTTTTCCAGTAAAGAAAGCTCATGGTAAGCTTTTTCCAGCTCAGTGTTGGAGCTTTCCAGCTCCAGTGTCCTTTCTCTGACCTTTTCCTCCAGAGTAGCCAGAAGCTCGTTTTTCTGTCTGTCTGCTACCATCAGCTTTTCTGTTACTTCCTCAACCTGCGTATACGCTTTGGATGTATTCATTGCCAACACAATCGACTGTGTGAAGGTCAGTACGATAAGCCCTGCGGATGATAAGTTTCCCGATTTTAATATACTTCTGAGGAGAGTAGAGCTATAATCATTAAACGGTGTACTTAAAAACAGCATGTCGCTGATGACGGTAAGCAGAAAGAAAAAACCGCCCGCTGTGATTACTGCAGCACCGGTACGCTTTCTGATACAGGCCATAACCATAGTATATAGCAGTATCAATACAAGCATAAAAGTTATCAGCTGATATGCGGGATTTACCACAGTAAATATCCTGACAGGAGTGAGTATTACCACAGAAGTGAAACAGATACCAGCAACCTTAGCCATCTTAAGTGGCCATTTAGGGAATTCCTCAGGAAATACTGAGTCTAAAAACATAACAAATACCGGTACGCCGATATAAAACATAGAGGTCTGTATCTTATGCTGTATTTCCCAGTTAAAATCAGGGAAGAGCTGAGTGATGAATATCTCTCCTACAAAGATAGTCCGTACAGCGATCAGAAGACAATAAAGCCCGAAGTATAAAGGAGTCAGGTTCTTTTTTCTGAAAATGAACAGGACGATGTGATATATGCCGATAATGGCAAGGCATCCGAATAAAAACAACTCCAGTGCAAGCTGCCTCTCTCTGGTGCTGATGATCTGTCCTTCGGTTCCCAGCTTTATCCCTTCAAGCATACCGCCGCTTCTGTGTGAATAATTCGATATATGGACTATCAACTCGATTCTGTTGCCTTCCGGTTTATGTGTTACTATTTGAGGTCTGTACTGAGGAACTGCTGTATTTATTGAATCAGAAACCTTCCCATTTGATGCAAGCAGCATATCATCTGCCCATACCGAATATGAGGTGAACATACGGGGCAGTTTCAGTCCTAAAGAGCGGGCACCGTTTTCACCTGTCATGATGGTCAGCCTGTAGCTGGCATATCCATGTCCTGACAGCTGGCTGTCGCCTATCGTATATTTATTCCAGGAGCGGGGAACATCAATATATCCCGACATTTGCGGATAACTACCCGAATTGAAATCAGACGATAGGACCAGATCATTCCAGTAGAATTCCCACTCTCCGTCAAGATCAACAATACCGGATTCTTCAAAGTCCCAGTCTGATAGATCAAGTATGCCGCCAACTGCTTTTGGAGCAGCCTTGGATAATGCAGGCTCACTGCCGCAGGCTGACATGAGTGCTGGAATCGCCAACAATAATGCAGATAAGAATACTATTATTATTTTTCTATTCATTTTCTTTGTCATGTTAAACCTATAATGCCTGTTTATAATTCTCTGTCAGATTTATACGGTAAATCTGACTTGCCCGGGTATTCATCCGCATCTTCAAGCGCATTAGGATCAAATCTGTATCCCACACCTTTTACGGTAATAATTATCCTGGGATCGGCAGGGTTTTTCTCAATTTTTTTACGGATGCTGCTTATATGCACCATTACAGTCCTGGTATCACCCATGTTGTCAACACCCCATACACTATCGTATATCTGACCCATGCTTAAAACTGAATTGGGGTTCTGTACAAGCAGAGCAAGGACCTGAAATTCCTTAAGGGTAAGATCAACAGGTCTATCGAAGATATTGACCGTGTGGCCCAGCAAGTCAATTGACAATCCTTTGTACTGAAGAACTGAATCTTTTGATTCCATTTTTGTACTTACTATACGGTATCTGCGAAGATGAGCTTTAACACGGGCGACAAGCTCGCCCGGGCTGAAGGGCTTTGTAATATAATCATCACCGCCTACTGTAAGGCCAAGAATCTTGTCCATGTCATCATTCTTACAGCTGAGAAACAGAATAGGACTTTCTGTGATCTTTCGCAGCTCCTGGCAAAGTGCTATACCGTCAGTATCAGGCAGTAGTATATCCAGTATTATCAGATCAGGATTCTGAGTATTTACTAACTCTAGTGCCTCTGCACCACTTTTCGCTCTGGTTACCTGGAAACTGTTTTTTGTGAGATAAAGGTCGATCAGTTTGCTTATATCCGTTTCATCATCTATTACTAGCACTCTTTCTCCGGCCATTTTTTTCCGCCCTTTGTATTGGTCTGATTCGAACATAATATTGATAAGTATAAATATTCGATACAAATATAGATTTTCCTCTATAAAATGCGGAATAAATTTTAGGATTATTTTAGGTTATCTTTATCATTTCTTATAGTTGATATGCTAATCTGTAAATGAAAGCAAAACAAAGGCTGCCTTGCATGCCTGAAAATACTGCGCTAGGAGGGCAAAATTGAGGATATCGGAGAGTATTAATAATGTAACCGGCAGCTTTGTTTTATACATGGACAAGCTTAATGCTGCAAATACAGACAATGGGGAAGTATCCAAGGTGGAGATCGATATTCGTGCAGGTATTTCGAATAACAAAGGAGATAAACGCAGAAGCATTGTTATCGAGAAATTAAGATACAGCGATATAAAGGCGGAATATTCGGTGCACAAACCAACGAACAGTATAGTTATTAAGCTTTATAACCAGAAGGACGGCAAACTCATCAGGGAGATCCCTGCGGCAAAAATGCTGGACATGGCGGCGGATATCATTGAGCGCACCAGTGTTTTATTGGATGAAAGGGTGTGAATACAGAGGGCTGAAGGAAGTCTTGTCAAAGCACAGTAAAAAATCAGCTATCCATTCTTGAATAAAACTCTAGAAAAATTTTAGCTACTTTTATTATGTAGACTTGTATTTTTTATATCTTGTTAGTGATAAAATCTTGTTGAGGTTAAAATCAATGGCAGGAGTGGCAATTGATTCATTTGCAGAACTAAAAAATGATATGAAACTTATGTTAACTAATTTACAACTTATTCAGCAAAGTGAGGGTAATATTTATGAAATTGCTTCGAAAGTCTGTCAGTATCCTTCTGGTACTCTTCATTTTTCTTAGCAACATCAATTTAGCAGGATTGATCAGTATTGATCGGCTGGATTATACAGTCCATGCGGAAGGCACTCCGCCGGCTGAGTCTGTATGGATGCCGGCGAATTCCGGGACGGAAATGAACCTCAACGATGTGGTTTATGGCAATGGCAGGTTTGTGGCAGTAGGAGATGCCGGAACCATCTTGACCTCTGACAATGGTATGACATGGACATCTCAAAGCTCAGGCGTCACCCAAAACCTTCTCAGGATAATATTTTCAGGGTCGCTTTTTGTAGCAATAGGTGCTTCGGGTACCATACGGACATCAGAGGATGGCATCAGCTGGACAGCCCGAGCTTCAGGTACCACTGAATCTTTAAATGACATAGCATATGGAGACGGAAGATATGTAATAGCTGTGAGTTCTGAAACAGCCCGAAAGGCTTTGATGCTGGTTTCAAACGACGGAATCAACTGGACCAAAAAGACCACTGCCGCTACAGGACAGAATGCAGACTACTTATATATGGGTAATGCGGACTATATGGATGGTAACTTCTATGTAGGCGGTAATTATGGTGATTTTTATTTTTCATCCAACAGTACCGCACAATCATGGTCCTGGAAAAAAATCGAGGATGTCGGTGGCATAATGGGGAATGCGGCATGTGGGAACGGTATGTATGTCGTATGTATATCTGACAGTACTACCAGACACTTCGAATCAACTGACCGTGGTCAGAATAATACTTTGAAAAATACTGCCGGAGGAAATTTTGTCAAATTCATTGAAGATAAGTTTTATTTTGGAGGTACCGGCGGTACTATCACTGTTGGCAGCACATCAGGGGCAGCTATTGAATGGGCGAAGGCTGATACACCTGAAACCGGATCTACTGTCACTGATATTACTTATGAAGGCGGGATGTACTATGCTGTGGGTGGAGCCGGCCTCATACTGGAATCGCCGGATGGTATCGGTTGGAATTTGATTGATACTAAAGCAGATCAAAATCTTAAAAAATTGGCTGTGTCAGAGGATGCCATAGTAGCTGTCGGCAATGGCGGAACTATACTTGTGAGAACGAGAATTGATCCTGCCGATCTGGCGGCTGTATACGCAGACACAGAAGCACTTGAGCTGATCTTTGCAGAGGGTGATTCGCAAGCTTCTGTAACTGAGCCTTTGGGGACACTGCCGATAATTGGTGAAAATGGATCGGCAATAACCTGGCTGTCTCAAAATGAGGATGTATTAAGCAGTGACGGACAGCATGTGAACCGCCCTGCATTCAGCGAAAGCGACCGACTGGTGCTGCTCATTGCAACCATCACCAAAGGATCTGCTCGTGTTGAAAAGCCGTTCAGCCTTATAGTAAAGAAGCTCGAACCGACGGATGCCGAGCTTGCAGCTATAGATAAGGATGCCCTGGAAATAAGCTTTGATGCGGGCGATTCAGCATCCTCTGTGACTCAGCCACTGCCTGTGTTGCCGGCGGCAGGAGCTAATGGCACGATAATAAGCTGGGTATCCGACAAGCCTGAGGTATTGAGCGATGATGGACAGACACTGAACCGTCCGCCTTACGGAAGTGGAGATGTGACTGTCACACTTACGGCAGCCATCACTAAAGGAGAAGCATCTGAAGAAAAAGCATTCACACTGATCGTAAAGGAACTCGGACAGACTGATGAGCAAAAGGTTGAGGCTGATAAGGTCTTATTAACAATCGAAAGCTTACTCAACGGCAACGCAGATGCAAGCAATATACTGACTGATCTGTCGCTGCCTTTATCAGGTGTAAATGGAACTACAATATCATGGAGTTCTGACAATACGGCTGTGGCTGCAGATGGAACTGTAACAAGGCCTGCATTCAGTCAGGGTGATGTTGTTGTGACTCTTACAGCAACAATAAAAGCAGGGACTGCAACCGATACAAAAAACTTTACGCTCACGGTTAAAAAACGGGAACAGAATGACGAAGAAGCAGTAGCTGCAGATAAAGCTGCGCTGGAACTAAGCTTTGCCGACGACGATACCACAGAAAATGTCACTTGGCCATTACCACCTCTGCCGCAAGCGGGGGCGAACGGTACGTCCATAACATGGACATCCGACAAACCCGAGGTATTGAGCGATGATGGACAGACGCTGAACCGTCCGCCTTACGGAAGCGGGGATGTGACTGTCACACTTACGGCAACCATCACCAGAGGTGAGGTAAGCGATACCAAAGCCTTCACGCTTGTTATAAAAGAATCGGAACAGACTGATGAACAGGCTGTAGCTGAGGATTTAGCTGCAATCGATCTGGAATCGATACTCAACGGAAACACTGCTCCCGATCAGGTCGTTCATCATCTTTTGCTGCCGGCCGCAGGCAATAGCGGGCATACTCAGATTATATGGAGCTCTTCCAATACCGATGTCATTTCAAATCTGGGTATGGTGGCAAGACCTGCATTCAAGGAAGGGAATAAAGCTGTTACACTTACTGCTACTGTGACAAAGGGAGAAGCCTCTGCCTCCGGAGATTTTGTGTTTACTGTGTTAAGGGCAGAGCAAACGGATTTAGACATAGTTCAGGTAGACTATCAGATGCTTGACGAAAGCAGCATTTTAGGCGCCAACGAAAGCCTGCTGAAAATCACGGGAAACCTGCTTCTTCCAAATGAAGGCAGGCTTGGTTCAACAATAACGTGGGCTTCAAGCAATCCTTCGGCAGCGGCAATAACAGTAAGACCTGACGGAACCATTTCCTGTGAAGTATCGAGACCTGAGCACAATTCGGGAGATGCTGCGGTAACACTGACCGCATCCATAACAAAAGGGACGCGGCTGCTGAAAAAGCTCTTTTTCCTGACAGTACCTGAGCAGCCTGACACTGCTGCACCTGAGCCGGTCAGTATTTCGCCCGCTGACAAATCCGGCGGTGTATTCCGTCTGGCAAATATTGAAATGAACTTTGATGAGGACATAAAGCTCGTTTCACAGGACAAGATCAAAATAAGGTACTCAGAAAAGAAAATGACCTGGTACTTTAAAACATATTATGAAGATGTGTATGAGACCATCAATGTCAAAATCGATGAAAACGACAGCCGTAAGCTGATAATCGATCCAAAGAAAACGCTCAAGGCAAGTACGAAATACACAGTGGAATTGAAGGCCGGAGCGGTAAGTGACGCAAGCGGCAATACCAACAGCGCCCGGACGTTTACATTCACAACGGAGGCGCCGGATGAGGACGGTCCCTCAAATGCCGGTTCCACGCCTGCAAATGGCTCTGTAAATGTCGCAACTGATATAGATATAATTGTCAGATTCAATGAAAACATATACCCATCATCCGAATATAGCAGCATCAAGCTTGAAGAGGTAACCGATGCATCATTTTTGGACAGATTGATAAAGAGCGGTTCCCAGGATATCACTGTCGATGCCGATATCAGTATCGAAGGGAAAAACCTGATCATCAGACCCGGGCAGGAGCTTAAATTGGGTCATGAGTACAACGTTATCCTTCCTGACAAGAGCCTGGAGGATATTTACGGCAATAAAAACGGAACGCTCATCACAAAAATAACAGGCGGTTTTAAAATAGGATTCAAAACCATCTCAGAGACGGACCCTCCGGAGATTGTGAGTACATTCCCTTCTATTGACACCGGCTTTCTTGACAATAGTTCATTGCTGTCAGTTGAGTTCAGCGAGAGCATTATAAAGGGTGATGATTACAGCGATATATCGATCATTTCGGAGGATTCTCTGACAATCAGCTTTACGTCGGTTATTTCCGGAAATACACTTTTCATTTACCCCCAGAGCAGCCTGCCTGATAATAAACAATATGAATTGACACTCCCGGCAGGAGCCGTCACGGATAAATCGCGCAATTGTCTTTCCGGTGATTTTTCATTGCAGTTCAGAACTGACGAAGGTGCTCCGAAATTGCTTTCCAGACCGGGCAATGACGCAGCGGATGCGGCTCTGCAGGAATCGTTCCTGTTCGTATACGATGAAGCTGTCACAGAGGGAAGCAATTTGACAGATATCAGCCTGAAGGATCAGAAGGGCAGTTTGTCAGAGGTTAATGCAAGTGTTCATGATAATGGTCTGATAATTACACCGAAGGAGCCTCTTAACCAAAATACCAAATACTTTTTGCAGATACCGTCAGGAGCTGTGAAAACCAATAAAGGCAAGCAGAATGGTACTCTGGTGACTGCCTTTGGGACAGCCCGGCCGTTGAACATCGGGTGGAAAATGTTCGGCGGAAGTCCGCTGAGGTCTCTTGAGGGCGAGGAGGCAGTCTTTGACGCATCAGAGCTGACAGAGCTGTATCAGCAGTCAGGCAGGGAGCTGCTTGACTATGTATGGGATTTTGGCGGCGGCAGTATAGTAAACGGTGAGAGGGTAACACGATTGTTCAATGCTGTCGGAAAGCATACTGTCACACTGACAGTCACTGATGAAAAAGGGTTTACATATACTTACGGCGGAGAGGTATCCGTTGAACGCAATGCAGGTATCGTAAGTCTCGAGGTCAGTCCCGAAGGGACGACAACACTGCCATATACAGTGTTTGATCACTTGAGCAGCGAAACGGTATATAAGATCAGGCTCTCCAGACAGGGGATCCCTTTTGCCGGTCAGACTATAAAGGTCAGCTCGCCCTTGATCAAGTGGTATACGTTCGAGAATGCCCAACTGATTCCCGGAACAGATGAGTGGTTTGTTGAGGTTGTGACGGACAGCAACGGATATGCGGAATTAGCTGTAAACTCAGCGGAATATGAAGAAGATGAATACAACATAGAGTTCAGTTTCCAATATGGGGATGTTGAAATCAAGCAGACAAGGCAATACATAATCAGGAAATTCGATGAAAGCTTCAGAGTCACTGTCAACTTTGTGCTGCCATGGGGAGGTAATGTTGCATCCACCTATTACAGGGATTTTATTATCGATGGCAGTACTTGCCTTGGCAGGCAGGTGAGATATAACACCTATGAGGTGTTGGCAGATTTGCACCCGGGAAGGCACGAGCTCGAATTTACCATTGAAAATTACTATACTGTCAGGGAAGAGTTCGTACTCATGAAGGACACAGAACTCACCTTCGAGCTTGAAAGGAAAATCGTCTCCGACAAACCTGTTGTGCGAAGTGTTACCTCCGATCTTTCCAGCTCCAAAAACTCTGAGGACGCTCTCATATTCAAGATCGGGGAGCCCGTGACCTTCAATGTTGACATTGACTGGCAAGGTCATTACGAGGGCTATTATGAATATATCTATGAGCATGACGGCAGAGAATACAGATACAAAGTATCGGCATCGTTTTTTGGAGATAAGTTCACGATATACCCAAACTATGCTTTTAAGGAGGGCGGAAGGCTCAGGGTAGAGGCTGTCACCCGGTATGGCATAAGGTCGCTTGCATTGGATGCAAAGGTTGTTTTTGCATCACCTCCCGAAGGCATGAGCGTGGAGCTGGTAAACGGAAAATATGAAGTGGGCGGCATGGCGGCGCTGCCCGGAATTGAAACACCTGAAGCGGCGGAAGATTTCCCGCTGCTGGGAGGACACCAGATCGGTGTCGGAAGCGATCACTTTGCTGTGGAAGGCGCCTATGAAGATAATCAGATATCGGTCACTATAAAGGCAAAAGCAGAGGCAAGCAAAACAAAAAGCAAGAATGCCCTTTTGAAAAATGGTGAAAAGAAGGAACTGGAGATTGCCGGTATTGCTATTGAAGGTGCCATAGGAGGCAAGCTGATATGGCAATACAACGGAAAAAAAGCAGGGTGGGATTTCGCAGGCGGAGGAGTTGTGGTGGAAATCGAAGGAACAGCTCAGGCAACCCAGCACTTTATGGTTGCTATCGTTCCCTGCTATCTGAGAGGGCAGGTAGGTGTCGAGCTTGGTACCGAACTGCTGCTCATAAAGGACTTTGAGGAAGGCGATTTTGACTTCGAAGGAGCATTTTCCGTCTCACCTTCGTTGGAAATAGCTGTCGGAGCCGGAGGCGGCCCTCTGAATGTCGAGGGTTATATGAAAGGCGGGGTGGGTGTTGAGTTCAAATTGCCTTCGAAGGAATATAGTGTCGAAGCATCCGTAGCCGGAGGAATACGCGCAACCGCATTTATGTTCGAATATGAAAACGAAATGCTTTCATATTCATGGGAAATTTCATCCAACGCCAAGGAAGAGTCCGCCACAGACAAAGCAGCCAAAGCGAAATCGTTCATTGCTGCGCCGCAGTCGTTGTATAATATGCCAGAAACCGGGAAGTTCAAGCTGATGAACAGGGATTATCTCATGGAGCAGTCAATATGGGCTCCAACTATTCCGCAAAACAGGGGAATGAGCCTGTTTGGTCCGGCAGATGCCGGATCAGGTCAGGAGCCTTGCGGGATCACTGACGCTGCGCTGCAGGAAAATGTATTTCCAAACACAAACCAGGTACTCATTAAAGTCGGTGATAAAATGCTGATGGTATGGACAGCCGACAATGAAAACCGTTCTGCAATCAACAGGACTGAGATCAAGTACTCAGTTCTTGAGGAAGGAACATGGTCCGAACCACGGTTCATGGATCTGGACAATACTGCAGATCTCAAGCCTTCTCTGGCATACACGGGTGAAGCGGTACTGATGGCATGGGAAAACATGGGGAGAGTACTGGGTGACGAAACATCGCTGGATGACATGGCATCTGCTATGGAGATCTCAGTGGCCGGAATCGGTGCTGATCTTTCAAATTGGAAAAACAGCCGCAGCCTGACGAACGACAGCTGTCTGGATCACTCGCCAAGACTTGCGGCAGGTGGGAATAACGCCATACTAACATGGATCAAAAATGAAGACAATGATTTGAACGGATCAGCTGACAAGCCAAATAGAATAATGTTCTCCGGGTGGGATGGAGCCGGCTGGAGCGTTCCTCAGGAAATTTGTGAGATCGGACAGGCCATTGCAGACTCCGCTGTAACATTTGACGGAAGCAGAGGCATATATGCATTTACTGCAGACTTCGATGGTGATTTCACCACAATAAACGACCAGGACATATATGTGATCGAATACGATGCAGGCAGTAATATTTGGGGAAGTCCGCAAAAGCTCACAGACAACAGCGCAGATCCGTATAAAGTCCAGGATATCAATCCAGTGGCTGTAAATCTCGATGGAGAACCGATAATCATATGGTACAGGGATGGTAATATTGTATACTCAAAAGATATGGACCCGGGGGAATACTCGGCTGTGCCGACAATATCCAATGCCGGGAGCCGCTTCACCGCAGCAGTAAGCAATACCAGCCAGGCAGCACTTGTATATACCGAAACAGAAAACGGCGGTCAAAACATTTATACAACACTGTACGATCCGGTCAATGATGTCTGGAGTGAGAGGATTCAGCTGACCAGCCTGGAAAATAGCATGATCAGTACTGTATCGCCTGCTTTTAACGATGATGACAAACTTATTGCGGTATATTCAAAGGCTGATCTATACCAAAAGGTCGTTGACGGTAGAGAGTATACAAGCATGGGCAATACTGATTTGCGTGCTGTGACCCTGATACCGAAGCATGATCTGTCAGTTGCAGCGGAAAGCATCACCACATCTGAGGAAAACCCGGTACCCGGATCCGTTGTTACAATAAGCGCAGCCATCACCAATAAAGGAGAATTCACGGAAAAGAATGTAGAGGTCGGCTTTTATAACGGAGACCCTCTGAACGGTGGATCAAAAATAGCCGGGACTGTGATCAGGGATGCGATAGCGCCAAGGACATCGGCCTGGGTGTCGGTTGAATGGACTGTACCTGAAGTATCGGCTGTACGGGAGGTCTATGTGGTCATAGATGCCGACAATGATATGTATGATGCACACAGGAGCAATAATACAGCTTACAGCAGCCTGCTGCGTGCAGAACTGGAATTGTCGGACATGGTTTACCGGCGGATAAACCAAAGTAATGTCGAGGACGAGGAAATTGAGTTTACAAAATATCAAATCACTGCTCAGGTCAAAAATATTGGATGTATACCTGTAGACAGTTCCGAGGTGTCACTATATGAAAACGATGTGAACGGACTGCTCGTAGATACGGCGGCTGTCAGCTCACTGGAGCCGGGAGAAACCGGAACTGCCGGGTTTGTTTGGGATTCCGCAGGCAAAGCCTTTGAAAACGGCAGGTTTATCCTAGCAGCCGAGGTAAGCTCCAACGAAGTGCTGGAGTACTCATTGGAAAATAATCTATCCTACATGGCAGTAAAGTCGGAAAAATTGACTATTGACAGGTTTGATCCTGCCGATAATGGAACGGAAGTCCCGATAAACGCAAATGTCACTCTTGAATTTAACAAAACTATATTTGAAGGTGACATGTACGGCGATATCATTCTGGTAGATTCGAAGGGCAGTGAGGTGTCGGCGGCCATGGAGATAAATGAATATCAAATGATGATCAAGCCGGATGCGGCGCTCATCAATGGGGAGACATATGCTGTTCGTGTGCCGGTAGGTGCCGTAAACGGATATGACGGATCCGGCCTTGGAGAGGATTACTCGCTTGTATTTACCACCGAACGGCTTCATTCGGCACCGGCAGTCAGATTTACGTATCCTGCAGACAGCATGTCAGGTGTGCCGATGGATGGGGATGTCAATATACGCTTCAGCGGGAACATAAAAGCAGGAAGTCTATACGAGCAAATAGTTATAAGTGATGATAACGCAGATACAGTCAATGTCAGAAAATCAATACAGGGTGAAATGCTCACTCTTGAGCCAAGTGCACGATTATTACCGGACACTGCGTATACCGTTATGATCCCGGCGCAAGCCATAGCTTACACTGACGGAACGCCTATGGAAAACGATTACACCTTCGGCTTCACAACAGCGGCCGAAGCTGGCGATCCGGGCTCTGACCCGGACCCTGATCCAGACCCGGATCCTGATCCCGACCCCGGTCCTTCACCGTCACCCGGCCCGACATTGCCTCCGGTACAGGAGGATGACGGATCTGTCGACGGGACGATTTCAACGGGCCTTAAAACAGAGGACGGGAAGGAAATCGTGATCAGTGTGAGCAAGTGGGAGCCTGATGAAAAAATCGATGGGCTTTCCAAACAGAAGGGTGTAACAGTTCTGGCGGATCCTGTGGAGTTTATAGTGCAGGCAGTTGATGAGGATGGCAGCAAAACGGGACTCGATGGTAATTTGACGTATATCCGTCGTGAAATACAGTTTGATGGCAATGTGGATCCATCAAGATCGACAGCGGTGCTGTACGATCCCAAAACAGGTGATATGGAGCCTGTGCCTGCTGTATTCACAACAACCGGCGGTAAAACCACGGCTGTCATCCATCACTACGGAAGCGGCATCTATATGATCGTTTCTGCAGAAAAGAGCTTTGATGACATTCAGAAGCACTGGGCAAAGGAAGAGATCGAAACGCTGGCCTCCAAGTTCATCACTGACGGTGTCGGCAACGATATGTATGATCCCCAGGCGAAGCTGACCAGAGCCCAGTTCGCAACGCTGATTGTCAGGGCCATGGGTTTGTCCGGAAGGAAACCTGCGGGAATAATCGGCTTTGAGGATGTAACGAAGCAATGGTTTGCTGATACGGTAAATACAGCAGCAGAGGCCGGGATCATCAAAGAGAGCGGAACCAGTTTCAGACCAAACGAAGCCATAACCAGAGAAGAAGTGGCTGCGATGATAATGAATGCCGCAGCCGTGGCAGGCAGGTCAGTGGAGATAGGCGATGCCGAAGAACTCATCAGCAAATTCAGCGACCATGGTGATGTAAAGCCTGCATCAAAGGATGCAATTGCAGCTGCAATAGAAATGGGAGTTATCACCGGCAATAATAAGGGTGAGATCAACCCGGAAGATAATGCAACCAGAGCCGAGGCAGCCGCAATGGTCATCAGGCTCCTCCGATATCTATGGGGTCAGGCTTGAAATATTCCCCGGGGTCAGGCCTGACCCCGGAGGAAGTCCTCCAGGCTGTTGAAGTCCCGTCCCAGGGCTGTGGTGTCAACCGAAATGTTCTGAGGTTCAAGCAGCAGCTCAAGTATATTCTCTTTATTTGTATCTTCTTTACCATTGACAATGATATACACTGTGTTGTATGCCATTGGATAGACCTTTTTGTATTTGCTGCGCAGTCTGCCTGCTATATCGGGGTAATTGAAGCTGAATCCTTCGCGATGGCTTACTTTGATTATATAAAGCTCTAGTCCAAGCTCTTTAGCTTGTTTTATTTCACATTCAAGCGCTTTTTTGAATATCTCCGAATAATTAGGTACCAGCAGTGATCTTTGCTCTTCGATGACATTAAGATTATACAGTATGGGGGCGATATGGCCTGCTATGGTCTCTATTGTCAGCACATTTTCTTCGTCGCTGATCAAGCTGCCGAAGCAGCTGAAAACAATCATAACTCCCAGCAGTTCGATCTCAGATCTGTCCATATAAATAGGTACTATCAGTGCACCGGTTATATCGCCGATAGTTTCTGAGAAGTCTTGGCCAAAATATTTCACGAGCTCATTATTGTCCAGTGCTAAAGCTGTTTTGCCTTTTAGTATCCTGCTCCAGCTTTTATCCGGCTTTATGACTGCAAAATCGTCTTTTACGCCATGGCTGCATGTGATATCGAACTGCTTTTCTTTATTGTCGAATAAGGCCAGTGTGCATTTCTCTATAAAAAACGATATACAGAGTGTCTTCATCGTTATCTCGATCAAAGATTCGATATCCATAGAGCTGTTTATGTTTCTGACGAGAGCATTGAGCGATATCAGCCGGTCGAGCTTTTTCTGAATTATTGCTTTTTGCACTTCGACCTGCCTGAAATGCCTTGCATTTGATATGGCTATGTATGTGGAGGATGCAAGGCTTTCGATAAGTTCAAATACGTTCTTCTTATATACAGCGCCAGTAACAGTTGCCCCGAGAGTAACAAAACCAAGTACATGACTTCCCTTATTAAGAAGTATGATATATTGGGCTTTCAAGCTGGCAAGGCTTTTGATGCCATTATTGAACAGACTGTTGAAATACTGTACATCATTTTCATCTGCCAGATCGATTATGATTCGGTTGGGATCGACAGCAGCTCTTTCATCTATTTCCAATACTATATCCAGAGTTTTGATACTCTCAAATATGAATCTGAAGGATCTGAGGGTGTATTTTTCACTTTTCTCATCGTATAATACAAACCCTGTGGAGGAGCTTTGAGTAAGCTCTGAAAAAACATCGATGGAAAGGCCGTATAATGAATCCAGATCCAGTTGGCTCAGCAATGCCTTTGATGACTGATTGATAGCAAAGAGGTTGAATATTTTCTCATCAAGGCTTGCATTGATGCTTTGAAGCTCATTATATGATTCAAAATTCCTCATGGCGCTGTTGCAAAGATTCATCAGCACCTGGCAGATTATGAGGTCATCTTCATCAAACCGGCCGCCGGTCTTCTCCGGTATCAGCAGAAATCCCTCCAGGGTCGTATCTACGATTATAGGTACTACGATTTCAATATTACTTTTATGATAGATTTCCTCGTCGAAATATTTCAGTATCGAACTTTTTCCTGTAAGTATATTCCCGTGAAATACCGCCAGATCATTGAGGCTGCTGCTGATCTTAATACTTTGAAGTCCGACACTTCTGCCTTTTTCTCTGACTATAGCAAAACCATCGCCCTTTTTACAGAACAGAGAGGAGCTGTCAAGTGTAAGGAGTTCGTTTATAAAATCAAAGGCTGCAATCATTATCTGGTCTGAATTCAGTTTCTGAGAAAAGTAATCGACTGCCATTATCAGGCCGGAATATCGGAACATTTTCCCTGAGAGAGCTTTTTCCTTGTTTTGTTCTTCGACCTGTTCAAGTATCTTTCCATATTCCATATTGAGCTGCCTCCCCGGTGCTGATCTACATTTCTTTGATTACTAAGTCCTGTATATAGAAACAGGATGCAATATATTCTTTTCTGATCTCTTTGATTTCATTTTTTATCTGGAGCATAGTATTGGGATATATTCTTTTTAAGACATTTACTTCACCCTCGCCTTTGACGCGGAAATACTTTTGCATTGTCCTGATTTGATTTTCAAACCGCTTTACTTCATCTTTCAGACTAAAATACCTTTCCCTGACGGTTTCATACTCTTTATACTGCTTAGAACCGTTTTCGATAGAATTGGTATATACTGCAAAGAGCTGTTTCGCTTTTGACAGACTGACCCTTGCCTTGACCATCGATTCCTGCAGTTTGTCCAGTTCCTCCTTCATCTTGCTTCGGTCAAATCCCAGTATCCTTATTTGTGTACGTTTTTCATGTCCATTGCCTATATAGGCAGCCTCAACTTTTTGCTCCGCTTCAATAATGCCGCCTATGATCTTGCCCTTACCGGATTCGACGACGACCTGCTTTGCAGAGATATTGCTGTTAAGGCAGTAATAACCGACATAAACTATCCCGCTGCATATAACTGTCGCATCCGATATATATTTTGTGTAAATATCCTTTGTCGACCTGACAACAGCTTTGTTTCTGCCGGCTATGCCGCCTTTTATCAGTATATTGCCTCCGCGGCTGACCACTTCCTTGACACTTCCGATTCCGAACTCGCCGAGGATTTCGATATCGTCTTTGGCGGCAACGGAAAAGTTGTCTGCAATAGAACCTTTGACGGTAAGAAATCCATCAAAGTCAATATTTCCGGTGTTGAAATCTATATTATCCGATATCTCAAGATAATTTGAAACACTGATCTTATCACCGTTGTAATGTACTGCGCCGTTTATTTTTGAATAAAGTCTTGTCACACCATTATCATATACTTCTCTGACTGTATTGGAATCATAGAAAAGTGGAAAGCGTTTTCCTTTGAGCTGGTGTACAGTTTCGCCCTTGACGGATTTGCCCGGAGTGCCCTCAGTAGGGTCAGTTCTCTCCCCAAGCCAATCTCCCTCATTTACTTTATTAATCAGGTTAAGTTCATAATAATCCGCTTTGCCGTCTTCTTTGATTTCCGGTTTTGGTTCATTCAGATCGAACATTGTGATTATTGAGTCCTGACCGTTGACGGGAGGGATGCCTTCAGCTATCAGAATAGGCTCCTTGGCTCGAAGGTCACTAAGCAGAGCTTCTTTTTTCATCCCAAAGATGACACCTCTTTCCCGCAGCTTCAGAAGTATTTCTTTGACAAGCTCGCCCCTGTTGTTGGCAGCAAGCTCTGCTTCATCCAAATAAAGCGTTACATAAGCTTTCATGTCGTTATCGGTCAATTCTATTACGATACGTTCATCAACCACACCAAATTTGACCGGTGGATGGGGTGCATTGAGCAGAGCGTTCCTGATGGCAATAAAACTTGTTATTCTGATTTCAGGATTTTTTTCAATAATAACATTGAAATCCTGAATAGAATATCCTCTTTTATAGGTCTCAAGATATACTCCATCAATTTTTTTGGTTACTCTAACAAAGCTATTCTTTATAATGTCCATATTTTCCACCATATTGTATGATTTGAACTGCTGGATTTACCAATAATAATATTATTCGACAAAAAAACACATAATTCCTTCAACTTTTGTTTTTTCATTTGTATGACGTACTGCAACATTTGGTAAATTCAATAAACAATTATAGCGTTTTTTCAGAAATAGATACAGCGGCATAAAAGAGATAAGGAAAACGACGGGAAGAAAATGCAAAGTATACTTGACTAAAAATGCAAAGTAGGCTATACTAAAAATGCAAAGCGTGCATTGCATAATATAGATATGGCGGGGAGGGATCCTTTGAAAACGCTCATTCCGGAACTCAGGAAGAAAAACAAGCTATCACAGGAAGAACTGGCACTTGCAGTAGGAGTCACCAGGCAAACGATCACATCATTGGAGTGTGGGAAGTATACCGCATCGCTGGTGCTCGCCTATAAAATAGCCAGATATTTTGGATTGTCTATCGAGGATGTATTTGATTTTTCAGAAGTGGAGGAAATGTGATTATGGAAAAATATAAAAAGAAAATACAAATAAGAACGATACTGATGTCATTTGTTATGATAGGTCTTGCAGTTTTTTATTTTGTTTTCCCGATCTATCGAAAGGCTTTGCCTCAAATACCTGATTTCATCAGAGGTTTTCATACAGGAGCATTTGTCGGTGTTGAACTGGCTATGGTGTTTTTTATAGTAAGGTTTTTTGTCAGCTTAAGGACAGAAGAGTCGCTAAAGAAATTATACATACAAGAGAACGATGAAAGATCCAAAATGATCCTCCAGAAATCCGGTGCGCTCGGAATGGGTATCTGCATGCTTGGTATGGCTGCAGGTACTGTGGTGGCAGGGTTTGTTAATACGACAGTGTTTTTCTCTCTGCTGAGTGCTCTGATATTCATTTCTTTGGTAAGAGGGTGCATTAAGATCTATTATCACAAAATAATGTAGAAAGGAGGCTTTATCTGTGTGCTGGCTTCAAAATGCAAATGTTGAAAACAACTGTAACACCAACGAATATGGAATTAATTTAGCTGAAAGTGTCAACTGTATCGAAAAACAACCAAAAAAAATTGATTGGCATCTAAATGCTGGTTTTTTAGTGTATGGCCTGACATTACTATTTAGACATATAACAGGATTGCCGGATTTTGTACACGGCTTCGGAGTAGGCCTTAGTATTGTGTTTATTCTATATGGTTTGGCTGTAAGTGCTGGAAGATGTGCACATAAACCTGTTAAATAATGAGCAGGACTGGGTAGAACCAATTACAAGGTAATTAAAATAAAAGGATGGGATGTAATTATCCCGTCTTTTTTGTTGTTAATATTTATAAACTTTTGATTTGTTGGCAGTTATATATCTTTCATGATAAAGCAAAATTATTATACATACATCATATCAAAATAGCATTTTTTGGTGACAAAACAAAAGAATGGTGATAAAATATTGTAATATAATGTTACAAATCATAGAATTTTGTAATCTGTATTGCCAATTTATTAATATTTTCGGAGGTTTCATATGAGAAGCTCAGTCAAAAAACTAATTTCTCTGTTGTTGTCTGTCTTTATGCTGGTATCGACCTTGTTCCTGCCTGTTGCAGTTCAGGCAGAGGATATGGCAGAAGCACCTGTGGCCAATCCTGCTCCGGGTGACCCTATCGCAGATGATACACCGGTTACGCTGACTAGTAGCACCTCTGGGGCAGCTATTTATTTTACGGTAGATGGAAATGACCCAGTCAGTGAAGCTGCCGGAACTACCCAAGTATATTCTGAAGAAAACAAACCGGTTATAAACGGCTATACGATAATCAAAGCGGTCGCTGCCGCAGAAGGCATGGAAGATAGCGGTATTGCCATTTTTGAATATAATATTTCACAAAAACAGTCAGTACTCGGCGGAGTAGTTATGAATCCGGACAATTCATTTGCAGGAGGTGCGGTAGAATTATTCAAAGTTGTTGGTGATTGGGACGAACACTATGACAATTTCCCAGTCGACCCTGATGATGGCAGCTTTTCCGTTTCAGCGGACGACCTGGAAGATGGAGAGTACAGACTGAGGGCATTCCCCCCCGCAGAATCATTATACTCATTTTCAGACTGGTTTAACTTCAAGGTGACAGACGGAGAATTTTTAAATACTGACGATACACCTGTAGAAGGTACCATTCAGATGACCACAAAGCCGGTCCAGGTATCGGGTACAATGAAAGCTCCAAATGAAGATAATCTGGATGATGGCATTTATGATATAAGGGTGAGGTCTGTTGATTTTGAAATAGGAAATAATGTGCATGTTGATTGGTCAATTAGTGAAAATGTTACTTATAAACTGAGTGATATCACCACAGGCGCATATGTGGTATGGCTGGAGCCTCAAGGTGATTCAGATTTCACGGCATCTCATGAGCATCAGTTTACAATAGATGAGAGCGCTGTATACCCGATTGAAATACCACTCCAATTAACAAATCCCCAGTTTAACGGTACGGTTGCGCTGCAGGAAACTGAGGGATCGATTCCTTCGCCGGGAGGCGTTGTTGAGATTTTCGACAATGAAGGACACTATTTGAAGTGGGTTAGTGTCAAAAATGACGGTACTTACAAAATAGGCGGACTTGATGACGGCAGCTATCAATTAAGTGCGATCCCGCCTTTCGAGCCTGAATATAGTAATTATAGACACTCTGATATGGTACCCGTTGAAATCTCGGGAGGAAACGGACCTGGTGAACCGGTTGAATTTCTTCTTGTGCAAAAAGAACTGAGAGTCGATAATGTCGACTACATAGTTAAAGGTGATAATGAGGTCAGGATCCGCTTGAATGATCTGAGTGTACTGGATTTTGATTTCAGCGGTTTGAGAGCGGTTATTGGAACCGATCCGGAGATAGAACTGACTAACGGAGAAATGCGTGATTGGCATGAGGATTCTGCAACGCTCTTCCTTAATAATGATACAGTATCTACACTGGATTTCGGTACATATACGATTGATGTATATAACAATTTAGATTTAATACAATCTTGTCAGCTTGTCGTGATCCAGAATATAATAGCAGATCCAAAGGTCATATTGCCTGAAGAATATAGAACTGTTGGAAAGCAAATAGTGTTTGAGGCACACGGCAATGAAAACAACGATTACCCATGGGATACAGAGGGTAACCTCAACCTCACAGTTGAAATACGGCTCGAGGATGGTGACAAAACGATTGAGTGTACTCCGGTATGTGAGGTCGGTGATGATAACCGATTGACAGTGACGATACCTGCACAGGCAGGTGCTGCAGAAGGCGGACGGTCAATAAGTGTTTATGATGGCGATCAGCTGTTGGCGAAGGGGTATTTCCAGATAGGAACCCCGGTTATTGATGGTACTGAAGCCACCAATCAGGGAGATCATCGTGTTTTGTTGATGGGCAGTTGCCTGGAAGCATATGAAGGACCTGATACGATAATTGAAGTCTATAAGGATGGTACCAAAGTAAACACCGGTAACTTCGGCCATATAGATCATGTGGGCATGGTCTTCTGGCTGAACAGCTGTATTGATATACCGGGTGAATACATGATAAAGCTGATAGATAACAGTGACAGTGAAAATCCGGTGACAATAGAGCAGAATATCCCTCTGAAAGTATTGTCGCGTCTTGAATGCCACCCCCATGGTTTCAGCTCTGGGTTGCTGACCGTATACAACAGCACCAATGATTTATTCAAATGGAGTATCAGTGACGGGATCGAAAATTTTTCTGTTTCAGTATACGGAGATGGTTTCCATTGGAGTCTGGATTCACAGAGCGGCATGCATTTTGATGATGACGGAAATCTGGCAATACCACTGCTTGAAGGACATGAATTTCCGCAGCAGGCAGGCAGCGGCCGTGTAGACATATATAGAAGTAATATTCGTATCGGATTTGCAGAATTTACAATAGGGCAGGACCTGCTATGCGGTACGGTCGTTGATCCGCAATTAAGTCATGACGGTAATGGCAGAGTTTTTATTACTAATCTGGATTCACCGGAGCATTACTCAAGAAGTGTCAATACAGACGAAAACGGAAGGTTTTACATATCAATAGATGATGTACCCAGACAGGACATGGATAGTAGTGATATCGACGGGAATTATTCATTACAGGCTTATCCTGCGATGGATTCCGAATGTGCCAAATCTGAGCCTGTTACGATCGAGATAAGCGACGGTCAGGTCGTTGGCTCCGACGATATAATGATAGTGCTTGAGCCAACACAGATTTCCGGTGTTGTAAAGGATCCTGAAGGTAATGTAGTAGTATTGACAGACTCATGGATAAACATTTACCCGGAGGAACCCGATGGCGGTGAAAATAATTATCTATTCAGCCTTTTCAGTGATGGTACATTCAGAATAGGCGGATTGTCCAGCAATACTTCTTATCGGATAAATATTGAACCCTTTAGTTTTGATATCTATTTCCCATCAAGAGATATACTTATTCCATTTGGAGATACTCTGGTGACTGATGTGGAGCTCGTACTTGAATCACCCCAGTTCCGGGGCAATGTTTTTGATGCAGATGATACTGCCTTGCAGCATGACGAATATAATGTGAGTATCCAGCGGACTGACAACGACGGCAGTAATTGCATCGGATATCATGAAAACGGGTATTTTACATTGAGCCATATGGACCCCGGTACATATAGCATCAGAATTATTCCTAAAGGTGACAGCGATTTTGCTCCATCGATTGAGGAATCGTTCACTATCGATCTGGACGGTACAGCAACTCCGGAGACTATAGATCTTTCGTTTACAGAGCCGCAGGTCAACGGCAGCGTAGTTGCGCCGGACGGGGAAACGCTGATAACAGCCGGTTCTGTCGTTGTGCTTGACTCAGATGGCAATTATCTGTTCGAGATTAATATACAATCCACCGGCGTATTCCGATTGGGAGGGCTTCCGGCAGGTGATTACATTCTTGTCGCAAAGCCTGATCGCGAAGATCCTGATCATTCATCATATGATGAGTCGTCCGGGACTATTGTCACAATAGCCGAGGAAGTGGTCTCTGTTGAGCTAAGTTTGCGTGACAAGGCACCGAGGATCGTATATGCTGACAACTATGTAAAGGGAGATTCCAGGCTTCGTGCCAGGATCATGAACGCGAGTATGATTGAAAACTGGGAGAATGTTTCAGTTGAGATATGGAACAGCGATTCCCAATTGATAGCTGCAAACGAAAACTGCTGGTCTGAAGACCATGATCCGTGGTCAGATGAATGCAGCCTAAATATGGATGTTGACACCGATTTATTTGGGAACTTGCCATTTGGTGTCTATACGCTCAAGGTGTTTTACTATGGTGATGAGCTTGATGTAGAAAAAAGCGACCAATTCCGAGTGGTCAGCGGACTTCATATAAGGCCTGCAGTGGTTGAAGCCAATGAATACGCTGGTGAATATTCGGTTGAGATCAACAGAGATGATGGTGTGTATCCATGGTCCTCGGGTGACGAGCTGACAGCGTACATTATACCTCAAGAAAATCCAGAACACAGTTTGACTGTACCGGTAACGATAAATGCGGGCAATACTTTATCATTTACTCTTCAGGAACCTGATGAGGTTATCGAAGGCAGGCAGTTCGTTGAGATATACAAGGATTATGACGGGGACAGAACAATACTTGCAGTAGGTCAATTTGATGTTGGAACAGCTGTTGTTGAATATATCAGGCTAAAGGAATATAGCAGTTTTCTGCACATTCAGGGAGAATATCTGAATAAGTACATGGACTCGCCCCGGATCGAAGTGTATCAGGAGGATAATCTGATAGCAGCCAGCAACGACTGGTATGATGATTGGGGAAATATCACATTCAATCTTCCGTTTGCTATAAAACCGGGAATCCAGTATTCACTAAAGCTTTACGCAATGCTGAATGGAGAAGAAATACTTGTAGCACTGCCTGATGCAGGTGCGTTCAAAGCAGCGCCCAGGTTGGTTAGCAGCGATCCTGTCATATCCGGAAATACAGGAGATTCTTTTGAAGTGGACGAAAGCGATACTTACACCGGATACGGCTGGTCCACCGGTGATAATGTCGCAGCAGTGATTTCAGGTCCGGGATATGGGGATATGGTCATAACATCTGAAAACGGCCTTGCTATTAGTGAAGATAAAATTACATTTACAGCAATGGAAAATGACAGAGTCGGTTTTCCGCTGGAAAAAGGAGACTATAGCATATGGCTTTACAATGCTGATGATGGAACTATTTATGGCTACGCAGACTTTTATGTTGAAAATGAAGCATATATGCTCAAAGGTACTGTTCTGGGATCGGACGGAACACCTTCATCCGGCGGAAGGCTGACAATAGAGAAGGAGGATGGCTGGTCAGAGTCGGTGGTTTTCGGGAAAGATGGTAAATTCTACTATTTGACTCGTTTTATGCCCGGAAATGACACATACAAATTGATCGCATACGCTGACGCCGCTTCTGATGATTATTCAGGTGAAGCTGTCATCAGCCTTTCGGAAGGTACTGTGCTGGTAGACGGTGAAGATGAAGACAATGTCATTATCAATTTGGAAAAAGCTCAGATAGAAGGAACGGTAATGGAAGGAGA
Source organism: Bacillota bacterium (assembly GCA_023418915.1). Taxonomy (GTDB): domain Bacteria; phylum Bacillota; class Clostridia; order Acetivibrionales; family DTU013; genus DTU013. The sequence continues at coordinate 50,595 of JAEZYU010000055.1, forward strand.
GAATCCAACAAAGGGCGGAGAGGTCAATTTTATCGCTGCCGGTGACGAAGGGAATCATTATCAGGCCTTTATTGAGTATGACGGTACATATAAAATGGGAGGCTTGAATCCGGGTGTGTATGATGTTGTTGCATTTGCCGGCAATGGCTCGGAATACCTTTCATCCGAGCGGATACGGGTTACACTGGAAGAGCCGGCTCCCGAAACCGCACCTGAAGTTAGAAATATTGATTTGAGGCTTCCGCAAGTGACAGGCACTGTCACAGATGTGGCAGAGAATTCTTTGGATGGAGGACAATACTGGCTTGAGGTGAGGAAGCTTGATTCGAAGGATGGAAACGGCGGAGGATGCGACTGGCGGGCTGAGGATGGGAAGTACCTTCTCGGAGGCATGGAACCCGGTACTTACGGGGTAACAATGAAGCCGAAAACTGAACTGCCGTATTCGCAGTCTTATGAAAAGGAATTTACGATAGAAGAAAATGGAACAGTTACTCCATCATCTGTAATAAATCTGGCGCTGACTGATCCAAAGCTTATCGGTTACGTATATGACAACAGCAATCCTGCCAACGAATTTACCGAGGCCGGAGTGGATGTATTCAAAGGCACATGGACCGATATGGAGTTCGTTACCTTTGTGCCGGTGGATGTGTATGGAATATACAGAATAGGCGGTATACCGAACGGTACTTATTACATAAGGGCTGTGCTTACAAACAGAGATGCATATCCTGACCTTTCACAGTCCCTGCTTACACAGGTTACCATTAGCGATACTCCAGCATCTCAAAATCTTTATTTACGAGATACCGATCCCAGAATAAGGTTTGTTGAGGATTATGATGGTGCAAAGGACAAGCTGAAAGTACGCATCTTCAATATGGAGAGCATGGATTTGGGCCTGATGGTAGCTGAGATTCTTGACGGTGAAGGAAATAGCCTTACGCCTGCCATCTATATTTCGGGCGCTGATAAATTCGAATTTGACTGGGGCAATTGGGATTATAACAAGGATGAGGGAGATATCCTGATATTTCTGGATGATAACAGGCTGATGCCCGGCGGATACAATCTGAGGCTGACATATGACGGCCAGGTACTTGAGAATGATACTCCGGTCAAGGATGGCTTTAATGGCTTCAATGTATGTTATAGCCTGAACGCAGCTCCGTTTGCCATGATGCCCGGCAATACGGCAGGCAGAACAGTGGAGCTTGGATTGGATATGAAGCCTGAGGATTATCCCTGGTCCGGAGACGATGATATAGTTGTAGAGTTAGGCTATACGGATGGTACGACAGAAAGCCTGTCATATACAATAAATGATGACAATACAATAAATGCGGTATTGCCTGATGTGCAGCTCGAAGAGGGTATGTACAAGCTGACTGTAATAAAGGGCGGCTTACGGCTGGCAAAAGGAATGCTCAGCGTAAACTATCCGGTCATCAAAGGTATTTGTGATGCTACTGAGATAGACAGTGAGGTCTCTGTTTTTGGCGACGACCTTATAATTTATGAAGACGATACTACTGCCATAAGGGTATATGATGAAGCAGAAGAGCTTGTTGCTGCTGCATCAGCACCTGAATTTATGTGGGACCGGCTTGCTTTCTCACTTGGCAATACGACTCTGGAGCCCGGCAGATACCGCGTAGAACTGGAATTCAACGGTCAGGCTGTTGATATGACAGATAAAGATATACTAAATGTTGTAAATAACTTGATGGCAACTCCAAATTACAAGCTGACCGGGACTACTGACGGAAATCTTATGACCTTTACCCTGAGGGACGGATCAGATGCCCTGTGGGAAACCACAGACGACCTTTTGGTCAAGCTGGTGCATCAAGGATATATGGATGGTTCGGTAGATGTTGTACCGGAAACAGTTGATGCTTCATCCATAACAATACGGTTGCCAAACATATTAAATCCCGGGCAGATAGATGTACGAGTTGTCAGAGGCGCTGGAACGGAAGAAGAGCATGTAGCATTTGCATGCTTCGAGATGGTAGAAAATACTCAGTTGACAGGTAAAGTAAAAGACAACGCTGGTAACGCCGTACCATATGCCTATATAACAGTGACTGAAATGGATGGGAGATGGGTAGCCGGGTATAGTGCCGATGTAAACGGCGATTACGCAGTATACGGTTTGCATGCCGGCAAATACAATGTGTTTGCAGGTCCGCCGGAAGGCTTGGCACTGCTGGAATCGGAAAGAAAGGAAATAGAGATCGCTGATGAAAATACATCGTACGATCCCCATGATTTTATCCTGAATCCCGGCCTGTTCATTTCCGGCAGCATTTCTCTGCCGGATGGTGATACTGCTCAAGGAGATATGGAGATACATGTATCTGCCTGGTTTGACAACGACACATATGAAGATGATAAAGACGATGAATGGTATGGTTCACATACGATAGTAAGCAAGGGAGGTACTTCCGCCGACTACAGCGTTGTAGTTCCCGATAATAAGGACTACAGGCTGGAGGTCAGGTGCGGAGGCTGGGATTATATCGACGCCCCGACTTATTACAGCTCGGAAGGCAGTGTATACAGGATTATCGATGCCGATCACCTGCAGGTATCGGGATCTCATCTGACTGACAAGGATGTAACATTGATCAGAGGAAAGGTGATTACAGGGACCATATCGATTCCTTCAGGAATCATTCATGATGACGTTGATGTGGAAATCTGTGCGGTAAAAAACTCCGATGAGGGGGGGCACTATTATCACATACCTGCAGGGCGCTGGTTTGTTGTGAAAAAGGGCAGCAGCAGTGTAAATTATAAGATAGTCGTTCCGGAAGAGACAGGATATGAAATATATTACTTCTCCATGAATGATCTTAGACTGATGGAGATTGGTTATTATAAAACTCCAAATGAGACAGTATCTAGTCGCATGCAGGCGGCAAGCATCGATGTCATGCAGGATCTCTCGGGCATCGACCTGACCATGATCCCTGCAAAATACATTTCAGGTACTGTCACGCTTCCTGAGGCAGCTCCGGGCGATGGTATCGGGCTGGAGATCAGTGTCTGGGATGACAAGGGAACAAAGGATTGGCAGGATGATGTGGTGTTCGGAACAGATGTAAAAATACCGGGAGGGCAAACCTACGGAGATTACGTTTTGAAGGTTCCGGATGATGAGACAAATTACCGTATGCAGATCTGGGGAGGGAATCAGGCAGACTGTGTTGATATGATGTACTATAGTCACCAAGGCAGCGCATTCAGCATTGAGGCTTCAGATAAGATAAGTGTTGCTGACGGTGATTTGGATAATATCAACTTTATTATGGTTAAAGGCAAAAAGATAACAGGAGTTTTGACTATTCCCGAGGCGGCACCAGCCGGCGGTCAGGGCATGAGCATAGAAGCAGCTGCCGATTTCGAAAATGATAACGAGCGGGATGATGTCGTAGTTCATGGCAAGGTTATGATACCTGAAGGTGAAAGCTCTGAGGAGTATACCTTGATAGTGCCTGAACTTGAAGGGTATCGTGTGAAATATGTTTCCGACGAATCATATGATTATATGAATGAAGGGTTCTATGCCGGTGTTGGTGAAACGACCCTTGATTATGCAAATGCTGTTACGCTGGATATGACCGAAGGTGATAAGATAGACATCGATTTGACTGTTACACCGGCAAAAAGGATTTCAGGTACGATCACACTGCCTCAAGCAGCTCCGGCTGAAGGAGCCGAGATTCTGGTAAGTGCCTTCGATATAAATGGTACACAGGAAAATACGGTTGACGATAAATGGTTCGGTACAGTTATTTGGCTGGACGGGGGCAGTTCCGGTACAGATTATATGATCAAGGTTCCGGACGATGCATCGGAATATTATGTACAGGTATCCAAAGGACAAAAGCTTGGCTATGCCGATGTGTACTATAGCATCGGAGGGAATGTGTATAGTATGGCCGATGCAAATAGTGTCAGTGTTGCTGGAGGAGATGTCAGCGGCATCGATATTGAAATGGAGACAGGAAGCAGGATCGCCGGAACGATAACTCTGCCGGATGGGATGACAGCTCCTGATACAGGATATGATTTCAGGGTAGTGGCAGTGGTTGAAAACGATATTAGCACTGTTTTGGATGATGTGCTTGCAGATACATGGATGGTAATGGATGAGGGCATTACCAGCTTGCCATATGAGCTTGTGGTCCCCAAAATACCCGGTTACAAACTGGCTGTAATAGCATTGGGAGCAGACGAACTGGAAATGAGCAACTTCTACAGTGCTGACGGAGTTACTAATGATATCAGCAAAGCTGATGAAATAAATGCGGAAGAAGAAGATGAGTTTGTTATCGATATAGAGCTTGCCGGAAATTCCGAGCTTATATGTAAGGCCGCTGAAGTTGAGCCAGACGGTGCCGCTGTCATGCTTGAGTTCAACAAGCCTCTTGATAAATCGGTGGCAGCCGGCGGGTTCATGGTCGAGGTTACAGATGCGGTTGATGAAGCGGCATATGAATTGAACGGGGTCACATATGGAGACGACGGGACGCAGATTATCCTTGAATTGAAGGACTATAAAATCTACAAGGACTACAAGAGCATCAAGGTCTCATATTCAGGTGAGGCAGACATCAAGGCGTATGACGGTAAGACGCTGGCTGCATTCGCTGATATGCCGGTTGTTAACAGCAGCACACAGGAATTCAGCATATCAGGTGTTGCCGATGGTGGTTTGTATAACCGTGATGTTACTCTTACTGTAAAATCGACCGGCGATGAGATCACAATAACCGGCGGCAGTGAACCACAGAATGTGGAACCGGGTGTGTACATCGTTCCATTTGAGGTTGCACAAGGCAGTACTGAAGACTATGATGTAACGATAACAGTGCCCGGCAGAAGATTTGCCGGCGAAAAAGTTGAGTTGAGCTTCGCTATCGACAAGGAAAGCCCGACAGTGACCATAGATGTACCGGAATTGACTGAAAACAGTCACGCGGGCGTAGTACCTGTCGTGTCCTTCTTCGGCGATGATGAGCAGGAGCAATTCAGGGTCATCACGCTGAACGGCTATGTATATAAGCCCAATACTGCGATAAAAGAAGCAGGGTCATACACAATCACAGCTTCTACAAAGGATGAGGCAGGTAATACCGGAACGGATTCTGAAACATTTGTGATCGAGTGGGATAATACGGCGCCTGTCATAAATGTAGCGAATGTGGACAACGGCGAAATTTATGAGAGTGTTACACCAGTGATATCTCTCAATGGTGGTTCCAATATTGACAATTACACTTACACTGCTAAGCTTAAGAATCCTGATGGTTCTGTTGTAACATACAACAGCGGAGAAGCCATTGATACTGAAGGCGCATACAGGTTGGAGGTAATAGCAGTCAATCCGAGCTATACCGACATTACCAGCAGCAAGGTGATTGAGTTCACTATTGATAACGAAGCACCATCTGCCGCGATATCCAATGCCTCGAACATTGCCGGCAGCGATAAACCGTTCAATACAGCGGTAACACCGGTGATCACCTTTACAGATACAGTTGCTTCGCAGCAGATACTGACGGCTAATGCAGAAATATCACTCACGAGGGATGACCTGCCTGTGACATATAAGCGCGGTGATACGATCACTGCGGACGGAAGCTATACGCTGACCGCTAAGACCAGTGATGCATATGGACATGAATCAAACCTGGAAACGAAATCATTTGCGATAGACCGTACAAAACCGGTGATAAAGCTGTCGGGTGCGACTAACGGCAATACATACAAGGATATTGATGTAACAGTAGAAGTTGAAGTAACTGAGGGTACGTTGACAGTAAAAGAAAACGGGCAGGAAATAGACTGGAATGATTCATCGAAGGTATTTACAGGAGAAGACGGACAGGTCGTAAATTATGATCTGGAGTTCATTGCTGTGGATGAAGCCGGCAATGAGGCTGCTCAGACATTGAAATTCACAATAGACCGTCTGCCTGTTAATATCAGTATAAGCGGTGTTGCGGAAGGTATGGTCACAAATGCCGATCCTTATATCAGCTTCATGGTATTTGAAGGTGAAGAGGAGAAACAAGGGGCAAGCGCCAGAATAGACGGTACAGCATTTGCCGGAGGCCGTTATTCAATACCTGGCAGTCATACCCTTACAGTTGAATATGTAAGCGGTGAAAATACCTACACCAGAACAGTCACGTTTACGATAGACAAGACAGTGCCTCAGATCGCAGCAGGACAGGTTATGAAAAATGACATCGACGAACAGGGAGTCATATACACTAAAGCAGGCGATACCGTCAAGGTGACAGCAGACATCACTGATGTTAATGGAGTCGGCGATGTATGGTTCAGCATCGGTACAGTTGCTGTCAAGGTACCGATGAAGAAGACAACAGGCACTGAAACCGGATATGAAGGATCATATACAATAGAAGGCGGCAACTATAGTGAGCTGTCTCTGAAGGTCCATGCAAAGGACAAGGCGGGCAATACTGCATCACTGGAACTTGCTCAGAAGGTGAGCATAGACAACAGCAAGCCTGTTGTGAATGTTAGAACAGCTCCAGGCAGACCTGATGGAAATAATGGCATATATAAAGCTCCGGACATGAGTGTTACGATTTCAGCAGGCGTAAGTGATAGGATCGAGTATTACTTCAACGGAGTGACAGAGACAGCAAACGGTTCAGTTACACTGTCCGAGCTCAGCCAGGGAATAAATACACTGCTCTATAGCGCTGTAGACGCAGCCGGTAACAAGTCTGATGAAAAAGTATTCATATTTGAGTATGACAGTGAAAGGCCTTCGAATGTCACTGTACATGACGCCGATGATTTGGTAAACAGTCCGATCACAAATATAACAGGCGAGGTGGCAGGCGAGGGAGGCAAAACAGGCTCCAGGGTAATGCTCAGAAAAGCTGGCGAAATAATCGGACAGGCAGTCATCACTTCGGCAGGAGAATTTGTACTCGATGGCGTAAGGCTGGCTGAAGGCGAAAACACATTCGCGTTGAAGGCAATCGACCGCGCCGGAAATGAAAGCGAAGCAGCAGTAACTGTGACGATCACTCTGGACAGTACAGCGCCAATAGTTAGGGTCGATAGGTCGCAGGATGACGAGCTTATCTACAATATAACCGTCAATGAAGCTGTGGATCATGTTGCGGCAAAATTCAACGGCGCCGCCGTGGATGGCAGCATGATCGAATCAACAGGTGAATTCACATATACCATTGAGGTAGCCGGTATGCTGGAAGGCAGCAACACGCTGAACGTGACGGCTGAGGATGAAGCGGGCAATATTGGTGCCGGATCATTCACCAGCACATATATACCGGCAGATACTGAGCAAAATGATGTGCCTCTGAATGACAATGCATCAATGGATATACCGGCTGGAGCTTTCACGGGCGAAGGAAATGTACAGATGCTTGTCAAAACGGTTGATGTTCAGGGCACGGAAAATTACAAGCCTCTGGGTGCTCCGATATCCTTTGAGTTCAGCCAGGGAGGAACACAGGTCGAACCGCAGGAGTATCTGATAATCAGAAACTATATCGGAACGGGTCTTACAGGTGTAGTCCTGATGCATATCGACGATGATGACATCGTCGGTAATCCGGTTGCAGCAGATATAACTACAAGTGATGAGTTTGATGAAGGCACGATGGGCGCTTTCGATTCGGAGGATCCGAAGGCATATTACCTGAGCGATACCGGCTACCTGATATTCAAAACAAAGACATTCTCGGCATACCAGGTGGCACAGGACAATACGGCGCCTGTTATTGCAGTTGAAACGACTGACTTTGAAATCAACAAGGCGGACTATGACGCAGGGAAGTGTGAAATTAAAGGAACGCTGACCGATGAAGACCCAGATGTCCATGTAATGGATGTAAGGGTAGATGGTGTTCCCATTGATATTAGTGGTATAGGAGATGACAGCAAGGATGAGACCTTCAGCATACCGCTGAGCCTGAGCGACGGCACGCATGAGGTCGTTCTCAAGGCCACGGACACTGCCAGTAATACGTCAAGCATAACAAGGACCTATCAGGTCGATACGAATGTGCCGGAACTCACTGTTGATTCGCCTGTCAGTGAAACGAACAGGAATACGGCAGAGTTGACAATAGTGACGAACGAAAACTGTGAGATATGGATCAACGATGACGAATATGGATTCCTTGATGGGACAAACACAATAACAGTAGATCTGGATGAAGGCACAAATACTTTCAATGTCGTAGCAGAAGACAGCATGGGCAATATTGCAGCGGATAGTGTTACTGTCACAAGGGATTCAACAGCTCCAGCCATAGTGATCAGCGGAATATCGGATGGGGATATCACAGGAGGTCCGATTGATTTCACTGTTGGAATAACTGATGCCAACAGAGATCCGTCAGCAGAGAGCATAACACTTGACGGAGACACCGTGACATCACCTATTACTGACTATAACACTGACGGTACACATACCTTGGTAGTCAGTGCAACAGACAGTTACGGAAATGTCTCAGAAGAAACCCTGACCTTTACGATCGATAACAGCGCACCGACCATCAACATAACAGGTGCAGCGGATGGCAGTATATATGCAGTAGAAAAAACACTGGAGATCACAGCGAACAATGCTGACAATCTGCGGGTCACCAAAGCAGTTGACGGTGGTGCGGCACAGGAAGAGGATTACATTACATCTGAACCGCTTACATCAAGTGTAGTACTACAACCCGGAGACAATGCACAACACAGCTATACTATTAGGGCAACAGCGCTCAAGACTATGAGCGGACAGGTCAGGACTGCAGTCAAAACGATAGAAGTAATTATCGACAGGAAAGATCCGGTAATTACATCAACTACCGCTGCACAGACCGAATCGGCTACTATAAACATTGCCGGTACGATTGATGAAGAAGCCGATCTGTACATCAACGATGTGCTGGCTGCTGAAAACAGGCCGGCGGGCAGCTTCATGTTTGGCAGGGCACTGGAAATGGGCGACAATGTATTCGTAATAAAGGCTGTAGATGCGGCAGGCAATGAATCGACCATTACCATTACTGTCAAGAGAGTGGAGCCTCAGCAGGACCCGGGCGATGACGACGGTGATAGCGGTGGCGGCATTTTCTTCCCTCCGGCCTCGGACACTGCGCTTGAACCCTTTGAAAGAAGGAACTCCGGAGAGCTTCCGGAGGTCGAAGACCCACAGACAGGTTCTGCGATAGATTGGGCAGAGAATACGGAAATCGGTACCAACGGCGGAATAGTCGAAACTGAGGACGGAGCATTCAAACTGACAATTGAAGGCGATACAGTAAACGACCAGGAAAATACCTTCAGAATAGTCGTATTTGAGCTTGATCCTCAGTCGCCTTTAGCGCTGGAGGAACAGATCAAATCAGGCAGCATCATGCTGGCTTCGGAGGTTGTTGATTTCAGTACTGATGCGGAAATGCTGCTCAAACCGGTAAAGGCAACGTTTAAATACGACCTCGGGGCTGTAACAAACCCCAGAAACCTGAGAGTTTACTACTGGAATGTTCGTGCCAACACTTGGGTTCCTGTTGCCGCAGCGGATACTGTTATCAGTTTAAAGGATCGTACAGTTGAAGCAACACTGAAGCATTTTACAAGGTATACGCTTATGGAAGTAAAATCCAGACTGACATATAGCGATGTTCAGAACCAGTGGCATTCCACATATGTGGAGAGGGCTTCACTGATGGGTATTATAAACGGTTATGTAGTCAACGATATCAGAGAGTTCAGGCCGAATGCTCCCATAACACGTGTTGAATTTGTCTCAATGCTCGCACGGGTTTTGAAGCTTGATATCAGTTCAACGGATGTAAGCGTCTTCAAGGATGCAGCTGATATTAAGAACTGGGCAAAGGGATATATCAAGGCAGCATATGAAAAAGGTATTATAAGCCCCTATGGAGATGGCACCTTCAAGCCGGCACAGGATATTACCAGGGAAGAAATGGCGGTAATGATCATAAAGGCAATGGGCTTGAGACCTGCAGGTAATGGGTCGGAATTCAAGGATCGCAGCGATATAACTATAAATGTAAGGTCATACGTATCAAAAGCTGCAAAAATGAACATCATAGTCGGCAAAGGAAACAACATGTTCTATCCAAAGGATTCATTGACTAGGGCTGAGGCATCAAAGGTACTTATAGAAATGATTGAGGTACTTGGGATACTGTAATAAACTGCAACACATCTAGCCGGAAGGATATCTGTACTTCCGGCTAGATTTTTCTGTCTGGTATTGACTAATACTGTCTGTTTGAATTGTCTATCTGGTGCTGTGCCATACTCCGTCATCCTTGCATACCGACTCAGGACCATTTTTATTCTCTATTACCGATCCGTTTGCATGCCGCTTGTGTGCATAAACACAGAACGGGTCTTTATCTGCATTACCTTCCGGTGTTTCAGATATGGCTGTTATATCATTTGGATTTGCAATTTTATTGACAAAAAGGCTGTCCTGTCTTTTGTGATTCTGCATATTATCAACCTTTCCTAAAATATATCGTCGTATACACCTCTGCAAAATGAGTATTGTAAATTTATTATTTGGTCTATTCGGCGAAAATATTCACAGCTGTATGCGCAGGTGATTTTTATGCATTGAAATTTTTAATGTGCGTAACGTTTCGGCTATGACAAACGTCTTAAATAGTGTACACAAACCGGCCGGAAAAAGGAGCTACGACATGCCAGAGGATGAATTATTCAAAAGAGCAGGGGAAGGAGATCTGAAAGCGATAGAAACAATATACTCTGAGACCTGGGCAAAAGTATACCGTTTTGTATATTTCAAGGTACAAAACAGACAGGAAGCGGAGGATATTACTCAGGAAGCCTATGTCAAAGCATTTGTCAGGCAGCAGTCAGGCGATGTATGCATAGAGGATTACATAAGCTATCTGAAAACAGTGTCAATGAATCTTCTGAGGGACAAATGGAGGAAATCAAAGCTTCGGGCAGGAGATCACAGTCTGGATGCATCAGACCGGGAATTGGCTGCAGTGGAGGATCAGACAGAAGCAAGTGTAACTCAGACAGTGATAAGTGATGCGTTGCAACGCATCAGCGATGACCAGCGAAAGGTTGTTGTACTGAGGATCATCAAAGGATATTCGGTTGCTGAAACCGCAACAATAATGGGGAAAGGCGAAGGTGCTGTGCGAGCGCTTCAATACAGAGCGCTTTGTGCACTGGCAGGAATACTGGCAGATGGAGGGGTTTGATATGAATGAAGATAAGCTTGATAACATGGAAAGGAAGCTGTCAGAGAAGCTGTCTGATTACATCGACAAATTGAATAATGAAATAGAACCACCGGAGCACAGTGACAACACTGAAGCTCAGGATCAAATGGACGAACTGTATGCTGCTGTGCGTAAGATTCGCAGCCTTAGGGAGACGGTGATGCCTGAGGATGAACAGATAAAGAGTACAACTAAACAGATCGCGCATAGAATCGCAAAAGAAATGGATAGAAATTCTAAAGGCATGGAAGGATCAAATATGAGATTGGTATATCCGAAAATATCTAAAAAAACAACAGCCAGAAAGACAAGAAGGCTCTGGTTTACGGGCGCAGCAGCAGCAGTTATTCTGCTTGCCGTGATCGTCTTCAACTTTTTACTTCCGATAAATGGCTATAATATAGTAAATGCCATGGAGCAGGCGTATCAGAGAATCAATGCATACCATGGGACGATAGTGATTACTGACATAAATGATCTCGGTCAGGTAAATGAGCAGGCCGTAATAGAAGTATGGGTTGATGATGAAAACCGCTATTTCATGAAAAACACAACAGGGATCAACACAGGTCTGCTAACTGTAAACAACGGACAGCAAAAATGGCAGCTCGATCCGGAGCAAAAGCAGGCCAGACTGTTTTCTTCGTTTCCGGATGCCTACCGTTTTTCCTTTCAGCTTGGCAGTGAAATAGAGGATGTAAAAAATGCACTTGAAATAAAGATAATCGGTGAAGAGAATGTTGCCGGAAGGAAAGCGGAAATACTTGAAATTGTTCCTGACGGGGGTAATCCCTACAGGCTTTGGGTGGACAGAGAGACCAGGCTGCCGCTCCAAAAGGAGAGCAGCATATATAACGCACTGAAATACAGGATGACATATAGAGATATTGAATTTATTGATGCGATCCCCGGGGAGCTTTTGACATATACACTTCCTGAAGGCTATACAGAAATAGATAATGATCCTGAACAGGTGGTAAACAGTCTTGAGGAGGCGGCTGAGATCGTAGAATTCATGCCTTTGATGCCTGAAAATACTCCCGATGGTTACAGACTGCATAAAATATCTGTTGGAATCAGTGACAAATCCAGCAGGCTATACTTTGTAGAAAATGACGGAGACAAAAGAGTTGTCATAATTCAGTGTACCGGAGATGATGTATTCAAACCAGCTTCGACTGCTATTTTGGGCAATATTAAAGGAAGCGTTGCGGAAATACAGTCGCCGGTGCAGGCGGAAACAGGAGTCCTCAGCGGCGGTGGAGCCTATTCAGGTATATCTGATATCACTTCCGTACGGTGGCAAAAATTCGGTTTTGAATATGCAGTGATTGGTGATGTCTCACTGGATCAGTTGGCTGAATTCGTCGCCGGACTATCAGGCGGGGTCCTTGAGGTACCAGCAGATATATCGGATGAAGCTGGCACCGGTTTCGACCCGCAGGTTGAGGTTCAAGTCGATATGGAAATTGAGAGGAACGAGCAGAAGAGTGCCGACGCAGGGCATTCCCCCTGGAAGCTCGACCCTTTGTATGTTGCACAGGTATTCATCAGCCTTGAGATGTCGCCGGAAGGTATCATGGGTGATTATCCTGTTGAATACGAGGGTTTGATAATGTCAAGCAACACGGGTATTGCTGCCGTGATAAATGTTGAGGATAAAAACTCACCGATTGCCAGAGTTTATCTCAGAAGGCTCGTAAGGCAGGATAACACCGGAATATGGACTGTAGTCGGGTATGACCCGGCATGAGCAGGTAAGAGCATACCATATATCGCAAATATATTAAGGCTATTTGTTATGTATTACCTTATTTCATATATTCGCTGTAGTATCAGAAAAGCCTGTTAACAGCAGGCTTTTTTCATGCCTAAAATAAGGTGTCGAAATGACGGCGCTATATCTTGAATGAATGGAAACATTATGGCTTACCGCCCCGTATAACGAGGTGTATGATGTCCTTCACCTCTCAACGTATTTTCAGCACTACAGGCTGAAAAATGCTTTGGGTGGTTATTGCTACTTAGGTAAGAAAATTTTCCTGCGGACGAAAAACTTCGTTAGGCCAAAGTGTTATAATATATTGAGGGAGTGATGCTATTGGATAACAACAGAATGCTGGAAATGAAAAACAGACTGGCGGCGCTTCCTGTATTAAAGGAGCGTCTGCGCAAGCTGGACGCAAGGATCAATGAGGCCCAGGAGGAAATTGCCGCATTACTGAAGAAATATGAGGCCGAATCACTGGATGTCGATCAGATCAAAAAGGAATCGCTGTTTGCGACTGTGCTTAAGCTGATTGGGAAGTATGACGGCAGGGTCGAGAGGGAAGTCAGGGAAATGCTTGAGGCAAAGTCCGCATATGATGCCGCTGTTAACAGAGTTAATGAGCTCATAGAGGAGAAGCGTGAGTTGAATCCCAGGATCGCTGAGCTGATAAGGGATGAGTGTGTATTTGAAAATGAGCTGAAAAGGCGTGAAGAGCTGCTGAAGAGCAGACTGACAGGTGATGCCTCTCAGAGTTTTAAGATGCTTGAAGCTGAGCAGGAGCAGCTAATGGAACAGATCATTGAAACCGATGAAGCTGTCAAAGCAGCCTACAGGGCCAAAAACACTGCTGCTGGCGCAATAGAGCACCTTGATGATGCCGAAGGCTGGGCTACTTATGATGTATGGTTTAAAAGTGGTATTATAAGTCATATGGCAAAGTATGATCATATTGATAATGCCAAGACAGGATTTGACAGATTGAATTCACAACTGCGGGATCTTCGTAATGAACTTGAGGATATAAATTTATCATGTGAGTTTCAGCCGGTTGGAATCGATTCCACTACAAGAGCTATCGATTTCTGGTTTGATAATATATTTACCGACCTGGATGTCAGAGAAAAGATACGTGGTGACAGGGACAGGATAAGAACCATTTATGGCAGGCTGCATCGTTTGATTGACAGGCTTGAGCAAAACAAATCGGCTTTGGATAAAAAGATCAATGATATCGAGAAGAGAAAAGCGGATCTGGTCATATCATTCAACGGATGATTTTGAATGATATATTATTAAAATGCTGCAATAGTAATGAGGTAAAAATGCTAAAGAAGAGATATATGAAATCCAAAAGGACAGTCTTATTCGATCTTGACGGAACACTGACAGATCCGGCAGTCGGAATAACTAAATCGGTAAACCATGCGCTCGAATTTTTCGACATACAAACCGAAGACCTGGGTACGCTTTGCAAATTCATTGGACCCCCGCTTAAGGAATCATTTATGAAATATTACGGCTTCGATGAAGCAAAGGCTTTGTTGGCGATCGAGAAGTACAGGGAATACTTCAAAGTACAGGGTATATATGAAAATGAGCTGATCGAGGGAATGGATATTTTGCTCGAAAAGCTTTCTAATGACGGCAGGCAGCTGATCGTGGCGACCTCCAAGCCAGAGGTTTTTGCAGATATAATACTGGAACACTTTGGTCTCATGAATTACTTCAGCCATGTGTGCGGCAGTGAGCTTAACGGAACAAGAGTCAAAAAGGCGGAAGTGATCATGTATGCTCTTGATAAGGCTGGCATTAGTGATCCTTCGTCGGCAGTCATGGTAGGTGACCGTAAGCATGATGTTATAGGTGCAATGGAGGCGGGTATGGACTGTATAGGCGTCTTGTTCGGCTATGGCAGCCGTGAGGAACTGCAAGATGCAGGAACAGCATTGGTGGTTGAATCGGTGGAGGAGCTTGGAGCAGCACTGCTGGGTTACTGATACAGCAGAAAAATTTATAGTCTGCGAACGACAATGTCAATAGTGTACAGGATTGAAGGAGGAACGATGAACATTCAGATTTTCGGCTCAAGTAAATGCTTTGACACAAAAAAGGCTGAAAGGTACTTCAAGGAACGAAAAATAAAATACCAGTATGTTGATATACAGAAATACGGCCTGAGCAAGGGCGAATTTGAGTCAGTCAAAGCTGCTGTCGGACTGAAGGAGCTGATTAATACATCAGCAAAGGAGTATAAGACATTGAATATGCAGAATCTTGGCGTGGGTAATGTCGCAGCGGAGGTACTGTTTAGCAATCCGAAGCTATACAGGACACCTGTGGTAAGAAACGGACGCAGAGCTACGGTGGGATACTCCCCTGAGGTATGGACGGGTTGGGAGTGAGTGGACTGTAAAAATAAAATTATTAAAACCAATGGGTTAAGGCACTACGGCACTTAGAGTAAAATTATCGTAGGCAAAAATATGGGAAGACCTCATAAGAGGTCTTCCCATAATCACGATTTCCTGTAGTTCAGAAGTTGACAAGACAACAAAAACAGGAGGCGTGATAGGAATAGTTTAAGTGCAAAACGATTTTCTGAGGAGAAGGGTTATCAGCACATAATGGACAGAGTCCGCTGTCCGCCATGCTACACTGGAATGTCGAGGATGAAGAGAAACAGGAATTTACTTCTTCCCTTCACCCCTCGGATTCGCATAACAAGGTGTCTATAAGCGAGCTGGACAAAAATTCAAGTATGGGACGAATTTTTCAAAACAAAGGTGAATTTCTTGTGAATAAGCGAGTAAAACACCGGATTATGTTGACCAAAACGTCCTATACCCGCATTTTTGTCCATTGCAAACAGCTTATATTGCCAGACTACAATAACACTGCTAATGTAAGAAAAATTTGAAATATGTGTAATAACGAGGGCGAAGGATGGTTTGCATAACGAGGTAAAGGAAAGTTCGCATAACGAGGTGAAGGATGGTTCGCATAACGAGGTGTCAATAAGCGGACTGGACAAAAATTCAAGTATGGGACTAATTTTTCAAAATAAAGGTGAATTTCTTGGGAATAAACGAGTAAAACACCGGATTATGTTGACCAAAACGTCCCAAACTCGCATTTTTGTCCATTGCAAACAGCCTATATTGACAGACTGCAATAACAGGCTGATGTAAGACAAATTTTCTACAAACGGGATTTTTTCTTTGAAATATGTGTTATAGCGAGGAAAAGGATGGTTCGTATAACGAGGCGAAGGATGGTTCGTATAACGAGGTGTCAATAAGCGAACT
>JAEZYU010000056.1 GCA_023418915.1 Bacillota bacterium
AATGGCGCTGGCATCCCTGCCCCTCGACCGCATCCCGCTTATGAACTGGGAATGGCAGCACCGTTTGTGGAGGTTGTGTTTCCTTCTCCAAAGCCCTGCTGTCAGACGGTCAGTCGATGGGCTGGAAATGCTTTACCCGTGAGATACGACATCTTAGCTCATCTCATATTCTCTTTATGTAGGGAGCACCATCATCCGTACTTGAGAAGCACAACCGGAATAAATGGGGCTGGCATCCCTGCCCCTCGACCGCATCCCGCTTATGAACTGGGAATGGCAGCGTCCTTCAGAATGTTTACATAATGTGAGACATAGTGAACTGGACAAAAAATCGAGTTTGGGACAAAAAATCAGGTAAAAAATGATTTAAATCCATGATTATTTTACATAATATGGGCTTATATTGTATTATTATGCTCAAATCATACATAATAATATTGCTGGGTGTCCCATAGTCGATTTTTTGTCCATTATCAAGACACAACAGCTGATATGCGGTTACCATTCAATCCGCTTTACTTCGCTTCACCCTATAACTCACCTATAAGCCGCTCTATAACTCACCTATAAGTCGCTCTATAACTCGCCTTTAAGCCTCCCTATAACTCGCCTTTAAGCCTCCCTATAACTCACCTATAAGTCGCTCTATAACTCGCCTATATGTCCACCCTATAAGTCACCCTATATGTCTACTCCTGTGTGACCGTTAGCGTCTTGAAACAACTGCCGATAAATGTTAAAATGTGATTGATGCAGTATTTGCATCAAGAATAAACAAATAATACTAAAGACTAATACAACCGGAGAACCTATGAAGAAGCTGATCCATAATTTGCTATACCTATTGATCATAACAACTCTGATCCTATCCACTGCTATACCTGTCAATGCTGATTCAGTGAACATATCGGACAGTGACACATCCTACGTACTCATAGATTCAAAAACAGGCAGGGTGCTTGCAGAGCAAAATGCAGATGCACAGATACGTCCCGCCAGCCTTACAAAAATACTAACTGCCATCGTAGCACTGGAAAACGGCGATATGCAGCAGGAAATGAAGGTATCGCAGCAAGCCGTATATGACATCGGAAAAGGCGGTATGAACATTGGCATCATGGCAGGGGAAACGGGACTAACGCTCGAGAACATGCTCAATGTTATGCTGATCAAGTCCGCCAATGAAACTGCCAATATAATAGCCGAAAATCTGGCCCCTTCCCGCAGCGAATACATTGATGTAATGAATCAGAGAGCTAAGGAGCTAGGTGCCGAAAGCACATTCTTTGTTAATCCCTCGGGAAAGGACACAGAAAAGGAAGATGCTGATCATTTCACCACTGCAGGAGATATAGCAATAATGGCTCGTCACGCCATGACTATCCCCGAATTCAGGAAGATCGCAGCAACGGAGTACTACGAAGGGATGCCGGTCACAAATAAACATGACCAGTGGGATCCTCTCAGGAATACCAACAAATTCCTCTGGTATGACAATACATACTCCTATACCCTGAATGGGGAGGATCATGAATACACCGTAATAGGCATGAAAACCGGCTATACTGCGGCAGCAGGCAATAATCTGGTTATTGCTGCGACCGGAGAAGATGGTATGGAGCTGATATGTGTCGTCATGCACGTGATGCACGCCAACAAGGTTTACGGCTATGCCTCTGAATTGCTTCGCTATGGCTTTGAAAACTACACAATGCAAAAAATCACAGAAGCCGGTCTGCCGGTAAAGTCCGTTGTCGTTGAAGGGTCCGAAGGCAATAACAATATACTTGAGCTTAATACACAATCAGACTTTAGTGCGGTACTCCCCTTCGATACAGAAAATTCGAGCATTGAATCCACAATAGAAATCGAGGCTGGCATAAAGGCACCTGTAAACAAAGGCGATGTGCTTGGATACATCGAATATTCCAGCGGCGGTGAAATACTGGGGAGAGTCAGCCTCGCAGCCGCCAGATCTGTTAAAAAAGCGCCTGAAGCAAACGCAGAGATAACCGCTATAGATGAACAGGAACCCGAAATGCCCTATTCTTACATTATTCTGGCAGTTCTTCTCGCAGCAAGCGGCTTTCTTATACTAAGAACAGTACTGAAAAAAATCTCCAGACGGCTGAAAAAGAAGAGGTACGAGCAACGATATTATCGCTGAAATATTATCATTATAAGCATCGTGCTATCTACATAAGCATCGTACCACCAACATCATAAGCACCGTGCCTTCGGTATCATAAGCAAAGCTAATTATCCTGCCATAAACTCACGCCAGATATTTATTAACATAAGGAATGCCGGAGGTATAATTCAAGATCCTGTGCCCCATTGGAAGACTTTTGATATCGTCAGCAGTGATACCTCCGGCCACGATCATAAGAAGGTAATATATCAGGCCGCCGACAATTATTGCCGCCCCGCCACATAAAACATTCAGCAAGAAAGCTGATTTAATAAACCATTCAGTCATGAATATGAAGCCATGATATATCAGGAACACAAGCAGCCCCATTATGATCGATACGCTCAGAGGCCTGTTAAACAGCTTTTTAACATTCAGCCTCACTCCTGCATATTTTTTAATGGCTCTGTAATTCATGACTGCGGCAAAAATGTAGCATACTGCATTTCCTATGATCGCACCCTTTATATTAATTGGTCTGACTGCTATCAGCGTATAGTTTACGATCAGCTTCAGAACCAGTCCGATCACCATATGGATCGTAGGTATATATGTTTTGCCAATCCCCTGAAGTACAGAGGTCTGTATCGATACGAGCGAGATCAGCACCAGCGTCCATGAACCCATCATCAGCAGATCCCAGCCGTCCGGCGATCTGGGAAACAGCATGTTGACTATCGGCTTTGCCATGGCAGTCAAACCGACAGCTGCCGGTACTGCTATCATCAATATCGTCTTGAAGGCCTTTGATATTCTCCTGTATAGCAAAACTCTGTCATTTACCGCATCAGCCGCAGATATGGATGGAAGGATGGCAGTTGCAAGCGCCGTAGCAAAAGCAACCGGAATAAACAGCACCCTGGTATACTGCATAGCCAAAATACCATACATGCTCGTGGCCTCAAACTCATTGAAACCTGCAACAAGCAGCCTCGATTTAGTATTTATCACATCTATCAACTGAGTAGCGTATACGGTCACAGCACCTAATGTTATAGGAACAGCCAGCTTTATGATTCTCTTCAGTATGAATGACACTGAATATTCTGGATCATCTGTAATTGATTGCCTTAGTTCTTTAATTATACCTGCCTTCTTTTTAATAAACGTCCTGTACAGGTACGCCGCACTTGCAAGCGCTCCAACCGATGTGCCGACTGTAGCACCCGCCGCAGCGTATTTAACGGCCTCTGTGAATATCATGTCGCCCGTGAAGCCCTGACCGGCGGCGATTTTTGCGCCATATTGATACATAAGCCACGCAAATATCACAGTTAGCGCTGAGTTGACTGCCTGCTCAATGATCTGGGATATGCTGGTCGGCACCATGTTGGATCTGCCCTGGAAATAGCCCCTGAATATACAGGATATGGATGTAAAAATCATGGCAGGAGATAATGCGAATATAGTCCAGTACGATTCCGGCGAATGCATCATATTGGACATGGGACCTGCTAAAACAGCAGTCAGTACACTGGTGAACAAGCCCGCCGATATCAGCAGTACACTCGATACCTTCAAGGTTTTGTAGGATAGATCGTACTTTGAAGACGCCAGCTGTTCAGATATTATTTTCGACAGTGCAATAGGTATACCGGTATTAGTTATAACGAATACCAGCTGGTAAAGCTTAAAACCCTGTTCATATATCCCGTTTCCGTAATTGCCCAGTATAAGCGTGACAATAGGTACATAAAGGACACCAAGCATTTTATTGATAATGCTCGCAGCACTTAATACGGTAAACCCCTTTGTACTAGATTGTTTATCCATTGTTCTTACTTTCTTTTATAAATTTTTCTTCTCAGCTCTCGGAAGGCAGTTATACCCTTCTCAGCAAAAAAGTTGACCATCGGGTTGAATACATAGTCCAGCATCCCGATGAATTCAGTGAATTTTCCCTTGAACCCTACCTTGAATTTATACAGCCCGTACATAGGGTTGCTTTCGTCAATATTTCCCGGCACTCCTCTGAAGTCGTATATATCACAGCCCGATTCATGCGCCCATTTGATCATATTCCACTGCAAAAGATAATTGGGCATCAGATTGCGATGCTCATTTATACTGGCTCCATACAAATACCAGCATTTATTGCCGTAAAGAATAGCAATGGTACCTGCGATAGGTTTATCTTCGTAACTTGCGATAAAAACCCTAAGATGGTCCGGCGACAGGCAATCGAACACCTTTTCATAATACTCTCTGCTCCTGACTACAAAATTGTCGCGAATGCCTGTCTCGACGATCATTTGATAAAAAGCGGCCACATCTTCTCTAGTACCGATCTTTATTTTTACGCCCTTCCTCTCGGCCAGCCTGATGTTGTAGCGTACCTTGTGATGGAAATCGGCCATGAGCTGCTCTTCTGTCTTGTCCCTGAGATCCAGCCTGAAAACGAACCTGGGCTGGATGCCCTCATAGTTCTTCAGGCCTCTTGACACCCTAAACCCCAGTTTCTTCACTATTTCCTCGAATTGTGTATCCTCAACCTCTATATCCGGATCCATTTTCAGCACATAGCTGCGATGCTTTTTTGCCAATTCCCTGCACTTCTCCAGCAATGCTTTAAGAGCAGCCTCATCGTGGGGATCGCATACAGGCCCCCGAGGTGAATACATCATAGAAAATGGAAGTACGGGAATCCTCCTTATAAGAACGCTCATAGACCCTTTTATATTCCCGTTCTCATCCTCAACCGTCACTACCTCATTCTTCCAGAAGGACTTTATTTCAGCCCATTGAGGGGATTGCATAAAATGACCCTTTGGATGCGACTGAAGAAACTGCTCATACTTTTCGGCTGTATTGTCAGAACCGCTCATTGCCTTTGGTTTTCCTTTTATAGAATTATCAGAGTTGTTCATTTGCTTCACCCCATATCATTTAATCTTTCGTATCGCGAATATATGCTGTTTGAAAAGACATATTAGCGTTTCTCAGCCTGATGGGCTAAGAATACGTTAAGATGCCGGGGACATATATCGCCTCGTCATACCTGTGACATCTGCCGCCCTGCATTTATAAATACTTCTTAAACTTCATCCAGTGGCTCATATGTAGTTTATATAAAAACAGCAGCCTTTTTATCCGACTGTCGCCCTTCATAAATAGGGGATTTGTCACCCTCTTTTGTCTGACGAGCTCCTTCATCTGCCTGATTATGTTTTCGTCCTTTGCATACCTGAAAGCAACACTCAAGGGTATGACTGTCCAGAGATTCCTTGCATTTGCGATCGCCAGCTGCTGATCCTTTTTGTATATATGATCTTCGACAACATATCTGGCCAAATTGTTCCCAACTGCTGTCACATAATAATTGCTGCGTCCCTGTCTCAGATTAACCTCGAGTATTTTGAACCTGCCGTCTCTCTGATCATACTTTATGTCAAATGTCGAAAATCCTGTATACCCTATGTTGTCAAGAAAATTTCTCAGTGTCTCCGCCAATGCAGGATCATAATCATTCATCAGCACGGCGGTATTGCCAAGTCCATGAGGCGTATGCTCCTCCAGGACCACATGTGCCAGCGACATCAGCTTTACCCTTCTGTCACTGCCCGAATAGCATATCATTACCCTCAGGTTTGAGTCCTCACCTGGTATGAAATCCTGAATGATCAGCTGATCATCATATCCTGCTCCATATATCTGACTAATAACGCTCTTCAGCTCTTCTTCATTGTCGAGCTTATATACCTTTTTTTGCGCTGCGAATTCGTGCTGCCAGTACTTGATACCGTCAGACGGCTTTACGACAACGGGGAATCCGAATGGCAGAGTGAAGTTATCGCCCATGGATCTGTCATACACAAATGTACCTGGGTACTCAATGCCATAACGGTCACACATATCGTAGAACTTCAGCTTTGTCAGCAGGCTGTCCATCAGATACTCGTCCACATATGGAGCTACTGTGTTTTCAGGAAGTCTGTCTCTGTTTTTAATAATTTGTTCTACATAATTGTCACCGCAGCCCATCAAAATGATCTTTTTCTCAGGGTGTAAAGAAGCGATCCCTCTTATGGTTTTGACGAATGTCTCTGGCATGTCCAGTCCCGGCACCGCACGGAAATCAATTATCCTGCTGTTGCAGCTCGGACCGCTGCTGACCTTGCCTATCACATAGGATCTGACACCATATGCTTCATAAAATGCTCTGGACATACTGTATGTATTTATATCATTACCAAGTAATACAGGTATGAATTCCTTTTCAAGAATCTTCAATGTATGTACCTCTCTCGATCGTGCTTTTGCAGAACGTTGAATGCTGTCAAGTTTTGCATGCATCACGTTCATTTTAGTATAACGTGCAGCAAAGTTCAAGTCATATTTCGGCCTTTCCTACTCTACAGCAGTGATGCATACATCAAATTTTCCATATGTTAAGTCTTGCCATAAAATCCCTGATACATTACTATTTATATAGGAATATTTGCGGAGGTGACAGTTACATGCTCAAGCCCTTCAAGCTCCCTGACGGCTTTCTCATGGGCAGCGCCACAGCAGCCACACAGATAGAGGGAGGCGACAGGAACAACAACTGGTATGCCTGGTGTGAAAAAGGCAGGATAATCGATGGAAGCACTTGCCTTCGAGCAAATGATCATTGGAACAGATATGCCGAAGACATCATACTGATGAAAAACCTCAACCACAGGTTATACCGAATGGGACTGGAATGGAGCCGCATCGAGCCTGAAAAAGGCAAATTCGACGATGCAGTCATGTCCCGATACCGCAAAGAACTGCAGCTGCTTATTAAAAACGGTATACGACCGCTGGTTACACTTCATCATTTTTCACACCCATTATGGTTTTGTGAGGAGGGCGAGTTTGAAACTGAAAAAGCTGTATACTATTTTGAACGGTATGTTAGATATGTCGTCGAAAAAATTGGTGATATAGTAAGTGAGTACATCACAATAAACGAACCCAATGTTTATGTGACAAGCGGTTATTATACAGGTGAATGGCCTCCCGGGAAAAGGGACCTCAAGCTGGCCATGAAAGTATACAAAAATATGGCATTGTGTCATATAGCTGCTTACAAGGCTATCCACGAAATACGGGAGGCCAGAGGCTTTGAAACAGCCTATGCAGATGCGCCATGCAAAGATAGCAGAGACAGCAGAGTAATTGCAGTGTCCGGATCAGCCGGTACAGACGAAATAACATACGGTACAGACGAAATAACATGCGGTACAGTCGAAGCAACAGCGGACACAAGAACCATGGTCGGGGTAGCGAACCATCTGCGGGTCTTTGACCCATATTCAAAAAGCCCCCTTGACCTCCTGACCTCAAAAGTAATGTGTTGGCTGTTCCAGGGTGCGATAATAAAATCAATGACTTCCGGCAGGCTCAGATTCCCGCTGGGCTTCGGTGCACCGATGGGTACCGGGAGATATTATGACTTCATCGGAATAAACTACTATTCCCGCAGCGCAGTCAGATTCAAAGGCTTCAAAAATGATGTCATGCCCGGAACCCTGCGGAATGACCTTGATTGGGAGATCTATCCCGAAGGCCTTTATAAGCTGTGCAGGGAGTTCTACAAAAAATACAGGGCTCCGATCTGGATCACTGAAAATGGCACCTGCGACCAAAATGATTCATTCAGAGCCCGGTACATATATGACCATCTTTACGAGATACACAGGCTGCGTAAAGAAGGTATTCCTGTTGAAAGATACTACCACTGGACCCTCATGGACAATTTCGAATGGATCGAGGGTGAATCAGCACGTTTTGGCCTGGTACATGTAGATTTTAATACACAGCAGCGTACCTTGAGAAACAGCGGCAAATTCTACGCAGAAATATGCCGTTCCAATGAAATAACGGAAGAAATGATAAAAGAATATCTCTGATCAAGAATGCAGCTCATACTCTCCTTTCTCGCAACAGCGCAGTAAGCCTCTGGTATTCAGCTTCCAGCGCCTCTGTGTCGCTGTTCGCCGCAGAAAGCCTTCCTATGATCTCAGTTATCTTCATGCGGATCACGGTCTCCTCCAGTCCATCACTTTTAGGTCTCTCCTTTGCCCTCAAGCTTTCTTCATACTCCAACAGTCCGCCGTCAAAACCCTTTACTGCCAAACCTCCCGTCAACAGCAGCCTGTCTGCCACACCCTTTACAAAGGCACTGTCATGAGAAACAAACAACACCGTTCCCTCGTAATCCTTCAATACATTCTCCAGTGCTTCTATCGACTGCATATCCAGGTAGTTTGTCGGTTCATCAAGCAGCAGTATATTGGCCTTGGATACAAAAAGCTTTGCAAAAGCAGTTTTTATTTTCTCGCCGCCGCTTAGCACTCCTACCTTTTTAAAAACTGCCTCACCCTGAAGCAGCAGCCTGGCAAGTATGGTTCTTGCAACCGTTTCACTCTGCACACTGTCCTTCATCACATTCATCAGCACACTTTCTTCAGGTGAGAGATTCTCAAAGGTCTGACTGAAATATGCCAATCTCGCCTTAGGTGCGATACTGATATACCTGGCTGTGCTGCCAAACATATCACATCTGGGCTCCATGTTCTGTTTCGGATGATCCTTCAGCCAGGAAACGTATATCAAATTTAGAAGAGTTGTCTTGCCTGATCCATTTTCGCCCCATACCGCAGTCTTCATTCCCCCTTGTACTTTAAAGCCTGCATTTTTAAAGACCGGTATGTCTCCATAGTCAAAGCTCAG
This sequence comes from Bacillota bacterium, assembly GCA_023418915.1. Classification (GTDB taxonomy): domain Bacteria; phylum Bacillota; class Clostridia; order Acetivibrionales; family DTU013; genus DTU013. Next base: position 8,891 of record JAEZYU010000056.1, read on the forward strand.
TTTATCGGCGCTGATGACTATCCTGTTTTCAGGTGGGTCAGTCAAAGAAAAATCCAGCTTAATTGCCGGCTGTTCCCTTGGCCTTTCCTTTGCCTCGAGCTTCTCAAGCCTTGTCAGCAGGCTGTTTGCTGCATTATGGAGCTTCTCCTGACTCTCATTAGCCTGGCGCTTGTGGAGCCTGGCTTCTGAATTGCCCATCCTGCTCGGAGTCTTATTCACCTTTTTAGCTCTTCTCCTTCTGTTCGATATCGCAGCCTCCAGAGCCGTCTTCTCTGCTATATATTTCTCGTATTCCAAAACATCATGCTGCCTTTCCATATCGCACTGCTGCCTGTAAAATGTGTAATTGCCGCCAAATGATCTAAGCCCACCGTCTTTTACTTCAAGCATCCTGTTGCAGAGCGAGTCAAGAAGACTCCTGTCATGACTTATAATCACGAAGGATTCCAGTGATTCGAGCTTTTGCCTCAATAATTCGATACCCTTGTAATCCAGGTTGGACGTAGGTTCATCGGCAAAGATGAGCAGATTGTCTTTCCCAAAAACACCTGCGATTTTCAGTCTTGTTCTTTCACCGCCGCTCAGATCCGCTCTGTCCAGCTTCCGATCCATATCGAATTCCTTCAGGAGCCTGAGATCTGTCCAACTTGCTTGCTTGTCGGCGGCGGGCTCATCAGTATTACTCTCATCGAACTGCCGGATGTAACCGATGCTGCAGTAACGTTTAACAACACCTTCATCAGGCGCCAGGCTGCCTGACAATATATCAAGCAGTGTCGTCTTGCCAGACCCATTCAACCCCGTCACACCAATGCGGTCGCCTGAATAAATTTTCAAATCATCAAAGCTTATGATGAGCCGATCGCCATAAAACTTTTTAGTATTTATCGCTTCAAGAAGCAACATAAAAGGTCTCTCCTTTCACACGGGTTGTGCAGGAAAGACCTTGCTTTCGTATCATCAGGCATTATAGCCTGTGTCTGCCGCTCTTATGCGCACCGCACAAATGCAATGAACATATGATTGTATTAAAACTTTCAGGCGGCGAAATATATAGAAGCCGATCCAGCACAAACCGGAGCAGTAAATGCTCAGTTGTATAAATCATATTGATTTTGCCGAATCAGCCATTCCTCATTCTATAATACCTTGCCCTTTCGCCTTTTTTATACTTCAACCATATTTTAACCCGAATCACAGCGAACGTCAACAGGTAACAGTGCATCTTGCCGGAGTTCATGTCCATCGGCTGTCCGGCAATCCATCCGCTTTTCGGTGTCTTAATTGCAAGTCTCATACTATTCCCAGAACCTTGGCAAGCTTCTCCCTGCTGATTCCGTTCCCCATTGACGTGCCGGCATCAAAAATAATATCAGCGGCTTCTTCCCTGTCAAGCGATATTTTAGCGCCGATCCATTCCTTTGGAACCCAATCCTCTACCATTTCATAAGCATTGATGTGCCATCCGTAAGGCCGGCCATACTTGTCAAGCTTCTGCCTGCTGCCTGCCACTAATCCTCAGGTATTCGTCTTGCATTCATCTCCCATTTTAAAATGGGAGCATTCTGCATAGTCTGTCGTAAAGAGCCAGGTGTCGAACCTGTGTTCTATTGTACCATATATCAGTAAGCTGTTCAATAAATAACAGATTAGTTCCGTACAAACATTAGTGCCGGTCAATCATCTGGCATTTGCAGCAGAGAACAGAGGAAATCCATGTTGAAATTATTAACCTATATTTGGAATTTTATCTTCATTATTAAAATATTTAAACGTGTATGGCGATTTAACTTAAATTTGTTTGCAATTTTAAAATTTCTATTTAAATTTTTAAAACTTGGTAATACAATATAGATAGAGAGCGATACTAAAAAGGAGAGCTGTATGGACGATCTGGACGTAAAAATGATTAAGCTGCTGCAGCAGAATGCACGAGTGACTGCATCTGACATCGCCGATAACGTAAAGCTGTCTGTGCCGGCAGTCAGTGAGAGGCTGAAAAAGCTTGAGACTTCCGGGGTCATAAAGCAGTATACCGCAATTGTGAACCCTGAGTACTTTGATAAAACTCTGATGGCTATTGTATTTATATCGCTTGACCGTCCGAGGTTTGCAGATGCTTTTGCAGAATTCGTGAAGAGTCAGGATGATATCCTTGAGTGCCATTACCTCGCAGGTGATTTTGACTACGCATTGAAAGTGGCCACTGAAAACACATCAACGCTCCAGGTACTGCTAAACCATATTAAAAGTGTTCAGGGAGTACAAAAAACAAGAACAACAGTGATATTGTCCTCTGCAAAAAACAATTACTCCGTGATTCCGGAAGAACCCGAATTAAAAGGGCATAAAAACCAACAGCCAAAAAGAAAGTAGAGGAGGGAGGTGCCGATTATGTTAAAAGACAGGATCTATGATTATGAGAACGGTCTTATCACCTTCTCACAGGGTGAAAAGAGAACTGGCCTGGATATATTCTGCAAGCTGGAAGGTATGGATTATCAGCATGTTGTTTCGGAAAGCCGTATGAGAAGACTGTCAAACCTCATCAGAAAAAGGCAGCCAAAAGCAAAGTCTGAATATAGCAGCACAAAGCATTGAACAAACACTTCCAACTAATTATCGGTATTGCCTGCAGAAGCAACAGCCGCTATTGAAACCGGCCGCTATTGAAACACAGCACTGTAATAAAAGCGCAGCCCCAGACATCAGTCTGCGGCCGGATCAGTATTCTGCGGTTCATCCTCCCTTTTAAGGATTTTGCCGTAGTAATCGGTCTCAAGTATCTTAGTAGAGTATTTGAACTTATTCGCAACTATCTTGTTGATACTATTGACATAGTCCTTATCCTTCTCTGTACCGTCTGTGAAGGTCACCTTATTTTTGATTGAGTTGTACATAGCTCTGTCGGTTATCCAGCTCCTGTTGGAGAAAATGACAAGCGGAGACGCCGACGAGAGTATATCTGTGCCCATCAGCAGGCGCGAATCATATTCAAGCCCAAGCAGGTTCGAGATCGTGGGTATAATGTCCAGACTCTCGCATGGTTTGTCTACAATGACAGGCTCCATTCCCTTTTTATAAATTATCAGATTGCTCTTGTAAAGCTCAAAGTTAGTTTCGACCTCGTGACCTGCAAGCTCGTCAATATTTTCCTTTTCCAGACCATAGGGATAATGGTCGGCACTCAGTACTATAACGGTGTTTTCTGCGATACCCGCCGCCTCCAGCTTATCCATCAGTGATTTCAATGCAAATTCCAGTTCCAGGTTGCAGGCAATGTATGCCTTAGAAACGTCGGAATAAGGAAGGTGCTCCACATACTGCTTGTTTTTGCTGGCCATGTGGTTGCCGTAGAAATTGTAGTTCATATGACCGCTGACTGTCATGTAATAGGCATGGAAAGGCTGTTGGTCTATATATTCATCGATAGTAACATTGATCATTTCCAGATCGGATTCAGGCCACGTCTTTTTCACTTCAAGACCATTTCCCACTCCCTTATAGTCATAACCCAGATTAGGGTGCGACACATCTCTATTGTAGTAGGTATAAGTGTGGTTATGATAAGCTTTTGTCAGATAACCGAGAGCCCTTAGCTGATTTCCCATTGCGAACGGCATATAATTGCTGCCTGACTTGTACATGCTCCAGACTCCGCCTTTCGGGATCAGGCCTGTGCATGCAACATACTCGCCGTCCGAAGTGCTAACCCACCATATGGGATTGTAAAAATTCCTGAATACGAAGCCCCCATTTATCATCTCATACAATGTCGGTGTCAGCTCGGGACTCACAACATAGGGAGAGAAACCCTCAGCAGTTAACATGATCAGATTGCAGCCTTTGAACATCCCGGTATATTCATTGGTGGGAGTTGGCTCCGTACTGGAGAAGTATTTGTGCATTTGGTACAGCGGATCGTCTTCTCCGGATGTCATCAGTGCGTCAAAGTCGATATCCATGGTATTGAAAGGTTTTATAAGTTCAACAGGTTCATTCTCATCTGTAGGATCATCATCGCTGTCCGATGATTCACCATCAGTTCCGGATATTCCTCCGGGTAAAGTCGTGCCGTCATTGCCAGGATGCATATCTCCCGGCACCTCATTTGAAATGGCTCCCTGATTTGCAGCATCCTCAGCATTATCCGTTCCATCATTCCAGCCACCGGTATTTTCCTCATCCGGCCCCATTTTTGCCAGCAATCCATCTGAAATGACCTCCTGCAGGGCCCCTGTCGCAAGCCTTTCGACATCGAGACGCACTGTTGTAAACACACCTAATTTGTTTACAGAAAGCTCGGGAGAAAATGCGTCAAAATATAATGTATTCTGAGACGTTGGGCTATCGCCGGTTAGAGCTACACATGCTACTGAACAGGAATAGCTCATTACACAAAAAGCCAGAACAAAGCTCAATTCAATTGGCTTTCTTTCAGAAAACGACAGTCTCTTTCTGAACAGCACAAGAAATAAAAACGGTATAAACAGCAGCAATAAGGCTAAAATGTTTTTCACGACAGCCTCAACCACTATATCCCAGAACTGCATCACATCGCCGGCAGCACCTATGGAAATAAGTGAGAGAGGTGTACGGAAAATGCAGAAATATATCAGCTGCACTCCATATACGAGCGTTACTATAAAAGACGCTGTTATCGCAAGCATCCTCAACCTTTTAAGCGGGAAAAGAATTGTAAATATGTAAAGGGCAGTCCCACCCGACATAGCAAAAATGAACGCGAAGAAATAGTCAAATGATACTTCCTTGAATATCCATAACCTATATAGAAGCTCAAGATAAGCGATAATCAAAATGAAAAAGAGTAGGAGCCAATACTCAGAGGCAAAACCGCAAAGAGCCCTGCAAATTTTAGATGCTTTTATCCTGCGGATTTTCTCATTGCTACCCAGAAATTCGTTGACAGGCTTTAAAAATTCTTTTGTGCGCTTTACTATATCGTTAATTAATCTGACAAAGCCGTTTACAAGGCCGGCAGAGTCAGCTGCACCAGATAATGTCGATTTTGTCTGCTCGTCCGATTTTGTGTTTTTCATATTCAATGACATATGTAAAAGCCTCTTTCCCCAATACAGTAAAGAACCCTCTCCTCAGTAATCCTTCGCTGCTATCATGTACCAACCATATATTCTATCAGTTTTAATGGGCAGCGGCAATAAAAATAGAGTTAATATTTTATCAAATGTAATGATACAGCACAAAGTGCATCGTTACATCGTCACATACATCTATATTACGCCAAAACTTTACGTTCATATTCATATTACGTGGTTTCTCAAAGTATGTTTCTTTTTCGGAATAATGGGTAATATTATTACAGATAAACCATGCTTTTATCTTGTAATGCCTGATATTATAGTCTCGTTATAGTAGCATTATGTTCAAATCAAGAAAGAGGTATACCATGAAAATATATGATATCTCCATGACAGTTGACGAAAACATACCCGTATATGGCAACGATGCTGGGAAAAAGCCTGTGATCACTATTGTCCGTGATCATATTACAGGATCTGCATATGAAAGTGTCATAAGCATGAATCTTCATACCGGTACTCATATAGACGCACCGCTGCATATGATCGAGGGAGGCAGCACTTTTGAATCGGTAGACATCAACAAGCTTTATACTCAGTGCCATGTATATGACCTGACATCCCTCAGAGAAAGGATAACCGCCGACGATCTTAAGAAACTTGATATACAGCCTGGTACTTTCATATTGCTCAAAACAAGGAACTCCTTCTTTGAAGGCTTTGATCCTGGTTTTGTGTATGTAGACAAAACAGCCGCATCATATCTGAAAACGATTGGCATAAAAGGAGTAGGTATCGATTCTCTCGGAATCGAAAGAGCCCAACCCGGCCATGAGACCCACAAGACTCTGTTAGGAGCGGGCATCATCATACTCGAGGGTCTCAGACTGTCTGATGTAAAGGAAGGCAAGTATAAACTTGCAGCGCTGCCGATCAGGATGAAAGGCACAGAAGCTTCACCCGCCAGAACTATCCTGATCGAGGAATAGTCTTTGTCGGCATAATAACACTGTCACAAATTGATCTCGAGTCTGATGAGCTGCGCTATCACCTTGACTTCATTTTCCGATACTGTTTCGGTAATCAATTTTCCGCTGTTGCCTACCAGCAGCAGTCTATTCCTGTCTAATCTTTTGACCTGACGTATCATTTTAATGCCCTTATAGTCGACAAGACATATCGTATCCTTCTCTGCTTCGCCTGTCCTTAAAGCAAGCGCCAGATCACCCTGCATTATCCTGAACCCCGACATGCTGTTATCCTGTATCCTGAGGTAAAAGACCCTGTCCTTTGGGAAGCCTTCCACCTTGTTGCCGATGATGGGCAGCTGTCTGGATGCAATCAACTTCTCCATATCATACTCATATACAGGCACAGTCATGATGACTCCTGCCAACGCATCTGTCCATATTTCCTTCACAGGCTTCTCTATCACCTTTTTAACAGTTTTGTCAGGCTCAGGCCTGCTTCTTATTTCGTCTTCGTCAAACAGCTCGAGCTTACCTGCTTCCTGGCGCAGTGCTTTGGACACCCGGGATATGAGATCGCTTTTCATCACCCTTTTGCCGCTTTCCACCTCATCAATAAAGCCCTCGGAAACACCTACCATCCTCGCAAGCTGTTTCTGTGTCAGCCCCGCTTCCTTTCTGAGTTTGCATATTTCAGATCCTATTCTGCTCATAAAATACCTCCATATAATCTGCGTCAAAAACAAATACACTTTAAAAATCATCGTAATATATTAAATACCTGACAAAAATACAATAGAATAAAATGCATTATTAGTCAACGATAAGGAAATACCTCTCCGCCATAATACATATTCTCAATCAATATAAAGTGGTATAATTGTACCAATGGTTTTATCTCCTTGTGTGAAGGTGATCCGACCCTGAATATACAGATTAAAGAAGGTAATGTGCGTGGAAAAGGATAACAGGTACGACATTATAGACATGCATGCCCATATTTTCCCTGAGAAGATCGCAGAAAAAGCTGTTGATTCAATAGGAAAATACTATGGTGTCAAAATGAGGCGCAATGGTACAGTGGATGGTCTGCTCGAAAGCGGACGCAATATAAATGTGAGCAGATATGTAATACACTCCTCCGCTACGACTGTTGAGCAGGTGAAAGCAATAAATAATTATGTTTCAAGCGTCCAGACAGCTCATTCTGAATTCGTAGGGTTCGCAACACTGCATCCGGGACTGCGGGATGCAGGAGCTGAAGTAGAAAGGATAATCAGCCTCGGGCTGAAGGGAGTGAAGCTGCACCCCGAATTCCAGCACTTTTCAATTGATGATGAAGATATGATGCATGTCTATGAAGCTGTGGAGGGCAAGTTGCCAGTGCTGGTACATATGGGTGATCAGAACGTGGATTCATCCAGTCCCGTCAGGCTGGCCCGGATACTAGACAGATTTCCGGGGCTCACCGTCATAGCAGCCCATTTTGGCGGTTACCGTATGTGGGATCTGTCATGTAAATACCTCATTGGCAAAAATCTATACATGGATACCTCCAGCACGCTGGAATTCATCAAACCGGAACGTGCAGTCGATATGATACGGAAACATGGAGTGGATAAAATGCTTTTCGGCTCGGATTATCCGATGTGGGATCACAAAGAGGAGTTGGAGAGATTCCTGGCGCTGGACCTGACAGAAGAAGAGCGAAGGGCTGTCCTTTTTGGCAACGCAAACAAGCTTCTCTCGTAAGCATAACACTTATACTGTCTCGATATAAAATGGAACTATCAGGGATGCTGCAAAGCTTGATGCAGCATCCCTACTATCTACGCATATATTCCGGCAAAAGCATGAATAACGCACAACGCTATATAGTGACTTCACAGGGTTTTGAGTCCTTACCGATGTAGATCTTTATTGCTTCGCCTCTTACATCAGCTTCGTATTCACCGATAAAGCCGCTGATATTGACAGCTCCGGTCTCATCAGTTACCAGGTCTGCCGGCTTTGTCCACCACTCATCCTTAATGAGGCGGCGCAGCGCTTCGTACGCAGGCTTCGGCTTACTGTCGGCTGTTATCAAGCCGGACGGCGCCTTCAGCCAGCCCCCGTCGATAAAGCCCCACCAGGTGATCGATTCGATGTTAGGATCTTCAAACAAAGTCCTGTAATGTGTCTCCAATTCACACGCCTGTCTTTCAAGACCGTCAGGCGTTGATGGCCACTCATCCACAACATAATCATTGAGATCTACTATTTCCGGAGGCATTATTTTACCTGAAACAAGAGTGTTTTCTGTGAAGTGGAGGGGCAGCTTGAATCTGGAATACCGTTCCAATATCTCCTGCGTTTTTTCCACTCCCCAGTAACCCTGGTGCATGTGAGACTGTATACCGATGGCATCGATAGGTATCCCTGCCTCCAGGCAGCCTTCTATCAGGATGTCGTAAGCCTCGGAGGTTTCAAAATCATTTATGAGCAGCACAGCATCCGGATTTGCCTTCTTTGCAGCCTGGAACATCTCTCTTACTGTACGTATGCGGCCAAGCTCCTTACATAGCCGCGTGATGCCGTTGTCATATTTGTTGAAGATCGGCATAATGACCACTTCATTGATGACATCCCATAAATCTACGATGCCTGTAAAATTTGTTACATCACGGCGTATCCTGTTCAGCTGTACCGCAAGGATATCCTTGTTGCTCAGGTCCATGAGCCATGGAGCAGTCGCAGTATGCCAGCAGAGCGGGTGACCTTTGAGAGTAACACCATGGTCAATCAGCCACTGTGAGGCCTTTTTGGTTCTCACTGTGTCCGGATTGCCCCTTACAGGCTCAAATCGTCCCCAATAGAACGGAAGTGTAGCATAATTGAACAGTTCGAAAAATAATCTAAACCTCTCTTGGGTCAATTCCTTTTCGCTGCCCTGCAATTCTCCGTTCGCATAGGGTATTGCACTGAATTCAGTGCAGCCGAACAAAAAACCGTGACGGGTTTGTCTGACTGTTATCGACTGATTCCTAACCGGTGTTCCGTCCTTCCTCAAAAATGTTACCTTCCTGCTTCCCTTTCGGTGCCAAAGACGATCATTCAGTTCATTACCCATAAGAAACCTCCCTTTTCGATAGTTTGTCATATGACGAGACTGCATAATGAGATGCTTCTACAATACCTGTTATAACGCGTCGTTATTTATTTGAAAAAGCTGCCTGATCCGGGTTTGGACTTGACCTCGGCCCGATTTCCGGAAATCTGTGCTCTATAGCCGCTAGCGATATTTCCATGTCCTCCTCGGCTTCCAGCTCCGTCATACATCCGACAGCAACCAGATCGCACGGCCTTATGGTATTCCAGACGAAGCTTAGCCCGACGTATGGTGTCACTCTGCCGGCAGCCATCGGCTTGATGGTCATTACCGGTTTTTTTGCATTATGAATGACCTTTGCAATGTATTCTACCTCGACCTGCATCAGGAATCCCATGCAGTTATATATCTGGATATATGTTTCCACATCATACCCGTTTGCGTCTGAATATATGATCAACTCAGGCATATGAGCTGAAAGACCCGGTATCATGCCCTGCTCCCTGATCATTTTTGTATACTCATCCAGCCTTTCTATTGTCTCCGAATCCTTTCTTACCAGCTGTTCTACGCTGGAGTGGTGCAGCAGGCAGAAGTGTGATCCTGCTTCGGCGCTTCGTTTTATCGTCTCATAGGCTTGCTTCCTTGATATTACATCGTTTTTAACATTTATTATCGGTGTGTCTATCATAATCATACGCTTGCCTGTGATATCCTGAGCGTACCTGATAGCATCGAGCATCAGCGGCTCTGTGCTTATAGGTCCCATAACAGTATCCACACCGTGCCCGAGAAACTTTCCCAGCAGGGGGAACATGGCCTCCTTTGTAGAGTTGGATGATTTAATTAGGCTGTCTGCGGCAGGGCTCCTGTGACTCCAGCCAAGCATCCAGTTGGTCCCTATGATCATTCTTGACAGGGAGATTCCGCTTACATCGGTCCTCGGAAACATTTTCAACATTTCTTATACCCCCCGAGCGATATTTGTTGATTCTATTATAACGCATCGTTCAAAAGAAAAAATTCGATAAACCATCACTTGAGAAGAACACCCTTGATTGAATTATCCAGCTCCCTGATGAAAATTTCACCATCCTCCATTGTACCTGCAACATCCGCATAATGCATCGGGACAGCGACCTTCGGCGCTATTATTCCCGCTGCCTCCGCCGCCTCCTTTGCCGTCATTGTATAGGTGCCTCCGGCAGGAAGAAACGCTGCGTCAGCACTTATTTCCTTCATTTCAGGTATGATATCCGTGTCCCCTGCAAAGTAGTATGCTGCACCATCAATGTAAACAATATATCCGACCCAATTGTTTTCCTTGCCGTGGAACCTTTTGCCGATATTGTACATTGGCACTGTCTTGAATCTAACTCCGCATACCTCATAGCTTTCAGACGGCATAACAGTTAATATATTAGTGTATCCCGCTTCTACAAGCTGATCATAGCAGCTCTCAGGCGCAACCAATATTGTTTGTTCACATACCAGCTTGTTTATGTCATCTGGCGAAAGATGATCACTGTGGCTGTGTGATATGAATATGATGTCTGCATCCCTCGTATACCCTTCGACTCTGTAAGGGTCAAAATAAATAGTCTTTTCCCGTTTTATACGGATTGTTGCATTTTTAAACAAACTTACTCCGTTAAGCAAACTTTCATTAGAATTCAAGCCCTGCATTGTTTTCGCCTCCCTGTTAATTTTCAAGCTTCTGCACCCGATATTTTATCCATCCAGATCAATGCCTACCATTTTCATCAGGTACTTTGCATTGGTCGTCATGCTTCTGCCTGACCGCAGCTTATAGTCGAACCTGATTTCATTATTGACATATTTCTCCGTAAAGTGATAATTCTTGATACTCACACGTTCATCCTGCTCAAGCTCGCACAACTCAAAGTCATGAGTAGATATCAGTCCTAAAATCCACTCCCTGCTTAGATTTCTAAGTACACTTCTGGCGCCTGTTATCCTGTCACGGGAATTGGTACCCATGAATATCTCATCTATCAGGTATATCATCGGCTGCTTCTTATGAGAATAATCTATGATCATTTTCACTCTGAGCAGTTCGGCATAAAAGGTGGAAATTCCTCCATTGAGATCATCATGCACACGCATAGAGGTAAATATATCCATTATGCCGCATTCAAGCCTTTTCGCAAATACGGGCGCACCGGCATATGCAAGCACAAGATTGATGCCTACCGTTCTAAGCAGCGTCGTCTTGCCTGACATGTTTGAGCCGGTTATCACACATGCGCCTTTTTTGAGCATGAAATCGTTCCTGACACATTCTTTTTCAAGTATCAGCGGATGGCCGACCATAATTGCGTCAAATTTTAACCCGGTTTCACAAATTGCCGGAAATGCCCATTCGGGATGCAAATGCCCTATCACTGCCAGACTTGACAGCGCTTCCATTTCTCCGACAGTCTCAAGCCATTTTCTTATGTGCCTGCCGTACTGCTCCTTCCATTCATCCATAGCAAATGCACAGTGATAATCCCACAGGAGTATTATGTTGAGTAAAAAGTACAATACCGTGCTGTACTTTAAATCCACAGCATTTGCGATACCCTCAAGCCTTTTGAGTGATGCGGATGAGGCTCCGCCTTCAGCAAAAAGCTGCCTTTTCAGCTTATCTAGGTATCCATCTTGAAAATCCTCATTTTCTATACAGGCAAGGAGATTTGTATAAGCCCCCAGATGCTTTCTCATTCCATACACAGCATTTACCGTCTCTGTATTCTTTTTGAAGCCTGCGGCAAACATTGCCATCTGAAAGGTAAGCAGCAATACCGGCACAAACATCGGAACAGGAGCTCCAAGTGACCAAAGTACAAATGATAATATCGTAAGAAAAGGCATTATATAAAACAGATTGATCAGCCGCTTGTCCTTCAGGCGGCTTGATTTTAGTTCAGTATACTGAATCAGTTTTTCAGGGTCGTTTGAAACATCCTTTGCCAGCATGCCTTCGCTTTGCAGTTCTTGACAGAAATCAAGCTTAAGTATCAGCTCCTTTACGGCACTCTGCCTGTTTCGTAAAGAGCCGAGGGTTTTATCCGGACCGGAAAGCAGCCCTTCAAGTGCATTTCTGCCGTAACAGGTATTCGCGGTGCTTATCCATTGGTACAGTGACTTAGGACCGAAAATGTCAAGGTCGTTTACATAAGGATGCTGCTGATCTTCAAAATCCTCTCCGCAGTCGCTGAACTTTGTCCACCCTGAGCGAAGCCTTTCCATATACATGCGGTTTACCTCCGCCCTGCATTTGAGCCTCGCCTGTTCATGTGACAGTCTGCTGTGGTGGACTATCAAATATATGAATACAGAAAGAGAAACCAGTATTGCAAGTGATCCGGCAAGAGCACCGGCTCTTATAAAGAGAAAAACACTCAGCGCAGCTCCCAGCAAAAACGAAACAAGCCGCAAGTTGCTAAATACATTTGCCTGTCTTCTCTTTTCCTCTTCCACTTTAGTGTACTTATTGAAACGCTTCTCAAATTCTGCAAATCCATCCATACATTTTCCCTCACGATCACGCTTCCCTTACTGTGCGGCCGCTTCCCTGTCCATCAGCATATAGTACTGTAATTTGCTGTATGTCTCTATCATATCCTTAGTCTTTTTCGATGGCTTGTCTGTGAAGCTATCTCTTTCCTTGAAGAAACGGCTTGTGATTACAGGCAGTTCATCCTCAAGCAGCGACAGATAGTTGAAATAGCTGCCCCCATTGATGCCTGCCGCTCTCAACAGCTCAACGCCAAGGTAGTTAGAGCTGATCTGAGGCCCCTTGCCCCTTTTCACAGATATTCCGTTTTCCAGCAACAGCCCTTCAGCCTTTTTATTAGTCAATATAAAGTAAGGCGTCTCATACTTGTTAAGGTATTCCTCCAGCGCTCCATCCGGGTCAATATCAAAGCCAAGCGTTTTGTAGCCTATATCGTTTTCCCCGAGATACGGCAGGTGATCTGCGAAATAAAGGAATACGATCGGCTCCTCAGACTCCATTATAGAATCGACAAGCCAGCCAAGAGCATTGTCACAGCGCATCAGACCATACAGATAATTGTTCAGGATATTATATGTGGATTCATCAAGCTTGTCAGATTTCTTCAATATCTGCGGGTAACCAAGATCCTTCTTTGAGTAGGGACCATGGTTGTCTATGTCGACCACAAACTGGAAAAACGGCCTTTGTGGCTCTTTGTCAAGATGCTCTTTGAATTTCTCCAATATAAACTCGGCAGTATCCCTGTCTGATATATACCCATGGTTAATCTCCACCTTGTCCAGATCTATATCATTCTTGAAATAAATATTGTCAAAACCGAAAAAATCATAGACATTCACTCTGTTATAAAACCATGAATCACCGGGATGGAACGCCATCGCAGCATACCCGTGCTTTTTGAGCACCCTGGCCAGCGAAAAAGTATCACGCCTTATATAATATGAATATGGACTGGTCAACTCCGGCATTATCGGCATGGAATGCCCGGTCAGAAACGAAAATTCCGTGTTTGCCGTCCCGCCTCCGAACACGTTGGTAACGATCCTGCCGGAAAACGCATATTCCTTTATCCGATTGAAGTTGGAGAGAGGGTCATACCCCTCATTAAATTCGATCCCCGGGATCCTGTCGATATCATAAAACGCCTCACCCATCACCGCTATTATGTGGGGCATCTTTACACTGCTTACAGGCCAGGTTGGGCTGTCATAATTAGACAGTGCCTGCTGTGCCGCTACCTTGTCATAACCGTCTGGCTTTATGGATCGGTATGTCCCGGTGCGTACCAGGAACGAGTATATGAATCCGCGGGATTTGTAAAGATTCACCCTGGAATAAATAGACCCCGTCACCTTGAAGCTGTCATACAGAGCCGTATCCTTGTATATTCCGGTATATGACAGTGCAAACAGTGTTATTGCGGCAGCAGAGCCTGCTATTCTTACAGGCCATTTCAGCTTCTCCGACCTGAAAAATATGAATAGCACCGCACTGATGAGGAGCCAGAACGCAAGGCTCAATATAGTTATTCTGTCGAAGGGCAGCTCAGTTATGCGTACGACTGCGGCTGCTTCTGTTCCCAGCAGTATATCGGCCGGTGTAAATGGTTCCTCCCTGAGCTCCATCATAAAACGATTGATTATATGCATTATAATGTACAGACCACCGCCCAGACAAAATGATACCCAGTGACGTGAGCTGATATGATAGATCAGGAGCATGAATAGCGTCAGCGGCAGCATATTCAACAAAAGCAAACGTGGTACTGCTGTATATCTGCTTATATTGATCATGTCAACCACATCAGATAACAGAATCCCTATAACAGACGTAATAAACGACAACAGTATAACGACCAGTATATTAATTGCATAATTCCTAATGTCTATATGTACCCTTTTTACCACTAGTGATTAACCTCCCAAAAATCCATTGTCATGCTATTTTCTGCATCAAGGCTTCGCACTATTCTCATTGAACGCACTATCTTCACCTTACTTGCCGGCTAAGTACCCTTACCAAGGGAATTATATCAAAGCTGCCATAAAAATCAAACCACCCGTTTCCTCATTTCCCTCCTATACTCTCATTTGTCTCCTTTCATAACCGCAAGTCTCCTTTACTGTAATCTATACAAGAGCTGTACTGGTCCGCTGTCCATTGGTGTGAATTAGACAGAAATTACAGTATGGGACAAAAACCCGAGAGAAAATGATACCCGTCCTATTTACGATCTCCTCATACCAACTAATGAATGTTTTCCTTGACTTTTGTCAGCAATAATATTACTATAAATGGAACAATACAGTATATGGTAAATGCAATGAAGAGAAGAGTAAGTCATCGATGACAATACAGAGAGGCTCCTCGGGTTTGTCGCCCAGGCTGAGAGGGAGCATGGAGCAGATGACTGAAGATGGTCTCTGAGCTTTTCGCAGCGAACCGGCTGACAGGCCCTTTAGCATGCGACGGATGCGCCCGATACAGCGCCGGGGAATGGCATACAGTCGTCAAACTTGTATAAGTTCCTGCTGAGGCCGCAGCTGTGAAGCATCGGCGAACCGGGGTGGTAACGCGAAGCATAATGCTCTCGTCCCCAGGATGATATCCTGGAGGTGAGGGCTTTTTATTTTGGTTGGCAATCAGGCTGTACAGCATCAATAAAGAAAGGAAAGTGTATTATATGAACATTTTGATAGGAAATGCCTGGCCATATGCAAACGGTTCACTGCATATAGGGCATATAGCAGCATTATTACCGGGTGATATACTGGCTAGATATCACAGAGCAAAGGGCGACGCAGTGTTTTTCGTATCCGGCAGCGACTGCCACGGCACACCGGTGGCCATCAGGGCCAGACAGGAAAATAAAACTCCTTTGCAGATCAGCGGAGAATATCACAAAGAATTCACTCAATGCTTTAAACAGCTCGGGTTTTCATATGACCTGTATTCAAAGACTTCATCTGAAGAACATAAAGCTTTCGTGAAAGACTTTCATATAAAACTATATGCTGGCGGATATGTGTATGAAAAAACTAATCAGCAGGCGTACTGCAATACCTGCGGACAGTTTCTGCCTGACCGCTTTGTAAGAGGCATCTGTCCCCATTGCGGTGAAAATGCCCGCGGCGATCAGTGTGAATCCTGCGGGAGCGTACTTGAGCCCGAAAACCTTCTGGAGGCTGAATGTACGGTATGCGGCAGCACGCCGGAACACAAGCCCGCAGTTCACCTCTACCTCGCTGTGACAAAAATGAGAAAGGAACTCGACAGCTATATTGGAATGCATAAAAGCTGGCGCAAAAATGCATACGAAATGTCAAAGAGATATATCGGAGAAGGTCTTAGGGACAGAAGCCTCACCAGAGATCTCGACTGGGGCATAGACGTGCCAAGGAAAGGCTATGAAAAAAAGAAAATCTATATCTGGGCTGAGAATGTCCTGGGATATGTGTCCTGCTGTCACTCACTGTGCGAACAGAAAAATATTGACTTTCATGAATTCTGGAATACAAGCCGGCAATATTACGTTCACGGCAAGGATAACATTCCCTTCCATACCATTATACTTCCCTCCCTGCTTATAGGAAGAACCGATATTGAGCTGAAGCTGCCAGACGAGATCATATCAAGCGAATACCTCACACTGGAAGGCCGAAAGATATCAACAAGCGGTAATTGGGCAATTTGGGTGATGGAATTACTGAGCCGGTATGATCCTGACTCCATCCGATATTTTCTCACAGCCAATGGTCCAGAGCAAAGAGATACCGACTTTACATGGACGGAATTCATCAACAGTCATAACGGTGAATTACTCGGAGCATACGGCAATCTGGTAAACCGAAGCCTGGTATTCATACAAAAATTCTATGACGGGTCAGTTCCTGTATACACTTTTGACAGACCAGAAATTGAATTGAAAGCAGATACAGAGATGATCAAAGCCGTGCATGCTCTCTACCCTGTTGTCGGAAGTCTCATTGAGCAGGGCTGTTTCAAGGGTGCTCTGGAAACGATTTTTGCATATGTCCGCAAAGCCAATAAATACTTTGATGAGCAGCAGCCCTGGATCACAGTAAAAAGCGATAATGAAAAATGCAGCAACACAATGAATACATGCGTACAAATCATAGCAAATCTGTCAATACTGCTTGAGCCCTTCCTCCCCTTCTCATCCCAAAAGATAAGAAATATTCTTTCAATCGAGCACTCTGACTGGAAACCTGCTGATATCCCGGCTGGAACCTTGCTCGGGCAAGTCAGTATCCTTTTTAAGAGGATCGATAAAAAAATCATACAAGAGGAACTCGACCGGCTTCATAGCTGATTTCTCAAATGTCAGACCACGGGGGGACAACGTTCTTATTCTCATTGTACATTTTTTGACTTATGCTAAAGGATTCAAAGGCCGCTGTCTCCGCCTCCTCTTCTTCTATTGCATTATTTTCATAAGCTTGGTAGAGATTGCATGCGCCGCAGCCGTCCTGTGTTTATCGTATTGCTATATGTATCTTTGTAAATAATAAAAATCCTTGACGTCCGGTATTGCAAAAATATAACATATACTTAACTGATATATTGGAGGTCCGGTATGATACTGATCCCTTATCCCCAAAAAATCACCGAGTCTCAAGGTATATTCCACATAAGCGGAATGACTGAGATTTTCCTCGACATCTCCTGTGATTACACAGACTTCGAAGCAGCTGTGGTACTTCAGAGTGAAATAGCATCAAAAACCGGGTTAAAGCTGGCAATAACAAAAGGAAAGCATACGCGCTCTCTCGAAACGGCAGATATGTCGGCAGGACTGATAATACTTGAAAAATCAGGCGAAACCGACACTCATGCCTCTGCCTCTGCAGGTAAAAAAGTTTCCGGCGGCACCGGTTCAAGCAGCGATGCCAAATCATTAGGCTCAACTCATCAGTCCTACAAACTGACCTCAAACGAAAAAACGATCATAATAAGGGGCAGTGGCACAAGCGGCCTCTATTACGGCATACAGACCCTCAGACAGCTTATTCGCAGCTTTGCTTCTTCTATTCCCTGTCTGGAAATAGAGGATCAGCCATGCTTGGAAAACAGAGGCTTCTATCATGACACGACACGGGGAAAGGTTCCGACGCTTGAAACTCTGAAGGAGCTGGCAGACAGGTTGTCCTTTTACAAGCTAAACCAGCTTCAGCTCTATATAGAGCATTCATTTGCGTTTCACCGGCACAGTGAGATATGGATCGATTCTGACCCTCTGACAGCCGAAGAAATACTTATACTTGATGAATACTGCAAAAAAAGATGCGTTGAACTCGTCCCTTCACTGTCGACCTTCGGACATCTTTATCATGCTTTGATATCGAAATCCTTCAGTCACCTGAACGAGTATGAGGATATACCGGAGAAACCGTTCCTTTGGACTGACAGGATGGCGCATTACACTCTTGATGCAAGCGACCCGCAAAGCTTAGGATTCGTCAGGGAAATGATCGATGAATACATCCCGCTCTTTTCCTCCGACAAATTCAATATATGCTGTGATGAGACCTTTGACCTGGGACGGGGTAAAAACAGCGCACTGGCAGAGGAGATAGGCAAAGGCAAGCTATACCTTTTCTTTGTCAGAAGTCTGACAGAGCACATGAAAAATCATAAAAAGAAAGTAATGATGTGGGGCGATATACTGCTTAAATATCCGGAAATCATCAATGATATACCTCAAAACGTCACAATCCTTAACTGGGACTATTCACCCGAAGCGGCCGAAGACGGCTTCAGACAAATATCCGAATCCGGACTGCGGCAGTATGTTTGTCCTGGTGTACATGGTTGGAACAAATTACTGAACGATTTCGATATTGCTGCGAAAAACATCGATATACTCACCGGATATGCCCAAAAATATAATGCCGCCGGAATGCTGAACACTGACTGGGGCGACTTCGGCCATATTAACCTTCTGGCTGGTTCCATCCCATTGGTCGTATACGGAGCGGGACTTTCGTGGAACACAGGACGGCAGGGACAGCCGACAGATGAAGAAATATCAAAAATGGAATACGGTGATGCATCAGGAAAGCTCATCAGCCTGGTCCGACAGCTTTCACAACAGCCGGTAATGGATTGGTATGATGTAGTCCTCTGGTATTATGCCTCAGCCGGGTACGATGCAGGGTCTTATGGAAGCCCTGGTCATATCAGCGAAAAACTGCTAAATTACAGCGACACAACAGCAAAAGCTGCCTATGACAGGATCGGTCAGCTCAAAGATGAAATATCATCCTTGCAGCAACATATATATGATAACAGGAAATCCGATGTAACGGAATTTGTTTGTGCAGCAGAAGGTCTTGAGCTATTTCAGGCGCTTCTGCTGGTACTAAAAAAGAAATTCCTTGGCCAGTCCACAGTCAGCCTCATATTCAGCCCGGCCGAGCTGGCCGTAAAGCTGGAATACTGGTTTTCCCGTTATAAGATTCTCTGGCGCATGAGGAACAAGGAAAGCGAGCTCTTTCGGATCAAGGATGTCATCATGGGGATCTGCAGTCTGCTAAGAAGTAAATAACTACACTTAAGTTTCCTCATTTCAGGAAATAATTCATTCGGCTTAACAAGGTTACTCCTTACAATCAATGCTTTACTCTATTTTTGGCCGCAAAACCAATATTTCTTCTTTCTGCCTCAAACACATAGTAACCGTTGATTTCATGTATCCGTACACCGCCAAAAACCGAAATCATCTTGTTTTTATACCAATCCTTACGCTTTGTTACCATATACATTTTGCCGCCAAGCTTGAGACGGTTGAAACCTTTTTCAATAAATTTTTTAGCAACAGCAAAATTGGTATGATAGGGCGGATTTGATAAAATACAGTCGAAACCGGCTTCATTCAGTCCCTCAAAGCCATCGCTCCTTTGTATGTTCACACCCTCCACTTTGTTTCTAAGAGCATTTTTCCCGGACAACAAAACAGCTTCTGGCTCAATATCGACCATATATATATTTGCCGGGTCTGTGAACCTTGCTGCGGTGATACCCACAACTCCATATCCACAGCCAAGGTCAAGCACCTTCCATCCCTGTTCGAATTCAACTAAGGACAGCATGGCCATCGTTCCTGCATCGATCTGCCTTGGTGAGAATAAGCTTGCTGAAGTTTCGAATTCAAAATCATATCCCTTGATCACAGCATTTATTATCATAATAACTCCCATTATCATTCTGTCATGGCCCTCATCTCACACATTAAATGGTATTGCCAAATCAAGCTGCACCGGAAAGTCTATTGTTACCTGCCACTCGTCCTCATCTCACACATTAAATGGTATTGCCAAATCAAGCCCCGTTATAGCGCATCGTTCAAAGAAAATTTTTATTTGTAGAAAAGTTTCTTACCTCGTTATAATGCATTGTTCAAAGAAGTGGGGACATCTATCTCCTTGCTATGCCTCATCCTGTACTATTTTCTTCTCTTCCTGTCTTCGTTTCTTCTTGTTTTTAGTTTCATTTTCCTGTATTCTGGTCCTTGGATTGATGTCCCAGCTTTTTCTGATTTCCTTCATCAATTCATATGTGCCCTTCTTTTTCTTCATAACAATCCTCTTTCATCTACGATACTGCTGATTTTTACCTCTTTAGCATTTCCTTTATCTCTACATTAGGATTGACATATCTGCCCTTGTTTCTGGTGCCTTTCCCATATTGAATAGCCTTTTCATGACAGTAATGCAAACATGCCAGGCATTGAGTACAGTTGCTTCCCCATTTTGGCCTTCCCTTGACAGTAATGTTGCCAAGGCTGCAAATTTTTTCACAAATACCACAGCCTGTACATTTGTCATCTGCATAAAATGCTCTGGTTCCGGTGGCAAACCTGTTGAACAATGAACCAATGAGCGTTGTTTTAAGCCCAGCCAAGCTTCCCTTAAACACGTCAAAAACGCCTGATTTTTGATCAGATACCGTTTTGGCAATTTTTTCGATCACTTTTTCTGCGCCTGCAAGTTTTCTTCGTTCCAATTCCTTGGAGTCCACGTCAAAAAGAATTACATAGTTATTCGGCATCGTGACAGAGAATGCACTATCCAGTTTGAATCCAGCCCTACAGAGGCTCCTTTCCAACTGCTTAACTGCATTTCCAGCTTCGTCCCCGCATACAGCAACTGCATAGACATATCTGGAATGATTGTCAGTAAGCCTCAGCCTTTCAATAAATTCTACGGCGATTCTTGGCGGTGCCCATGCATAAACGGGAAACACAAAACCAATTGCTTCGTCATCAGACAATTTATACGTATACTCCTGTTTGGAACTGTTCATCTCAGCAGCGATTGAAACAAGTCTTTCCCCAAGCAGATCCGCCGTCTTGCGTGCAATGTAATAGGAGTTGCCCGTCCCTGAGAAATAGAATATCATCCTGCCACCTCATCCCTATATTATCATCACGTTATTACCTTCACGATACTATCTTCACGGTATTATCTTCACGGTATTATCTTCACGATATTATCTTCACGTAAAACTTCCTGGTCCTTGGCCCGTCAAATTCACAGAAATATATACCTTGCCAGGTGCCAAGCTTCATTTGGCCGTCTTCTATTATTACAGTACAGGAAGAACCGATCATGGACGCTTTGGCATGAGCATGTGAGTTCCCCTCCATATGCCGGTAGGTTCTGCTTTCAGGATATACCCTGCGGAATGTATCAAGCAAGTCATATACTACATCAGGGTCTGCATTCTCATTAATAGTGACACCTGCTGTCGTATGAGGAACGAAAACCACAACCACTCCGTCTGTGACCCCGCTTTCCTGGACATCCTGCCTGACCTGTGAGGTGATATTTAGCATCTGATCAGATGAAGCCGTTTTAATAATATGCTCTGCCATTTGTTTTCCCTCCACTCCTTTTTATTGGATCATTTTTCTTACATCAGCAGTGTTATTGTAGTCTGGCAATATAAGCTGCTTGCAATGGACAAAAATGCGAGTTTGGGACGTTTAGTCAACATAATCCGGTGTTTTACTCGTTTATTCTCAAGAAATTCACCTTTATTTTGAAAAATTAGTCCCATACTTGAATTTTTGTCCAGTTCGCTTATTGATACCTCGTTATGCGACATCCTTCACCTCGCTATTACTCATATTTCAAGAAAAAATCTCGTTTGTCGGAAAATTTTTCTTACATCAGCAGCGTTATTGTCGTCTGGCAATATAAGCTGCTTGCAATGGACAAAAATGCGGGTATAGGACGTTTTAGTCAACATAATCTGGTATATTACTCGTTTATTCTCAAGAAATTCACCTTTATTTTGAAAAATTAGTCCCATACTTGAATTTTTGTCCAGTTCGCTTATTGATACCTCGTTATGCGACATCCTTTACCTCGTTATACCAGATATTTCAAAGAAAAAATTCCGTTTGTAGAAAATTTTTTCTTACATCAGCAGTGTTATTGTCGTCTGGCAATATAAGCTGCTTGCAATGGACAAAAATGCGGGTATAGGACGTTTTAGTCAACATAATCCGGTGTTTTACTCGTTTATTCACAAGAAACTCACCTTTATTTTGAAAAATTCGTCCTATACTTGAATTTTTGTCCAGTTCGCCTATTGACACCTCGTTATGTGACATCCTTTACCTCGCTATTACTCATATTTCAAGAAAAAATCTCGTTTGTCGGAAAATTTTTCTTACATCAGCAGCGTTATTGTCGTCTGGCAATATAAGCTGCTTGCAATGGACAAAAATGCAGGTATAGGACGTTTTAGTCAACATAATCTGGTATATTACTCGTTTATTCACAAGAAATTCACCT
>JAEZYU010000058.1 GCA_023418915.1 Bacillota bacterium
ATAGCGCATCTCCAAAATCTATGTAATATATGATCGTAAATAAAAATCCGAAAATCGCAATAAAAACATTCAACTTACGGAATATATGCTTCATTAACATTGATACACCTTTTATATCAGGATGGTAATCATTTTAAGGTAAAGTATACCAGCATTTCTACACAGTGTCAATGTAACCAAATACCCGTGTTTGTGTCAAGTAAACGTTGGCAAATTTCTCATTCACCTTGTAGTCTGTATATTCGAACCCCGTTTGTCTATTCCGTTCTATATACTACAACAGGGTCTGTATTCTCATTATACTACATCAGGTCTGCATTCTCATTAATAGTGACGCCTGCTGACGTATGAGGAACGAAAACCACAACCACCCCGTCTGTGACCCCGCTTTCCCGGACATCCTGCCTGACCTGTGAAGTGATATTTATCATCTGATCAGATGAAGCCGTTTTATTAATATGCTCTGCCATTTGTTTTCCCGCCACTCCTTTTTATTGGATCATTTGTCTTACATCAGCAGAGTTATTGTAGTCTGTCAATATAAGCTGTTTGCAATGGACAAAAATGCAGGTATAGGACATTTTGGTCAACATAATCCGGTGTTTTACTCGTTTATTCCCAAGAAATTCACCTTTATTAAGAAAATTCGTCCTATACTTGAATTTTTGTCCAGCTCGCTTATTGAAACCCCGGTTATTCGCTTATTGGCACCTCGTTATGTGACATCCTTTTCCTCGTTATACGAACCATCCTTTCATCGCTATAACACATATTTCAAAGAAAAAATATTTCGTTTGTAGAGAATTTTTCTTACATCAGCAGAGTTATTGTAGTCTGTCAATATAAGCTGTTTGCAATGGACAAAAATGCGGGTATAGGACGTTTTGGTCAACATAATCCAGTGTTTTACTCGTTTATTCCCAAGAAATTCACCTTAATTTAGAAAAATTTGTCCTATACTTGAATTTTTGTCCAGCTCGCTTATTGATACCTCGGTTATTCGCTTATTGACACCTCGTTATGTGACATCCTTTTCCTCGGTTATACGAACCATCCTTCGCCTCGTTATGACACGCATTTCAAAGAAAAAATGTTTCGTTTGTAGAGAATTTTTCTTACATCAGCAGCTTTATTGTAGTCTGGCAATATAAACTGCTTGCAATTGACAAAAATGCAGGTATAGGACATTTTGGTCAACGTAATCCGGTGTTTTACTCGTTTATTCACAAGAAATTCACCTTTATTTTGAAAAATTCGTCCTATACTTGAATTTTTGTCCAGCTCGCTTATTGATACCTCGGTTATTCGCTTATTGACACCTCGTTATGTGACATCCTTTTCCTCGTTATACGAACCATCCTTTTCCTCGTTATAACACATATTTCAAAGAAAAAATGTTTCGTTTGTAGAAAATTTTTCTTACATCAGCAGTATTATTGTCGTCTGGCAATATAAACTGCTTGCAATGGACAAAAATGCAGGTATAGGACGTTTTAGTCAACATAATCCAGTGTTTTACTCGTTTATTCACAAGAAATTCACCTTTATTTTGAAAAATTCGTCCTATACTTGATTTTTTGTCCAGCTCGCTTATTGAAACCTCGGTTATTCGCTTATTGACACCTCGTTATGTGACATCCTTTTCCTCGTTATACGAACCATCCTTTCATCGTTATAACACATATTTCAAAGAAAAAATCCCGTTTGTAGAGAATTTTTCTTACATCAGCAGTGTTATTGTAGTCTGGCAATATAAACTGCTTGCAATGGACAAAAATGCGAGTTTGGGACGTTTTAGTCAACATAATCCGGTGTTTTACTCGTTTATTCACAAGAAATTCACCTTTATTTTGAAAAATTAGTCCCATACTTGAATTTTTGTCCAGTCCGCTTATTGAAACCTCGTTATGCGAATCCGAGGGGTGAAGGGAAGAAGCAAATTCCTGTTTCTCTTCATCCTCGACATTTCAGTGTAGCACAGCAGACTCTGTCCATCTATGTACTGATAATACTTCGCCTCAGATATCAGCTAAAAAAGCAAGTCCCTCTTCACCTCACCTGTACGCTGTTTAGCTGAAAGGTTTCAAATCAACCATTTTCCGTATTGCCTTCCTTCCGTTTGTTACCTTGCTGTCTGTGAATGGTATCTTTCCTTGATGCATTGTGTATGTTGCTTTCCTAACAGTCTTCCTGACAGATGTTTTTACTGCTTTTATGACCTCTTCAAAACGCTCTGTAAGCCTTTCTGACAGCTTGCCAGATACGAGTGCCGCTATTTTGTCATTGAAGTTTTCTCCCATCTTCAGGGTGATCATCTTCGATAGGTTGGAGGCTCCACGGAGGCTCCAACTCTTTCCGCCTTTCATCCTCTTTGCGAATATGTTCACATTCCTCTCCATGGTGGCAAGGTTTCGATACTCCACTCCCTCGGGCGGCGACAGCAGTTTAGCGTCCTCACGCTCCTTGTAGGGGACTATACCTCTCATGTTACTCCTGATATATGCCTCCTATTCCTCCAGCTTCTTCACTTTTTTCCAGCCCGCCACATCCAAATGGATTTTAGTGATAATGCAGTTCACAAGGCTGGTCGCAAGCAAGGCTTGCTGCTCACCTTTGTATCTCGGGCTGTAAATAATCTCTCATCGTATAGAATATGAAATCATAATCATAATGGTGAAAAATGCAAGTAATGGTAACACAACACTGAATATCTTCCGACTTATTTGTGATAACTCAGCTTATAACCGCATTATGTAAAATAATTCATAGACAAAAATCAGTTTTTACCAATTTTCTTTCCCATTATCTGCAAATTTTAACAGTTCACTTCTCTTACCTTTATGTAAACCACATATATTGTAGTTTTTCACTTAACACGGCAGCCCGGAGTAAGGGCGGCAGCCCCGGAATAAGGGCAGCAGCCTCAAAGTAAGGCAGCAGCCTTAAACTAACATATTGTCAGTTTCTCTGAATATCTCTCAATTAAAGTATGTATTTTTTTGCACAGGACAATATAAGTGAATAGATGAAGTAATTAACAAATATGCTCACTCAAGGCAGCAACGGAGGAAAGCGGCATGGAGAAAAAGTCCATCTTACTGATAGCATTCTATAATAAAAAAGCGCTTGGTGTAAGGTATCTGGAGAAATCCCTCGTCAGAGCAGGACATAAGGTCTTTATTTTGTTCTTGAAACACTTTAACAGCAAGAGACCTGACCCTGTCAACAGCAAGGAGCTACTGCTTATCAAGGATCTTGTGAAGAAGCTTGAGCCAGGTTTGATAGGTTTGAGTGTAATGTCCTCACTTTACATGGAATCGGTTATAACTGTAAACAGCTTTTTAAGGAAGCATTTTGACATACCGATCGTATGGGGCGGTGTTTATGCTTCAATGTTTCCTGAAAAAAGCCTGACATACGCCGATTTTGTACTGCGCGGGGAGTGCGAGGAGGCCGTGGTGGAACTGGCGGATGCAGTATCAGAGCACAACAGCCATCAAGGTATCGCAAACCTGGTATACAAAGACCACTCAAGAGGCGGTAAAACCGTGGTCAATGATTTAAGACCTCTGTGTAGTGATCTGGACACACTCGGATATCCATTATTCAACTCAAACAATAAGTATTATATTGATAATGGACAAATCACCTATGGCGATCCCATGACCGGTTCCATCAGCTATGAACTGTCTGCTTCAAGGGGCTGTCCGTACATGTGCTCATATTGTTCATCAATAAATCTCAAGAGACTGTACAAAGGATGCGGCAGATATGTCCGCTTCAGAAGCGTTCCCAATATCATCAGTGAGTTGGAGGAGGCTTTGACATACATAAGAGATTTGAGGGTTATTCATTTCTGGGATGAAATATTCCCGGACGACAGTACATGGACAGATGATTTCTCCAGCATATATAAAACACGCATAGGCCTGCCTTTTGAGATATGGGGACATCCTCTCAGGTGTAGTGATCACACCATTTCCAGGTTAGTCGAAGCAGGCTTATACAAAGTGGTCATGGGAATTCAGAGCGGCTCACCCCGTATCCGAAGTGATGTATTCCACCGAAGCGAGTCCCAGACTGATATTCTGCAGGCAGCCAAGACACTAAGCAGAAACAGGGTGCCGCAGGTCGTATATGATTTTATTCTCCGTCATCCATTTGAGAATGAAGAAGACATCAAGCAGACATTCGAACTCTGCACTAAACTGGAAAAGCCTTTTGAACTGCAGCTGCACGGGCTTAATTTCTTTCCCGGCACAGATATAATAACAATCGCAGAAAGCAGCGGAACAGATGTGAAAATATCGGAATCAGGTCCAGGTGTTCCAATGAGGGAAGCCTATAAAACATACTGGGGACAGAAGAACAGCGATATGAGGATCAACTATTGGTACTCGCTGATATATTTGAGTCAGTTCAGGCTTGGTCTGCCTGTTGCGAAATTTCTCAGCAGAGCATCCGGGTCCTGGTTATATCAAAACATAGCTATATTGCTCTCAAGGCTGTTCTGTCCTGCCGCAAAGCTAAGATATTTTTATAAGAAAGCTTTACTGCTGGTAAGAGCGTCATTTAACAGGAACAGAACTCTAAGGGAAAGCCGGCATGTCGTGCAATATAACGAAACACAGCGGTGATGTCACAGGAAAGGCCAAATAAATGAAAATGCATATCCTGCGTATATTACTAATTTTGATCATAATTGCAGCAGTCATTGCATGTGTGCTCTTTGTTTCAATGACTCTCACAGAACCATATGCCCATATATATCCGGATTACCCTAGGATAGACCTCGAGCAGATTCTATCAAATGCTTCATTTACAGATGAGGACTATTTGACACTGTATTACCAGACAGGTCTGGGAAGATCGGCAGTGGATGAGATCAAAGAGCTTTTTCCTGACTGGCAGCACCGGATCCTGCGTTTTCAGGAGGATTTTTATAAAACTATCGAGTTTATATGTGAGAAAAACAGCCCTATCTCAAGAGAAGAATCAATCGTCGATGAAGAGGGCAATTATATAAACGGTACACAAATGGCGCCGCTCCATGAGGGATATATCCTGGTGACAAAATCCTCACATACTTATGGGTGGCGCAACGGCCACTCAGCTATGGTGGTCGATGCTGACGACGGTAAAACCCTTGAGTCGGTAGTGCTTGGGATGAACTCTTCCATACAGGACATCAGCAAATGGCCAAACTATCCCAACTTTATATTATTAAGACCAAAAGGTGCCACATATGATGATATGAAGGCCGCTGCACTGACCGCTGTCGATCTGCTGTATGATATCCCCTACGATTTGACTGTGGGTATTTTCAGCCCAAAATCCGCAGACAGGGATAAAATAACCGGCACCCACTGCTCTCATCTTATCTGGCAGGCTTACTACTACCACGGTTATGATCTCGACAGCGACGGAGGCATGATCGTTACTCCAAAGGATATCGCCAACAGCACTGAGCTTGAGGTCGTTCAGGTTTACGGAGTCGATCCGCACAGAGTTTGGCCATAATACCAGATTGTCAGGCGACTATTACGTATCTGTCCTGATACCAGTAATTTGCGTCTTAACAAGGAATGCAAGCTCATCCATTACAAATTTCATAATTCTGGGAACTTATAACAGCAGCAGCAGTTACGGAAAATAACCGGAATTCATGGCGTAAACTGTTCTTCCTTTGATATCATATGAAAAATACATAAACAAAATACAACATACATATTGAATTATTTGGAATATTGATATAAAATAAGTTTGCTGTCGTAAAACTAAATTTCGACAGAGTATTATTTATAAAGAATGCTGGTTTTGCAATGTTAATGAAGTACCTGGACAATTTTGACCCTGCAAGGAAAAAGCTCACGCTGTATTATATGCTGATCTGCGGCATGATACTCGTACACTTTTTTTACATTTTCTATTTCAGGAGTGTTGGCAGTACCTTTATGTCAATATTCAATATGTTCAGTACCATCTATTACGTTGTAATGCTTCTTATTTTCTTGCCGCGCAATAACCCATCTATACTGAACTTCGCATTCTATGAGGTATGCTTGCATGCTCTTTTTGCGGCAATAGTCGTGGGTGCGGATAATGGATTCGAACTGTTCATTATATGTTCACTGTTTGCCAGCTTTAATCTGGTTTATATAACCAGATCAAACAAATTTCACGCTTTTGTCATGATAGGCTTTGCCTTTGCCCTGTTGTTCGGGATCAGATTTCTTCCTAAAAATATCGATTTATCGCTGATTCGCATATTCCCAAGTCAGAGCTCCCTTGATTTCATTTTTATTTTCAATTCTTTCATAGCCTTTGCGATGGTCGGTATCATGCTGATCATATTCTTTTTGTATATAAGATCCGACAGGGAAAAACTGGCATTGCAGAATTACCATCTCACAGAAATGGCTTACATGGATTCGCTCACACAACTGCTGAACAGAAGAGCCATGAAGCTTCGGCTCGAAGCTGCACTGGAGGTCAAGAAGAATTATGACCAGGAATTTGTGATAGCAATAGCAGATGTAGATGATTTCAAGCGTATCAACGACACCTATGGACATGATTGCGGCGATATGGTGCTAAAAAGTATTGTACAGATCATAAAAGACAATGTTCGTGCCACCGATTATGTATCAAGATGGGGAGGAGACGAAATACTGATTCTGTTCAACAGATCCTCAATTAGCGGCGTCATGACATGCATCGAAAGGATACACAGGCATGCAGCGAATAAGGACTTCGATTATAACGGAAACAAATTAAAGGTTACTCTTACTATCGGCGTCTGTCAGAGTGAAAACTACTATATGTATCAGGATGTCATTCTTGAAGCTGACCGCAGGCTGTACGAAGGAAAGCACAAGGGTAAGAACTGTATTGTCTGTGAAACTCTCAGTGTATGACATCTGCCGTCTGAAAGGCAAATCAGTACCCGCCATTAAGCGTTTTTCAGCCTGAATGGCTGAAAATACGTAATGAAGTGGGGGATATCTATCGCCTCGTTGCATATCATACCACCTGTCCCAATCCTTTCTGGTTTGTTACAAATAACATGCATATGGGTATAGTAATAGCATGATCATTTGTAACAAAAAGGAGTATCCTCATGCACGATGTAATAATAATAGGCGGAGGTCCCGCCGGCTATACGGCTGCCCTTTACAGCGCAAGGGCAGGCCTTGATACGCTAGTGCTGGAAAGAATGACAGCAGGGGGTCAGATGGCAACAACATTATCAATGGAAAACTACCCGGGTTTCGAGGAACCTATAGGAGGACCTGATCTCGCATTGAAAATGGAGAAACAGGCAAGAAAATTCGGGGCTGTCGTAACATTTGACACTGTAACAGATCTCACACTCGATACAGATATTAAGGTTGTCAAAACCGAAAATAACACTTATCATTCCAAGGCGGTCATACTATGCATGGGTGCCGCGCCAAAAACATTGGGCCTTTCAAAGGAAGACCTCTTCAGAGGTTCAGGAGTTTCATACTGTGCAATATGCGACGGTGCTCTATTCAGAGATCGCACAGTTGCTGTAGTTGGAGGCGGTGATACAGCAGCTGAAGATGCGCTGTATTTGTCAAGATTCTGTCCCAGGGTCTATGTGATCCACAGGAGAGATAAACTGCGAGCATCAAAAATACTTCAGAAAGAATTATTCAACAATAAGAAGATTGAATTTATATGGGACTGTGTAGTTGACGAACTCATAGGTCAATTCGGCGTCGAAGGCATCAGAGTGAAGAACCTTAAGACAGACAGTACAAAAACACTTGAAGTTGACGGTCTGTTTGTTGCAATAGGCCTTAATCCCAGCACATCTCTTGTAAAAGAAAAGGTGTCCTTGGATCCTGATGGATACATAGTCACTGATGATAAAATGCTTACAAGCATTCCGGGTGTGTATGCTGCCGGAGATATACGCAGCAAATTCCTCAGGCAGGTCATTACAGCAGCATCCGACGGTGCCATTGCCGCTTATTCGGCAGAACATTATATCAGCAGCAATTTTTAGCTGTATATTTAGGATTATCTTATAACGCATCGTTCAAAGAAAATTTTTCGACTGTAGAAAATTTTTCGTTTGCATGGGCAGGAGGGCTGAAAATTTCATTGTGAGTTGAGGGACATCCGGTCAGATGTCCCACCATTCCCTGCCTTCACGAGCCAGCAGCTTGAATGCCGCAATCGGGCCCATAGTCCCTGCTGCATAATTGGGAAATCTGGATTTTTTCTGCTCCCTGTATCCGATTATCTTGTCTGCAAAGCTCCATGATGCTTCGACCTCATCCCATCTTGAAAACAGAGTGGAATCACCTCTGAGCATGTCATGGATCAGGCGTTCATAAGCCTCCGGCGTGTTGCCCTGAGTCGGGCTGATATGGCTTGAGTCCATTTTGGATG
The DNA here is from genome assembly GCA_023418915.1 of Bacillota bacterium. Classification (GTDB taxonomy): domain Bacteria; phylum Bacillota; class Clostridia; order Acetivibrionales; family DTU013; genus DTU013. The sequence goes on from JAEZYU010000058.1 coordinate 8,425, forward strand.
GAACTATCTCGTTATGTGAACTGAAGTTCCTCGTATTAAACTGAAAAAAGACACCTACGTTCGGCTGTATCCTGATTACAAGCAGATTAGGCTCCTGTACATGCCCCGATTTGAAATACAATATATCAGGCAAAGGTTTGAACTGGACGACTATTTCCGCAGAACCTGTTGCAAGTCTTTTGCCGGTTCTGATGTAAAATGGTGTGCCCGCCCACCTGAAATTGTTTATATGCAGCTTTAGCGCCGCAAAAGTTTCCGTGGACGAATCCCGGGGCACCTTTTCCTCTTGCCTGTATGCCGGGACTTCATCCCCGTTTACCACTCCTGTTCCATATTGTCCGAAAACCACATTGTCTCTTAAAAGCTCAGGAGTGAATTCCTCTATAGCCTGTATAACCTTTAGCTTTTCTGTCCGTATGGAATCAGTATCAAGGTTTACCGGAGGCTCCATGGCCACAAGCGACAGTATCTGCAGTATATGATTCTGCACCATGTCGCGCACAGCACCGGAGCTTTCATAATATCCGCCTCTGGAGCCTACCCCATTCTTTTCGGTCAGAGATATCTGGATATTATCAATGTACTTGCTGCTCCAAAGTGATTCAAATACTGAATTACAGAACCTCAAAACCATGATATTCTGTATCATTTCCTTACCGAGATAATGGTCAATCCTGTATATACTATTCTCAGGAAACACCTCAAGGAGCTTGTTGTTCAGCTTTCGGGCAGTCGAAAGGTCCTTTCCGAATGGCTTTTCTATAATCAATCTGCTCCAGGAATCACCTCTGTTTGAAGATAGGCCGCTGACATGAAGGCCGTGAACAATCATCTCGAAGTATTCGGGGGCAACGGCCAGATAAAAAATCCTGTTTCCTGACGTTCCTGCACCGCCGTCTACCTCATCGAGATATTCCTTCAGCCCTTTGTATCCTCTTTCGTCTGTAAAATCAAATTTATAGTAATGGATCAGTTCCCTGAGTCTTCCCCACAATGTATCGTCAATTTTATTTCTGGAGAATTTTTTTAGAGATTCAAAGATCTGTTCCCTATATTGCTCATCCGTCATGTCCCTGCGTCCAATGCATACCACTGAGAAGCACTGGGGCATCAGGCTGTCGTGAATCAGATTATACAGAGCAGGGATCAGTTTGCGGTGGGTCAGATCCCCTGTGCCTCCGAATATCACCATTACAGCAGATAATTTGCCGCTCTCACAATTCACAGTATCCATATTTATGGTCATCAGCCTCCCGAATCATATATGCAAGTATAGTTTGACTTCACTTACACCTTTTTACCCATATACAGTAATTCGAAAACCTGATTTAATTACGAAATTGAAATCAAGGATTGGTAAACACAGCCTCGGGACTGCACGCTAAAGGGATTCGGCTAATTTCTGTGCAATCGGGATGTCGGCTGGCAACAGATCGTAATCCAGCAGCTCACCGGCTCCGACCCACTGCACATCATCATGAACGCTGAGTCGGATCTTTCCCTCCACTATATCTGTAAAATATGCAAGCAGACGTATTGCTCCCTGGTGGTATTCATATACGCTTTCGAAAAAGAAATCCTTCACATCGGCAACGACGCCAAGCTCTTCCAACAGCTCCCTCCTGAGGCATTCTTCCGGAGTTTCGCTCTCTTCCAGCTTGCCCCCCGGGAATTCCCATCCGCCTGCCATATTTTCACCGGGGGCCCGTCTGGCTATAAGTATCTTGCCATTTCTACATATCACAGCTGCAGTGACATCCTTGATTCTATTCATACATCTCCTGCTTTCATTACATCATTTCAGGTTGATTGATAAATACTGCCGTTGTCAATCAGTCTGCAATGATTGTGCAATATTTAGCGCATGGTCGGACACCCTTTCGAGCGTCGTGATCATATTCGTGAACAATACACCGGCCTGCGGATCACAAGCCTTGTCCTGAAGCCTGTTCACATGATTTGCTATATATGCTTTCTTCATATAATCCACTTCCTGCTCAAGTTCCTCGATGATGCTTATCCTACCCGCATCACGGTCCTTAAAGACATCCAGGCTCGAATTCAGCGTTTCCATTGTCTTGTCCGCCATCTCAGACAATTCAGATTTTCCCTCCGGAGACATGTCCACACTTCTCTCAGAAAGCATCAATGCAAACTCTGCTACATTCTCAGCATGGTCACCTATACGTTCAAGATCGATCAGCACATGATGAAGACTGCCCATGACCTTCATATCACCTTCTGACAGATCGAGCGCATTGAATTCAATGAGGTAATTGGATATACTGTCACAAAGATAGTCTATGGTGTTTTCCACCTCCAGTACCTTGCCTGCTTTCTGTTCATCAGCCTCAAAGAAGGCTTCAAGCGACCGTTTCATATTATCTGCTGAAATCGTGCCCATACGGTTCAGTTCCTTCAATACCTGCCTGAGCGCTATGGCAGGTGTCTGAGCGATCCTTTTATCAAGATACAGAAGCCTTTTTTCCATATCACGTTCAGTTTTCTTCTCAGGTATGATACGAGTTATTATGCTGACCATAATTTTCATAAACGGGAAGAGCAGTATAGTCACTGAAATATTGAACAATGTGTGGAAATTGGCTATCTGTCTTGGTATATCTCCCGGTGACACAGATTCCACCAAACCGATAATATTTGGAAAAATCATAATTAGGACAAGGTAAAAAACCGAACCTATTATGTTAAACATAAGGTGTATTCCCGCTGTACGTTTTGAATTGGCATTGGTACCGACAGCTGAAAGAACTGCAGTGGCGCATGTTCCTATATTTTGTCCCAGTATAACGTAAACTGCTGAATTCAGTCCAAGCAACCCTGTCACAGCAAGAGACTGCAGGATACCAACAGAAGCTGAAGAACTCTGGATGACCGCAGTGACAACTGCGCCAACCAGAACACCTATCAATGGATTTTCAAAGCTGACAAAAAAATCCCTGAAGGCCTCGTTATCACGCAGGGGCCTCATAGCATCGGACATAAGACTCAATCCAACGAACAGTATACCGAAGCCAAGAACAATTTCACCATACTTTGATATTTTTTTCTTCTTAATAAAAACAGTCATCAGCATTCCTGCAAAAAGAATAAACGGAGCAATATCTGAAAGCTTGAATGCAATAAGCTGCGCTGTTATGGTCGTTCCGATATTGGCGCCCATTATGACCCCGGTCGCCTGAAGCAATGACATCAGTCCCGCATTCACAAAACCTACTATCATGACTGTAGTTGCAGATGAGCTTTGTATCAGTGCAGTGACTCCTGCGCCCACTCCTACGGCTGAAAAACGGTTGGTTGTCAGTATTTCCAATACTCGCCTCATCCTATCGCCCGCAGCCTTTTCCAATCCGTCCGACATCATTTTCATGCCGAACAAAAACATTCCAAGACCGCCAAGCAATAGAAAGATCATCGTGATAGACATAGTGCCTCCCTGGAAACGTAGTAATATAAAAAAACGGGTGTCGATAAATATTTTATGTAAAACACCGTAGAATATTATAAATTATAATACCATACTTGTCACCTCAGTTTTGTGATTCTTTTTGCGGAGCTCACGCTCTTTCTTGTGAATACCTTAATAAAAAATAAAGAATATCTGTCAGTAGATTGACGGATATCTTCGTATAATCTATTATTAAACTATGCGGGAGATTTTAGATGAAACTAAAGTACAAAGATAGTCTTAAGAAAATAGGTGTATTCGCTTTAGTGGTTTTATCAGTGATAGCCGGAGTGTTTCTGATTTTCAGGCTCGCTTTTTTCCTGCTGCCGTTTCTTATAGCGTTTGCACTCTCCTCGTTGATGGAGCCGTTAATAAAAATGTTTAGTAATAAGCTGCGAATCAGCCGTAAAGTATCAGCGCCGATCCTGCTGCTTCTCCTTCTGGCTATAATTATCACCCTTGTCGTGCTCATAGTGCTGCGGCTGGTAGATGAAGTCAGAGGGCTTATAATTGCCGCACCCGGATTCTTTACAGAGCTTTATTCTCACATATCTGATCTGATGATAAAGGGCTCGGAGTACATCGAATGGCTGCCAACAGAGATTACCGACAATCTCGGAAGCGTAATAACCGATATTTCAAATACTATAACCAGCTTTGGCAAAACCATTGTAAAAGGCGCTTTTATTACTGCGATTTCACTGCCTGAGGCTATAATATTCACAATAATAACAATACTGGCAACATTCTTTTTGACAAAGGACCGCGATAAAATATCTACTGTATTGAAGCATCAGTTGCCTGAAAGCTGGATAAGCCGTATTCTGACAATAAAAAACGACTTATTCTCAGCAATTTTCGGTTATCTGAAAGCTGCTCTTATCATGATGACCATTACCTTTACAGAATTATTCATAGGTCTTAACATAATCCGTGTTGAATACGCTCTTCTTCTTGCATTCCTGATAGCAGTCATTGATGCACTGCCGGTCCTGGGTACAGGAGGTATACTGATACCATGGTCCCTGTATTCTTTCATTACCGGTGATATTAAAATGGGAATTTCCGTCATCGTACTATATCTCGTTGTGCTTGTTATACGGCAGATTGTCGAACCAAAAGTAGTTGGTCAGCAGATAGGTGTATATCCGCTGCTTACCTTGCTGGCGATGTACACAGGCCTCAGGCTGATCGGGTTTGCCGGGCTGATCCTGGGTCCGATCACCTTCCTGCTCATCCGCAACATACTTATAACCATATATAAAAGGAGACCGATCAAGGAGATCATCGGCTTCGAACGCAAAGAGCCTGACAAAGGCGATACACCTCAAGACATCGATAATAACAGTGTGCCTGAAGACCCCAGTGCACTTCCTGACTCAGATAAAAACAGAACATTTCAGGACTCCGACTAAGACAGCATGCATAAATGCCGGGAATATATTTTACCCTTTGGAAAATACTAATACCGGAGGTGTAAAATATGAATATAAGTTTGACAACAAAAGAAAGGATGCTTCTCGAGGATCAGAAAAGGCATGAGGAGATCTGTATCGAGAAATACAGCAACTATGCACAGCAGGCGACAGATCCACAGTTAAAAAACATATTCAGCAATCATGCGGCTATAGAGCAGGAGCATCTGAATACCATAAATCAACTGCTCAGCGGACAGGTGCCGTCAATGGGTCAGCAGGCCGGAGGCGGAGGCCAGCAGGCCGGTCAGGGCATGCAGCAAGGTACATCACAGCAATCTGGTGCCAGCCAACAACAAATGCAGCAGAATATACAGTCAGCCGGAATACGGCCCCGGAGTGGTTCTTCCAACAACATGGCTGCAGACCAAAGTCTTTGTAATGATGTGCTTATGACAGAGAAATATGTGTCAGGAGCATATGATACTGCTATATTCGAATGCAAGGACACACAAGTGCGTGATGTGCTCAACCACATACAAAAGGAGGAGCAGAAGCACGGTGAAGCAGTTTTCAAGTACATGCAAAGCAAAGGGATGTACAATCCAAAGTGAATGTTTCATGGGCATAGCGCCCCACAGTGGAGTGTCGAGCTGAGTGAAGATCTGATAAAAATGAATACAAACAAGGCTTTAAGCGGCTATGCTCCTTCTGTTGATTACATCAGTAAAAACACAAGGACATCCCCTTCATAGTAAAGGGGATGTCTTTTTTTTCTGTAATGCTTCGGTTCAAAGGGGATTTTATTCCGTAAATTTTTTATCCGAATATGGAGATCGAAACAAATAATCCCGCCGTAAGAGAAGAGATCAATGAAACAACTGTGATCTGTGTATTTATTGATGGCCCTGCAGTATCCTTAAAGGGGTCGCCGACAGTATCTCCTACGACTGCGGACTTATGGGCTTCAGAGCCTTTTCCGCCTTCATTTCCTGCTTCGATGTACTTTTTAGCGTTGTCCCACGTTCCACCTGCATTACCCATCAGCAGAGCAAGCAGCAGTCCGCTCAATATATTGCCTGCGAGGAATCCGCCGATGGCTCCCACTCCGCCGATAAAGCCAACAACAAGTGTCGCTGCGATAGCAACAAGGCCGGCCGGTACCAATTCACGAAGAGCTCCTCTGGTAGCGATGTCTATGCATTTTTCATATTCGGGAACAACACCCTTTTTACCCTCCTTGAGCCCCGGAATCTCATTGAACTGTCGGTGTATCTCTGCAACCATCCTCTGAGCATTCCTGTCAACGCCCATAATGAGCATTGCTGAGAAAATTGCCGGTATAGCTGCACCGACGATCATTCCGAAGAATACCACCGGATCCATCACATCAAATCCCGCGAGCAGATCGACACCTTTTTCAGCTAGAGCAGCATTTACTTCTGACATATATGCACCAAGCAGTGCTATGACCGTGAGTCCTGCCGCTCCTACAGCAAAGCCCTTTGTTATCGCCTTGACCGTATTTCCGGCGCTGTCCAGTTCATCAGTGATTTTCAGCGCATCCTCACCCAGTTCTCCCATTTCAACAAGACCTCTTGCATTATCAACTATCGGACCGTATGCATCGTTTGAAATAATCATTCCGACTATTGAGAGCATGCCTATGGCTGCCATTGCAATGCCAAACAGAGCATCTGTAATACCAGGACCGATGCCGTCACAGATCAGATAGGAAGCAAGTGATGATATACCTATTCCGAGCAGTGCCGGGAATGCGCTTATCAGCCCATAACTAAATCCGGAAAGTATCGTAAATGCCGGGCCTGATCTTGATGCTCTCGCTACCATCCGAACGGGCTTTTTGGCGTCATTAGTAAAATAATCAGATGCAAGTCCGACTACCGTACCCACCAAAAGGCCTATAACAGTCGCTCCCCAATAACGCCAGTTGAATCCAAAAATAAATGTCGCACCCGCTGTCAATAATGCAAACAGCGCTGTAGTTATATAAGTACATTTGTTCAATGCTGCACTTGGATTTCCATTCTTACCTATACGGCCAAAACCAATGCCAATTATTGAAGAGAGTAACCCCAGCGCCGCATAACATAAGATCATGTTCGTGTTCATACCGGTACCGCCGTCTAACGTCATTGCCAGCACGATCGCGGCAGCCATCGAAGCGACATTGGAATCGAAAAGGTCAGCGCCCATTCCCGCAACATCACCGACATTATCACCGACATTGTCCGCTATGACAGCCGGATTACGCGGGTCATCCTCAGGGATGCCGAGCTCAACCTTGCCGACAAGGTCCGCACTGACATCAGCTGTCTTTGTAAATATTCCGCCGCCTGCCTTTGCAAACAGCGCAAGAGATGAGGCTCCAAAACTGAATCCGAGTACAGATGCGGCATCGCCGGTCAGCACAAGCACACCGGTCACTCCCAGCAGACTGGTACCAACGACTGCCATGCCCATTACAGCACCACCGCGGAAACCGGACATGAACGAGCGGTTTATACTCTCGGTGGCTGCTTCCGCACTTTTTACATTTGCGATCGTTGCTACAAAAATACCGATCTTACCCGCAAGAGCAGACAGAACGGAGCCAACGATATAAGAGACCGCCATCATGATATTTTCGTTTATATCACCAAGCCAGAAGGGTGACGGCAGAAACAGGACTATCAGTACTGCGGCCGCAGCCACAAATATTGCCAATATCCTGTATTCCCTTCCAAGAAAGGTGTTCGCACCTTTTCTAATGAGTGATCCAATCCTGGCGACCTCAGGATTGGATGATGGCTGTGACTTTACCCAGGTATATAGCCATGCCGCTGTACCCAATGCGAGTAAAGAGACTAAAATTGCTACGACCGGCCAGTTCATTATTAACACCTCCTAGTACAATAATGTTGTTTATAAGCGTATTGCAATGTTAATGCTAAAGACACAACATGTAAAAAAACCAATTTCCACCAAATACATTATAGTCATATAGCTCGATCAATGTAAACAATTTTTTATATTTTTTGTTATATTTTCTCATTATAAATTTTTCTTCTTTTTTTGACAAAATCTATTTTCAACACAGAGATAATATGATAGAATCCAGTAAGAAATAAGGTATCTTTAAATTCGATGCAGAGACGTCGACAAGATATTTATTATATTGGGTATACTACATGACAAAGCCTTGTCCATCTCTGCATGGGTAGGGCTGTTTTTATTGCTTTCGAATTAAAGGACTTATTCAATTAACTTAATGAAGGAGAGGTTATCATGAGTACAAAAACGTCTATCGGCAACAATGGCATCTACGACGCAAGCGAGCTTGGCAATGGAAAAATGGTCGTGTTAGGTTTGCAGCACATGTTTGCCATGTTCGGAGCTACTGTTCTGGTTCCCGCACTTACCGGCCTGAGTGTTTCAGCCACACTGCTGTTTGCAGGCCTCGGCACTCTTTTGTTCCACTTATTGTCAAAAGGAAAGGTGCCTGCATTCCTTGGTTCTTCATTTGCATTCCTTGCAGGCTATTGGGCAATCGCACCAAATGGCGAATCCGAACTGCTTCCCTATGCCTGTCTTGGCGTAGCATCCGCAGGTCTGCTTTACCTGGTGCTGTCTCTCCTCTTTAAGGTGTTCGACGCCAAGAGAGTCATGCGTTATTTCCCGCCAATAGTTACAGGACCTATCATCATAGCAATTGGTCTTACTCTCTCCTCTTCTGCTATCGGCAACTGCAATGCCAACTGGTGGATTGCACTAGTTGCTATCCTGGTTGTTATTGTATGTAATATCTGGGGCAAGGGCATGATAAAAATCGTACCGATCCTGCTGGGCGTAGTTGCTTCATATGTCGTTGCTGCAGTTACAGGTAATGTTGATTTTACTGCAGTTAATGAAGCAGCCTGGATCGGACTTCCTTTTAAAATGGAAAACACTGTTTTCTCGATCTTCAAAGCACCTGATACTTCTCTGATCATAACCTCAATCATTACGATCATGCCTATTGCTATAGCAACTATCGTCGAGCACATAGGCGATATATCAGCCATTAGCTCCACAGTTAACAAAAACTATATAAAGGATCCGGGTCTCCACAGGACACTGTTGGGAGATGGACTGGCAACCATAGGCGCTTCACTGTTCGGTGCCCCTGCCAATACCACATACGGAGAAAACACCGGTGTGCTTGCATTGACCAAGGTGTATGATCCAAAGGTCATACGGATCGCAGCATTATTTGCGATACTCTTCTCCTTCTCACCAAAATTCGCATCGCTAGTCAGCTCCATTCCGGCTGCGACCATAGGCGGCGTTTCACTGATCCTATACGGTATGATCTCAGCTATCGGTGTGCGTAATGTAGTTGAAAACAAGGTAGATTTCGCAAAGAGCAGAAATGTAATAATCGCAGCTTTGATACTGGTTCTTTCGATAGGAATCAAATTTGGAAGCGAAACCGGCGCCATAGTGTTCAGCTTCTCAAATGTAACCATCAGCCTCTCGGGGCTTGCCGTCGGTGCTATCGTTGGCATAGTTCTCAATGCGGTACTTCCGGGCAAGGATTACGAATTCGGCAAGGATCCCCAGGGTGACTCTTCTGCAATACTTAAGGTATGATAAACAAATGCTCCGAAAAAAGAATGTATTAAATGCTCCGGTAGTAAACACTTCGGAAAAAGTACTCCAATAGAAAACGCTCCGGAGGACAATAAAAGCATAATTAAGGCGGGTGACCGAAACAGGCCATCCGCTTTTTCATACATAACCGGCATTTGGGACATCAATCGACTCAATCGTCCACAAAAAAATCAGATAGAACTAGATATGACTATATGTATATATCAGAAAACTCGACATTAATTCTTTCCACACGACTGTGCTTGTTGGTGTAGAATCTTTGATTTGTTACGCCTTCCTCTTTGGTCAGGATCCTGTACGGAAGATCTATTATGAATTCACTTCCCCTGCCCGACTCGCTCACGACAGATATCACTCCATCATGTTTATGCACAAGCGCTTCTACAAGGGATAAACCGATCCCGCTTCCTTCATATTGCTTTCTCAGTGATTTATCCACCTGACTGAATCTCTCAAATATCTTTTTCAGCTTATCGTCAGGAATACCGAGTCCTGTGTCCTTTACTGAGATCCTTACCATATCTCCTTGATCTGTAAGCTCAACACTTATCCTGCCGCCGATCGGGGTGAATTTGATAGCATTGGAAAGCAGATTGAGAATGATCCTCTCTATCTGGTCGGGGTCACACGCCATCACCTTCCTGCTTGTGTTGGAAACGAAATCGACCGACAGCTTTTTGTTCTCCGCATAAGCTTTAACTGATATGACGATTCCCTCTATAAGCTCTACAATATTAAAATTCTGGAGCTTTATTTCATAGAAGTTCGAATCGATCTTGGTGATATCGATCAGATTGTTAATCAATCTAAGCAAACGATAACAATTTTGCTTTATGGATTTAAAGTATTTGCTGTATTTTATGCTCTCACTGGTGCGGTCCTTTTGACTCTTGATAAGCTGTATGGCAGAAAGTATTACATTTAGCGGAGTCCTGAACTCATGTGAGATATTCGACAAAAACTCAGTTTTGATCCTGTCATATTCCATTGCCTCGTCCAGCAGTTTCTTGTTATGCTGCACTTCTCTCTCCAATTCATATATCCTTATAAATGGCGTTTCGTCCCTTATGACTGAAAGCAGTGAGCTATGCCCAAAATAGTCATATCTTGTTGTTGTGATCCCAACCTCTCTAACTTCGCCATCTCCGTATCTCAGCCTGCACCTGTAATAATGCTCCTGTTGGTCCATAAATGCCTTTTGGATAAAGATGCTAAAGCCATCTCTGTCCTCATTCGTAACAAAATCAAGAAGCGACATCGCATTTAGCTTCCGGCGGTTATTGGTCCCTGTTATATAAGCTGCTGCCTCATTGCTGAAATATATCGATTTAACATCATGAATCACTAGCGCATCCGGCAACAGTTCAACAAGCTTTCTATATTTGAACCTGTATTCATTATCCTGCCTGTCCTTTTCCAACCGCTCTTCATTTTTTATCAGTCTGAGTTCATCATCATGCCTGGTAATAATATAGCTATGGCTTCTCATTATTTCAAAGATCTCATATGCATCCACACTGCCTGAGCTATAGATGCATATTACGATGCAGGGCATAGCAGATAGTATTTTATCGATACTGGCTTCATATCTGTAAAATGCATTGAATCGTTCCCCGTGGATCCAGGTAACGTCAGCTGCCGCTCTGAGACCGTCATAACCACTGCTCAGAGCATCTCTCAATGCTTTTTTCCATTTGTCTATAGTTTGTTGTTCACTAAAAACATTATCCTCAAGATACCATTCCCTGCTAGATAAAAGCAGCAGCTGGCCGCATGCTAAGTAATCGTCTATTCCATCAACAAAGGCTCCCAGTCTTGATTTTGCATCTTCGCAGCTGATATTGCCGCCATAAATCCAAATACATCTTTCATTGTTGAGCAAACCAGCCTTCAGATAAGGTATGACAGTATCATAATATTCTTCATTTATTGACAATAATTGGGATATGTGTGTCCCCCAAGGTATACTGCCAACGATGTCGATTCCTGAATCCCTGAGACAGCTGCTCATTTGTCAAATCACTCCAGTGTATGTACAATATTTTTATGGTTGTTTTTCCCTAAAATAGAAATTTGCCGATTTATATTATAATAGCTGGAGCTTCATTTATCAACAGTTAATATGAGTTAGCTATAGTACTTATCAATATTTAGAATTGTCTATACTTCAATACGGGCCAGACAATAATATTTAAACATAAACATACGTATTCGTTTTATTATCCTCAGCCTCATAATTAATCCGAACTATAATCATAATAATTGTATCAAACGGTAGGAGAAGATAATGAAGCAATATATGCCTGAAAGAGTTTTTTTCATTGACAACGCTCTTGATTATCCCTTAGGAAAAAAGCTTTATGCATACTTTACAGAGCTTGGAATTAGCGTGCAAAAAACAACAATACAAAAGGTATCCCGCAGCATCCCAGGTTCAAACGAAAAGGAAAAATATGCGGCCTCGAAGAAATCACTTGTGGTGCGTCCAAAGAAAAGTCTTTCCTTTGATGTGTGCAAGCCCTCGTCCGATTACGAATTCCCACTGATGACGAACTGTCCGGGAAGCTGTGAATACTGTTACCTCCAGACTACTCAGGGCAGCAAGCCATACCTTACGGTTTATGTGAATATTGACGAAATATTTGATTCAATAAAAAAGCATATCGAAAAGAACAATAACGAGCTGACGACCTTTGAAGTGGCCAGTACAGGTGATCCCCTTTCACTTGAGCACATAACCGGAAGTCTGGCAAGGACGATAGAGTTTTTTGGTACGCTGGAAAAAGGAAGACTCAGGCTTGTAACAAAATTTGATATGGTCGATACACTGCTCTGCCTGAAGCACAACGGTCATACCAGATTCAGAGTCAGCGTCAATTCCAGATATGTGATCAAAAACTTCGAGCATAATACGGGTTCATTTGATGAACGCATCACAGCGGCATCAAAAATATCCCAAGCCGGGTATCCGACTGGCTTCATAGTTGCTCCGATAATGATTTATGAAAACTGGCGAAATGAATATCTTGAGCTTTTTGACAATCTGAAGCAAAATGTGGATATTACAAGGTCGGGACAGCCTGTGACCTTCGAGCTGATACAGCATAGATTCACTCCTGTTGCAAAAAAATATATTTTGCAGCGTTATCCCAATACCAAGCTTGATATGGATGAAGCCGGCAGGTCTGTAAAGTGGGGAAAATATGGCCGGTTCAAGTACGTCTACCCAAAGGATACAGCCCAGGATATGAAAGGATATATCTCAGAATTGATCAGCAAAAGGTTTCCTGATGCTGTGATCGAGTATTTTACTTGAATATCAGTATGTATTTTAAATATTATCAGGGACAAACTATTTTGAGGCAGAAAAGAGGTGATTATTTTGACTGTACAAAGTGACCTTCAGAAAGCGATCGCATCATGTGAAGCTGCAAAAGGCAGCTATGCAATGATGGCACAGGCTACTGAAGACCAGCAGACCAAGCAGACATACAATGTGATGAAGACAGACATCGAAAGGCATATACAGTTTTTAAACAGCAGGCTTGGTTTTTTAAATTCAAACAACATAATAAACCAAAAGCAGCAAAAGCAGTGAACAGACGGGCCGGGACGGTTTACCACGAACTTACCGGCCTCGTTTTATATCGCAGCTTTATATAATTGTTTTATTGACTTTTAATACATCCATATGTTATTTTATTCATATCAAATAATGAAAGAAGGGTATTGATGTCTGTAAGTTCTGTTAAGGTGATTTTCAACTGAATACAGTTGAACGGACACACGAAACGGAAAGCAGTTAAGTAAATAAGACTGTTTTTATCTGCAAGTGGTGATTACTTTATTTTTTGTGTGTCTATAATGGCTTACCTTATAGACTGCTTCAATAACCCATTCTGGAATCAAACGGTTAAAGATGGAATTATGGCTGTATAAGTCCGACAGGGTATGCCCTGCCGGGCTTTTTTATCTATTCTCCGCAGGCATGCTCCCGTCCGCTGTCGTACTCCCATCTATATACCTTACATGATAGGTTATCCAATAGGCAAGGTCTGCATAATTCTGCTAACACCACCATGAAGACCAGCTGAAGCATTCCGCCGTATTGGCAAGGTATGCCGCACAACGGGTTTTTAATACCTGATTTATTTCGCATGAGTTTTTGCGGACTGCTGCTCCAATCACCCGGAGCACAGGATAACTACAGGAGGTAATAAGTACGATGAACAATAAAATGTATATAACACTGGAATTTGACAAAATTCTTGCTTTGCTTGCTGAGCGAGCAGTTTCACAGAAGGTTTCAGAAAGAATCAAAAGCCTTGAGCCGTATATGTCCGAAGCTGAGGTTTCGATACATCTGAGTGAAACCACAGATGCCAGGAGGATCATGGAACAGCATGGCACTCCTCCACTGTCTCCCATGACCGATTTAGATAAAATGTTGTCAACTCTCGGGAAGGGAATTATGCTGCTGCCGGAACAGCTTGGCAGCATCGCACAGTATCTCACAGCCTGCAGAAGGCTGAAGGCCTATCTCAAGAAAGCCGAAGTATCTGCAGCAGTTGTGGCTGTATTCGGTAATTCCATATATGAGCTGACAGAGCTTGAGGATGAGATCAACAGAGCAGTGCGGGGCAGTCAGATAGATGACAGAGCTTCCGCTAAACTTACGGATATCAGAAGAAAGCTCATTAACGCTGGTGATCAAATACGAGCAAAGCTTGACTCATTGCTCAGAAACAATAAAGCCTGGTTCTCAGAGAGCTTTGTATCAACCAGAAACGGCCATTATACACTGCCAGTCAAAAAAGAGTACAAGAATCGTATGAGCGGCACAGTAATAGACATATCCCAATCGGGGAGCACTTACTTTATGGAACCCTCTGCCGCAAGGAAGCTGCAGGAAGAAATGGGACTTCTGCATATCGAAGAGGAGAATGAGATCAGGCGCATCCTTTATACTTTGACCGCAAAGGTCGAGGAAAATCTCCCGTTCATCAACGTTAACAGGGAGGCAATGGAGACCCTTGACTTCATTTTTTCAAAAGCGAAGCTGAGTATTGCAATGAATGCGAAACCACTGCCTGTACAAGCGGAGAGACGGATATCTGTCACAGGCGGCCGTCATCCGCTGCTAAACTCAGAAACCATAGTACCATTGGATATTAAGGTCGGCAGTGAAGTGAGAGGAATTGTGATAACAGGTCCTAATACCGGCGGCAAGACCGTAGCACTCAAGACCATAGGATTATTGTCACTGATGGCGCAAAGCGGCCTGCATGTTCCTGCCGAGGATGGCTTCTTTACCATGAATAATTATATACTGTGCGATATAGGAGATGGTCAGAGCATCACTGAAAACCTTTCGACCTTCTCCTCTCACATGTCTAATATAATTGAGATACTCAAAACTGCAGATGACCAGTCACTGGTCCTGCTGGACGAACTGGGGTCCGGAACAGATCCGGCTGAGGGGATGGGCCTTGCAACAGCAATTCTGGAGGAACTGGCAGCAAAAAATTGCTTATTTGTCGCAACTACACATTATCCTGAAATAAAGGAATTTGCTGCAAACACTCCCGGACTGACAAATGCGCGCATGGCTTTCGACCGCAGGACGCTGTTGCCACTTTATAAGCTTGAGATAGGTGAGGCAGGTGAAAGCTGTGCTTTGTATATAGCAAAGCGTCTCGGCTTGCCGCAGCACATGCTGAAGAGGGCGGCGGCAGCATCATACGGAGAAATTCATCGCCGTCGATCTAGAAAGATACCGGAACTCACTGGCAGCCTGATCCAAAACAGTACTTTCGAAACTTCAGGAAAATTGGGAACAGATAATGACAGATTGATTTCCAGTCAGTTGGCCGAAGAATCAGATGAACCAGACAGCATATCGAAGACATCGGGATTAAACGTCGCCGATTCAGAACCGGCATCAACTAACAATCCTGGAGCTAAAAGGATAAAGCCGCAGGATACAAAAAAGGCACCGGATAGCCCTCGCTATATGAGATTTGATATAGGTGACAGCGTAATAGTTTACCCGCAGAAGCTGATAGGAATCGTTTACCGTAAGGCTAATGAAAAGGGAGAGATTGGTGTGCAGGTCAAAAATCACAAGCTCCTTGTAAACCATAAAAGGATAAAGCTTCATGTCGCTGCAAAAGAGCTGTACCCTGACAACTATGATTTTTCCATTATATTCGATTCAACAGCCACAAGAAAAGCTCGCCACAAAATGGAGCGGAAGCATGACCCGAACCTGGTGGTAGAGCTGCCTGATGAAGGATAGTATAGGGCAGCATATCGCTTTAGCCGCTATTGAGAAAAAAGGGGGACGAACAGCAGCATGGATAGTGTAATCATCACAACCGGACTTAAAACTTTCCCGTTTTTTGTGATACAGTCGGCTTCCATTGAACGATTCGAGGAAGGACTGTTGTCACTGTGCATGAGGATACCGGGCATCCTGTTCAAGGGAGCATTCAAAGTACTGTTTTATCTGGTTCTCCCCTACGGTATCATGGCAACGATCCCGACTCAATTCTTCTCAGGAGTGCTGTCCCCAACAGGATTCATCTGCTCAATAGTTGTAGTTGGTGTATTTACAGCCTTTACAATGGTATTCTGGAGGTTCGGGCTGAGAAATTACAAAAGTGCTGGAAGCTGACTGAGAATAAATCAGCCTCATTATAACGCATCGTTCAAAGACTCGTTATATGAAAATGGGGTCTGGTGTTCAACATAGTTCCTGGCAAACATGTTATAATGTAAATGTATGCTATCTGGCAGAAATGTCTCTTTACAGCAGTTAGTACGGATAATTTATGGACAGGTCTGCCGTTAACAGTAAAGGATGGTGCCGCATGGTAAAATGGTGGCAGGAACGTGTAGTATACCAGATTTATCCGCGAAGTTTTCAAGATACGAATGGTGACGGCATCGGAGATATACCAGGCATAATTGCTCATCTCGACGAGCTTTTGGAGTTGGGCGTCGGCATATTATGGCTCAGTCCCGTCTATCCCTCCCCCAATGCCGATAATGGCTACGATATCAGCGACTATTGCGGTATTCATGCTGAGTATGGCACTATGCAAGACATGGACCGGCTCATAGCTGAGGCCGGCAGACGGGATATAAAAATCATAATGGATCTTGTCATAAACCATACCTCTGACGAACATCCCTGGTTCGAGCAAAGCCGTGACAGGCAAAGCCCATATCGTGATTACTACATCTGGAAGCCCGGTGTGAACGGGAAACCTCCAAACAACTGGACCAGCTTCTTTGGTGAGGATTGCTGGGAATACGATGAAAAAAGCGGAGAGTATTATCTGCACCTGTTCGCAAAAAAGCAGCCCGATCTTAACTGGCAAAATCCTAAGGTATTGGAAGAGATAAAAAACATTATGCGCTTTTGGCTCGACAAAGGGATCGCAGGCTTTCGATGCGATGTCATAAATATCCTGTTCAAAACCAGTCTGGACAACGGAAGAAAAAAGCTTGTGCTGACCGGCAGCGAACACTACCTTTCACAGGAGGGCACACATGAGATCTTAAGAACACTCAGACGTGAAGTGCTTGACGACTACGACTGCTTCACAGTAGGCGAAACCGTATTCGTCGCTCCGGCTGACGCCAGGCAGCTTTGCGGCGAGAACCGGCGGGAGCTTGATATGATCTTCTCCTTCGAGCATATGGAAACTGACCAATACTTTGTTAAGTGGTTCAAGCGGAGGTTCCATGCAGGCCGCTTCGCACAAGTCATTTCCAAGTGGCAGAATGCACTTGAGTGGAATGCCAACTATCTTGAAAATCACGACCAGCCCCGCAGCGTTTCACGTTTCGGCAATGACAGCCATTTCCACGTTCAATCTGCAAAGCTGCTCTGCACCTTGCTGCTCACATTGCGCGGAACACCTTTCATATACCAGGGTCAGGAGATCGGAATGACCAACTTCGATTTCACCGAAATGAACAAGATCCAGGATGTGGAGTCCCACAATATTTACCGCCTTGCCAAGCGCCTTCACTTCCCCGCCTCACTGCGCTGGAGGATGATAAAGGCAACGTCAAGGGACAATGCCAGAACACCTGTACAATGGGACACGAGCCCAAACGCAGGCTTTACAGCAGGAAAGCCCTGGCTTGGTGTTAACGGCAACTACAAGACAATAAACATGGCATCACAAATGAATGATCCCGATTCCATCAGAAGCTTCTATAAGAAAATGATTATTTTGCGAAACACCAGCAAAACATTGATATATGGACGGTTCAAACCATTGAAGATCACCAGGCATCTCTTCGTATACAACCGCGAGCTGGAGGGTCATTCAATCAATGTACTTCTGAATTTCTCAAGCCGTCCGCAAAAAGCGCATTATGAAGGCAGCATGGTCATGTCCAGCTATAACAGATCATCCTTCAGCGGTATTCTGGAACCCTTTGAGGCAGTGATACTTGAAAATGGCACAAATCCACAAAGAGTCAGAAATAGTACATGAATGACAGAGTCACACTGTAAGTAAAAAACGATGAAGAGGCTGATATAACATTCACAAATGATAGAAATTGGAATGTACTGCTTGCATGCTTTGACAAACAATGGCTATATGACATGAATTGAAAATGTATCTGTACAGATTGTTTAAGGAAGGATATAAATATGATCGAATATTGCGATGGAATATTCCGTATGACAACTCAAAACACGTCCTACTGGTTCAAACTCACTCCTTTTGGCCACCTTGAGCACATCCACTACGGTCCCAGACTAAAGGAGCAGTCTGTCGATGGACTGCTGCTGAAACGGACTGCAATGACCGGCAGCAGCGTTTGTTATGATGAGTCTGACCAGAATTACTGTCTTGACAATATGTGTCTTGAATGGTCAGGTATAGGCCGCGGAGACTACCGCCACTCCCCTGCAGAGATGAAAATGCCTGACGGCACCTTTACCTGCGATTTTCAATATAAGTCTTACAGTATATCACCCGGTAATATTCCAATAGAAGCACTTCCCACCGCCTGCGGTCAGGAGAACGAATGTCAGACGCTGGAACTTATACTGGAGGATACATCCAACAAATGCAAGCTGCTGCTCTATTACACCGTATATGAAAGGGTCAATGTAATCACACGGCGGGCTGTTCTGGAGAACTACAACGAAAAACCATTAGTCATACGCCGCCTGATGAGCATGATGGTTGATTTGCCTGACCGCAGCTTCCGGCTTGTTACATTCGACGGCGGCTGGATAAAGGAAGCTCACCGTCATGAAAGGCCGCTGGCGTATGGTCTTTACATCAATTCCTCCACCACCGGCGCCAGCAGCAATCGGCACAATACCGGCTTTTTGCTCACCGAGCATGGAGCATCAGAAGAACACGGAAATGTCTATGGCTTTAATCTTATTTACAGCGGCAACCATTACGGTGCAGTGGAACTGAGCAATCACGGTGCAGTCAGGGTAATGCAGGGAATAAACCCGCATTGCTTCGAATGGACACTTCAAAAGGGCGAGCTGTTCCATACGCCAGAAGCCGTCATGACCTTCAGTTCAGACGGATATAACGGCATGAGCCACAATTTCCATGATTTCATAAACAATCATATCGTAAGAGGGGATTGGAAGAACAAGGAGCGCCCTGTACTTATAAATAACTGGGAAGCTCATTTTTTTAAGTTCACCCAGGGCAGGCTGCTTAAGCTGGCACGAAGAGCCAGGCGCCTGGGTGTCGAACTGTTTGTCCTCGACGACGGCTGGTTTGGCAAACGCAACAGCGATAAAGCCGGCCTTGGTGACTATTCGGTCAACAGAAAAAAGCTGCCAGGGGGCATAGCACACTTTGCCGGGAAGATAAAAAGTCTCGGAATGGGCTTTGGGCTCTGGTTCGAACCAGAAATGGTCAATCCCGACAGTGATCTGTACAGAAATCACCCTGAATATGCTGTTACAACCCCCGGAAAGAATCCAACTATTGGCCGCAATCAGCTTGTGTTGGACCTATGCAACCCGGCGGTGAGAGATTATATAGTAGATTCAGTGGGCAGCATTTTGGATGAAGCAGGCATAACCTATGTTAAATGGGATATGAACCGCCATATAAGCGATGCCTTTTCTCCTCATCTCAGTAATCAGGGTGAATTCTTTCACAGATATATACTGGGGCTCTATGACGTTCTTGGAAGGATTTTCAGGCCGCGTCCCCACATACTGCTTGAAAGCTGCTCAAGCGGCGGAAACCGGTTTGATTTGGGAATGCTGTGCTACTCTCCGCAAGTATGGGCATCTGACAATACAGACCCTGTAGAAAGACTCAAAATACAGCAAGGGCTATCTTACCTATATCCTCTATCTTCTATGGGAGCGCATGTTTCGAGCGCTCCGCATCAGCAGACACTGAGGGACACACCACTTACGACCCGCTTCAATGCTGCCTGCTTTGGATGCCTTGGATACGAGCTGGACCTGAAATACCTGTCGATGGCTGAAAGACGGGAAATCAAGGGTCAGATAGCGTTTTACAAGCAGCACCGCAGAACGTTCCAGTTCGGCAGATTTTACCGCCTGCCTGCAGTAAAAAGCAACAAGGTGCACTGGCAGTGCGTCGATCCGGATAGAGATAAGGCCATTGCAGGCTTGTTCCAGACACAGGCGGAAGCGAGTGAAGGATATGACCTTCTGCCATTGACCGGTCTTGATCCGGATAAACACTATGTGATGGCCACCAGACCGCAAAGCCTCTTCATAAAGCGTTTCGGTGGACTGGTCAATCATTTGCTGCCATTCGCTCTCAACCCGGATGGACTGCTCCTTCGATCTGTAGGAAGGCACTATTGTCTCACAGACTGTGTCGAAAAATATGAGGGTTATGGAGACCTGCTTATGTCTGGAGTCCGTCTGAACAACCAGTTTATGGGCACATGGTACAACCCTCAGACAAGATTGCTGGGCGATTTTGGTTCAAATCTGTATGTACTGGAAAGAGTCAGGTGATTCATATAGCTTTCTTATCTCACTCAGCGCTCTATCGGTATGAAACGTATATTGTATATAACCATGTTCAACTCTTTCTGTTATATTTCCATATCTTTTTCAAGGCCTTTCGCAAAAGTCCAGGCTTACATTAAATGATTGCCTAATATTATCGATTAATTGGACGATCCTGAAGGATAACTCAGCTGCATCCCAAGACGATCCAACTTTTTTGTTAAAAATTTTAACTAATGGGGTGTTTCTGTAAGATGATCCAACTTTTTTGTTAAAATTTTCAACTAATGCGGTGTTATTGACAGTAATTATCGTTCTTTTGGGCTGTATCAGTATACATAATTCCTCATATCGCTGAGTTATGTAACGTCAGTGATACATTATCACTCCCATTTCTTGAAAAATTGAGTTATTTCCCATAATCACCTTAATATCAGCACAAAGTGAAGTTGTAAAACATTTTATCCCAGACACTTTGGTGATATAATTAAATTACATTTTATACAGCCTGATCGTAAGCATTTCCACACCAAAAATTGAATGGAGGCAGCACCATGAAAACCACCGCTTCTTCTCTCAACCGCTATACCTTTGGTCTCGGGACAATTGGACGAGACATGCTTTTTTCACTGGTAAGCATGTACCTGTTATTCTATCTGACAGACATCCTGCAGCTACCCGACTATATGCTGTGGTGGCTCACAGCGATCCTTCTGGTCGCACGAATCTTTGATGCTGTAAATGACCCGGTAATGGGAGTGTTTGTGGATAATACAAACAGCCGATTCGGCAAATTTAAGCCTTGGATTGCAGCAGGGGCTTTGTTTACGGGCGTTTTCACCGTGATGATGTATACAGATCTCGGCCTTAATGGAGCTCCTTACCTTATTATGTTCACAATAATCTATCTCCTTTGGGATATCAGCTTTACAGCAAATGATATAGGTTATTGGTCAATGCTTCCCTCTTTGAGCATGGACCAGAAGGAACGTGAAAAAATTGGGGCTTTTGCCCGCATCTGTGCCAACATCGGCCTATTTGCAGTGGTAGTCGGTATCGTACCTGTCACGAATGCTCTGGGTGCATACCTTGGAAGTATGCAGAAAGCATATTTTGTTTTTGCAATAATAATCTCGCTGATAATGATTGGAGGCCAATGCATCACACTATTTGGTGTCAGGGAATTTAAAGGCGTCTTCAAGGAAGAAGAGCAGACGACACTGAAAGGTATGGTCACAGCAATTTTTAGAAATGACCAGCTGCTGTTCACAGCAATTTCAATGGCTCTGTTTATGATAGGCTACTCCACGACGACCAGCTTTGGTCTGTACTTCTTCAAATACGCTTACGGTGATGAAAACATGTATTCAATATTTGCATTGGTACTGGGAGTCTCACAAATACTTGCCCTTATTATCTTTCCGTTGTTCAGCAAAAAATTCAGCAGAAAGACACTCTATGCAGCAGCGACCGCATTCGTTGTGGTTGGATATGTGTTCTTTTTCTTCTCACCGATGGATATGCGTTTCATTGGAACCTCCGGAGTACTGATCTTCCTCGGCCAGGCTTTCATCCAGCTGCTGATGCTGATGTTCCTGTCCGACACGATAGAATACGGGCAGTGGAAGCTCGGCAAGCGCAATGACAGCGTAACGCTCTCACTGCAGCCATTCATAAACAAGATTGGCAATGCAATTGCAAGTGGCATCGTAGGTGCAACGGTTATCATATCAGGTATTAGCCAGGCTGTATCAGCCGCCGATATCACAAAGGAAGGCCTTATTATACTAAAGACTGCCATGCTTATACTTCCGCTGATATGTATTTTGTTCGGCTACTTGATCTACAAATTCAAGTACAGGATAGACGAAAGTACATATACAAGGATACTTAGTGAGCTCAGAGAGAGGGGAGACATAAAACTGGATTAAATACTGAGTAATATTCCGGTAATATGTAAGGATCTCTTGTACAAGACATCACCAAGAAAATAATACCTATAATAACTGCCGGGCAAGGTCATACCTCAGTATCTGCATTGACCAAGCCGGCAGTTAATATGAATTAGTAAGCAGTAGCTCCATTGAAACAGCCGCTTCTTATTCGATCCTTATTCTATATTACAAATTCTGTTGCATCGCCCTGGACATAGCTTTTAATCGCTCCTGCAGCTTTGAGTCCCGGAGAGGACGCATATATATCATATATCCGTTCGTTCCCTTCCAACATCAATTCCGCAGCTTTGTCAAGCAGTGTATACTCCTTAGCCGAAAGGGCATTTACACCCTTTAGCATAAAGCCCCAGCAATCCCATGGGAGCAGCTCCACCTTATTGAGTGAGGCAATGTCTCTAATAAAATCGCCCAGCACAAAGTCGAGACCTTTCATGTCCATTATACCAAAGCTGTCGGGGTCTGCCGCGCCGCTTCTGCACAGTTTCCACGCCTCGCAGCCTGTTATGAACTGACCTTTGGGCATGTCGAGAGGATCAAAGCTTATACTCAATGCTTCCTTCTGCAGCCTGTCGAGTTGGGGATCAACACTTACCCACCTGTTCTCATTGCTGTTCCAGTACTCACACATCCAGTGATCCTCGTAATGACCAGGGATAAAATATGTACCAAATCCACAGCGGGCACGGGCCGGTATTCCCTTTGACCTGAGTATGGAGCAGAGAAAAACAGAATGATCTCTGCAGTTTCCTATAAATCTTTTTTCATAAGGCCTTTGCTGTGAGAGAGGTGATTTGTCCAGACTTTCAATCACAGCCAGTATGCTGGATACCTTTCTTGACTGTACATGCTTGTATTGAGCCTCATTCAGTGTCACACCATATTTTTGTACCCAGAAGATGTGCAGAAACAATCCTTGTATCATGTCTACTATCTCCGACACATCGTCAGGTATATGCTCATACAGCGGTGCATATTCCTCAGGATCGGTGATCAGACTTTGAGACCGATAGTAATCCGGCAGTTTCATAAATTTGTCCATATACATTCCCCTTCCATTCATGTACGCAGTGTCAATATTCCTCAATGGATTTCGACCTAACTTCTTTGACACTACCTTCATGTATTACTAATCATGAAACAAGTATAACATTTCTAAAAAAATACACCCCACATTTTATGCCTTATTTTGCAGGGTGTATCATCTACTATATCTGGTTATTTTCTTCATCATACAATAATGAAGTGTTTTGTGTCAGTAAACGCACAATACTGTCATCTGAAAACCTCTTTTAATGCCGGTTTACTGCTTTGCAAACCTTATCACATTCCATGACAGTTTATTGAGTACAGAGATAGCCTTACCACTGTCGATTGAAGTTTTACCACCCTTGTGCGGTACTACGTTCGTCGGGTTCGACAGCGTATTCACAGCATTGATGTCACTATTCTCCAGCACGATATGCTCGACAACGCCATACTCCGGGAAATCCCTCAGATCTGTCTCCACCAGCAAATTCTCCTCTTGGTCCCTGTTGACACAGAACATAGTAAGCTCGTCCTTCTCCTCGTTGTATACCGTTACAGTTTCAATATAAGGAACATCGCAGAAATCCTCACTGTCATACACAGGTGACTTAACAGCAGACTGGAGCACTTGTCCCCTTCCATATATGGATGTATGCATGTAAGGATAGAATATTGTGTTTCTCCAGACACCGCCGCCTGTTGCTGTCATAATTGGTGCTATTGTATTTACGAGCTGCGCCATACATGCGATTTTAACACGATCGGCATTTTTCAGAAGCGTTATTAGCATACATCCAACTACCAATGCATCCTGAAGATTAAATATGTTTTCATTTATCGGTTGTGCACTTTTCCATCTAATATCTTCGGTTATCTCAGTTTTGTACCAGACGTTCCATTCATCAAAAGAAAGGTTTATTGTCTTTTTACTGCGCGTCTTCGCCTTTATATAGTCGCATATCGATACCACAGACTTTATAAAGTGGTCCATATCTAATGAGCGGGCAAGAAAATTGGAGGTGCCCTTTTCGTCATTTCTATAATATGTGTGCAGTGATATATAGTCTACATGTTCATACGTATGCTCCAGTGTTGTTGCTTCCCACTGTGCAAAGGTCGGCATTGCGCTGTTCGAACTGCCACAGGCAACAAGCTCGATGTCAGGATCTACCCATTTCATGACTTTAGCTGTTTCAGAAGCTATACGCCCGTATTCTTCTGCAGTTTTCCTGCAGATCTGCCACGGTCCGTCCATTTCATTTCCGAGGCACCAGGTCTTTATTCCATGAGGTTTTTCATACCCGTGGGATCTTCTGAGATCACTCCAGTATGTACCACTCGGATGATTGCAGTATTCAACAAGAGCCCTTGCACTATCAGGGCCTTTAGTACCAAGATTTACTGCCATCATAGCATCCGTATCTGCATATTTTGCCCAGTCAACAAACTCATTGGTGCCTATCCTGTTGGATTCAACAGAAGCCCAGGCGAGGTCGAGTCTTTTAGGTCTCTTTTCGATTGGTCCTATTCCATCCTCCCAGTTGTATCCAGATAGAAAATTGCCACCCGGATAACGGACTATCGGCACAGAAAGCTCCTTTACCAGGTCTATCACATCCTGGCGAAAGCCTTTATCATTAGCAGTCGGATGATCAGGTTCAAATATGCCGCCATATACGGAACGACCCCACTGTTCAATGAATGATCCAAATATCCTCTTGTCTACATTGCCTATGCTGAAGTCCTTATCCAGCTTCACAAATACTTTTTTCATTTCTTCACCTCATAGTGCTTAATATTTTTGTTTATTGCTTAATTATTATATTAATCATATAATAATGCTAAAAGCCATATAAGTCAATAATAATTTAGCATTAGGCATTACAAACAGCTTGTATCTTTACATAATTTACAATCTAGTTTATAATTATATTAATCGGAAGGAGAAATTAAATTATTGAAGATAACGTTATCAGAAAAATATCTTCCCGTTTTTGAGGCATTATCCAGTGGTGTCAGAATAAAAATCATAGACATGCTTGCAAATAAACCAATGAACATAAAGGATCTGGCCGAACAACTCGGACTTAGCAGCGCAATATTGACGATGCATGTTCGCAAGCTTGAAAACGCTGGGCTCATCAGGTCTAAAAGGATCCATTCAGGCCGTTCCACAAGTAAAGTCTGCTATCTTGAAACGGACTACATAGAAATAGACCTTCCCTCAAAAAAGAAGAAAGCTGTCAAAACCCATGAATTTACACTGCCCGTAGGACACTACACTGATTTTGACGTTGCTCCAACATGTGGTATTGCAACAACAGAAAGTGTCATTGGTTATTTTGACGATCCAAGATATTTTCTTGATCCCGAAAGAGTCAATGCCGGGATTTTATGGTTCACAAAAGGTTTTATTGAGTATAAGGTGCCAAATTATCTACTAAACGATCAAGAACCTTTATCGCTCGAAATATCGTTTGAGTTGGGTTCTGAAGCACCAGGAATAAACAACAACTGGCCTTCTGATATATTGTTTGTCCTCAATGGCCTCGAGATCGGCCAATGGACAAGTCCTGGAGATTTCGGCGGAACCAGGGGCAGATATACACCAGAATGGTGGAGCCTGTCGGTAGGACAGTTTGGCCTGCTTAAGATACTGAGGATAGATGAAACCGGGTCATATATTGACGGAGAGCGGATATCTGATGTAAATTTACGGCAATTGCAGCTTCGGCAAAAGCAGTGGTCTTTTAGAATAACAATACCTGACAATGCCGTCCACGCAGGCGGAGTCACATTATTCGGGGCAGGCTTTGGGAATTATAACCAGGACATCCTATTCAGACTGTATTATGAATAGAATGTCCCGGTAGTTGGGATTAGTCAATTATACAGTGACGAGACCAGCTCCGAGGTTTTTACAGGTTTCTATAAAACTTTTATGTATATTGCTGTTTGTGATCAGCGTGAACTTTTCAGAAAGTGATCCTATGCTTACAAAATCTTCGATCCCAAATTTCCTTGAGTCAGCCAGGATCGTTACACTATCCGAAGATTCAATGACCGACTGATAAATTCCAAGCTGCACTACACTGCCAACATAAATCTGTCCATTGACACCGATCCCTGTGACTCCAATGTAAGCGTTCTTAAACCTGAACTTGCGAATCATGCTCTCTGCAAAAGCTCCGGTCACTGAAAATGTATTGGAACGAACCTCCCCCCCTATCTGGAGTACCGATACAGAAGACCTGTTCAGGAGCACAGAAGCTATGTTGACTGCATCTGTTACAACTATAAGCTTTTTTGAATTATCTATTTTTTGTGACATACAGAAAGTAGTAGTACCGGACCCGATGAATATTTTCTGGCCATCAGACAACATTCCCGCTGCTGCTGCTGCTATATCCATCTTGCTTTTAACGTTGCTCTTCATACGGATCTGAAATGGATTTTCCACCAGTACATCGTTATCAGCCAACATTGCTCCCCCATGTGAGCGCACAAGCATCTGCTTGCGTTCCAGTTCGTCCAGATCCCTGCGTATAGTCATGTTCGTTACATCGAACATTCTACACAGTTCCTCGACAGTGATAAAGCCTTTTGACCTCAGTATATCTACGATCTGCTTCTGCCTTTCCTCCTTCAGCATAGCTCCACCATCCTCCATAGGCATCATTGTTATTGCTTCAATTATACACAATTGAGGATAATTGCACAACATTTTGCAGTTCCTGCCCCAATTTGTACTATTACAAAATACTATTTCATCAGTCAAATGCTAAGAGCATTACCCTGTTGACTGATGTTTGTTTGTGTGCTATATTTATTATTATATTAAACATTTATGAACATTTATACCGGCATAGGAGGTCATAAACAATGAAAATTGTTAATGTAGGTGATGTTTTATTGACGCCTGATATGATGAGAGCTGCTATATGCGGTTTTTCACGATACACGAATTCAAAATTCTTCTTTTTTGGTCCATCGAACCGAGCCGAAATGCGATCATATATAAAATTGATGGAAACCGAAGGTCCTAACTGCTTTCCTGTTCCGGAGGAAATATTGAAGGAAGTTGAAGATGCAGATGTTTTGCAGCTGCATATGATGCCGGTCCCCAGAGAACTTATCAGACGTGCCGGCAAGTTGAAAATTATAGCATCAAACCGAGGAGGCAGCGAGAACATAGACCTGACAGCTGCTGCTGAGAAAGGTATACCTGTGATCTGTAATCCGGCTCATAACGCAAATGCAGTAGCGGAGATGACAGTCGGGTTAATACTGGCTGAAACCCGTAATATAGGCCGGTGCCATTCCAGCATGTCCACTGACGGCAAATGGCTTGAAAAAACGCCAAACTTCGGACAAATACACGAGCTTAAGAACAGGACTGCAGGACTAATTGGCTTTGGCACAATAGCCAGAATAGTAGTAGGTTTGCTGAAAGCCTTCAAGATGCATGTGCTTGTATATGATCCGTATGTGGATCGCTGTGATATAGAAAAATATGGCGCAAAACAAACAGATCTGAATACACTGCTTGAACAGTCGGATATCGTGTCCATGCATGCGAGGGTTTCTGATTCAACAAAAGGGATGCTCGGCATTGAACAGTTCAAAAAAATGAAAAAAACGGCAGTATTCATTAATACAGCAAGACCCGCATTAGTCGATATGGATGCACTTTACACCGCACTGAAGGAAAGGCTGATAATGGGAGCTGCTATCGATGTGTTTCCGACCGAACCCATGGACCCATCCGATCCCCTGCTGAAGCTGGATAATCTGACAATGACCTGCCATAAGGGCGGAGACACAGTGGAATCCTATGCTGACAGTCCGGCAATGGTGCTTGATGAAGCAGAAAGGTATTTCAACGGCGAAACGCCAAGGTTTCTAGTGAATTCATTATTGTAACTCAGCTATTCATGTATTTGTCGTTTTCAAACTTAAATTATTATAAATACAAAAAGAGAGGTAAAAGCAGTGGCCAATAAAACTCTAAAGGATCTAGTCAGTATGTCAAACATAACAGGCAGCAGAGTAGACTATGTGCAGGCAGGCGGAGGTAATACCTCTGCTAAGCTTGAAGATGGATACATGGCAATCAAGGCCTCCGGCTATTTGCTCAAAGAAATGACCGAAGATACAGGCTTTGTTGTTGTCAATTCGGATGAATTAACAAAATATCATACAGCTGCAAACGACAGTTCAAAGGATCTGAACAAAGAGGCTATGAACATTGCAATGGCTTCAATAAAGCAGATAAACGGCGAAAAAGCTGCCCGCCCGTCAGTCGAAGCAGGCTTCCACTCAGTTCTCGGTAAATTTGTTCTGCATCTGCACCCGGTCTATACGAATGTTCTGATGTGCTCAAAGGGCGGCGTGGATATAGCTCTTAACATCGCAAAAAAAGCCGGGCTTGCAGCTGTCGCCGTAGAGTATGCGATGCCCGGATATGATCTGGTGAAACTCATTATTGAAGCAGTAAAGGATTATAAAAAAGCGAACTCTGCAATACCTAACGTGATATTCCTGAAAAATCACGGAGTCATCACTCATGCGGATACAGCCAGGAAGGCGATCGTACTTATGGACATACTAAACGACGCAATAAGAGTCACTCTGCGCCTTCCAGGCTTTCCAACCTGCTCGGTCGAAAGGAGAGGAAATGGATATGTCAGTACAAACAAATGGCTGAAGGAAATTCTGTACACCAGCAATATCGCTGAACAAATGATCAACTGCCCGGTATACCCGGACCAGCTTGTCTATACTGCAAATGAGCTCACCATCGGATCTGGCTGCAGCAAAATAGTATTGGATGGCGGCGATATCATATACAACAGCGGTAAAAAAGAAGCAGTCGCTCTTGAAGAAACAATGACTGCCCTCGCCTATCTGTATTATTGTATCCGGTCAATAGGTCTGGAGTTGGAACTGCTAAGCAGCAAAGACTGTTCGGCAGTACTGGGCTGGGATAGTGAAAAATACCGCAAAAGCCTGATGTCGCAAAAATAGAGCTGACAAAGGAGACGAATGGTAATGCTTTTTATGGGGATAGATATAGGGACGCAGGGAGTCCGCACGATCGTTTCAGATGAAGGCGGGAATATCGCCGCCGGAGCTTCGGTTCCCTTTGAAATACTGAACATAGCAGAAATGCCTGGTTATTACGAACAGAGTCCTGATACATGGTGGAAATCAGCCTCCGAAGCAATAACCCGGACGGTCTTTCAATTAAAATCCAAAGGCCACGTTCCTTCTGATATTCGTTCCGTTGCCATAGACGGCACATCGGGTACGATTTTGCCGATCGATGCAAACAACAGACCTCTGTATTCAGGTATAATGTACAATGATATGCGGTCGGAAAATGAAACCCGGGCTGTGCAAGAATTGGGCTCCGCCCATGAGAATAAAATGGGACTGCGTTTCAATGCATCATTTTCGCTGCCCAAGTTTTTGTGGATTAGAAGAAATAAACCAGAAATCTTTGAAAAGGCAAAGCTGATAATACATCAGTCTGATTATATTACAGGAATGTTATGCGGAGAATTCGGATATTCGGATTACTCCAACTCACTAAAAACCGGATATGATCTTATTGATAACTGCTGGCCTGAATTTATTGACGGATTGGGGCTCGATCGGTCAAAGCTTCCGGCCATAACAGCACCGGGTGAAATAATCGGGAAGATATCCGAATATGCTTCTGAGAGACTTGGTTTGTCAACCTCAACATACGTGACAGCAGGAGCGACAGACGGGTATTCGTCCGCCCTGTCAGCAGGAGCAGTCCGCACGGGAGACTGGGCAACTATTTTAGGCACAACAATGGTCCTCAAAGGCGTATCTGAAAGTATTGTCATAGATCCGAACGGCAGCAGCTACTGCCACAAGCTCCCTACAGACAAATGGATGATAGGCGGTGCTTCTAATATCGGAGGTCGATGTCTGAACAACCGTTTTGAAAAAGACGAGTTTGCCAGGTATGATAAAAGCGTAGATCAGCTTTCTCCTACAGGAGTATTGATTTACCCGCTTACAGGAACCGGAGAGCGCTATCCTTTTGTGGATCGCTCAGCCAGTGAATTCATAATAGGCGATATATCTGACAAAAGGATCCTATTTACAGCACTGATGGAGGGAGTCGGGTATACAGAAAGACTGGCATATGATCTTAATGAAAGGATGGGCTGCAGCATAGGAAGTGAAATCTGCTCTTCAGGCGGCGCATGCAGATCCGATGAGTGGCTGCGTATTCGCGCCAGTATATTAGGGCGATCTATAAAGGTTCCTGTGGTGGTTGATGCAACAATGGGAAGCGCAATGCTTGCAGCCTCAAAAACATATTTTAAAAATCTGGAGGAGGCCTCACAAAGTATGATCGCCTTCTCAAAGACAGTAGAACCTGTGACAGAAAATGTTGATAAGTATAATGAACTCTATCTGACTTTCTTTGAACAGTGTAAACAGCGTTTTGATATAGGAGTGACCACATGAGCATATATAAGGAATGTGATATAAGAGGTATTTATCCGAAAGAATTGAATGAAAAAAATGCATATGAAATCGGCAGGGCTGTAGGAACAATGATGTCTGCCAAAACACTAGCAGTCGGCGGTGACGTCAGACTCTCGACCCAAATGCTTAAGGATAACCTGATAAAAGGTTTGAGAGACAGCGGCACAAATGTTATCGATATAGGTATGGTCCCAACCCCTGTATTCTATTTTTCGCTAAAGCATCTCCGGGTTGACGGTGGCATCACAGTCACTGCCTCACATAACCCGGCAAACTATAACGGCTTTAAGCTTATGTTCGGGGATTCACCTGTTACACCGGCTGTAATCAAGCATATCGAAAGTATTATTAGCACAGGTTCGTACTCATTAGGCAGCGGGAGTATGGAAAGCACAGACGTGAATGGTGCCTATATCGATTTTACGACAAAATCCCATCCGGGAGGTACGCTTAAGGTAGTGCTCGACTGCTGCAACGGCGCTGCCGGCAATCTGGCGCCTCTAATATTCCGCGTACTCGGTTATAATGTGATCCCCCTCTATTGTGAGCTTGACGGAGCTTTTCCAAACCGTGATCCAAATCCGGCTGTTTATAAAAACCTGAAGGACCTAAAGGATAAGGTCATCGAAACCGGCGCTGATTTCGGTGCTGCATTTGACGGTGACGGGGACCGTATTGTTTTTGTCGATGACAAAGGACAGGTACTCAACAGTGAGAGCACTCTCGTCATACTGATAAAGCATTATTTCAGCCAATTATCCGATGTTGCTTTCAACTCCGACAACAGCATAACCAAATCCGTAGTTTATGATATTAAGTCATCTTCTATCGTGAAAAATTCTGTCTCAGAGCTTGGCGGAAAGCCTATACCAGAAAGAAGCGGCCACGCTTTCATAAAAAGGACATTCCTTGAAAACCGGTCTGTTTTGGCTGGTGAAATAAGCGGTCATTTCTTCTTCAGCGAGCTGGGGTATGATGACGGAATTTATGCTGCACTCAAAATGGCTGAGATCCTTGGCGATGGTAAAAAACTGTCGGATATTCACTCATCAATACCAGCCACAGTGATCACTCCCGATATTCGCGTGTATTGTAAATATGAAGAACGTGACATGTGGCTGGATAGTGTGCGTGAAGCAGGCAAAGGATATGATATTACTCTTATGGACGGTATTCGTGTTGACTTCCCATACGGTTGGATCCTTATACGCAAATCTGTTACTGAGGAAGGTATCACCATTCGTATCGAAGCGGAGGATGATGATCATATGCGTATGATCAAGAAGTGGATAACCGAAGTGCTGCCGGAGACAAAACCCGCAGTTGCAAAATAAATCAAACAGTCTTTCCAAAATACAGTGTATCGACACCCAATCCTCGGTCATTGGCCAGCTTTGCAAGCATCCTGAAGCCTTTTTTCATTAGCGTTTTGATCTGTGCGTTGTTTTGCGACCAGGTGCGTGTCGATATCCTGCTGCAGCTCACACTTTCGGGCAGACCACTTTCCATTTGCTCATACATCTTTGTCAATATACCCTGCTTTCGAAATTCTTTTCTCACACATACAGTAGTAATATAATTAGATGCTCCAAATTTTGATAAAGCGTCACATATATAGTCTGTCTTAAAAGTCAAAAACCCAACGACTCTGTCATCCCTTTTGGCAATTATGAATTGCTGTTTCCGAAGCTCCTCAAAATATACGTATGGCTTGTTATCAATATGGTCGTCAAGCACATCTGATCCCTGTTGAAGCTCAGTCTGAGAAGAGCTGTTCCTGCTTGATAATGGCGGAATGAACTCATTATTGCATTCACATAGTATCTCCCATATGCCGTCCCATTCGCCCTGACTCAGTTCATTTCCTGTAAATCTGATATCAATAGTATCTGTCATATGCCGCTTCCTTTCAATTTGTCAAAACTCTTCAAAATCCACCGCCTGGCATTTTCCATCCCAAATAAATGAAAATCCACACAGAGGTAGTAACATTTTTAGTGCTTAGTTATTATGCTCCCCTACATTTTCATTGTTGCTTCAACTGTAGAGCTCCCTTAAAACGCTTGCCCACCGCATCATTTATCAGCAAATATATACAGCCTGTGAGTAGATGTATCGACTGTTTCGGTGGAGCACAGCCTATAGTACTCTTCAACAAGGGATTTATATTCGTCTTCATCTTTAAGCATCGGTTTATAGAATACCAGGCTTGCCTTCTCAAAATTTTCTATCAGATGATCGAGCTCGCTTCCATCAGTCTCGATACTTCTGACGTCTATGTTCTTAAAACCGATATCAGCGAGAAGCTTTTCCATCTCATTCTTTGTAGGATAGAAAACAGGAAATGTCCAGTTCTTGAAATACTTCCCATAGCCCAGATTTGTATATGCCTGTCGAACAATACCATGCAGACCGCTGTATGACCCGCTTCCGCCCTGGTGTACAGCCAGCCTGCCGCCCCATTTTAAAGCATTGTACATAAGAGTATACATTTTCCTGCTGCTTGTTATCCAGTGGAGAGTTGCATTACTGAAAACAAGGTCGTATTTATCATTTTCCATCAATTCCAGCGCATCCATTACAAAATAGTTGATTTTGCCCGAAAGCCCCATATCACTGCAGTTTTTACGAGCAACCTCGATCTGTGTCCGTGATATGTCAAATGCGTCGATCTTCATGGAAGGATCTCTTCTTAGCAGTTCAAATGTTGTCTTCCCATTGCCACAGCCTACATCAAGAACATATATGTATTTGCCCGGTTCGATTTCCTCAATCAGCCGGTTTCCCTGCTTGAATTGTGTCTGCGAAGACCTGTCATAGTCCTGTCCGTTATAAAGGAACGGCAGCATACTTCCTGAACTGACGTCGGTCATGCTTATGACACCGAATATGCTGCTAAGATACTCATTGGAGCCTTCACAGCTTTGCATCAGCTTCTGGAAGATTTCAAGCAGATGCTGTATTTTACTGTAGTTCATCTTCAGCAGAGGATCATTGACTGTAAGCAAATAGACGACCTCTTTCCACTCGCTGTCAATATCGAGGCCATTTCTTATGTATTCGCTTATTTCTTTATCATTTACATTGATGAGTATATTCTTTTTCCATGAGGTAAAGTCCTCATTGGTCTGCATAAGC
Organism: Bacillota bacterium; assembly: GCA_023418915.1. Taxonomy (GTDB): domain Bacteria; phylum Bacillota; class Clostridia; order Acetivibrionales; family DTU013; genus DTU013. The sequence continues at coordinate 42,616 of JAEZYU010000058.1, forward strand.
TGATAAACTGACGGATACGCCAGCTGCATGGCAACCAGCAGCAGCTCCAGCAGTTGATAATATGCAGAACTGTTGTCGATCCGCTCCCTGTCCATGATTGTCGTAAGATGAAGCATATTCAGAAGCCGCTTTATCGTTCTAGGATTGTTGTTGGTGGTCAGCCTTATAATATTCAAAATATCGCTTCTATGTACACGATAGTCGTATTCGGTATTCATGAACCGCATTTCCTTCAGTCTCTGGAAAACCATATCAGATATATCATATTTCGTAGTCGGCATGACAAACGGCAGTTGGATCAGCTTATCAAAATATGCCCTGCAAATATCCCTGCTGGTACCCTTTACAGTTCCATATTTTTGTTCGACACCGCTGGCAACGACATCATAATCGATAGCAATTACGAATATGCAATGCCTTATGTCAAATAGTATCTTCAATGCTTCCAGTATTGTGACTGCAAGTTTAGGGTGTATCCTGTCAAGATCATCCACAAATATGATGAAAGCCTCGTTTGCACTGCCCGATTCATCTGCGATTTTGGTGATAAATTTTTCAAATCTTCCTCTGATGTCCCTGATATTCACTGATATGTCATCGCCAAACAATTCATCTATCAGCTCATCGCCCGATTGCGATCCAAGACCGGTAATGCTGAGGACAGCCTTTGAAAACCTCCTTGTGAAGTTTTTGAAGTCTCTGATCAATTCCTCTTTTGTTTTGCTGCATCTGATATTTTCAAATTTAGCTTCGATCTCACTGATAATAATGGCTACAAGCTTATTGACCACAACATCGTAACTGTCTTCAAGAAAAAAGTCCCAGGTGTTTATCCATATACTGCTGTATTTGCCTGAACTGTCACAAAGCTCACCCTCTATCATATTCATAAAGGATGTCTTACCGCTGCCCCATTCACCCTGGATCGATATGGTGACAGGCTTGTCACTGCTTCTTATAAATTCACATAAACCGGAAACATAAGGTGCCAGTTTGAACTGGTCTTCGCAAAGCGTTTTGATCGGTATATCTCTTTTTTCCATGGCTTTCCTTCCAACGTGATGATTTTTCTGCTGAACAGAGTGTGATTCAATTGTACTATAGATTTTTATCAGGATGCAATATTCTCTCCTACGTCATTCTGCATGAAATCCAAAGTTTTCTTTTTCTTTACCGCCGCCGCTTGCATTGTGATGCTGATTTAGCTATAGTTATCTAGTAGTGCACCACCGGTGTCCCAACTGCAGCAGGGCTGTCGGAAACTGATGTAGGCCATATATGTGACTTTTTTACAACAAATTGCAAATAATCACTCGAGGAACAATTTATGACAATAATGCTAACGATTTTTACTAATAACATACTTCCTATATTTCTGCTGGTAGGTCTTGGCTTCATACTGGCAAAAAAATTTTCTCTGAATATAAATACACTCACAAAAATAAATTTGTATACTCTGGTCCCGGTATTCACGTTTGTCTATCTGTACACTACGGACATACCGATGGATATGCTGAAAGTACTGGTGTCTGCCGTTATCCTGATGGCTGTCAACTTTGCAGTAGCATATACTGTTTCTGGAGTAATGAAGTATGGACAAGGTAAGAAATACGCTTTCATCAATTCTGTTATCTTCTATAACAGCGGAAATATTGGTATACCACTGGTAACACTGGTATTTAGCAGTGCACCTTATATTATTGACGGAAAGACACCTTATCTTGATCTGGCTCTGACATCGCAGATTATGATCCTTGTAGTTCAGAATATCACAACCAATTCGCTTGGCTTTTTTAATGCAGGGCGGGCGAAAATGAACTGGCGGGATTCGATAAAAAAAATTCTGAAGGTACCGACCATATATATCGTTCCTTCCGCCTTCCTTCTGAAGCTGATCCCGTATGATATGACACAGCTTCCGATATGGCCGGCACTGAATTATTTGAGAAATGCCCTGGTCGCAGTGGCGCTTCTGACATTAGGTGTGCAGATATCACGTACAAAGCTTAATTCAATAAAGCCCGCTGCCTGGTTATCCGTATTTCTGCGTCTTGTCGGAGGGCCGGCAATAATGCTTGTGATAATCCGCCTGCTGTCACTTGATGGAATTATTGCACAGGCCGTTATGATCTCCTCAGCGGTTCCGACAGCAGTCAATTCTGCACTTATTGCAGTGGAATACGACAATCATCCCGACCTTGCTTCACAAGCAGTACTGATATCCACATTGCTTTGCACAATTACACTGTCGGCAGTCATATATGCTGCTCGTGTATTGTTCCCCGTATAATACCTAGCAGAACCGTATCAGGTACAGCCTTAACGGGTATACTGTCCACCGGAAAGTGGAATATATTACGATATAATGCTATAATAAAAAAAACTTGATACATGAAAGAAGATATTAATGGAAAACACATTCGACAATCAGCACACATTCGGCAATCTGGGAATAGCACCGCCTATACTGAAAGCTCTTGGAGACATGGGCTTTGAAACTCCCACAGAGGTACAAAGCCGGGCCATCCCGCACATTCTGAACAAAGAAGACCTAATTGTAATGTCAAAGACAGGCAGCGGCAAAACTGCGGTATTTGGAGTATCGATGCTGCAGCTCACAGATCCGGATGCCGAAGGTCCTCAGGGGCTTATTTTAACACCAACAAGAGAACTCGCAGTACAGGTGGACAGCGATATACGCCAGATGGCAAAGCATCTGACTCATAAGACAACAGCTGTTTACGGTCAGCATAGCATGAACACTGAGCTCAATGCTTTGAACAGAGGCGTCACCATAGTCACAGGAACACCGGGAAGATTATACGACCATATCCAGCACGGAAATCTTAAAACAAAGCATATACGTTTTCTGGTACTGGATGAAGCAGACAGGATGCTCGATATGGGTTTCATCGAACAGGTAGAAAAAATAATACGCACCATTCCAAGGGACAGAGTAACTCTTCTCTTCTCTGCAACGATACCTACTGAGATCAAAAGGATTTGCTCAAGATATATGAAAGAGCCTGAAACAATTGAAATAGAGTCGCAGACAAAGACTGTCGATGCGATCCGCCAGCAATATTACCGTGTCGAAAGAAACGAGAAGCGGACTCAGCTTAACCGGCTGCTTATGGCAGAAAGGCCGGAAAGCTGCATGATTTTCTGCAATACTCGTATTGCAGTTGACCAGGTCCGAAGCTTTCTGAACAGAAAGGGTTACGCATGCCAGGCTCTCCATGGCGATATCCCGCAGGCGAAGCGAATGAAAACAATACAGCAGTTCAAGCAGGGGCAATTCCATCTGCTTGTTGCAACAGATGTAGCGGCTCGCGGTATCCACATAGATGAATTGTCTTTGGTCATAAATTATGATGTCCCAGTAGAAAAGGACAGTTATGTCCACAGGATAGGCCGTACAGGAAGAGCAGGCAATGAGGGCCGTGCTGTGGCTATTGTCAGCCCGGATGACATCATGAGCCTTTATGAGATAGAAGAGCATATCGGTGCAATGATAGAGGAGGCAGAATTGCCGACAGACGCATTTCTGGCCGAACACAAGGCAGAAATAGAAGAATGGAAGAAAAATAATGAAATAAAGAAATCTGATGCAGACCGGCTGACACGCACAAAGACCGGCCGTAATGATCGCAACCGCAGGCGGTCATATAAAGAGAATACTTCTGAAATAGATAAATCCCGCAGAAACGCACAGGAAAATCCAGATAATAAAACTCGTAAAAAATCCAAAGATGCAGAAAGTGCTCAAAGAAGCAGGACAAAAGATGCAGGCAGCTATGAACCTCGAAGCAGTCAGATATCAGCGAAATCGAAGCAAAGACCTAATGAAACCGGAAAGCCATATCAGCGCAAATCCCAGAATACAGGTAGCTCACAGAGAAGCAGAGCAGTAAGCTCCGGAGAACCCTATCATGGAATGAAAAGGGACAAAGATTACCATAATAAGAACAACAGACAGGATCGTCAGCCTGTACGCACCCAAAAGCCATATTCTGTATCAGATAATAACAGTAAAATCATCCGCAATGCTTCAAGAATGCAGACTGAAAATGATCACATCAGGAAACCTGCCGAAAACAAGGGCATATTCAGACGCATAATAGATAAGGTGCTTGGAAAATAGTACAAGTTCAGTATGCAAGTAAATAGGAACATGGAAACGCTAATTGCGTTTCAGACGTCAAGCTAATTGCGTTTCAAACGTCAAGCTAATTACGTTTCAAACGTCAAGCTAATTGCGTTTCAGACGTCAAGCTAATTGTATAGACAGCTTCAAATAGAATCTACATCTGTGGAATGCTGCGGATATAAGGCTATAATCCAAGCATTCCATTTATTTGTTCCATAGAAAGGTGCGTTGACAATATTCCCATCCGGCCGCAAACCGGCAGGTCGAATAACGTCACACTAAAATAGGACTTCCTTTCCTCTTCGCTCATCTTCACAATACTGCTCAATTCAGCAGATACATCATCAGTGTCGTTTGTAATATAGTATTTTGCTCCATACACCGGTAGAAAACTCGAAAAACCCGGGTGATGCCATATATTATTGGGTATATAAACTAATGCTTCATTTGCATCTTTCTTTTTTTTGCTGTCCAGAGAAAACCCAAATACAGTCCTTCTCCTTTCAGATGGCACATTACGCATTGTGTAAGCCAGATTGAATCCTCCGGTTTTTTCCATAAACTCCGCAACGGGATCATTTCTGACTGCTCCAAGCCCACTCATATCAGAGTTTATTTCAATAATCACATCGTTTTTTTCTATAAATGCTGAAAGGATTTCATGGCTGGCACTGCCGGCATTACCGAGGTCACTCCTATAAGAAAGCGTATATTGCGGAACGATGTCCTGCGCTTTATCATTGATTTTTTTGATTTTGATTTTGTATTTATCAAATGACATATATATCACCTTCTTTCTTAGTTATATTATCATATGTTATAGGATTTATCAGGAAACTTCAACGGTTCAAAAAACTACTGCGAGTTTCAACGAGGTTGTGCTGCGTTACATTACATTATCTAACCCAATACCTGGCGACTGATTCAGACTGTAAAAGTTGCTGCAAATTTTGTACCATCAACAACACAACCACAGTTTTTGCTCAAAAATTCAACTTTGGAGAGGGTTAATGTTACATAATACTGTAATATGCGTTATTATGATACTATTTACCTAATTATACGATAATTATTACACAAATATCCTCACCTTACTTGATTTTTTGAGCAGCCAAATATATAAAACTTTTGTTCACATAAAATTTTTCGTTTGCAGAAAAATTCTATTACTAAACTGTGTTTCAAGCCGGGCGCAAATGCACAAAGCCCCATGCTATGCAGCACAGGGCTTTGGTATAAATCCGGCGGAGACCTATTTTCCCGGGCCGTCACCAGCCAAGTATCTTCGGCACTGAGAAGCTTAACTGCCGTGTTCGGGATGGG
>JAEZYU010000082.1 GCA_023418915.1 Bacillota bacterium
GGCCTGATCATCGCCTGCGCCCTGGTGAAGGGCGGGGCGGTCGACGAGGTCACACCGCGGACGGTGAAGAAGAAGTTCAAGGAGAAGTCGTTTGCCGCCGGCTGCGAGAGGGAACGCATCCGGATGATCGAGTCCCTCATGGACCTCGAGACGTTCTACCGTCTCGCGATCGAGGGGCTCGCGGAAGTCCGCGGCGACGTCGGCCTGACCTGAACGCAATTCATATATGGCACGCGGCATGAGGGATACTGCATGACACAAGAGCGCGGGAGAGTTATCGATCGCGTGGGAGAGGCCGTAGCGCTGCTCGTCGAGCGGATGGACGCCCGGCTCATCCCGGAGGTCGGGATGAACATCGTCTATGCCCTGCCCGACGCGCGGAGCAAGGATGACGTGGCCGGAGTCCTCGGCCGGATCGTCAGGCTCGGCGAGGCGGTCCACCCCGTCGGCGAGATCGCGTTCGGGGCGAGCGACCACGTTGCCCGGATCGTCATCACGGCCATGCGTTTCGACCCGCAGATCAGAAGCGCGGCAAACATCCGCTTTTCGGAGGCAATCCTTCCGGAGCTCGAGAACCTTCTCTTCGAGGTCTGCTCGTTCGACCGGGAGAACGAACCCCCGGGCGTGCAGACGATGGACTGGGGGGTCGCGTCCTGCTGCAGGGAGGGCGTGCCCGATATCATCTACGACCGTGGGGCCGTGGGAAAAGAGCCGATGATCCGGGTTCTCGGGGAGGATCCGGTCATGGTCGCACAAAATATTCTTAAGCTGTCGAATCGCATTACGTATGCACAATTGTAAGGGAAGGTCCACATGGGAATAAAACCATCATATATCAAGAACCTCGGTGAAGAACTCCTCGTCAAGCACCGTGACCGGTTTAGCGGAGACTTCGATGAGAATAAGCATGCCGTCGCCGAAGTCGCGACGATCGACAGCAAGAGTGTCCGGAACAGGGTTGCCGGGTACATCTCAAGAAAGATAAATACAAGGAAGCGGTAAACCTCACTATATGTTTGAGGGAATCCTTCCGGCAATCATAACCCCTTTTCACCGGGACTCCGGGGCGAGTCTCGATATTGAAGGATTACGGTCCAACATCGAATCGCTGCTGCAACGGGGAGTCCACGGTATCGTGCCCTGCGGGTCGACCGGGGAATCCGCGACGCTCACGTTCGAGGAGCACGAGCAGGTGATCGGCGAGACCGTCGATGTCGTCAACGGGCGGGTGCCGGTGCTCGCAGGGACGGGGTCGAACAACACCGCAGAGGCTGTTCGCCTGACCCGGTCGGCACAGGACGCGGGTGCGGACGGCGCGCTCATCATCAGCCCGTACTACAACAAGCCGAACCGCGCAGGGCTCATCAAGCATTTCACGAAGCTCGCCGACCTCGATCTCCCGATCATCCTCTACAATGTCCCCGGCCGGACGGGGCAGAACCTCCAGCCCGACCTGGTGATCGAGCTCGCCCGGCACCCCAATATCTTCGGGATCAAGGAGGCCAGCGGTGACATCACCCAGATCTCCCGCATCATCGAGGGGACGCGGGACGAGGACTTCGTCGTGCTCTCCGGGGACGACGCGATGACGCTTCCCGTCCTTGCCGTAGGAGGTGCGGGCGTGATATCGGTGGCGGCAAACGTCGACCCCGGGCGGATGGTGCAGATGTACGATGCCTTCCACGCCGGCGACCTTGCCCGCGCACGGGACCTCCACCATGAACTTGCGGCGCTCATGCGGGCGATGTTCATCGACACGAACCCCATCCCCGTGAAGAAGGCCGTGGAACTCCTCGGGATGGCCGCGGGACCGGTCCGGCTGCCGCTCGACGAGCTGGATGAAGCAAAGACGGAACAACTTCGGCAGGTGCTGGTAAACCATGGTTAAGATAGCCGTATCCGGGGCCCTGGGGCGCATGGGCACCACCATCGGCCGGATCGTCAGCGAGTCCCCTGATCTCGAACTGGTCGGAGGCGTCGATATACGGGAAGGAACGCTCTTCGGGACGGAAGTGGTCCCTGCGGCCGGGATCGATGCGTTCCTGAAAGAAAAGAAGCCCGACGTCCTGATCGACTTCACCGTCGCGGCCGCTGCGGTCGAGAACATCAAAGCCGCCGCCGCAAACAACGTGGCGCTCGTCGTCGGGACGACCGGGATCTCCCCCGAACAGCGTGAGGTGATCAGGAGCGCCGTCGAGGGGAACGTGCCCGCGGTGATATCGAGCAACTTCTCGGTCGGTGTCAACATCTTCTGGAAGCTCGTCCGGGAAGCGGCACGCGAGCTCGGTGACTACGACATCGAGGTCACCGAAGCCCACCACCGCTACAAGAAGGATGCCCCGAGCGGCACGGCAAAGACCATCCTCGAGATCCTGGACCAGGAACTCGGGGACCGCGAGAAGGTCTACGGCCGCGTCGGCGAGAGCGAGCGGAAAGGCGAGATCGGCGTCCACGTCGTTCGCGGCGGAGATATCGTCGGCGATCACTCCGTCCTCTTCGCCGGGAACTTCGAGTGCATCGAGGTTTCCCACCGGGCCTACGACCGGGCGATCTTCGCGCAGGGCGCGGTCCGGGCCGCACGCTGGGTCAGGGGCAGGGAGCCGCGCATCTACTCCATGCAGGAAGTCCTCGGGCTGTGAAAGGGGAAGCGAAATTTATTTTTGATGCACTCATAAACTATGTACGTTCGGAGGAACAAAATTGCCAGCAGTTGTTGATATTGAGAAGTGTACCGCCTGTGAGACCTGTGTGGACGTCTGTCCGGCTGCCGCCATAAGCATGGAAGACGGGAAGGCAAAAGGCGACGTCGATCTCTGCGTTGATTGCGAGACCTGCGTCGATGAATGCCCGTCCGAGGCAATCTCGATGGAATAAAGAAACCAACTCTTTTAATACCACCTACACTACAGATATTTTTGTCTATGATAAATGTAGGAGTGCTTGGTGCCACGGGAGCGGTGGGACAGCGCTTCGTTCAGCTTTTAGCGGATCATCCCTGGTTTCATCTCGAGGCTCTCACCGCTTCTGAACGGAGTGCAGGAAAACCGTATGGAACGGTGGTCAACTGGCGCCTCGATGCGCCGTACCCGGACAACGTCAGCGATATCGTCGTCACTCCCACAACCGTCGAGAGCCTGAAGGACTGCGATCTGGTCTTCTCGGCGCTGCCCGCAGAAGTGGCGACGTCCCTTGAGACGGAGATCGCCAACGCGGGCATCGCCGTCTGCAGCAACGCCCGGTCGCACCGCATGGACCCCGACGTTCCGCTGGTGATCCCGGAGGTCAACCCGGATCACCTGGGCCTGATCGACGTCCAGCGCGACCGCGGGCGTGACGGTTTCATCGTGACCAACCCGAACT
>JAEZYU010000004.1 GCA_023418915.1 Bacillota bacterium
ACCACTATCAGGCGGTTGCCAAAACGACAGGACTCCGTAAAATCTCAAAAGAAATCCTCGCAAAGCGAGGGCTCATTAGTTGTGTGGACTACTATTTGAATTGAACCGCCTGGTGCCGAACGGCATGCCAGGTGGTGTGAGAGGGGGAAGAAATTTCCCCCTACTCGATTGCGCTGTCTTAGGACAGTATTGAAATTCTTTAATGTGTCGGTTAACTGTTGCCGATAAAAGTAGTATAGGTTTTGCAACAATGGAATCACAAGTTTGACTCAAATATGGAGATGGAGAATGATATGGAGCATGATATTCTGATAAGTATATGCATGATGGTAAAGGATGAAGAAAAGAACCTGGGAAGATGCCTTGACGCAATGAGTTACATGCTTGAAAAGAAGGATGTAGAACTTATCATTATTGATACAGGTTCGAAAGATCGGTCAGCCGGCATTGCACGTGAATACACCGATAAAGTATATTTTCATCCCTGGGGAAACAACTTTTCAGAGATGAGAAATGTAACTATTTCATATGCCAAAGGCAAATATATCCTTATAATGGATGCTGATGAAGTATTGACGGATGCTGCTCTGCTATACGAGTATATTAGTGATGAAAGGTTGAAGGAATACAATACGTTCATTGTTAAGATCAAGAATTTTGAATCTTCAGGAGGTTATACAGTACTGCCCCAGGAGAGGGTCTTTAAAAATGACGGATCATTCAGATACGAGGGTGCTGTGCATAACCAGCCGAAGTTTAAAAAACCTGTGCTGAATACTGATATATATTTAGATCATTACGGCTATTTATTTCACGATAAAGAGCTAAGAGAGAAAAAATTTTTAAGAACAGCCGGGATACTTCGAAGAGAATTGGAGAAAAACCCGGACAATCCATATTATCGGTTCCAGCTTGCACGAAGCTACAGTGCACATCGTGATAAGAAGGAAGCATATGAAGAAATCTGCAAGGCATATCAATTAATATCTGTAAGTAAGGAAACACAAAAATCATATATTTATGTATACGGCACATATTCCATTATAAGTCTTGAAAATAATGAATTCGATGAGGCGATCCGGGCATGCAGGGAAGGACTGGAGATAAGGCCGGAATATCTGGATCTGTATTACCTTATGGCTGCTGCATATGCAAAAATCGGCAGAAACGAGGAGGCACAGGATGCGTACGAAAACTATAGCAGACTTGTAAAACAGTATGACAAGCTAGCTATATCATCTGACCGATCTATCGAAATGTACTATATTGGTGAAAAGTATCAGGATGCAGCATACATTTTCCTGGCTAACAACTTTTATAGAAAAGGAAAATACAATGAATGTTATGACTATACTGTTCTGATACATGATGACAAAACAAAATCCGAAAGGATGGCCAAGGTATTACTTAAATTAAGCAAATATGATGAATTGAAGTCACTGTATGTTTCAAACATCAAAAACAATACTATACGTGAAACCATAGAGAGCCTAATTGAAGCTGAAGCAGCCCAGATGAACGCTGATTCCAAAAAGAAAATGCATGTGGTATTCGGTGACGGGGATGAGCAATACTCAGTCTTGAACAGGATCCGCATAAGTGAGGGAGAAGAAAGGCAGCAGCTGATATCAGAAGCAATGAGGAAGCTGAATTTTAGCGAGTTACCCGATTATTATGCAGACATACTAGCTGATATTGATAAGAATGTCCGCCCTGTGATATCTGTGCTTAAGCGGCTAAGAAAGGCGAAGATAAAGCAATTTATCAAAAGATTGGTAGAAAACGACAGGGGTCTTGAGGATTTTTTTGAGCATTATCTTTTGAATGAGTCTATCCGGGCAGATGATCATAACAGTCTTAGAATATACATATGCATTGCCTATGTTATGCTGCTGCTTAGGGCAGTTGAGGCCAGAGATGCCAGGGCAGAACCTTCTGATCAATATAACAAAATATTTGAGAAATACGTAAAATACGGATTTTACTATAGTGTGACGCTGTATAGTCAAGAAAGGCTGCGTCTGCATTATAGCACGCTGGAAGATAGGGAAGATTCGTTTTTCATAGCTCTGAACTATGCTTGTGAGGCATGTGAAAAAGGTGATTTTAGAGCGGGTGCGAAATATTTTAGGGATGCTGCCAGGGCAAATGCTTATTTGGCATGCTATATGAAGAAATATAAGGATGAGCTATTTAAGGATTTATCAAACATTGATAATGAGGTTGAAATTCATGAATAATCAGGAAATGATAAATAAAATCAAATCGGTAAAATCAAGAATAGAAAAGTTGATCGAGGACGGGCGCCTGAACGAAGCAAAGGCTGCTCTTGACAAGTTAGAACGCAATATGCCGGGAGACCTGGATATTTGCTCGATGCGGGCTGTCATTCATATTATGGAGGGAAGGCTGGAAGAAGCTGAAGCTAATTTGATGCAAGGACTGGAAAAGGACACTGTCCAATTCGACTTGTTATTTAATCTGGCATACCTGCGCGAATTATCGGGACAATATCAGCAAGCTGCAGATTTGTACTGTAAAGCATCAACTGTGGTTATTGATCCTGCTCAAAGGATGAATGTGAGTGAAGCATTGAAACGAATAAAATTGAGTGACGACAGCATTGTTATATCAGACAAGGCCAGAATCGTGTTCTTTGTCAAGGATGGCATGAACGATTTTTTTGAGGATATCATTGCCTGCCTGTCGGATAAATACTGGATCAGAAGAATGGCCATCAGTGATCTGGAGCAAATAAATGTTGGCATGGAATGGGCAGACATATGCTGGTTCGAATGGTGTGATGAACTGATTATATATGGGAGCAAGCTTCCATCGGCAAAGTCCAAAAAAATTATTTGCAGACTGCATAGATATGAGGTGTTCACTGATAAGCCGGGTAAGGTTGTATGGGAAAACGTCGATAAGCTGATTCTTGTAACGGGGCATATAAAAAGTTTGCTGGAAATGAATCATCCGGGTATTGTAGACAGGGTGGATACTTTAGTTATTGAAAACGGTGTTGATGTTGAAAGATATCAGTTCAGGAGGAGGGAATGCGGTTTTAATATTGCAATGGTCGGATATATACATTCTCGCAAGAACCCGGTAATGATACTGCAGATAATCCAGAAGCTTGTTCGGCATGACAAACGATACAAACTGTATGTAGCAGGACAATTTCAGGATCAGTTATTAAGACTATATTGGGAATATCAGATCAATCGGATGGGTCTATCGGACAATGTGATCTTCGACGGGTGGCAGAATGATATAAGCAAATGGCTCGAGGATAAAAACTATCTTCTTTCAACAAGCATACATGAGAGCTTCGGATACGGGATCGCTGAGGCTATGGCAAGAGGCATCAAGCCCGTCATCCATGATTTTCTTCATGCAAATGATATATGGGATGAACAGTTCCTATTCACTAATGTTGATGAAGCTGTTAATAAAATAGTGAACGGATCCTATGAATCAGAAATCTACCGCAGTTATATCGAAGAAAACTATTCGTTGAAAAAGCAGCTGCAAAAAACTGAAGAATTGATTATAGAATTGCTTGAATTTAGAAATATTATGCAAAAAGTGCAAGGCCTCATTTTAGGACATGAAGAGCCGGATAATGTTAAGCTGGATGATGTAACAGTTTTGATTCCCTGCTATAACCGTGCAAAGATGCTGGCAGAGGATCTTAAAAGAGGGCTCAAGCTGGGCAGCACACCTAAGCTTATTGTTGATGACCATTCCTATGAAGAAACAGAATGGCTGGAGTATTTAACTAAACACCCGGAATTAAATACGGATGTATTAGTCAGGGATCAAAACAGGGGGGTCGCAGATACACGGCTTTTTGGATTAAAAAGTATCAGGACAAAACATACGGCCTTTATAGATGATGACAATATGATGTTTTGTCTGGATAAAAACGTGATGTATAGTGAATTAGCCATGCTGGAAGATGATGTCTCAATCATTGTTCCAAGGTATATTCTTAATCTTTATAAAGAAAAGCTATCCGTTGGTTATGACAGAAAATGTTTTGACGGGCTGAATGGTGAACAAACACTCAAGATACTCGCTCAGAGCGGTGAAATGATGATGCTTCTGACAGGCGGAGCATTTGGTGCTACCAATTGGATGGCTGAGTATGCTAACAGTCCGTTATTTACTGTTAGTGAAGATTATGTAATGCTAGCTCGAATGATGGCTAGCGAGCCGAGGAAGAAGATTATTATCTCCGAATCCATTGTATTTGTAAGGCGTTTTCTTGATGAAGGCCTAACACTGAAGCGAAATACCGCAAAAATGGTCTTGTGGCTGGTATCGCAAGCTATAGCATGCTATTACTGTCTGTTTCATAATGTCGCAGATAAGGATGAAGTGCTCAGATGGATGAAGGATAGAGCCGCATTGATACAAAAGCTGTATGGTTTTGGCGAAAGCTTTGAAGCTGAATTGATTGGATATTTCACAGGGGTGGTCAGTGAAGAGGCATTAATGAGCTCCATAAAATCTTATGGAATCAACGTAATGACCGGATTGTCCGAGCTTGCTCCTGAATTAAAGGAAATGCGCAATTTGATCTATGAAAGCAATAATGATTATAGCAGGTTAGAAAAAGAATGTAATAAGAAACAGTATAGCATAGTTGCCGATAATAAAAAAATTGATGCATTCAATACTAAGTGTAACGATCTTTACAAGGTCAATTATATCGAGTCACTAAATAAGGCGACAAAACTCTTTAGTGTGGTCGTACCAGCAAGAAATAGCGCAAAATATTTAGAATACACTTTAAAGACCTGCCTGGATCAAAATTTTAACGACTACGAGATAGTTGTGAGTGACAACAGCTCACCAGGTAATAACAAAATCCACAATCTTGTTAAGGAGCTTGGGAGTGACAAAATCAGGTATATACGACCGACGAGGGAATTATCCCTTACGAAAAGTTTCGAGTATGCATATTTGAACTCTCAGGGTGAATACATAATTGGACTCGGCTCTGATGATGCTCTTATGTTACATGCGCTAGAAAGTTTGAATAATATAGTTGCCAGATTTCAGGATGAAGAGCTTTTTCTATGGGATAAGCTGTTCTATTGCTGGCCGGGGGTTGTTGACAGATCCCAGGAGAATTTGTTTTTTGTAAATAAAATGTATCACAAGAATAAAATCAACGTTTCTCATTTAAATTGCAAAAGCTTACTAGATCAAGTGTTGAGATTTGATATCAACATGTATATGATGCCAATGGGTTACATAAATTCTGCGATCCATAGAAAAGGAATAAAAAGGATAATAGAAAAAACAGGGAGTTTTCTGGAAGGATGGTCACAGGATGTATATACCGGATTAATCAATCTGGCTCTTCACGAAGATTTACTTTATATCAGTTATCCGATGACAATAGCCGGTCTTTCGCCAAGAAGTCTCGGATTTTCTTCAAATCATTCAAAGAATGAAGCAGACAGAGAAATCATAAATGAACACCATAGTATGTCAGATATGTTTAATGAATATTATCAAACCCGATTTATCCCTAAATCAGTTCAGGACTTTGACAGAGCACTATTACTTATAGAGTTTTTCAAAATCATCGACAGGGGCATCGTTAATTGGAATTATGACATGGTTGACTGGAAAAGATTTTTTGCATTGTGTGCAGAGCATATAAAGGAAGATGAGTCCCGGTTTGAGTTCCGCATGGAAGATATATGCCGAACCATAGCAGAACATCACACGAAGGATCTTCTTGGTTGGTTTTCAGAAAATTTCTATGACAATAGGGGATATAGAGAAAGCAAGCAAAGAGAGTTGAATTACCAGAAAGGATTTTTCTCTGACCACAATGCACTTAGGATAGATATGTCAAAATTTGGTGTAGACAATATATACGATGTAGCAAAGTTTTTTAGTAACCTGTACAATATTTGATTGGAGGGGTGATATATGAAGGTCGTGATTTTGGCTGGTGGTATGGGCACCAGAATAAGTGAGGAATCGCACCTGAAGCCCAAGCCCATGGTTGATATAGGTGAAAAACCTATACTTTGGCATATAATGAAAACGTATTCTTTCTACGGCTATAACGATTTCATTATTTGCCTAGGTTATAAGGGCTATTATATCAAGGAATATTTCGCTCATTATTTTCTTCATGAATCTGATGTCACCTTTGATTTCAGAACTAACAGCACCGAACACATCCATCATAATAATGCGGAGCCGTGGAAAGTAACGTTGGTGAATACTGGATTGAATACAATGACAGGAGGCAGGATCAAGCGAATTAGGGAGTATATAGATAACAAGGCCTTCTTGATGACGTATGGTGATGGACTATCTGATGTCGATATTCCAAAACTGGTTGAATTTCATGAATCTCACGGTAAACTTGCTACAGTGACCACAACCCAGCCAGGTGGGCGGTTCGGACACCTTGACCTTGGTGAGGAAGATCAGGTCATGGGATTTGAAGAAAAGCCTAAAGGTGACGGGTCGTGGGTAAATGCAGGTTTTTTCGTCCTTGAACCGGAAGTACTCGACTATATAGATGGTGATGAAACGATATTTGAAAAATGCCCAATGAATAAACTTGCCAGAGAAAATCAGCTTATGGCATACAGACATCCGGGCTTCTGGCAGCCAATGGATACAATTCGGGAAAAAAACCTGCTTGAGGAGATGTGGCAGTCGAACAAAGCACCATGGAAGCTATGGGAAAGGTGATAAAATGGAGGGTGGATTCTGGAAGAATAAAAGAGTATTGATTACAGGAAATACTGGGTTTAAAGGTTCATGGCTTTCACTGTGGCTTCTTAAGCTTGGTGCAGAAGTTCATGGATATTCGCTGGAGCCGATTACTGATCCCAGCCTGTTTGACCTTTGTTGTCTAAATAACGATATCCGCACTGTTACAGGTGACATAAGGGATGATGTCAAACTGACTAAGTCCGTAAAAGAAATTAATCCTGAAATAATAATACATATGGCTGCACAGGCTATTGTAAGGCAGTCTTATTCAAGACCTGTCGATACATATTCTGTCAATGTTATGGGAACTGTAAATATTCTTGAGGCTGCGAGAAAAACTGAAAGAGTGCGGGCTGTTATAAATGTGACCACGGACAAGTGTTATGAGAACAGGGAATGGTGCTGGGGATACAGAGAAAACGATGCTTTGGGAGGATATGATCCATATTCCAGCAGCAAGGCGTGTTCGGAACTTGTTACGGCAGCATACAGGAACTCTTTTCTCAAAGATCACAAGATAGGTGTTGCAACAGCAAGAGCCGGGAATGTTATTGGGGGCGGAGACTGGGCTGAAGATAGGCTGATACCGGATTTTATACGGGCTTTGCTAAAAAATGAAAAAATCAAACTCAGAAATCCTTGTGCGATCAGGCCATGGCAGCATGTATTGGAGCCATTATTTGGATATATGCTGCTTGCGCAAAAGCTTTATGAGAAGAGCGACACTTACAGTGAAGCGTGGAATTTTGGACCGGATGCCATTGATGCGAAAACTGTCGAATGGGTCATAAAGAAACTATATTCACTTTGGGGCAGTAATGCTGAAATAGAATATGAAAATGGATTTTTGCCTCATGAAGCAAACTTTTTAAAGTTGGACTGTTCTAAAGCAGTAAATAAGCTGGGGTGGCAACCAAAGTGGAATATGGATAAAACGCTGGAAAAAGTTGTTGAGTGGCTGCGTGCTTATGTCAATAATGCAGATTTGCGCAGCATTTGTTTTGAGCAGATACATGAATATGAAAGTACATTCATTGAGGTGAAAAATGACTGATGAAAAGGAATTAAGAAATAAAGTGATAAACTCCGCAGTCGAATATTACAGGAATATTCATGGGAAACCGAAAAATTTCATGCCCGGTGATAAGATCCCATATGCAGCAAGGGTATTCGATGAAACTGAAATAACGAACCTTATAGATTCAGCGCTGGACTTTTGGCTGACAATGGGTAAGTATACATATGAATTTGAAAAGAAATTTGCTGAGTTCCTAAATGTGAAATACTGTTCGTCGACTAACTCAGGTTCATCGGCTAATCTGCTGGCATTTATGGCGCTGACCTCCCATGAGCTTGGAAGAAAACGGATCATGCCTGGAGATGAAGTTATTACAGTTGCTGCTGGATTTCCTACAACAATTGCACCCATAATACAATATGGGGCAATACCTGTATTTGCCGACATATCTGTTCCGGCATATAATATTGATGTCTCAACCCTTCAAGAAGCGTTATCCCCGAAAACCAAAGCAGTAATGCTTGCTCACACTCTTGGAAACCCTTTTGATTTACGCGAAGTAATGAGCTTTTGCAAAAGTAATAATCTTTGGTTAATTGAGGATAATTGTGATGCTTTGGGTTCCCGGTATTTTTTAGAAAATGAATGGCGGTATACAGGCACAATTGGTGATATTGGAACATCGAGCTTTTATCCTCCGCACCATATGACAATGGGTGAAGGCGGGGCAGTTTATACAAACAATAAACTGCTAAACAAACTGATCAATTCGTTCCGGGATTGGGGAAGGGATTGCTGCTGCCCCTCCGGAGTCGATAATATGTGCAATAATAGGTTTTCACAGAAATTTGGTGAATTACCGTTCGGATATGATCACAAATATGTTTATTCCCATTTTGGATACAATTTGAAGGCTACTGAAATGCAGGCATCTATAGGATGCGCTCAGCTAGAAAAGCTTAAGGATTTTATCAGTGCCCGCAAAGCCAATTGGCAATTTCTGCGAAAGGAACTGAATGATCTGGCTGATTTTTTTATACTGCCTGAACCGGAAGCATCATCAGATCCCAGTTGGTTTGGATTTGTGCTGACTGTCAGCAGAGATGCTCCTTTTTCACGCAATGGCATAGTGAGATTTCTCGAGCAAAGGGGCATACAAACCAGAATGCTTTTTGCTGGAAACATAACAAAACATCCTTGTTTCGATGAAATGCGTGAATATAAGAGAGGCTATAAGGTTATAGGGAATTTAGCCAATACAGATCTAGTAATGAATAATACATTTTGGGTAGGAGTTTATCCCGGTATGACTCAAAATGCTTTGGAGTATATAATCCTATGCATAAAGGAGTATTGTGGCAGAGGGACTTATGAATAATGTACTTGTTAACGATTTTAATATTATCGGGAAAACAGTAGAAGAATCTGAGAAATTCTTTGGTTCCAGATGGCTGCTCACAGGGGCTACTGGTTTGATTGGTTCCTATCTGCTGTGCTTTTTATCATGGCTCAATGAAACAAGGTTTGATGGAACAATGCAATTTACGGTTTTGTCAAGAGGCCCGATAAACAGAGAAGATCCAATGATAGGGCATCTTTTGATGAAAAAGTATATCACATTTGTGCAAAAGGACCTCAGTGAAGAATTCATGTTGGACTCTTGCGATTATGACTATGTATTCCATGCAGCATCTAATGCCTCGCCTGCAAAGTATGTAAAAGATCCTATAGGGACTATAAATACAAATATCAGGGCGACTCAGATACTGCTGGAGAGTTTTAAGGGGGAGGCCGGATTAAAGCGTTTTATGTACGTAAGTTCAGGCGAAATCTATGGAAGCCCTGATCTAAGTGATGTACCAACGAAAGAAACGTACATTTGCAAAACCGATCATTTATCGTCCAGGTCATGCTATGTCGAGTCTAAACGTTATGCTGAAACTCTTTGTATCAATTACTATAATACCTATAAGATACCTGTTACTATTATCAGACCTGTTCATATATATGGTCCTGGCTTTAAGGAAGATGATACCAGGGTCTGGGCGGACTTCATAAAAAATGCGATAAGATGCGAGGATATCAGAATACTAAGCGATGGTTTATCCCAAAGAGGCTTTTGCTATATATCTGATGCTGTCAGTCAAATTATGGTCATATTGCAGAAAGGCTCAGAGGGGGAAGCATACAATATCGGCAACAGCAATGCTGTTACCATAAGAGATTTAGCGGAGACGATCAAAAGATATTCTGGAAATAACATTGGAATAATAGTTGAAAGAAATTTACCTGATTACCTAAAGATGAGTCCTTTTATATCATGTCCCGATGTTTCAAAGATCAGGTCGTTATCATCACAAATTATATGTACCGATCTGGATGAAGGCATAAAGAGGATATTTGAGTTTTATTCAAAAGAGAGGTCAGTATGATGGATAACCAAAAAACATACAGTGTAAGCAGTCATTGCAGATCATGCAAAAGTGATAATGTTGAGCAGTTGTATAAAATGCATGACATTCCTGTGGCAGGCATTTACTATGATAGCATCGATGAACCGCTTGATATAAATGCTCCAATGACATTATCGATGTGCAGGAGCTGTGGGCTGATGCAGTTATCTGAAACTATTGATCCATGTATTTATGATGATTATAATTTTGCAGGCAGTACTATGCCTACGTACGCTCAACACCTGAAGCGAACAGCCGAAATGCTTGTAAACAGGATGGGCATAAGGGAGAAGGAAGTTTTCGAAGTAGGTGCAAGTGATGGACTTCTGTTGAAATACCTTTCAGAAATGGGCAATAACAAGGTATCGGGGATAGAACCATCAATGAAATTATGCAGGGTCGCTGAAACATTCGGGATAAATGTGACGCAGGGATATTTTAACAAAAATTTTATAGATAAAAATGACCACAAATATGACTGCATTATTATCAGACATGTCCTGGAGCATATCGATGATTTGAATGATATGGTATTTTCGCTGGCGGGTGTTTTGAAGACCAATGGTATTCTGCTTATTGAAGTGCCGGATGCAGAAGAAATTCTAAGAAAAAGATTATACTCAAATATATTCCATGAGCACCTTAACTACTTTTCAAAAGCATCACTAAACAACCTGCTATCCAGATACGGCCTCAGGAATATTCACACTGAGAAAGTTGATATACATGGCGGATCTTTTTTATCGGTCTATAGTTTTGGCAAGCTTGAGGAAGCCGTGAGTTTTTATAATTCGCATGATTTGATCCCCATGATGGAATTTTCAAAGGATATTGAAATGTATTATGCTCAGCTTGGCAGCAAAATCAAGAGTATGCAGAGTTTAGGGAAAAAGGTTTTAGGTTATGGTGCTTCTCACCGCACATTTGTCATACTGGGTAATGCCGGCCTGAAAAAAGAAAATATACCTATAATATTTGATATAAACCCATTTTTACACCACCGCTATATGAATGGCTTTCATTCACTTGTAAGTCCTGTTGAAAAAATAGCTTATTATAAACCTGATGTGGTCGTTGTATTTGCGTCCTCTTATGAACAGGAAATTGTTAATGAACTCAGGGGAAAATATAACTATGACAAAGAGATACTCTCCATCAGAAGTGAGGTTATAATGCATGAAAATATGTAACAGAATACGAAGAAATATTGTACGTATGGCATACTATTCACGCTCATCTCATGTAGGCAGTTGTCTGTCTATCGTTGATATACTTTATGTGCTCTATTTTAAGGTAATGAGAATCGATCCAAATGAACCGGATATGTATGACAGGGACAAGCTGATTCTGAGTAAAGGACATGCCAGCGCTGCACTCTATGCCGTTTTGGCTGAAAGAGGATTCTTCCCGGAAGAGTATTTATCAAAGTATTATATTAACAACGGTTTACTCCCGGGCCATCTGGACAAGGAAAAGGTTCCTGGTATAGAGACGTCAGCCGGTTCTCTTGGGCATGGACTTGGTATAGGTATTGGAATGGCAGCTGCTAACTTAAGAAGCGGCAATAAAGGAAGGATATACGTCATAGTTGGGGATGGGGAATGTAATGAGGGTTCGATATGGGAAGGGATAATGCTAGCTGCCCATTTAAAGCTTTCCAATCTGACGCTGATTATAGATTACAATAAACTTCAGGGATTTGGAGAAACCGGCAAAATAATAAAAATGAACAATATTTCTGAAATGCTAACCGCATTTGGCTGGAAAGCTGTAGATATTGATGGACACGATCTGACTAGTATTGAAAAGGGGTTAAGAATGGTCAACGAATTACCTGTGGCCGTCATTGCACACACGGTTAAGGGAAAGGGTGTATCTTTTATGGAAAACAAACTAGACTGGCATTACAAATCTCCTAATGAAAAGGAGTTCGATCAAGCTTTGCAAGAGCTCGGAGAAAATTTATGAGAAGTGCATTTATCAGTACATTAATTGAACAAGCTTATTATGACGAAAGGATTTTTTTGCTTACGCCTGATATGGGATACTCTGTTCTTGAAAAATTTCAAGAAGCTTTTCCCGATAGATTCGTAAATACAGGTATCTCTGAGCAGAACACAATAAGCGTCGCAGCAGGGTTAGCATTATCAGGGCACATTGTATATGTCTATAGTATTATCCCGTTTATAACAATGAGATGCTATGAGCAAATAAGAATCGATGTAGCATACATGAACCTGAATGTCAGGATTGTCGGTGTAGGAGCAGGATATTCGTATGGCTCGGCGGGAGCTACACATCATTCCATAGAGGATATTGCAATAATGAGAGTATTGCCGAATATGACAGTCTGCTGCCCTGGTGACCCGAAGGAAGCAGCGGTCATCACGAAAGAAAGCAATTATTATAGCGGCCCGATGTACATACGACTGGGTAAGAACGGCGAGCCCAAAGTGCATGAAAAGGATGTTGATTTTAAAATCGGAAAATCCATCAAGCTAATAGAAGGAAACGATCTGGCAATAATAACAACAAGCAATGTTCTCGGATTAGGTAAACAATGGGTTGATAAGCTGTCTGAATACAAAAAACGTGCAGCGCTGATCAGTATGCCTACAATAAAGCCTTTTGATAAAGAAGCAATTATCAGTTTAATTAAATCTGGAATACCTATAATTACTATTGAAGAGCATAATATCATAGGAGGATTAGGGTCGGCTGTGGCAGAAGTGATCGCTGATTTCGGGCATTGCGTTCCTTTTAAACGTATTGCTGTTAATGATGAATTTACTCATTTTGTTGGCAATCAGGAGCTGTTGAGAGAAAAAATGGGGATATCATTTCAAAAAGTACTTGATTTTTTGAATTTATAGATCTACATTTCTGATCCTGCTTGTGTTTTTTCTTACTTTCAGTATTATCAAATCTAATTAAATAGACGATAAAAATAGCGAATATTATTAGAGGTGGCAAATCAGATGAGAATTTCTTTGTTAGAGAAGATAAACAACAAATCGGCTCTTGTCGGAGTAATAGGTCTGGGCTATGTTGGGCTGCCTCTTGCAGTTGAGATAGCAAAAGCAGGATATCGTACTATAGGCTATGATGTCCAATCTCAGAAAGTTGAAATGGTTAACGAGGCCAGAAACTATATAGACGATATTGATCCCATTGATCTGGAGAACGTTGTAAAAAACGGCAGGTTAAGAGCCTCATCCAATTTTGAATCTATCAGCAGTCTTGATTGTGTCATAATGTGTGTCCCTACACCACTCGATGAGTACTTTCAGCCGGATATTTCCTACATAATCCGTGCTGCACAGGAGATAAGCAAGTACATTCACAAGGATATGCTCGTCATACTTGAGAGCACTACATATCCGGGTACTACCGAGGATGTCGTAAAACCGATCTTGGAAAGAAGCGGTCTAAAGTGTGGAGAAGATTTCTATCTTGCTTTTTCGCCGGAAAGGATAGATCCCGGAAATAAAACATACAAGACGCATAATACGCCAAAGGTGGTTGGGGGAGTAACACCCAAATGTACTAAAACGGCAGCTTTGCTGTATAAGAATGTTCTTAACGCTGAAATATTTGAGGTATCATCTCCAAAGGTTGCTGAAATGGAAAAAATACACGAGAATACCTTTAGGAATGTAAACATTGCATTGGCGAATGAAATGGCAATCATATGTGATAAAATGGGGATTGATGTATGGGAGGTCATTGAAGCGGCCAAAACCAAACCCTATGGTTTCATGCCATTTTATCCGGGAGCTGGAGTAGGCGGACACTGCATAGCAGTCGATCCCTTCTATCTGACGTGGAAAACCAGAGAATTCGGTTATCATACAAAGCTTATTGAGACAGCGGGTGAAATCAATAATTCAATGCCGGACTTTGTGCTGGATAGAACCATGAAAATCCTCAACAGGTTCGGCATAGCACTAAACGGTTCAAAAGTTTTCGTGTTGGGTGCCGCTTACAAGCCGGATATCGATGATGTCAGAGAATCACCTGCATTGAAGGTAATTGACTTGCTTGTAAAAAATGGGGCAGATCTTAATTACAACGACCCTTATGTACAGCGATTTAAATATAAAGGGCATGAATACCACTCAGTGTCATTGAGCGCCGAAATCCTTAAAGAATCAGATCTTGTGATGATCACAACTGCACATTCTGACTATGATTATGATTTCATACAGAGGTACTCCAAATACATTTTTGATACTAAAAATGCAATGAAAAATATCAAAGTAAGAACTAATATTGAAAATCTATGATCCTATAAAGCTTTCTATGTATAACATTATGTTCATACTTACTTTATGTTTCGCTTCGATTTTCTTTGTCACATATAATTATCTGTAAATAAATTGGTATGATATTCCGATAAATATATAGAGAGGGGTCGCCCTCATTTAGTAATTCATGGAGGGATTCTTATGAGAGTTCAGGGCACGGATGCCGCAATGAATATCAGGATCAACAGCGAACTGCAGGGCACAGCCGGCAGAGCTGCGGATGCTGCACAAATGAAGTTACAGCAGGAAAGAAGGCCTCAGAAAAGAGAGTCTGAAGCGACCGGCTACCCTATTAATGAGAAGGTTGTTTCTGAAGCTGTAGAGAAGATGAATAGGGTTGTTGAGGGTAGCAACAGAAGATTTCAGTATACCATACACGAAGGTACCAAGGATATTATGATCAAGGTCATCGACGAAACCACCAGAGAGGTGATCAAGGAAATACCACCGAAAAAAATACTGGATATGGTAGCCAGTATGCTTGAGATGGCAGGTCTTATGGTGGATGAGAGAAGGTGAATCATAAATGAGTTATATAAATAATACATATAACAGTGTCACAAGAATGACTGGATTATCCGGACTGGATGTCGACAGCCTGGTCTTCCAACTGATGCAGGTCGAAAAACTCAAGGTAAACTCTGTGTCCCAGAGCAGGCAGCTGCTCCTATGGAGACAGGAGCAGTACAGGGAGATCACCAGTGCGCTTCAGAGCTTCAGTAATGAGTACTTCAATACATTGAAGCCCGCTACCGATATGAGGAATTCATCCATATACAATGCATTTGCGATGCAATATGACGGGCAGGACACAAATGCTTATTTCACCGCTTCTGCAGGATCGGGAGCCATGGCTGGCGACTATACGATAAAAGACATTATAACTGCTGCAGCAGCCAAGGTTTACGGTTCTTCTGCTGCGGGAAGCCTTACAAGCGGATATCTTACATCAGCGGATATAAGTACTATCAGCAGTGCGGCTGGGAATAATGTATTTGCTGTCGAATTTAATGGGGTTAAGAAAAACATTGTATTATCGGATGGCCTTACCAATATTGGTGAGCTTTCTGCAGATCTGCAAAACAAGCTGAATGAAGCGTTCGGAAATGGAAAGATCACTGTCGGGACAGATGCGGACAGGCTTACATTTTCTACAAGTAATACAAACATATTAAAATTTACCAGTACAATGAATGGCGGTTACAATTCGATACTTAATACTGATCTAAGCTCGGGGATAACTCCTACGCAGCTTAACAACAGGTTCAAGATCACACTTGGGTCAGATACAAAGGAATTTGCTCTCAATCCAGGCACGAATTATGCGGACACAGATGCAGTGGTTGAGGCGATCCAGCTCATGGTTGATGATATGGCAGAGGGCTTTGGAGATGGCAAGATTACAGTAAAAAATGTTGACAATAAGGTAGTGCTGGAAAGCACTGACCCGGACACCTCAGTATCTGCATCAGCGGCAGAAAGCGGCGGCCTTGCTGCCATAGGTATGGCTGGCGCCAACAGCTCCAACAAATTGAATCTTGATGCCAATATTTTCGACATAAGGGACAGCTTTGCAGTACCGGTTACTGTCGATGGAACCGAAAATGACATCAGTTTTGTTATTAACGGCCAGAGCTTCAGCTTCGACTCCCGCACGACATCTATGAATAAGATAATGGCAGCGGTAAATTCGAATGCAGCCGCAGGTGTCAGGATGAGCTATGACAGTCTGAATAACAAATTTGCACTTGAGTCCCGGCAGACCGGGATGACTGCCCGAATCACTGCAACCGATTCAGCCGGCGGCCTTTTAGGTTCTCTGGCACTGACAGCCGATAATATCACGGGCCGGGATGCAAGTATCACCTATGATGACGGTATCAACGGAGAACAGACTATTACGCGTTCCACTAACAGCTTTAGTATCAATGGCATAGTATTTAACCTTAAAAAGGATTTTGAAGGATCTGTTGAGATGTCAGTCAGTTCAGACCCGACAAAGGCTGTTGAGCTGATCAAGGGGTTTGTCGAAAAATATAACGAATTATTGGACAAGATCAATTCAAAGCTTTCTGAAAAAAGAGAATACGATTATGCACCGTTGACGGATGAACAAAAGGATGCTATGTCGGAGGATGAGATCAAGAAGTGGGAAGACAAGGCTAAATCAGGTCTCCTCAGCGGAGACAATCTCCTTCAGTCCATAGCAGCCGGATTGCGTAATGCAGTAATCGAAAGTGTTGAAGGGACAGGGCTGTCTCTCCAGTCGATCGGCATAAAATCCAACAGTTGGGTGGACAGGGGCAAATTATACATAGATGAAGAAAAACTTAAGAATGCATTAAGCGAGAATCCGTCAGAGATCTTCAGCCTGTTTACTAAGCAGTCGGATGTTCTTTACAATACGGCCGCTGCCAGTGGGCCTGCCAGAACTGAGAGGTTCAAGGAATCCGGCCTTATATACAGAATATCTGATGTGATTCAGGATAATATTCGGACTTCCACCATCGGAGGACACAGGGGAGCCTTGCTCGAAAAAGCTGGTATGACCGGGGATAGGTCATTGTTCAGCAATACACTGTATGACCAGATATCCGATTATGATGACAGGATCGCAAAATTAAATGACGAGCTGTTCATAAAGGAGAACAACTACTATATGCAGTTTGCCCAGCTTGAAACGCTTATCAACAATATGAATACCCAGAGCACGTGGCTGGCTCAGCAGTTCAGTTTCTAGTAATGTCACAGCCGGTGCAGGTGTTTTATGCATTTACTTCAATTTGCAATCACCTAAGATAGTACTGTAAGCCGGGACTAGACAAATGAAAGAACGAGATCTGAATATAGATAAATAAAGGAGCGCAAGCAAATATGGTAACTTCAAACGGATATGAAACATACAGGCAGAATTCAATTTTTACCGCCAGCCCCGAGGAATTGACGCTGATGCTATACAACGGACTAATCAAATTCATTATGCTGGCTCAGAAGTCCATTGAGGAAAAGGATATCCAAAGGGCGCATGAAAGCATTATCAGAGCGGAAGATATACTTATGGAGTTCAAAGCAACGCTGGATATGCAGTATGAGCTTTCAAACGGTTTGGCTCTTTTATATGATTATATGCTCGACAGATTATTTGACGCTAATATGAGAAAGGACGCAGAGATACTGGAAGAGGTACTTCATTTTGCGAAGGATCTTCGCGACACATGGGCGCAGGCTATAAAGCTTGCAAAGCAGCAAAACAGGAAGCAGGCTGCGGTGTCGGAATAGCGAGGCGAGCATGTCTCCCGCCTGGGATGCATAGGTGAATGCGTTATTACTAGGGATGACTGGCGCTTTGGAAAATTGTGTTTATACAAAAACCGGCTTTTAGATATGATGTGAATAAACAATATGGTGAAGGGTGCTTAACGTAGGTTATATGAAAACTGGCAGCGACACATATTTCAATAGGTTAACAGAGCTATTGGGCAATAAGAAGAAATTGCTCAATGATATGATGGCACTGACGAAAGCTCAGACTCCGGTCATAAAAATTGGCTCTCTGGACGAATTGGAAAAGCTGATTGCAGAAAAACAGAGACTGATAGAGCTGATTGACAAGCTGGATGCTGAATTCGGTGTTCATCTTGAGAAGCTTAAAGCTGCTGCAGGTATAAAAAAGCTGGATGAGCTGGATGCAACCCGCTTTCCGGCAGCGAAGCAATTGAAGAGAGCTACATCTGAAGTACTGGAACTGGTCAGAGAAATCAGCGATACTGAGAAAATTAACAGCGTAAAGGGCAAGGAATTACTAGAACAACTGGGTTCGCAAATCAATAAGATAAATCAAGGTAAAATTATCAACAATGCCTATAACAAACCGAATATTGCAGGCGGATCATCATTTTTTGTGGATAAGAAAAAATAAGCGGATTGATATGCACACTTTTTATTATGCCCGCTGTTTATAATGAGGTGGGGACATCCATCGCCTCGCCACATCTCTATTTTGTAGTTCAGCTGTGTTTGAGGATTTATGTCAGAGAAGGAATCTGCTGATCCTCAAGCATGAATTCAGTCTTTTGGGTACACCTTCTCCAGAAAGTTAAATACCCGCTCCATATATTCATCTCTGTTTATCATATAGCCGATGGCATTGCCATTGTCTTCTGTCTGCCAGAATTCAGCGCCGGATGCATTGAGAGCCGAGTATCGCTGGAACAGCTCAATTGAGTTTATGATAGGTATCAAATCGTCGTTGCGGCTGTGTATCAGCATCAGATAGGGTGGATTTTCCGCTGTTACGGCATTTACAGGGCTTGCGTCCCTTGATTTTATTCCACCGGTCAGGTCTATAGCAAGTGATATTGCTCTATTAAACGGAAACGCCGGCAAGCTTGTCCACTTGTCCAGATTTTTCCTTAAATATTCTTTCAGATCTGAGTAGGGACTGTCCGCAACAACAGCATCCACCAGAGGTGTGCCATCAGATGAGGTGCTTTCAGCCGCCGCCATAATGGCTGCGGATGCTCCTGTGGAAAATCCCATTAGAGTTATATGTGTGGAGCCCTGGTCTCTCATGTATTTTATTGCAGCCTTTATGTCATCCTTCTCATGATAGCCGAAGGTACTGTCTTTGCCGTCAGATTCTCCGGAGTTTCGCAGGTCGAAGGTGAAAACGTTGTAGCCCTTGTTCATAAATTCCTTTATCAAATCCACCGTGTCTACACCGAACTGAAGCCTGTTACTGCCGTATGAATGTACAAGTATAACAGCCCGGTCGCTGTTTTTGACCTGAAACAACCAGCCATTGAGCACGAATGTGCCGTCTGACCCTCTTGTTCTGAAGCTTATGTCTCTGTATTCGGGCACTATGTTGGAGGAAAAAGCATCGATGGGCTTTCTTTCCGGGTGCAGCAGATTCCAGCTTTTGTAGGTGGAAAGAATGATGACAGCAATAATGGCGGCAAGCAGCAGCAAGATAACAGCCAGTACGAAATACCTGGTTCTGTGTGTTTTTTTGACTGCATATGTGACGCCTGTTATCCTCATCTATTCATACCTCCGTATCTGTAATTGAGATTGTTGACATGACTGTTATTTAATTTTATTATATTTTTTATTATATACAAAGTAAAGGTAGTTTAGCAAAGAAAGCATGTGTGCGAGCGCATTTAGAATGAAAGGCATCAGGGTATAAAATATGAGGTGTGATATCTGCCCAAGAAAGTGCAATATTGACAGATCAATAAAAAAAGGCTATTGCGGCATGGGAGAAGATCCTGTGGTGGCTAGAGCATTTCTTCATATGTGGGAAGAACCGTGTATCAGTGGTACAAGGGGCTCAGGTGCCGTTTTCTTTTCTGGGTGCAGCCTTAAATGCATCTACTGTCAGAACCATGAGATCAGTCATGAGGGGCGAGGCAGGGAAATAACTGTAAGGGAGCTGGCGAATCTCTTCATCTCATTGAGAGACAAGGGTGCACACAACATAAATCTTGTGACTCCGACTCATTTCGGCCCAGCCATAAGAGAAGCACTTAGTATTGCCAAAGGTCATAACTCCTTATCCGGGCAGGCTAATGCGGCAGCAGATATGAAGCCAGACCCGGCTTCAGCAAGGCCGACAGATCCAGCTTCGGGTATAAAGCCAGGTCGTACGTCGATAACACAGGCAGATCCAGCTTCGGACATAAAGCCAGGTCGTGCATCGATAACACAGGCAGATCCAGCTTCGGACATAGCAGAAAAAGAAAAGGGTCAATATATATACTGCGCCAATAGGACAAGGCCTCTTGACATCCCTGTGGTATACAACACAAACGGCTACGACAGAACAACACAGCTCCGGCTGCTTGAAGAGCATGTGGATGTTTATTTGCCGGATCTCAAATATATTAGTCCTGAAGTCTCAAAGGAGTACTCCGGGGTTTCAGACTATTTTGACAAGGCATCATCTGCTGTACTTGAGATGTACAGGCAAAAGGGGGAGCCCGTATTCGATAGCGGCGGTATGATAAAAAAAGGTGTGATAATAAGGCATCTGGTACTTCCCGGCCACACATCAGAAACTCTCAGGGTACTGGACTGGATATCAGAGAATATTTCTTCGGATGCATACGTGAGCTTAATGAGCCAGTATGTCCCATGCCATATGGCCTGCGTCCACAGCAGGATAGGCAGGCACATCACCAGACGTGAGTATGATAAGGTAGTCAACGGATTCCTCAGGCTTGGTTTGAACGGATTTGTCCAGGAGCGTGAGTCGGCATCTGAGGAATTTATTCCGGATTTTGACATGGATCTATACTAGTGACATAAATCTATACAGATATCATATTTATTCAAAATGGAAAGGCGACAAGGAAGAGGTAAAGTAATGGCTATTATCAAGAAATACTATTACACAAATTCATGCGATATAGAAATAACGAAGTGAAAGGTGTCCCCCATCTGACAATGTAATAATTTAATGGACCATAAAAAGCACTATTTCGAAAATTATTGCCCGAATTTTATAACATAGGCAATTTTTTTGTATGTCTGTTTTTCCGCTTAAAATCTACATTTAGCACATTATAATTTACTAATAAAGAAATATTTTGCATTAAAGCATGGAAGTTTCTTCTAGATTATGATAAAATCAGTCACGTCGAAATTATGTAATTTAATTACATATAAGGAATATGTAACAATATTCGACATTGTAAAACCATTTTAGTGAGGGATCATCATGCAGGTTGGAGATTTTTTCATCGACAAGTATTTCATAGAAAAAATTCTGGGCAGGGGTGGTATGGGAACCGTTTATCTGGCCAGGAATATCAATACTGATAAGCTTTGGGCCATCAAAGAAATATGCGGGCATCATAGCGATGAAATAGATCCGGCGTCAGAGCCAAACCTGCTAAAAAAGCTTGATCATCCTGCGCTTCCCAAACTATATGATATAGTCAAGCAGGATGGGAAGCTGTATATGATAACAGACTATATCGAAGGTGTTTCACTGGATAAATGGCTTGAAGCTGAGGGAAGAGCAGCGCAGGAAACCATAGTCGATTGGGCGGTACAGCTTTGTATGGCGTTGAAGTATCTTCACTGTGTAAAACCGAATCCCATCATATACAGAGACATAAAGCCATCCAATATAATGCTGACAGATACAGGCGTACTCAAGTTGATTGATTTTGGTACTGCCAGAGAATACAAGCCGCAGTCCGAGGCCGATACAGTATACATTGGAACGCGGGGATATGCAGCTCCGGAGCAGTTTGGAACCGGTCAGACAAGTGCGTCATCGGACATATACAGTCTCGGTGTCACGCTGCACCATCTTGCAACAGGGAAAAGTCCCGTAGAGCCTCCTTACAGGCTTGAGCCCATAAGATATTATGATCAGAGCTTCTCTCCTGAACTTGATGCAATAATAGCCAGATGTACATGTGAATTACCGGCAAACCGTTTTCAAAGCGTGTTGGAACTGATCGATGAACTCAACTCCGTACGCTGCAGGCTATCTTCAACCTCGGCGGTCACCAGTCGGAACAGTGTAATTACCAGAGAAGCTGATATGGAAGTAAAGCCTGTAGCAAAGGATAGCGAAGACTTACGAAAAAATAGCAGGTTCAGCAGGCATAAAAGATTGAGGCTGAACATCAAGGGCAGAAAAAGCAGCGCTTTAGAGGCGCCGCATTCAAAGCGTATAAAAATGGCAACCGATGAAAACGGAAACAAAGCCGATCGTAAAAATGTGTTTATCGATAAAGCTGAAAATAATACAGAGCACAAACCAGAGCACAAGCCAGAGCACAAACCAGAGCACAAACCAGAGCACAAGCCAGAAATCCGGAGCTTCAGGAGATTGGTCATAGCCGTCTGGGACAATGCCGAATTCGGCTGCGAGCTGGCATATACAGCAGCAAAGCTTACCGGAGGGAATGTGCTGCTGGCAGACCTTGACTTGCTGGCGCCAAAGGCTGATCTGATCCTCAACGTCGGGAAGTATCCGTCTAAACCGGCCAAATACAGTATGCTCGGGCGTTCAGGGCTGGATATTGTGATGGATGCTGCAAGTAAGGGAATGCTGACACCGGCACTGATCACACAGGCATCTGTTTCCAGAAAGGATATGAAAAATCTATATATATTGACCGGTAACTATAGGTTGGAGAATTATGAGTATTACAGCGAGGATAGTGTGCCGCAGTTGATAGAAATATGCTACAGGAATTTCGATGTCACGGTGCTGCTTGTTAATCGCTCGATATATGACGCATTTACATTGGCGGCGCTATTAAGATCAGACTATAACATAGCTGCCGTTAAAGGTGAAATGGGACTGCTCAGGGAGTACAACACATATATAGCATTTCTGAATGAAAAGCAGCATCTTGCTGAGGATAAAACCAGATTCGTCCTCTTCGAATACGACAAAGTATCTGATATGAGTGAGGCTGAAATCAGGCAAGCGTCCCGTGACAATCTTCTGGGCAGTATATCATACAGTAAAAAGCGTATCCTGTACAGAAATCTCAAGAGTTCATATGTTTCCCATATGGAAAGAAATATTATTGATGACTATTACCGCATTCATGAAAAACTGGGGCTGATACCTTCAGCCGGTCTGCTGCCCATGTTCAGACAGCTTTGCAGCAGCTTGTTCGGCGGTGTGGTCCATCAAAAGAGTAAAGCCATGGAGGGGTAAGTATATGCCTGTAGTCAAATCTCACCACAAGCTTTTTTATCAAAACCATAATATTGAAGAGAAGAATGCTTACGATATGAACATGATCATATCAGGCATCACAAATGACATTCTCAGGGAATGCCCATCGCTTGTGGCGGATGTCGCAGCAGGGCGTGCCTCGAGGAGCGTCCTGGAGACAGTTGTAATAAAAGATATCGATATGCACAGGTACCACTCAGGCATCAGCAGAGATGAACTGATCAGAAAGGTAATAGATTTTATGTTTGGTTATGGTGAACTGCAGCCATATATTGATGATGAGGATATCACAGATATCGACGGTACTTTTTTCAATCAATTTGTCATAAAGAGACATGGGATGCGCAGCAAGATACCCGTCAGCTTTGGAAATGAGAAGATATTCGATACATACTGCAAGCTTGTCGCAGTCCGTAACGGCGGCATACTGAATGAAAACGACAGCCATTGCAGAGTGACCGATGAAGGAAACAGACTGAGGATCAATGTTTCAATAAAGCCAAGAAATATATCAAGCCCTGCCATAAGTATAAGAAAGCACAGAAAAAGCAGCTACAAAATAGAGGACCTTATGAGGCTTGGCATGCTCGACGACGAGCTGGTCTGCCTGTTGAGAAGGTTGGCGCAAGGCGATTCATCCATACTGTTCTGCGGAAAGGGTGCAGCAGGCAAAACTACACTAATGCGGGCTTTTTTAAATATACTGCCCGAAATGGAAAGAGTACTCATCGTTGAATCCGATGCGGAGATCTACCCGGACAAACCATATTGCATAGAGCAGAGGATCAAAAAGCAGAATGTGGGCGGAAGGCCGGTGACGTTGAAGGATCTGGTCAAGGATGGTCTGACAATGTCGCTGGACACTTACTGTGTCGGAGAGATTACAGGAGATGAGGCATGGGAATTTGTGAAGGCTGCGTTTTCAGGTCACAGGGGAATCGCAACGACGCATTCAGAAAGTGCCGGCGATGCATTCGGACGGCTGTTGACGCTTAGCAAGGGAGCCAATATTGGAGAAAGTGAAAAGACTATCAAGGAGATGCTTGGCAGGAGCATAGACGTGATTTTCTATCTCAGAGAATTCTGTGTGATCGAGGTTCTTGAGGTATGCGGTTATAACGGACAGAAGGACGAATTCACTTATAACAGACTGTATCCGGCAAATGGAGGTGGTATGGTTGAATAGCACTCATACAGTCTCTGGTTTGCCGTTGCTGCTTAGATATTTTAAAGGCTGTTCAACTATTTTACATAATAAAAGCGCTGTATTTGACATGAGTCAAGGCACGGATGCACTTGGAGCTAAAAATGTAGTGCCGCTTCTGATTATATCTGCACTGCTCCTTCTTGCCGACATAATTTTGGCTGTTGCGATCGCAAAATGCTTAACTCGCAGAGAAGCTGCTGAAAAAATTAAGCAATGGTTCCGGCAGAAGCTTATTGATATAAAGTCTTTGTTTTTCGGAAACAGAACAGAGAAATATGACAGTTACAGCCGAGGACTAGTCGGTAAAGGAGGAACCGCAAAGGGAGGGTTCACTAAACACAGAGCGGGAGGCCGTACCGGTAAAGGCATCTCCGGTTCAGGAGCTTTTGCCGGACAGAATTTGAATACACTCTATGGGCTTAACCTGCTTGAGCGTATTGAGCTGTTATATATAGAAAAATCAAACATCAGACATTATCTTCCTTTTATGAATGTTTACATATTGATTTTACTGGTTTTACTTATATATATTACAGCATACGGATATGTTTACAGACTGCTTAGCTTTTTCCCATCGGCAGCTGTTATAAGCGGAGTTGTGTCTCTGGCGCCTGTGTTTGCGCTGGAGCTGCTTGCCAGGTACAATTCGGAAACCATCCGAAGGAGGCTGTCCGAGTACATTTCGGTGCTAAACAGGTGGTGCACTGTAAAAGAAGATATTATATATGCGTTTGAAAAGTCGCTGGGTTCAAATATAGGAGAACCGCTTCAGACCTTTGTCAGAGATATGGTCATACAGGTGAACCGCGGCATGGACCCCTGTGAGGCGATGGACATGTTGAGGATTAAGGTGGACGATCCTCAATTCAGTGATTTTGCTGTCAACATAAAGCTGAGTATACAACACAGAGGGGATATTAAAAAGCTGCTCACAAATCTGGAGAACCAGTTTTACAAGATAGATGAGGAATATAACAGGCGCAAAATATCGACATACAAAGACAGGATGTTGATTTATTTCATCATGTTTGCAGTTTTGGCGATAGCATATTTTTTCATAAGCCTGTCACCGAAGGTAGGAAGCTTTTATCTTGAGACGCTGGAGGGAAAGCTACTGCTGATGGTTTTTAGCTGCATGTATGCATTAGGCTTTTATCTGACTGCCGGGATAACCAGGTTTAAGAGCCAGGGGTGATGTGATGAAGCATATTCTTGAAGTATGTAAGGAAAATAATGTGATGTGTCTGCTGCTTGCCATGGCAAATGTACTTTTGGGAGTCTTACTCTCGAGACGGATCTGGCTGACTGGTTCGAAGAGGGTAATAGAGGCGCTGGGAGCCAGAAATCCCGGAATTTCACTGTATAAGCGCTGTTCTATGCTAGTTGAGCAGGGAATGGCTGCTTGTGACAGGAGAATGGGAAAGGGCAGCTTGTATAAAAAAGCACGGGAAAAAATGAGAAAGGCAGGATATCGGGGAGAATATGCAGCTATCGTATACCTTTTTGTCAGATATGTGATATCAGTAGCGGCTTTTCTTACAGCCCTGGTTATCAATTTTCCGGACATTATCAGACCTGTTGCAGCAGTGGTCTTGATCTATTCAGTCAGCGAATCAGTGATATCCTCAAATAAGCGAAAGGTCAACCTGAGATTTCAAAAGCACATATACAAGATATACAAATACCTGCATAATCAGATAACATCGGGTGTAAAGCCTACAGACGCCGTCAGGACAGTCTATGAAACGACTGATGATAATGAGATCAGGGAGATACTAGTCAGATTGGCCGCCAGATATGAATTGACGTTGGATATCGACAATGCACTGGAGGAGCTCAGAACCAGCTTTGATGCCCATGAAGCTGAGACACTCTGCATCGCGCTCAAGCAGGGGATAGAAACCGGAGATAACAAGGATCTGCTTGCCAAGCAGGAAGATATAATGTTCAAAAAATATTTCAATTATATACAGGCTGAGACAGACAGCTGCAGAAACAGAGGTGTGGCTGCGGCCGCCGTGTATGTGGCTGTAGTGGCTGCTATGATTATTATTCCGATGCTGGATGAAGTGGGCCAGGCTGTAGGAAAAATATTTATTAACTAGCTGCAGCGGAGTTTTCTTACAAACTAAATGGGATAGTGCAGCTTTTATTAAGTTAAGGAGTAAGGAGTAAGGCACTTACTGTTTATATTGAATAAGTGGATAGTGTAAAGTAGCTTATGAAAAACGGTGCAAAACACTATCTGAAGTAAATGAATGGGGGATGGAAAATGAAACTCAAAAAAACGTTTAGGGACAAATTCATCGACCGGAGAGGAGGCTTTGGTATGAATGAGCTGCTTGGCATTGCTGCGGCGCTTATAATTGCCGCATTCATAATAATACCGAGCATGCAAGAATTTGCCCAAGCTCTGATGGACGGTCTCAGCGACTGGTGGAACGATATCGTAGCGAGCAAAATTTTCCCTGATACATTATAACGAGACGAATAAATGGTATACCCGAATACATTTTAAAGTGTGCGTTAGGTATGGTCGAACAACTAATCCTAGAGTGAAATCCCAGAGCGAAACGCGCTTATCGAATAAGGACGAAGGAGTACGGTTGGTATGGCCGAATACATAGTAAAGGGTGGGATGCAGGTATGGCTGAATACATGGTAAAGGGTGGGATGCAGGTATGCCCATAAAACCTGTTGTGACGGGGATAATGCTCATACTTGTCGTGTTTATTCTGGTTTATCTGGTGGAGTTTTTTATACCTCTTTCTGTGAAGGCAGATACAGATATGCTGTGCAGGACTGCTCTGCTGAAAATGGAGAATGAGGGTGGACTAAACAGTACCCAGAGGCAGGATCTTAAACAAGAGCTTGAAGGAATAGGACTGACCGGAGTTGTCATACATGCTACGGAAAATGCCCGGCAGGGAGGAATTCTGACACTTCGGGTCGAGGGCGATTATACGTACAGCGGGCTGACAGGGCTGTTCAACAGAGGTGATGTGACTCTTCGGATGGTCTATGACAAGTCTGCCATGTCCAGAAAGGTGATCAACTGAGGTCTGTAATGGAAAATTATAAATGTAAACGCTCCCAAAATCGCAGAAAGAGTTCGGCGGGATACCGCAGGCGTATGCAATGCTGCAACTTAGGGGCTGCCAAAAATGGAAGTGTTGTCACTGAAATCATACTTATGGCTACCATTATGGTATTTATCATATTGCCGATTTTTTCTGTGGTTATTGAGAAATATATACTGATGGAGAAGGCTCGGGTCATCAGAGATACAGTGGATGTGACGAATATCTCCGCCTATAATGCATTGACTGCATCTGAACTTGGCAAAGCTCAAATTGACGCTGAGTATTCTCAGATACTTGAGAATTTCACAGAGATATTAAGCCGGAATCTAAAGCTCGATGAAGGATTGGAACCTGAACAGGATTCCATAGCCGAGGGGAGAGTTGAGATAATGTCAATCAGAATTTACAGCAGCGGTTTCCCTGTTGTATGTCCTGATGGTGCAATTTTGACAGGACCATCTGTACACAGCAGTATAAAGGTACCGGTAAGACCTTCGTTGTACAGAGGTATCATTTTAAATATTCTTGGAAAGGACTATGTCGATATCGTTGTACATGTGGATTCGGAGATACCTGTGAATAATTAGTTATACTAAATATATTGATGTCAAGGTGTATTTTATGAGAAGATATGGCTGGATAGGGGGCGCTTTTGTGATAGTAATCCTGCTGGTTGTCATAGAGTTGACGATCATATCAAATGCCTCCGGATATGAAAGCAGGGAAAAAATCGTTTTTGCAGCAGCCGATATTACAGAGGGCGCAGTCATAACGGAAGATATGCTGTTGATCAGGGAGATCAGCAGTGATGCAGTACATAAGGATGCGGTAAAGAGTATCGGGGATGCGGTAAACATGAGGGCGGAATCCTTTATCTGTGATGGAGAGATGCTGCTGAAGTGCAGATTGACCGCAGAAGCTGCCGACGCAATAGAAGCACTGGATAAGTCAAACAGATTGTTCTGCGTGCAACTGGAATTTGATCAGGCAAATGCATGGCAGTTGGCTAAGAACCAGCGTGTTGATGTGATTTATGTGCCGAACCACGGTCAAGAGAACGAAGCCGTTCCTGAGGCACCAGGAGTGCTTGGTGTTCAGCCGCCTGAAAATGGGGTAAAGCTTATGAAGACGGTCAGGATCGCTGGTCTTGTGGATGAAGACGGTGAACCTGTGGACGGCGATGAATCCGATATGCTGCCCAGATATGTACTATTTGAAGTTACTGAACAACAGGCTGTTTTCCTTGCATATGCCAAAAGGAATGGCAGGCTTGAGTTAGCATGCATACCTGACAATGATTGACGGCAGTGGTGTGCGGATGCATATTTGTGCTCTGAATATAATGAGGTGTTATATGTCCCCAACCTCTCAACGCATTTTCAACCTCTCGGGTTGAAAAACGCAAATACGTCTTTTCAAACCTTTCGGGTTGAAGAACGCTGATACGTCTTTTTAAACCCTTCGGGCTGAAAAACGTTATGTGGCGGACACTGATTGCCTCTCAGATATTTTCTTTCGAAATAATCGAAAGAGAACGATGTGAGCATATCTCCCGCCTAGGATGCATAGGCGAGCAGCAAGCCATGCTTGCGACCAGCCCGGATGCATAGGTGAGCAGCAAGCCTTGCTTGCGACCAGCCCGGATGCATAGGTGAGCAGCAAGCCATGCTTGCGACCAGCCCGGATGCATAGGCGAGCAGCAAGCCATGCTTGCGACCAGCCCCGTTGAAACACCGCAATATCACAATATATCCTTTGGATGTTTTGTGACTTGATAAGAAAATTTTTTGCATGCGAAAAGTTTTCTTTGAAACGAAGTGTTATAAAGCAGAAATAATATAAATATGGAGGGATTTTTATGGCTGAAATCAAGTATGAAATCAAAAAACATCTGGGAGTGATAGGAGAGAGTACGAGAGGCTGGAAGAAGGAGGTCAACCTGGTTAGCTGGAATGAGCGCAAGCCTAAGTTGGATATCAGGGACTGGGATGAGAACCATGAGAAGATGGGTAAGGGAGTGACGCTGAACAAGGGTGAGGTGGAGGAGCTAAAGAAGCTGCTTGCAGCGATCGATCCCGAGGAGATGGAGGCCTGATGGCCTCCATTTTTTGTTGCTTCCACAAACGCCGTTGCAGCTCCCGATTATTATAACGAGGTGAATAATGTCCCCCACCTCTTTACGCCTTTTCAACCTTCAGGCTGAAAAACGCTAATACATCTTTTCAACCCCTTCAGGCTGAAAAACGCAAATACGTCTTTTCAACCCCTTCAGGCCGAAAAGCGCTATGTGGCGGGCGCTGATTGCCTTTCAGATATTTTCTTTCGAAATAATCGAAAGAGAACGATGTGAGCATATCTCCCGCCTGGGATGCATAGGCGAGCAGCAAGCCATGCTTGCGACCAGCCTTGTTGAAACGCGCAGAGGTAAGAAAAATTTTTTACTAAGCGTAATTTACGAAGTAAATTATCGCATAATCGAAAATTTTTCTTTGAACGATGCGTTATAAGACTAAAACATATCTCTTTCGTCTTATTTTCAGTCCTTCATGTTTAATAACGTTTGTCATCCCGGATGTGAAACCGTCGGATAGTCAATTGATTGAAATGGACAGAAAATCAAGTATAGGACGATTTAGTCAACATAACACAAGGTTTCTCTTCGTTATTTGGCTAAAACCCACCTTTTTGCTATAAAATTCGTCCTATACTTGAAATTTTGTCCACCAAGCTATTTGATAGCAGTTATTTACCTTATTGCTCTGGCGTTGCTTGCTCTGGCGTTGCTTGCTCTGGCGTTGCTTGTTCTGCCGTTGCTTGCTCTGGCGTTTCTTGTTCCACTTGATACATTCCC
Source organism: Bacillota bacterium (assembly GCA_023418915.1). Taxonomy (GTDB): domain Bacteria; phylum Bacillota; class Clostridia; order Acetivibrionales; family DTU013; genus DTU013. Next base: position 30,395 of record JAEZYU010000004.1, read on the forward strand.
TGCAATTGGGATATAATCATATGTGAAAGCAGAGGTGATTTTATGGATGATAAGCTACTGCCGAAGGCATGGGAAGGTCTTCTCAATTCGTCAAATTTTTTGCCTGTTATAGTAAAGACCCTTGAAAGGATCCAGGATGTTACCTGGTCTATGGAACCAAACAGACATGAGAATTATGAAATGGTCTATATGAAAAAGGGGTTCGCCGTTTTTGAGATATCAGGCCAGCAGGTGGAGCTCGGACCCAACGATATCGTGATAATAAAACCGATGCAGTACCACAAATTCATTGTCAAATCAGAAAATGGATGTGAGTTCATCGTCCTTAATTTCACGTTTGAAAACAGGATAAACGGAGAGCATTCTCAGATGCCCATGGAGGATTTTCTGAATTTTGTCAGCAGCAAGGAAACAGGATCTTATATTACATTGAAGGTAAGCCCTAAAAATGAAATAGTCGTATTGATGAACAGGATACTCAAGGAAAGAGAAAGCTCCGAACCCGGGAGCGAATTTCTGAATTACCTGCTCATAATGGAGCTGTTTGTTCTGCTTTCGAGGGCTCTTAAGATGGAGTGGGAAAACAGTATAAAGTCCAAGAGTCCAAAATTGAAAGAGCTTATAGGGATAGCGGTAAATTTCATACATAACAATTTTGAACGTGACATTTCACTCGGGGATATTGCCAAATTTGTTTTTCTCAGCCCCAGTTATTTTACCCGGGCATTCAAGGAGGAAACCGGCATGAGCCCAATCAACTATCTTCTTAAGGTCCGCATAGAGAGGGCAAAGGAATTGCTGGCGGACACAGGTCTAAAAATCAGCGACATTGCACTTAATGTCGGGTTCTCTAATCAGCAGCGTTTCAATGAAATGTTTAAGAAGTATGCAGGGCTGACTCCGCTTCAATACCGAAAAAGTATGACAAAAAACATTCATATTAATACTACATATCAGTAAGTAACAGGAAGAATCATGTTATATCTGACGTTATTATATATATTAGCATCATACCATATGGGAGGTATTATATATGGCCAACATGAACAAAAACGTCAAAGGTATGACAATGACACAAAAGATACTTGCTGCCCACGCAGGGTTGGACAGAGTCGAGGCTGGGCAGCTGATCAAGGCGAAACTTGACATGGTGCTCGGGAACGATATCACAACTCCTGTAGCAGTCAGGGAATTCAAAAAAATCGGCACAGACAGCGTATTTGATAAGGAAAGGATCGCAATAGTACCCGACCACTTTACTCCGAACAAGGATATAAAATCCGCCGAACAGGTGAAATATATCAGACAATTCGCACGTGATATGGGAATAGCGAATTTCTTCGAGGTCGGCCAAATGGGCGTAGAGCATGCACTGCTCCCGGAAAAGGGACTGGTGGTGCCCGGAGATGTGGTGATAGGAGCCGACTCTCATACATGCACATACGGCGCACTCGGAGCATTTTCCACCGGGATCGGCAGCACCGACATGGCGGCTGGTATGGCAACAGGAGAAGCATGGTTCAAGGTTCCGGAGGCGATCCGTTTCGTGCTGACAGGTAAGCCGGGCAAATGGGTAAGCGGAAAGGACGTTATTCTACACATAATCGGTATGATAGGTGTCGACGGAGCACTATATAAATCAATGGAATTCACGGGTGACGGTCTTTTATCACTTTCTATGGATGATAGATTCTCTATGGCGAATATGGCTATTGAGGCTGGAGCCAAGAATGGCATATTTGATGTGGATGAGAAGACTCTCGAATATGTGAGAGAGCATTCAGCAAAGTCATATAAAGTATACAAGGCGGATGAGGATGCCGTCTACAATAGTGAATTCACGATAGATCTGAGTACTGTAAAGCCTACCGTTGCATTTCCTCCGCTGCCTGACAGGGCAAGGACGATCGACAATGTAGGCGATATAAAGATAGACCAGGTAGTCATAGGCTCATGCACCAACGGCAGGATAGAGGATATGCGAGCTGCCGCAGAGATATTAAAAGGGCGCAGAGTGCATCCGGACGTACGCTGCATAATCATCCCTGCAACACAAAAAATCTGGAAACAGTCAATGAATGAAGGCCTCTTCGATATATTCATCGAAGCTGGCGCCGCTGTCAGCACTCCGACCTGCGGGCCTTGCCTTGGCGGTCATATGGGTATCCTTGCAAAAGGTGAGAGAGCGGTCTCTACCACTAACAGGAATTTTGTAGGCAGGATGGGCCACCCTGAGAGCGAGGTTTATCTCGCAAGCCCTGCTATTGCTGCAGCATCGGCAGTGGCAGGCAGGATAGCTTCACCTGATGAACTGTGATACTCAGACAGGGACTGGCTGGACTGCATAGAGTCCGGTATTACGATCGATCTGATAGTGTAAAGTAGCTTATGAAAAACAGCCCAAAGCACTATCAAGATAGAAATGAATCGATCTATAGGAGGTAATATATATGAAGATACAGGGTAATGTAATCAAATATGGAGATAATGTGGATACCGATGTCATAATACCAGCAAGATATTTGAATACCAGCGACCCGTCGGAGCTTGCAGCACACTGTATGGAGGATATTGATGCAGGCTTTGTAAAAAGGGTGCAGAAAGGCGACATAATGGCTGCAGGAAAGAACTTCGGGTGTGGTTCATCACGGGAGCATGCTCCTATAGCCATCAAGGCGTCCGGTATATCCTGCATAATCGCAGAGACTTTTGCCAGGATATTTTACCGTAATGCTATAAATATCGGGCTTCCTATCATTGAATGTCCGGAAGCGGCTGCAGATATCAGTGAGGGGGACGTTCTCGAGGTGGATTTCGATACAGGTATGATAATGAATAAAACTAAAAACAAGAGCTATAAGGGAGTACCATTTCCTGAATTTATGCAGGAAATTATCGCTGCCGACGGACTTGTCAGCTACATTAAGAGCCAACGATGATAATGGAGCCGGACAATGAGCTGTTAAGGCTGCATGCAGCTTGAGCAGCTCAGGTTATTTGCAAGGTAATCCGCAAAGGTATGCGCAGAGTTATTTGCAAGGTAATTCGCAAAGGTATGTGCAGGGGTATTTGCAAAGGTATACGCAAAGCTATTTGCAAGGTAATTCGCAAAGCTATTTGCAAGGTAATTCGCAAGGTTATTTGCGAGGTAATTCGCAAAGGTATGCGCAAGGGTATTCGCAAAGGTATGCGCAGGGGTATTCGCAAAGCTATACGTAAGGTAATTCACAAAGGTATACGCAAGGGCGTGTGCGGGGTTGTGCATATTTAATAGAAGAAGGTTTTACTGTTGGGAGGAATATATAGTGAAATATAAGATCACTTTGCTTAAGGGGGATGGAATAGGTCCGGAGGTAGTAGATCAGGCGGTCACAGTACTTGAAGCCGCCGGAGAAAGATGCGGCATCAGATTCGAATTTCGGGAAGAGCTGATGGGAGGCTGTGCAATCGACACATATGGTGTGCCATTACCGGAGACTACACTCAAATCCTGCAAAGAAAGCGATGCGGTTTTGCTTGGCGCCGTCGGCGGATCAAAGTGGGAGGGCCTGCCGGGTGACAGGACGCCGGAAGCAGGCTTGCTCGGTATCAGAGCAGGCCTCGGGCTTTATGCCAATCTCAGGCCCGCTGTAATATATGAAGCTCTTAAGGATGCGTCTCCTTTGAAAGCTGAGATTATCGGAGATAAGCTCGATATACTTGTAGTGAGGGAGCTTACAGGAGGGATCTACTTTGGGGAGCGCGGAAGGTCAGACTCGGGCAGTTATATCGAATCGGCATATGATACGGAAAAATACTCTGTTGCTGAAATAGAGCGAATTGCTGAAATAGCTTTTGAAGCCGCAGCTAAGCGCCGCAAAATAGTTACTTCCGTTGATAAGGCAAATGTATTGGAAAGCTCCAAGCTCTGGCGTGAAGTTGTAGTCAGGACATCAAAAAAATACCCGGACATTGTTCTGAATCATATGTATGTTGATAATGCTGCGATGCAGCTGGTCAGAAATCCACGCCAGTTTGACGTCATCGTAACGACTAATTTGTTTGGTGATATATTGTCGGACGAGGCGTCCATGATAACCGGCTCTATTGGTATGCTTCCGTCCGCCAGTCTTGGCAGCGGATCGCTCGGACTTTATGAGCCTATACATGGATCAGCGCCTGATATTGCAGGACAGGACAAGGCGAATCCTATAGCGACAATACTTTCGACTGCAATGATGCTTCGATATTCCTTAAATCAGCACAAAGCTGCAGATATGATAGAAGACGCAGTCAGGAGAGTGCTGGAGAAAGGTTACCGTACAGCAGACATAGCATCCTTTGGAGGCATCCTGACAAGCACAATGGAAATGGGAAAACTGATTACACATGAGATTCTGAAGATTGATACAGGAAATAATCCACGGCAATAATGAATATTAGTGAATATTAGTGTATATGCAAATAAGTCATTAAGTTCCATATAACCCTTGAGGCGCTATGTCCAACGGGATGCGACCTATTTTTTTCTTCGTGTTGTAACCTTTATTATTTTGCAGAACTGAATAAACATTCTGAGGCGGCGAGCAGACAGCAGTGTATGGCAACACTTCCCGTGCTGCGGGTGATTAGCACATTGCAGTCTACAGCCGCCAGCCTTTCAAAGATGTGAGCGACGATTCCGGAATGCTGACTTGTGTTCATGTTTATATGAATTCTTTACAAATGCATAAACATGCATTTTATGTAACCCATTGAAAATGTTATCAAATATTGATAGTATTATATTTGCCGTTTCAGGTAGGTGACATTCTACGGACACGCGGTATTCAAGATAACAGCTTTTTTATGCTTCCCGAAGTATATCGCAGACCCTTTAGCACAGGTATTTTAGCGAATCAGGCTATGAAGCAGTAACCGGAACGGCTCAAGCAACTGGCTATGGCAAATAATACTTTCGGATCAACAGATTTATTTGTTGATTTGTATTAAGCAATATTGTATTATGTAAACTATCGACCTGAAATTAGATGTTGTATTTTATATATTAGAGGGGTGTCTTAATGGCGAATTATGTTATTAAAAGGGTCTTGCTTGCAGTAGTCACATTGTGGCTTGTTGCAACCATAACTTTCGCATTGATGAATTTAGTTCCCGGCGGCCCTTTTCTTTCTGAGAAAACTCCGTCTGAAGCGACTTTAAAGGCTCTTAATGAAAAATATGGCCTTGATCAGCCATTAATAGTGCAATACAAAAACTACATGGAAAAAATGATTAAGGGCGACATGGGGCCATCACTCAAACAGAGAGGGCGTACTGTCAACCAGATAATATCCAACGGATTCAAGGTATCAGCCAGAGTCGGAGGTATCTCAATCCTGGTAGCTATTCTGATAGGAGTGCCTCTCGGCAGTATAGCGGCATTGAATAGAGGAAAATGGATCGATAACTCAATAATTGTAATTTCGACATGTGGCATAGCCGTACCAAGCTTTGTTGTTTCGACAGTCCTAATGATGATTTTGAGTGTGAAGCTGAATCTGCTGCCGACATATGGGCTTTCATCACCGCTGCATTACATCATGCCGGTGCTGGCTCTTTCATTCTATCCGTCATCCTACATCACAAGGCTTATGCGTTCGAGCATGCTGGAGGTGCTGGGACAGGATTATATGCGTACAGCAAATGCAAAAGGACTTTCGCAATTTAAAATGCTGTTCAAGCATGCCCTTCGAAATGCGATCCTTCCGGTTGTCACATATCTGGGACCGCTGCTTGCGTATACGCTTACAGGAAGCTTTGTCGTTGAGAAGATATTTACGATACCGGGATTGGGCAATGACTTTATAAGCTCGATCATAAACAGGGATTACACGCTCATAATGGGTACTACGATATTCCTTGCAGCTCTGATCATCACCATGAACCTGATGGTCGACATTGCATACAAGCTGATAGACCCGAGAATTAAACTGAAATAGGTGGTGAATAAGATGGCGTCAAAACAAAAGACAGTAAATAAAAATCCATTCAGCCTTCAGCTTGATGTTTCAGATTTTATGCCGGCCGACAATGACGAGAAGCAGAGCCTTGTCGTAATGAGAAAGAGCGTCAGTTTCTGGCGTGACGGCCTTCGCCGGTTCAGAAGGAACAAAATAGCTATGGTAAGCCTGATAGTTATCATATTTGTAATGATATTTGCGTTCATATTACCGAGCTTTTATCCTTATTCATATGAACAGCAGATAAGGGGAAGCGAGAACCTGGCTCCTATGCAGTACTCTGAGCAGGAGCTCGCAATCAAAGCCCAGGGTGAGAGTGTATTCCCTCATATACTCGGTACCGATTCACTTGGACGTGATACAATGATCCGCCTTATGATGGGAAGCCGCGTATCACTGCTGGTTGGTATTGTAGCCAGCGTACTGGTACTTCTGATAGGTTCACTGTATGGATCCGTTGCAGGGTACTTTGGCGGTAAGGTGGACATGATTATGATGCGTCTGGTAGACATAATATATACCGTGCCTGATATACTGATAATAATATTGCTTATGGTTACCTTGAAGTACCCACTGCAGAATCTTGCAGATTCCGTGCCTGGTTTCAGCTGGATCAATACAATAGGCGTGGGATTGATATGTATATTTATTGTATTTGCGCTGCTTTACTGGGTCGGTATGGCCAGGATCGTCCGAAGCCAGATACTGACTCTGAAGGAACAGGAATTTGTAACAGCGGCAAAAGCATTGGGAGCAAGTCATGGCAGAATAATTAAGAAGCATCTTTTAACTAACTGTATGGGCACATTGATCGTAACAACGACACTACAGATACCTTCGTCAATTTTTACTGAAAGCTTCCTCAGCTTCATCGGTATCGGTGTGGCAGCTCCAATGCCGTCTCTGGGATCCATGGCGTCACAGGCCATCGGAGGCATTACCTCCTATCCATATAGACTTCTTGCGCCGGCTATCATGATCAGCTTGATAATATTATCCTTCAACCTGATTGGAGACGGACTGAGAGATGCGTTTGACCCGAAACTGAAGAACTAGTGAACTGAGGTGGGAATGATGAGTAAAACACTGCTTGATATAAAGAATCTGCGACTCTCCTTTTTTACGCCCGCTGGAGAGGTAAAGGCTCTGAATGATGTTTCGATAAAGATGGAAGAAGGCGACGTTTTAGGTATCGTCGGGGAGAGCGGAAGCGGAAAGAGCGTTACTGCATATTCTCTGATGGGCCTCACTGCGCATCCCGGACGGATCATAGGGGGTACGATCGATTTCAATGGACACAGGATCAATGAATTGTCTGAGATCGATATGCGAAAGATAAGGGGCAATGAGGTAAGCATAATATTCCAGGATCCTATGACGAGCCTGAACCCTGTATATACAATTGGCAATCAGATAATGGAAGTCATACTTCTGCATACCGACAAGGACAAGAAGCAAGCGTATGATCGCGCTGTGGAGCTGCTGATGCTTGTCGGCATAAATGAGCCCGAAAAGAGGATGAAGCAATATCCTCATGAATTGTCGGGAGGTATGCGTCAAAGAGTCATGATAGCCATTGCGCTTGCGTGCGAACCCAAGCTGCTGATTGCCGATGAACCGACGACTGCGCTGGATGTGACCATCCAGGCACAGATTTTAGAACTGATGATAGAACTTAAGAATAAAATCGGCATGTCAATTATTATGATCACGCATGATCTTGGCATCGTGGCGAACATGTGCCAGAAGATCGCAGTTATGTATGCTGGTAAAATTGTAGAGTACGGTACTGCCGATGAAATATTTTACGATCCAAAGCATGAGTATACAAAAGGATTACTTCGCAGTATACCAAAACTGACCGACAAGGAGCACAAAAAGCTGGTCCCTATAGAGGGAACACCGGTCGATATGCTCAATCCGCCTGCCGGATGCCCTTTCGCACCTCGATGTGAATGCTGTATGAAGATATGCTTAAAGCAGATGCCGGAATATACGGACATATCTGAGGACCACTATAGCGCATGCTGGCTTTTACAGAAGGAAGAATTCGGTAAGAAGGGGGGAAGAGCATGAACAGACTGGTAGAAGTTAAAAATCTGAAGCAGTACTTTCGTACCGGAGGAAGCGTTTTTCATCCGATGTATGTAAAGGCGGTAGATGATGTGAGCTTTTATATAAACAAGGGTGAGACACTTGGCCTTGTCGGAGAGAGCGGCTGTGGAAAAACGACTACAGGTCGTACGCTTCTCAGGCTCTACGAACCGACGGAAGGCCAGATCATTTATGACGGCGTCGATATTACAAAGGCTGATATGATGCCCTACAGGCGCAGAATGCAGATCGTTTTCCAGGATCCGTACGCCAGCCTTGATCCAAGGATGACTGTAGGAGATATAGTTGGCGAAGCTATAGATATTCACAAACTGACTCCGAGCAAAAACGAGAGGAAAGAAAAAATATACGCAATGCTCGAGCGTGTAGGATTGAACAGTGAGCATGCAAATCGTTATCCGCATGAGTTCTCCGGCGGCCAGCGCCAGCGTATCGGCATAGCGCGCGCTCTTGCTGTGGACCCTGAATTTATTGTGTGTGACGAGCCGATTTCTGCACTTGATGTTTCAATACAGGCCCAGGTGGTAAATATGTTTGAAGAATTGCAGCAGGATCTGGGTCTGACATACCTGTTCATTGCACATGACTTGAATGTGGTAAAACACATCAGTAACAGAATTGGGGTAATGTACCTCGGCAAGCTGGTAGAACTGGCAGACAGCTATGAACTGACGTTCCATAATCTGCATCCTTATACCAAATCACTGATTTCAGCCATACCGATCCCGGATCCGGTTGAAAGCCGAAACAAGAAAAGGATAGTACTGGAGGGAGACGTACCAAGTCCGCTGAATCCGCCATCGGGATGCAGGTTCAGAACAAGATGCCGTTATGCGACGGAGCTCTGTGCTCAGCAGGAGCCTGAATTCAAGGAAGTTTCACCGGGACATCATGTTGCATGCCATCATATTGACAAAGTTAACTGACATATAAAAAATAAACTGTATTAAATGCCGTCATTCAGGGGGAATATATCAAATATAATATATTTGGGATACTACTCCTGAATGCTTGCATTTTAATAAATACGGTACATATGTACTGAAAAATAGGAGGAAATTTTATGAAAAGAAAAGCAGCACTTCTAATCTCACTTGTGCTCGTATGCAGCTTGCTTTTCACTGCTTGTGCCGGCGGAGGCAACGCAGGAAAAGCAGACACTCTTACAGTCTGTGTCGGACCTGATCCTGACACGATCGACCCGGCTCTGAACTCTGCGGTTGATGGTGCAACATTGATCATTCATGGGTTCGAAGGCCTTATGACTCTTGACAAAAACGGTACGCCCGTACCGGGACAGGCAAAGTCATATGATGTCAGCGAAGACGGAACAGTTTACACATTCCACCTGCGTGACGGTCTTAAGTGGAGTGATGGAAAGGCTCTTACAGCAAACGATTTCGTTTACTCGTGGAACCGTGCAATCTCACCTGATACAGCGGCAGATTATTCCTACATGTTTGAAGTAATTGAAGGCTTTGAAGATGGGAAATTGAACATTACAGCATCCGACGACAAAACATTCGTAGTCAAGCTTAATAATGCAGTTCCGTATTTCCTCGAACTCTGCGCATTCCCGACCTATTCACCTGTACGCCAGGATTTGATTGAAGAGCATGGTGACGCATGGGCAGTAGATGCAAAGACATATATAGGAAATGGTCCATATAAGATGACCGAATGGGTTCCGGGATCACATATGATCTATGAAAAGAACAAGAATTACTGGGATCATAAAAACCTTGGAACTGAGAAAATCAAATTTGTCCTTATGGAAGACGATAATGCAATACTCAATGCATTCCAGCAGGACGAAATATTGTTTGCAGACCAAATGCCGAACGACGAAATAGATGCATGGAGAGAAAAACCGGAGTTCAACCTTGAAGGACAGCTTGGAACATATTATATATCCTTCAACACACAGAAAGCTCCGATGGACAATCCAAAGGTGCGTAAAGCCTTGCTGCTTGCCATAGACCGTGATTTCATATGTGTCAACATAGGAAAGTCAGGTCAGGAGCCTGCTGGCGCATATGTGCCGACAGGACTGTCTGATGCAGATCCTACAAAGGAATTCCGCGATGTCGGCGGCAACTACTATGATCCTACCAAGGCAGGCAATGAAGCTAACCTGGAAGAAGCAAAGAAGCTGCTTGCAGAAGCAGGGTTCCCGAATGGCGAAGGACTTCCGACAATGGAATATCTCTATAACGAAGGAACCGGACATCAGCAGATAGGCGAAGCTATACAGGATATGTGGAAGAAGATCGGCGTCAATATCACGCTGGTTTCACAGGAGTGGAACACATTCCTCAACACACGTAAAAACGGTGAATACTATATTGCACGTAACGGATGGCTCGGCGATTATAATGACCCGATCTCATTCCTTGACATGTGGATCACAGGCAGCGGCAACAATGATGCTCAGTGGAGCAATGCCGAATATGACGATCTTATAAAGAGAGTCAAGACTTCAACTGATCCCGAAGAGCGCTACAAGCTGATGCATGAAGCTGAAGATATAATATTCGAGGAAAGCATGCTTTGCCCAATCTACTATTATGTAGACCTGTACCTGATCAATCAGAAGGTCGAAGGCTTCTACTCATCACCGCTGGGTTACAAATACTTCATGTATGCAACAGTTCCATCCTAACGGTAACGTATACACATAACCAATAAAGGGACCGGCTCATAAAGCCGGTCCCTTTTTAACAGCATAAACTGCATTATCAAAGGGACAGTTCTTGTGATTATATCGTCTCACCGACTCGGTGATAATCACAAGAACTGTCCCTTTTATCGGAGAACCGTCCATTGAACTATTTATCTGATCTTCGAATATCTGCCTTCAACTTTACCTATTGTCACGATCTCATCGGGGGTGAAGTTATCCTTGTCAATAATGCTCAAATCAGCTTTGAGAGTGATCGTCCCATCACTTTGCGGATAATATCTCCTCAGCAGCGCACGTGTTTCATAGAACACAAGCGCTATGTCCCCGGATTCCGGCTCTGCCTTCGTATTAACCAATATAGTATCGTCTTCTCCAAAGCCGCTTTCTGTCAAACCGTCGCTGGGACATTCAAACAGGAAGTAATTGCCGCCTTCTTCAAGCACTTCCGGTGAAATGGGATGATACTTTACAATATTATATATATTCGTAAGATCATCTAAATTCCTCGTGCTTATTTTCTTTATTCTTGGAATGAACACAGGCTTTGTATACATCTGATCATCAGGGGATACCAGCTGTATAGACCTTGCTGCTCCGAGCTGCCTCTTGATAACGCCCTTCTGCTCAAGTCTGTTAAGTATGCCCTGTACTGCTCCCGGAGTTTTTTCTCCGACAAGTTCACCTATTTCACGTACCGTTGGCGGTATACCGTTGATTGTGATATAAGATTCAATAACTGAATACACCTTTTTTTGTTTAGCAGTTAAACTGCTGTAGTTGGATATCATTTTATCACCCTTTGTATTATTTACTTTACATAATCAAAAAACAGTTTAACAAATTTATATTAAATAATCAAATCATAAATTAACAGTACTGTTAATTTAGTACATTATAATGTTATAACAATTGAAAATTAACAGATTATTAATACATTTTTAATATCATTGTAAAAAAGTTCACATGTATATAGGCTATTGTTTCGGTAAAAATACTAAAATGTCTTGGTTCATATTTATCAAGCATCTGTACAGAAACGATAAGCAGCATGTATATGGCTGCAGCACGGGGAAGGGAGCCATATGTTCAGGCTTTTAAAGAATGTTGAGCTTTATGCACCGGAATATATTGGGGTACGAGACATTTTGACTGCATTTGGCAAGATTGCCATAGTGTCAGACGATATAAAAACAGCACAGCCGCTGCAGGCAGAAATAACGGATTGCAGCGGAACGGTTGCCATCCCGGGCTTGATAGACCAGCATGTGCATATTACCGGCGGAGGGGGCGAAAGGGGTCCAGAAAGCATAATAGGGCCTATCTGTACCGATGAGCTGGTCAAAGCAGGCACAACAACTGTGGTTGGGATCCTCGGAGATGATGGCGTCGGTAAAAGTATGCAGAACCTGCTTATGAAGGCACGCTCTCTGGAGACTGACGGACTGACTGCCTATATCTACACCGGTAATTATGGTATACCCCCTGTAACAATAACTGGCAGGGTACTGACCGATATCGCAATAGTCGATAAGGTTATCGGTGCCGGAGAAATAGCGATCTCTGACTTCCGCTCCTCGTATCCGACAAGAGATGAGCTGGCCAAATTGGCACATGAGGCTGTTACAGGAGGTATGCTGGGTAAAAAAGCGGGAGTTGTACATCTGCATGTAGGTGATGGCAAAGCGGGTCTTTCGCCGCTTTTGGATCTGCTTGAAGTAACGGATTTTCCTGTTTCAATGTTTATACCCACTCATTTAAATAGAAACAAGAACCTTTTTGAGCAGGCAGTGAACTACCATGACAACGGAGGGATCATAGACCTGACCGCCGGTGAGAACACCAAAGCAGGGGTGAGTGTGCCCGAATGCATGAAAAGGTTGATAAATAGCGCCAGAGGGCTGGAAAATGTAACAGTATCCTCTGACGGAAACGGAAGCGGTGCAGGTGATTCTCAAACGGAGACAGGAAGTGTCATGGCCCTTTTCAATGATTTTAGAACAGCAGTGAAGGATCACGGCCTTCCTATGACGCCGATACTTAAAACAATAACTGAAAATGTTGCAAAGGTACTGAAGCTGTATCCGGTAAAGGGAAGGATCGCTGCCGGCAGTGATGCTGATATACTGTTGATTGACAAAGTGTCCTTCGAACCCAAAATGTTATTTTCCAGAGGCAGGCTGCTCCTTTCTGATGGGAAGCCGGTCAAGACACAGAATTGACGACAAAAATTTACACTCATAAGCATGTATATACTTAATACGAGTTTTAAAGAATAAGCATTGAGGTGATCAAATGGATAATATAGACCAAACCGATATGAAATGCAGAACTGGTTCAAAAACAGGTATCTTTTTTACTATTGCAGCAGGATGGATCGCAGCGGTCATTTCATTATTAAGATATCCTTTCATTTTTGGAGCTGCAGCAATAATACTTGGTATTTGGATAAGCAAAAGCGGAAGCAGAGCCGGAATGCCTCTTATTGCTGCCAGCATTCTGTTAATGGCGGCAGGTCTGATGTTTGACAGTGTACTATATGAATATCTAAAAAATGCTGTTGGCATCTGACGGGCTTGGTACCGGCACTATTGTCCGGTAAAGGGGCTGATGATACGCTGCAGCGCAATTCCATGTAAACCACCAGGGAGACGGTGAGCTCAATGAATATGGGAAATTTAATAATAATTGGCGGAGCTGAGGATAAGTCAGGAGAGTGCCTTATTCTAAAATCATTTGTTAATATTTCCGGTGGATCAAAAGCAAAAATCACTATATTGACAACAGCAACTGAAAAACCGATAGAAGCAGGCAATCAGTATAAATCCCTGTTTATCAAGCTTGGTGCGTCTGACACTAATTTTCTTGATATAAACACACGTGATGATGCTGATGTAGAGTCCAACGCAGAGCTTGTGGCGGGATCTACAGGGATATTTTTCACAGGAGGCGATCAGCTGCGAATTACTAGTATATTAGGCGGGACCAGGGTATATGAAGCATTGCACCATGCATACAGATCGGGTGTTGCAATAGCCGGAACGAGTGCCGGAGCCTCAGCCATGAGTGGTACGATGATAGTAGACGGGAATAACAATAACCCGGCGAGGAAATGTACACTTAAGATGGCTCCGGGGCTGGGACTCCTGCAAAGAGCACTCATCGACCAGCATTTTCATCAGAGGGGCAGGATAGGCAGACTTCTTTGCGGTGTGGCAGAAAATCCATCGATACTGGGGATCGGTATTGACGAGGATACCGCAGTCAGGGTATTTCCGGATGACCACTTCGAGGCAATAGGAAGCAATTCAGTCACTATAGTGGACGGAAGACATATAAAAAGCTCGAATGTTTCAGAACTGAAGCCGGATGAAAATCTTGCCATCGCAAATGTAACGCTTCATGTGCTGCCTGCAGGGTATGGATTTGACATGCTAAGCAGAAAGGTAATCAGAATGAAAGGTGATACGGGACACCCATTAGGGAAGAACAACCTATAGGTAAGAAGAACCATAGTAATAAGAATTTTCTTTAAACCGAAGGTGTTATAAGGGATCATTTCTTACAGGCGTTATGGGATCATTTCTTTGTAAGTGGTAAGGGGACACTTCTTGATACGAAGTATTTCCGGCGGTCCGATATGTCCCTTTTGGAAGGGATGTGCGAGCGTTCTGTAAATAAGTGGAGGAGAACTTGTGGAGATAATTAGTATACAGCCTTTTAAAGGCAGAAACATATACAGTCACAAACCTGTGATCAAAGCTGTTGTAGATCTGGGGAATCTATATGACACCCCGACCAGGCAAATAGACGGGTTTAATGAATGCTTGATTAAAATGCTGCCAGGTCTGAAGACTCATGTATGCTCGCTCGGTTATGAAGGAGGATTTGTTGACAGAATGAATGAGGGAACATACCTGGCACATGTGACCGAGCATACAGTGCTGGAGCTTCAGGGAATGTTGGGCTATGATGTAAGCTACGGCAAAAGCAGGGTCACAGATAACCCTTCAGTGTATTATATTGCATTTGAGTACAGAAACGAGAAGCTGGCAATAGAATGTCTGCTGACGGCAGCAGAGATGATAAATATGATAATAGCCGGTAGTGTACCTGACATAAAGGAAGTAAGGGAGCATTTAAAGAGGACTGCTGCAGAAACCGACATGGGTACCAGCACAGGTGCATTATTTGAGGAGGCACGCAGGAGGAATATCCCAGTTGTGTGTCTTGACCATTCCAGTGTACTTCAGCTGGGCAACGGTAAATATACCAGGTACCTGGAGGCCTCACTGACGGATAGATCCGGCTGTATAGCTGTTGATGTTGCAAGCAACAAGCATCTTACAAAGCTGAGGCTGTCTGAAGAAGGTCTTCCTGTACCTCAAGGTGATATTGCCTACACATACAGATCAGCGGCCGTTGCTGCATCGGCTATCGGCTGGCCTGTAGTCATCAAGCCCTTTGATGCAAGCCAGGGACGGGGTGTGTTTACGAATATCGTTAATTTCAATGAACTCAAGGATGCATTCAATGCAGCGATCAAGTACAGCTCTGCTGTTATTGTAGAAAGGCATATCCCCGGAAAGGACCACAGGCTTCTTGTGGTCGGAGGGAAAATGGTAGCGGCAGCAGAACGGAAAGCGCCTGCTGTTATTGGTGATGGGATTCATACTGTCAGGCAGCTTGTTGAAATGGAAAACCAAAATCCATTTCGAGGAGCAGACCATGAAAAGCCGTTGACGATAATAAAAATTGACGATATGTCAAGGCAGGTATTGGCCCAAAATGGATATAATGAGAACAGCATACCGGAAGCAGGAAAAAAAATACTTTTGCGCTATAATGGCAACCTGAGTACAGGTGGTACTGCAAGAGATTGTACAGATGAAGTGCATCCATATAATGCTGAATTGGCAGTAAAAGCTGCTGAACTGATGGAGCTTGATATTGCAGGAATAGATATAACCTGCGGCGATATAAGTAAGCCACTGAAGGAGGGTGACGGTGCTCTAATAGAGGTAAATGCCGCACCTGGCCTGAGGATGCATATATATCCGACAGAAGGCAAATCAAGAAATGTTGCGTTCAGCATAATGGAGAACCTTTACCCCAATGATCAGCCCTCCAGTATTCCGATCATTTCGGTCACAGGAACCAATGGAAAAACAACAGTGACCAGGATGATCGCCCATACCCTTGGCCTTGACGGTACAGTAGTTGGTATAGCATCTACCAGTGGCATTTACATTGGAGGAGAGTGTGTCCATAAAGGCGATAATACTGGTGCATTAAGTGCTGCACGTGTTTTAAGGGATGAAAGAGCAGAGGCTGCAGTGCTTGAAACGGCACGCGGCGGAATCATAAGAAGAGGTCTTGGCTATGACCTGGCTGACGTCGGCATCATTATCAACATCAGCGATGACCACCTTGGACTCGATGGCATAAACACGCTGGAGGAACTGGCGATGGTCAAATCATTAGTGGCCGAGGCAGTAAAGCCTGATGGGAATGCTGTGCTGAATGCCGATGATAAAATGACGCCGGCCATACTTGAAAGAATCACCTGTAAACCTCTGCTATTCTCATCGAGTATCGATAATGTGCTGATCCAGAAAGAGCTGAAGGATGGAAACAGGGCAGTTTATTTGAAGGATGGAGCGGTATACAGCTCCATGGGAGGTATTGAAACAATTATTGCACAAGTGGGAGATATACCGGTCACTTATGACGGGAAAGCGGTCTGCAATGTTGAAAATTCGCTTGCTGCCATTTCTGCGCTTCTGTCTCTGGGGCTGCCGGCAGAAAGGATCAAAGACGGTATAACGAGCTTCAGACCTGATGTGACAACAAATCCCGGCCGATTCAATATCTTTGATATGGGCGGGTTCACTGTGATGCTTGATTATGGTCATAATATAGCCGGCTACCGCGCAGTTATCGAGATGCTGCGGTGCTATAAGGCTCCCGTTTACACTGGTGTGATAGGAATGCCGGGAGACAGGAGAGACGAGAACATCATAGAGGTGGGCAGGCTCTGCGGACAATTCTTTTCAAAGCTTTATATCAAAGAAGACAATGACCTTAGGGGCAGGGACGCCGGAGAGGTGGCTGATATTCTTTTTAGTGCAGCAGTCAGAGAAGGGAGAAATAAAGACAGCATAACTGTCGTTTATCAGGAAGCCCTGGCACTGGAAGCGGCGATTGCGGAAGCTGTACCGGGTGAAATGATCGTAATGTTTTATGAGGAACTCGAACCAGCTCTGGCAGTCATTGAAAAAAACAGGAAATCACCGGGTGTTGACAGAGAAGACATTGCGGTCGGAAAACAAAGTGATAGTGCAGGTATAAGAAAAACAGCAGCAGGATAGCATGATAAAAGGGCGGTGTAGATCCGCCCTTTATTATGTCATATTATTGGTTTGAAAATTAAAGCTTTGTACCGCAATTGGTGCAAAATGCCGAACCTGGAGTCAAAGCAGTTCCGCATGAGGGACACGCAGGAGCCGCCGGCTGCTCGGGAGTCTGAGTTTCTTCAGCCTTTGGAAGTTCGTTTTTAGCACCGCATTTGGAGCAGAACAGCTGAACTCTGTCCATTTCTGCCCCGCAGGTGACACATGATTTGATGCCCTTGACCTCTGCAATTTTTTCTCTCAGAGCCTTGATGTTATCCTCATGGGCTACTATCTGTTCGCAGGCTTCCTTAACTAAATCATCTGCACCGCCGGTCTGTCTGTAGCTATCAAAGATGGTTTTCCCGATCTGGGAATACAGCTTTTGTATTTTATCTTCTTCTGAGTTTATGTTTCCGTTGAGCTTGGTGACCTCTACGATCTCGCTTGATTTTTTGGCCGCCGCCTGTGCAGCTTCTCCAACCTTTTTGCCCAGGTTCTCTAAAAATGCCATTGTGATACCCCCAATCCATATATTTGGTTCCAGTATGCAAATAAATTATACATAACTATTATAAGTAATATTTACAAGATATTCAATAGATGATTTCCCGGCGTATTCCCTGATGTGTTTGTGATGTATTCTCAGTCATATTCCTTGTCAATAGCAGAGTTAATTGAAAAAATCAATGCTGCTAAAATAGCTAGTCGAAGGATGTCCCCCACCTCTCAACGTATTTTCTGCCCATCTTTGAAACGGAGTGCTAAAACAGTGATCCCGCCAATAGACGGGATCATATTTTCTGAATAAAAGAATAATAAAACTATCAGTTTGGCTTAGTGAAGCTTGGCGGCTGCGGATTATTTGCATTGAAATACTGATCCCCCGGCGTTGAGAGATTGAAATACAGCTTGGAATCCTTTGTTATTCCCCAATCCTTCAGTGATCCTGTATCCTGTATCCTGTTAAAGGCCTCTCTGAACATCGTATTATGAGCTTCCTCTCTATTTAAAAGGAAATCTATCGTATCCCTGACACCTTTATCGTTTATTTGCCTGTGCAGATATTCATATACTGTTTTTGCACGCTGCTCTGCGGCAATATCCGATAGAATGTCTGCAGCCAGATCTCCTGTCTCATTGACATAAGCGGCAGTCCACATATACCCTGAGGCATTTGCGAGCATCGGTGCAAGACCGGTGAGCGTATGAGCTTCCACGCTGCCCACTGTGGCATTAGCCGCATCGAGTACATGCCCGTTCAGCAGATTTATCGTGGTAGCTACCATTTCCATATGGCTCAGCTCTTCAGATGCAATATCAAGAAAAAGGTCTCTTATTTGCGGATCGTTTATGCGAAAGCTCTGCGAAAGATACTGCATTGCAGCCTTTAGCTCGCCTTGAGGACCGCCAAGCTGTTCCTGGAGCATTGCTGCATAATTTGGATTTGGTCTGTCGACCTTTACCTCGTGCAAAAGTTTTTTTTCGTGCTTAAACATTAATTGATCTCCTTTCATATCTCCTTGTATTTGTGTTTATCTGTTGCAAGTATATTATCTGGCACATGCTTGTAAATCATACTATTTGAGATTCTGGCCGGCCGCAGAAGCAGATCAGTCTATTTACAAAACGGTTGAACAGTCGACAGCCCTGCAGTAAAATGGATAGGAGGGAACGCTTGATGTGAAGAAGCGTCCCCTTACCCCCACTATGCTAGACGAGGTGATTGATATGCAGTTTAAGTTTCATATGCCAACCAAGGCATATTTTGGTGAAGGCTGTGTCAGCCAATACGGCAGTGAGCTGACCCGGTTCGGAGATAAGGCGATTATAGTCACAGGCGGAAAATCAGCCAGAGCAAGCGGAGCCCTTGAGGACATCTGTAATTTGCTTGGGCAGTACAATATTGAGTTTAGTATATTTGACAAAGTGGAAAACAACCCATCCACAGACACTGTAAAGGACGGAGGCATTGCCGCAAGACAAGCCGGTGCCTGTTTTGTGATAGGGATTGGAGGGGGGTCTCCGCTGGATGCTGCAAAAGCTGTTGCCGTGCTTGCGGTAAATGATATCGAGCCTGTTCAGCTGTTTACAAACAGCTTTGACAGCAAGCCGCTGCCGATAATAGCTATACCTACAACTGCGGGAACCGGCAGTGAAGTTACTCCTTATTCGATACTGACCAGAGGGGATCTGAAGACCAAGGTCAGCTTTGGTACGCCGGATACATTTCCCGCTGTCGCATTTCTGGATCCCAGATATACGCAAAGCCAGCCTGCAGACGTAACGGTCAATACTGCCATAGATGCACTGTCTCATTGTGCTGAGGGTTACTTGAGCAAAAGAAGCACTCCGGTATCCGATATGCTGGCACAGGAAGGAATCAGGCTGTTTGGACGATGTATAGAGCATTTGCAGAGAGGGAAGGTGGACCTGGCGGACCGCGGTGAGCTGTTATATGCATCAATGCTTGGCGGAATGGTTATTTCCCATACCGGGACCACAATCGTTCATGGTGCAGGCTATAATTATACGTACTTCAAAGGTATTCCCCATGGGAAGGCCAACGGCTACCTGATGGCCGAGTATCTGAGATTCAACTATGACCATGCAAAGAATAAAATAGACAAGTTGCTCGATCTTCTCGGCTTGACCTGTATTGATGAATTTGATAACGTTATTATATCATTGATAGGAAAGGCGCCGTGCCTGACTGATGCGGAGATAGTGGAATACGCTGCAATAACCATGACACAGCGAAGCACAGCCTCCAATATCAGGACGGTTCAGGCTGCCGACGACATAGAAGAGATACTGAGAAATGTACAATCATAGCCACTTAATCCAGAGAATAAAAGTATTCCCGCATACTGATGTATTTTCAGCCTTTCAGGCTAAAAAGATTGGCTGCGGGTCGCTCAGATAGAAGGATGACAGGCGGATCCGGCAGGTGGGGTTGCTGCAAATGCGGCGCTGGAGGTGAAGGTATGGTAGAGGTCTATTATTATATGCCAGCCAATAAAGCAAGTTATGCTGTGGACTGCGGCATCAAGTTATCCGAGTGGTACAGCCGTGAAATACGCATCGAAGGAGATAATAAAAAGTGTATTGCAGCGTTGCTGAATCCGAGGGATGAATATGAAAGGTACATATCAGACGGGTATAAGTGCCTTAAGCTGGAGATACAGCCCAAATATTGTTTTGTGGCCGACAGACTTCTTTATGAGGCAGGAAGGTCGCATCCAAAAGCTATGGAGCTTTATGAACGATCTATAATCCCTGTCGGAAAGTATATTTTTGGAGAATACAGATTTCCCGAGGTTCTTGTCACCAGCACTGTTCTTGGGGAACAGATCAGTATTCCCGGAAAGATGATGGACACACCGCTGCTCTACAATAATTCACAGGAGCTTTACTTCAGCAGCCTGCTGGCGAAGCTGAAAGAAGAAAATGATGATCTGGATGATACGTTTCTTTACCTTTACTTCAAGTCGTTATGCAGTGAAGGTAAAGCCGATATGATCGAGGACAAGCCTAACGGTCTTGCCGTGTTTGTACACAAACAGGACAACAAACCGTATACATTCAGAATACCCGGGAGGATCTGATGAGATATGACATTCTAAAGCTCTTGAAGGAAGCAGGTATCGGTTACGTTACGGGAGCTGAGATCGGAAAGCGTTTTGGTGTTTCCAGGTCTGCCATATGGAAGCACATAGCAGAGCTGAGAAGCGAGGGCTATTCCGTTGAAGCATCCCCCAGAAAAGGATATAGACTTCTTCCCTCCAATGAGTGCCTCAATGCATTTGAAATATCCAATGGTCTTGGAACACAGGTGGTGGGCAGAAGAGTACTCTATTTTGATACACTTGCATCCACAAACCGACATGCTGCCAGTCTTGCTGCGGAAGGCTGTGAGAATGGTCTGACGGTAGTCGCAGGAAGGCAGACTCAGGGCAGGGGCAGACTTGGGAGAAGCTGGGAATCGCCTTCTGACAAAGGAATATATCTGTCAGTCGTTCTAAGGCCGCCCATGGCACCTGCTGAAACACAGATATTTACACTTGCGGCAGCAACAGCGGCAGTAAAGGCAATAAACAACTCTGCCGGAATCAGGACAGGAATAAAGTGGCCTAATGATATAGTATCCTGCGGTAAGAAAGTATGCGGAATACTGCTTGAAATGAGTTCTGAAACCGACAGGGTCAATTACATAATACTTGGTATGGGAATAAACTACTCGCAGACAGTAGAGGATTTTCCTGAGGAGCTTCGTGACAGGGCTGTTTCCATAGTTTCGGCTGTTGAGTCTGAAGGACAGAATGTCAGCTCATCGTCAGGTACTATATCTGAATTATCTAAAACCACATCCTCAGGCAGGCTGGCACTGCTTCGTGCACTGCTTCGCGAACTGGATGGTGTCGTGCATGACATACTCAATGGCAGACACAGCGGGATATTGGACATATGGAGGGAATACTCCGTTACACTTGGCAGAGAGATAAGGTTTACAATAAGAGATAAGGAATACACAGGCACAGCGGCAGACATTGCCCCGGATGGCCGGCTGCTGGTGGACTGCAGTGACGGAATGCGTCGTGCTCTTGTATCGGGAGAAATATCTGTGCGGGGCTTATATGGATATGTGTAGAGTAAGTGGAGGAAATAATGGTTATTGATTTCCATGTTCATTGTTTTCCGGATGATATGGCAGATAAAACAATTACTACGCTTGCAGGTGCGGCAGGCATCCCGCCCATGTCGGACGGCACCGTCGGCGGGATCAAGGCATCAATGGAAAAGGCGGGTATTGATAAATCGGTGATCCTGGGTATTGCGACCAGGCCAAAGCATTGCAGAAAGATAACACAATGGTCATCCTCCATTCAGGACGAGAATATCATTGCCTTTGGGTCCATACATCCCGAATGCGGTGAGTGGGAAGCGGAACTTAAGGCGATGAAGGAAGCCGGCCTCAAAGGCGTAAAATTTCACCCTGATTACCAGAACTTTTTTGTTGATGACCAGAGGATGTATCAAGTATATAACAAGGCTGCAGAAATGGGCTTTGTGATGATTTTTCATGCAGGTGTGGATCTGGGAATGCCAAAGCCCTATCACTGTACGCCTGACAGAATGAAACGGGTCGTCAGGGCGTTCTCTGGAGCCAAAATAATAGCAGCGCATATGGGCGGTTTTGAGTACTGGGACGATGTGGAACGCTGCCTTATCGGAGAGGATCTTTACCTGGACACTTCGTACAGCCTGCATAAGATGGACAGGGAGCAGTTTGTGCGGATGGTTGACAGGCATGGATATGAAAGGGTTCTGTTTGCTACGGATTCTCCCTGGGGAGATCAAAGCAACGAGGTTAAAAGACTTCGAAGCATGCCGCTTACTGATGACGCAAAAAATGCCATCATGGGTGTAAACGCCGCAAAACTGCTGGGGTTGACTTGCTGATTCATTTAAAATACAATAGATACATTGCTTCATCATATTTGGAGGTTAAGAATGGTAAGAAATCGAAACGGAAATCAGGCCGAGAGCGGAGCAAATACGGAAAAAAGCCATAACACGCATCAGAAGGAGCGTCAACCCCGGAGCCGTTCAAATCATCAGGGCTATAATTCCAGGAGCCAGCACCAGGGCCGCCAGCAGAATGGGTCCAGGAACAGTGATGCGCAGAGAGATAAAGGCACATCAGCACAGAACAGCACGTCGGCCGGAGGTCAGTTCCAGTCATCGCAAAGGAACAATAATCATGGTTCAAGGAGCCATGACGGGCATAACCGTGACAGCGGACAGCAAAGAGGATATTACCGCGACCGGAACAGGGATTCGGATAGAGACACGCAGCAAAAGCATTCCGCCCAGCATTACAATAAGCATACCAATTCATACAGAAACAGGGCGGAGGAGACTATCGACGATATCAAGCAGGATATAATAAGGCTTGAGAAGGAAATAGAATTAGAGATAAAAGAGATCAGAAGCCTGAAGTTCCTATAATGATTTATAGGCTGTGAACGACTTAAGCCAGGCTGTGTGGAGGAATAGCAATTGCTTCTTGCGATAAATGTCGGAAATACCAATATACGTTTTGGAATATATAATGAAAGAAAACTGATTGCACATTGGAAACTCGCTACTAACAGAGGCTGGACGGCTGACGAGTTTGGGATGTATTTTGTGAACTTCTTCAATTATGAGAAGCTCAATATTTCAGATGTTGAGGCAGTTATCATATCGTCCGTCGTACCACCAATAATGTTTTCCTTTGAGCATGCCATAGAGAGATATATGAAAAGGGATCCGATCATTATCGGTCCGGGCATCAAGACCGGCATCAACATTAAGTACGAGAACCCTCGTGAGCTCGGAGCAGACAGGATCGTCAACGCAGTGGCGGCCTATGAAATATACGGAGGTCCTGCGATAGTGGTGGACTTTGGCACTGCCACCACATTTAATGCCATTTCATCAAAGGGTGAATTTCTTGGAGGTGCGATCTGCCCCGGCATACTGATATCTGCAGAAGCGCTTTATCAGCGCACTGCCAAGCTTCCAAGGATCGACCTGGCAAAGCATGAGGTAGTTATAGGCCGCAATACGGCCGTCAGTATGCAATCCGGAGTATTCCACGGATATGTGGGACAGGTCAATCATCTTGTCCACAAAATCAAGCAGGAAATGAAGGAAGAGAACATAAAAGTTATAGCCACAGGCGGACTGGCTAAATTCATCGCTCCTGAAACTGAGTCAATAGGCGAAGTGAATGGCCGGCTCGTACTGGAAGGCTTAAGGATCATATATGAGAAAAACAGGAACGAGGTCTGAAAACGGTACTGCGGCAAATCAATGGAACACTCCTGTCTATAATGCCTTAAAGTCCTATACCGTTTCCGGAACTATACCCTTCCATATGCCGGGTCATAAGTTGGGCTGCGGTATTCCTTATGAATTTTTGTCTGAAATTGAAAAGCTGGACCTTACCGAAATCCCCGGCATGGATGATCTTCACAAGCCTGAGGGTATACTGAAAGAGGCGCATGAACTGACTGCTGCGGCATTTGGTGCCAGAGACAGCTATTTTGTCGTAAATGGCAGTACAGTAGGCATCCATGCGGCTATAGCTGCGGTCTGCAGACCAGGACAGACCCTGATTACAGGAAGGGACAGCCATAGCTCAGTGATCAACGGCATGCTTATTGCCGGTGTATCACCGTATTACATAATGCCCGAGTATTCGGAGCCGTTCCGAATAAGCACGGGGGTTCGGCCCGGGGAGATAGAAAGAGCTCTTGATGCTTCTCCCGAAGCGGCAGGCGTTCTTATAACACGGCCAAATTATTACGGAGTTTGCTGTGATATAGAGAAGATCGCTCATATAGTGCATTCACATAATAAGGTGCTGATCGTAGACGAGGCCCATGGCCCGCACCTTGTATTCAATAAAAGGCTGCCGGTGTCATCCCTTGAAGCCGGAGCTGATATCTGTGTGCAAAGCGCCCACAAAACCCTGCCCGCATTTACTCAGGGAGCTTATCTGCATGTCGGCTCTGACAAAGTGGATATAGACAGAGTGGAGTATTTTCTTGACATATACCAGACCACCAGTCCATCTTATATAATCATGGCCTTTCTGGACATAGCTAGAGAAGTGATGCAGAAATACGGAGAGAAGCTTCTTGACAGACTGATCGATTCCATTGATGAAAACAGTGTAAAATTTGGGAATGACGGTATAGCGTTGCTGAACAGGGAAGCTGTGCCAGGCTTTGATCATGATATGACAAGGATCACTGCTAATGTAACTCAGTTCGGAATAACAGGCTACGACGCAGAAATGCTCTTCAGACAGAAATATGACATACAGGCTGAAATGTCGGATCTTTCAAATATAGTCTTTTTATGTACCGCAGCAGACAGCCCGCAGCGGATAGAAATGCTGTTTTCTGCAATGAGGAAATTTCAGCATGATTATAACCCAAGCCGAGTCACAAGAGGCATATCATTACCGGATATCTCCGCTGTCCTGAACCGAAATGACCTGCATAAAAGGCTTGCGGAGCTATTTGAACGGCAGGCGGAGTTTTGCAGGATAGTGGCTGAACCGCAGGACATAATTAATTCACACACGGATAAAATCAGGCTGGAGGATGCTGTGGGAAGGATAAGCAAATGTACTATTTCACCTTACCCACCCGGAACAGCTCTTGTGTGCCCGGGAGAAGAAATATGTCCGGAGGCGGTCGACTTTTTGCTGCATGCAATCAAAGCGGGCGCTAAGGTTCACGGGCTAAGCAGCGACATGACTGTAACTGTTTTGAGCAGGAAATAAATCATGGGTGGCACAGCACGCTGTAATGGGGTATAATGTAAGTGGAGAGGGATGTAAGGGTACACTTGCAAGGAGAAAGCATTTGCAGCCGGGGTATGTCCCTGGAATAGAGCAAGGTGAGGGTGGAGCGGCATGAAACGAGGGCTTTTCATCACAGTAGAGGGCACGGACGGTAGCGGTAAGACAACACAGATCAAAAACATGATGGAGCATCTTTCGTCTATGGGGTGCAGAGTCATCCTGACCAGAGAGCCCGGTGGGACGCGCATCAGCGAGAATATCCGCTCAATCATATTGGATCCGGCTTTCACTGAAATGCACAATTCAACAGAACTGCTGTTGTACTCGGCAGCAAGAGCCCAACTGGTCGAGCAGGTAATCAGGCCTGCCATCGCCAACAGCGAGACAGTCATATGCGACCGTTATGCAGACTCTTTTTTCGCATACCAGGGCTATGGAAGAGGGCTGGATATCGATATGCTTCAAAAAATCACTGATGTAGCAATTAACGGCACGATGCCGGATGTCACCTTTTTCTTTGATCTGGATCCGGAAATAGGTCTGAGGAGGCGGATGACCGCTTCAAACAGTGACAGGATTGAAAATGAGCTGATCGAATTCCACACAAGAGTATACAACGGTTACAAAGAACTGGCAGTAAAATACCCTGACAGAATAAAAACAATCGATGCAGCAAGGCCTGCGGATGAAGTCTGGAATGACGTAAGACGCCAGTTGGACATGGTGCTGGGCTTTATCAGACAGGTTTGAGAAGATATATTTGATAGGAGGGTGGATGAATGAAACTTGTATTCGCTATTGTTCACGATGAAGATGGTTCAAAGGTTATGGAGGAACTGAACAGAAGCGGTTTCGGAGTGACCAAGCTCTGCTCCACGGGAGGCTTTCTCAAAGCAGGCAATACCACTTTGCTGGTAGGCGTTGAGGAAGATCATCTGGATGCTGTGATTGATGTCATCAAGAAAAAATCCAAAAGTAGAAAACAAGTTATCAACTCCAGCATGACTCCCAATGGAATGGGCGGCATGTTCATACCTTATCCGGTAGAGGTCGTAGTCGGCGGTGCAACCATATTTGTACTTGACGTCGAACGCTTTGAGAAGGCATAGATGCGCTCCGGCGGATCGATAGTGGGAGGCATATCTTGAAGGTAAGTGATACTCTCAGCAATCCGGCAGGTCTTCCCGGTCTGCCGGCAAAGGATGATACCAGGATCAAGCCCTCGGTAGAAGGCGAGTTCCGCAGTCGGCTTGCAAAGGCCGAAGACAGCAATTATGAACAGCACCTGCAAAGGCTTGCAGAGGATATCGTCAGGCAGGGTGAGACTCTTGCACGTAAAATTGACATACGCGAACTAAAGATCTACAGGAAGCTGATAGCTGAATTCCTGGACATTGCGCTGGGCAACTCCAAAAAGTTTTCAAAAAAGAGCCTTCTTGACAGAAGGGGAAGGCACAAGGTATATGCCATTGTCCAAAATATTAACAGTGAACTCGATCAGCTCACTCAGGACGTGCTGCAGGGTGAAAGGGATAATATCAGCCTGCTTCAACGGCTGGCGGACATCAGGGGACTGATATTGGATCTTTTTACGTGATTGAGGATACTTATGATAATCCGATTTTGTCGCTCCGTATCGGGGGGCATTATCGGATTTTTTAAAGGAGCATTTTATGGATTTCGATTTTATAATCGGTCAGAGGGAAGTGATCGGCAGCCTGAAACGATCGATTTCCGAAGATAGGGTAGGCCATGCATATATTTTCTCAGGACCGGAGGGGATCGGTAAAAAAACGATAGCAGGTATTTTTGCCGGACTGCTGCTGTGCAATGATCCGTACGATGGAGCCGCATGTGGTCAATGCAAGGCATGCAGACTCATGCAAAATGCAAGCAATCCTGATCATGTCAGCATCAATGCGGAGGATACAAGTATCGGAGTCGATGTTATTCGCAGCATTCAGAGTGATACTGCGCTCAGGCCATTGTATTCCAAACGAAAGGTCTATATTGTTGAAGATGCCGTCAAAATGACTGATCAGGCACAAAATTGCCTGCTTAAAACATTTGAGGAGCCACCGGGATATGTTGTTATAATCCTGCTTACAACAAATTATGAAAAGCTGCTGGAAACAGTGCGATCCAGAGCGCAACACCTGCAATTCAGAAAATATACCCGAGATCAGGTATGTCAGGTGTTGAATGCCAGACTTGGCGGAAACGACATGGGATTGATCGGATTGGCGGCCGATTACTCTGACGGGAATATTGGTATGGCGTTGGAATTAGCTGAATCAGGGGATTTTTCGCACCTTAGGGATCAGGTATTTGAGATGCTGCCAGGGGCTGCAAGGGGCAGAACAAAGGACATTTTGGAGTTCACAGCATTTTTGGACAGTCACAGGGCAAGCATAAATATATTGTTTGACATAATGCTCTTATACTACCGGGATCTGCTGGTAATGAAAGAGACCGGAAATGAAAAAATGTTGATTAATTCAGACAAAAAGGATATTATATTAGATAATGCCCGGAATTACCGGGGCAGCAGGATCATAGCAAGTATCGAGGCTATAGGTGCAGTCCGCACTGCTCTCAGGCAGAATGCGGGTTACCAGCTTGCCATAGATAACTTGCTGATCAATCTACGGGAGGATCAATGAATGGTAAAGGTAGTCGGAGTCAGGTTCAAAAAAGCAGGAAAGGTGTATTACTTCGACCCTGATCAATTACAGATAGATGAAGGTGCGAATGTCATCGTAGAAACTGCCAGAGGAGTGGAGTTCGGAGAGGTCGTCATACCGCCTCGCGATGTAGAGGATGATGAGATAGTAGCTCCGCTCAAGAAGGTCATGAGGATCGCTTCAGAGGATGACATAAAGCATGCTTCTGAAAACGGCAAGAAAGAGAAGGAGGCTTTTGCGACCTGCCTTCAGAAAATAAGGGACCACAATCTTGAAATGAAGCTGATAGATGTGGAGTATACATTTGACAATAATAAGATTCTTTTTTACTTTACAGCAGACGGAAGAGTTGACTTCAGAGAGCTGGTAAAGGATCTGGCGTCTGTTTTCAAGACACGTATAGAACTCAGGCAGATAGGCGTAAGAGACGAGTCCAAGATGATGGGCGGCATAGGCGTTTGCGGCCGGGTATTGTGCTGCAGCTCATACCTTGGCGAATTCCAGCCTGTTTCTATAAAAATGGCAAAAGAACAGGGATTGTCCCTCAATCCGACGAAAATTTCCGGTAATTGCGGAAGACTTATGTGCTGTCTGAAATACGAGCAGGATGCGTATGAACAGATAATAAGGAAAGCACCGAAAACTGGAGCTATTGTTGATACGCCTGATGGTCAGGGTGTAGTGGTGGAGACCTACCTCATCAAGGAAGCAGTAAAGGTGAAGATGGACAAGGGCAATGAGACTGATATTAGGACCTACAGATTTGAAGAGGTCAGTCTGATCAAGGATGCAGCAGTACGTGAGGACAATGATTCTGAAATGGATGAATTAAAGGAGCTTGAGGATTAGAGTCATACCTCCTGGTCAAATTGTTGCAAAAAGTATTTTCATTATCCGTCAATAATGATAGAATAGTAAAGGTTTAATTGATCTTAGGTAAACAAAATGGATTTGAGGAGGTGTACCCTGATGGCATATCGTATTAATGATGATTGTATCAGCTGCGGCGCGTGTGAAGCTGAATGCCCGGTTTCATGCATATCAGCAGGCGATAGTAAATATGAGATAGACGAAGGAGCATGTATCGAGTGTGGAGCATGCGCAAATGTCTGCCCGGTCGACGCTCCGAAGCCGGAATAATTGAATGCAGTGTATAAGGGGTCAGGCAACAGCTTTATGCTGTGGCATGACTCCTTATTTTATATAACGAGGCAAATTATGACCCCCACCTCTATACGTCTTTTCAACCTTCAGGCTTGAACGATACGTTATAATGGAGTGTAATGATGGGACGATGCAACAGGGCGTAACATCAACGCATAACATCAAGGTGAAGCAACAGGGCGTTATTATCAAGTGGTGCATAAAGGGAGGGTGCTTGTTGCATATTCATATCCTTGAAAACGAGAGGATAGACGATCTTCAATATAAAGGACTCAAACTGATCCAGAAGAAGGACGGCTTCTGCTTTGGTGTTGATGCGGTACTACTTTCACATTTTGCTCAGGTCGCAAAAAACAGCAAGGTGATCGACCTGGGGACAGGCACCGGCATCATAGCTGTGCTTGTGGCCGCCAAGAAGGGGCCTGAAAGGGTTGTTGGGCTTGAGATACAGCACGATATGGCTGACATGGCTGCTCGAAGTGTTGAGCTCAACGCACTGAGTGAAAGGGTAAGTATTGTACAGGGAGATATCAAGGATGCAGTGCGCATTTTTGCAGCTGCAAGCTTTGATGCTGTAGTGACTAACCCTCCGTATATGGAAAAAGGGGGAGGACTGCTAAATCCTGCTGATGTCAAGGCAATATCAAGACATGAAATACTCTGTACACTTGAAGATATTGTATCGGTTGCCTCCAGGCTGATGAAGCCCGGCGGCAAGTTCTCTATGGTTCATAGGCCTCAGCGGCTCGCAGACATTATTTATCATATGCGCAGCTACTCGATCGAACCAAAGCAATTGAGGTTTGTGCATCCTTCTCCGGGGAAAAAGCCCAACCTGCTTCTAATCTCCGGTACAAAAAACGGAAAGGCCGAGTTAAGAGTCCAGGAACCGCTTTATGTGTATGACAGCACCGGCAGGTATTCAAAGGAGATCGATGAAATATACAGCAGAGACACAGCCGGACAATTCGATTTGCGCAGAGGGCTGGATGAAGAGTGAACGTCACCGGGATAAACCTGACTGAAGTCAATAAGAAAGTTTACAGGAAAGGCAGAGAAAAAATTGGATACAACAGGAACGCTATATCTGGTGGCAACGCCGATAGGAAATCTTGAAGATATCACACTGCGTGCATTGAGAGTATTAAAAGAGGTCGATATAATAGCAGCGGAGGATACACGGCAGACACTTAAGCTGCTGAACCACTTTGAGATCAAAAACACTCTTGTGAGCTATTATGAGCACAATAAAGTCGAAAAAGGGAATTACCTGATCCGGCAGCTCAATGATGGAAAGGACATCGCACTCGTTTCAGATGCGGGCTGTCCTGGAATTTCCGATCCGGGTGAGGATCTTGTACAGCTTGCGGCGCAAAATGGGATATCTGTGACAATGGTGCCGGGACCTGCGGCTGTGATTGCCGGTGTGGTGCTGTCTGGCTTGCCGGCCGGCAGATTTTCCTTTGAGGGATTTTTACCAATGAATAAGAGGACCAGGCGTGAGAGGATCGATTCCATAAGGAATGATACAAGGACACTTGTGTTTTATGAAGCACCGCATAAGCTCATACATACATTGAGGGATCTCAGGGCGGCTTTTGGCAACAGGCGTATATCAATAGCCCGGGAACTGACCAAGAGATACGAGGAGGTCTGGCGGACAACACTTGATGAGGCTGTCGGCAAATATGAAACCGATGCTCCTAAGGGGGAATTTGTACTTGTTCTGGAGGGTGCTGATGAGCACCTGCTTCAAGAGGCTGAAATCAAAAGTTGGGAGGAAATCAGCATCGAGGAGCATTTAAAGATGTATATGGATAAAGATGTTGATAAAAAAGAAGCGATGAAAAAGGTTTCTGAGGATCGCGGCATAAGCAAAAGAGATGTATATAACAGCCTTATCCGCAAAGCAGAGGATTAATAAGCGGCGTAAGACAATAAAAAGCCCGGCAGCTTTTGCCGGGCTGAATTTACCAGAATAATAAATACTGTTTACTTTCTGAGCTCCTTCATACAGGACGGGCAAATATTCTTGCCTTTGTAAATAGTTACGTCCTTTGCGTCACCGCAGAATATACATGCAGGCTCATATTTCTTCAATATGATGGTAGCGCCGTCAACATATATTTCCAGTGCGTCCTTCTCTGCTATATCCAGAGTTCTTCTCAATTCTATAGGAAGGACAACTCTTCCAAGTTCATCAACTTTTCTAACTATTCCTGTAGATTTCATATTCTTTCCTCCTAAATTAACATTATTCGACATTCTTTTATAAAAATATACTAGCATAAATTCCAGTATGCGTCAACAATAAATTTAAAGATATTCAAAAAAATGTTATGGAAAAAACAAGAAGAAGGTGCAGTACAATTACACCAATGGTATCTATAAACGTGCATTGGTAAGGCTTGTAAAGAAACAGTTCTTTAATTCTATTCAAAACATCATTTTACAATTCTCATCCCAATTTATTTATACCCATAAATTAACTGGGAAAACCATTGTTCTTAAAAGATACAAAATTCGACAAAACACATTATAACACATTGTTTGATTGAATGTATGCGGATTGGTAAAAAGTTTTTCAGTACCTTTTATTGAGGTTAACTTCTTATTGAGGTTAACTTCAAGCTAAGCTTACTGACCACCACTGACCACCCGATAATTACAGAGGGAATGTCACTTATGCTTAAGAACTGCTTAAGAGATGGGGGACGTTTCAACCATAGGGGACGTTTCAACCATTTACTGAAATAAAAGAATTATGTCACCTTCATACGCCCTGACATGTAATTTGTAATTATTACAGCCTGCTCTCAATATAAATTAGTGGTGAAAGTTTTTACGATCGAAAATTTTTCTTTGAATAGATGCGTAATAACGTACGTAATTCATTGGATTTCGGTAGAACTCCGGGAGGACTAATTGTGAATTATATTTGGGCGGGTTTGCTTGTGATCGGATTTATTGTGGGGATATTGAATGGAAGACTGGAAGAAGTGACTAAGGCGGCCTTCAGTTCAGCAGGCAGAGCAGTCGAGCTAAGTATCGGGTTGCTTGGAATTATATGCCTTTGGTCAGGAATGATGAGAATCATGGAAAAAAGCGGCATGACCAATGTCATAGCCAAGTTGGCGCAGCCCTTTCTTAAGCTGATTTTTCCACAGCTGTCGGGAAATGATCGTGCCATGGGTGCGATTGTAATGAACCTGACTGCGAACTTCCTGGGACTGGGTAATGCAGCTACACCTCTTGGAATCAAGGCAATGGCGGAATTGCAGAAGGTAAATATCAGAAAGGATACTGCATCTGATGCAATGTGTATGTTCCTTGTACTTAATACCTCGGCCATACAGCTATTACCTGCGACTGTCATAGCTATACGAAGTGATGCCGGCTCTGTAGCCCCTGCTGAGATTACCTCATGCATATGGGTTGTTTCTTGTTGTTCGACAATAATCGGCATAATTACAGCCGGGATGCTGAAGCGTTCCTGGAAAGCGATGGATCCTTGCAGAGCAGCAATAACCGCCTGCAAGTCATCAACAGGAGATGGTTCAGCTGGGACGGACAGCAGGCTGTGTAAAAACTCTGGCTCCAGATACGGTTCTGGGCCGATAAGAAAAAGAAAGACAGGATAGTGATCTTTATGGATCTTTCCGTTTTTACCACTGTATCATTATATGCCGTACCTGTTATTATTCTTGCTATACTCATATCAGGCATACTGCGAAACGTAAAAATATTTGAAGCTTTTACAGAAGGTGCCTCGGAAGGAATATCAACAATAATAAAAGTACTGCCCTCACTGGTCGGGATCCTTACGGCGGTAGGTGTATTCAGAGCTTCGGGTGCGCTTGACTTTGTTATTTATTTGTTGACACCTGTGGCAGCGCTGCTTGGGATCCCTGCCGAGGCTATGCCTCTTGCATTGCTGCGGCCTGTATCTGGAAGCGCTTCATTGGCGCTTGTGTCTGACATCATCAGCCAATATGGCCCGGACTCTTATGCAGGAAGAGTAGTGAGCACAATGATGGGGTCCACAGAGACTACCTTTTATACACTAGCAGTTTATTATGGATCAGTCGGGATAAAAAATATAAGATACACTCTTGCGGCAGCCCTCATCGCAGATGGTGTAAGTGTAGTTGCCTCAGCCTGGATGTGCGCACTTGTCTTTGGCCGATGAGAGGATGCACACGGCATTCCTGAGATACATATTGTACATATCCATACCGGGCAATTGGTAGAACCGTCCCGGAAGTGCCCCGAAGGTAGAACCGTCCCCGGAAGTGCCCCGAAGGTAGAACCGCCCCCTTCTCCGGGATATCAGAGAAGGCGAAGTGTTCGCATAAGATTACTGAAAAAGCAATAGGTGCGTATAGAACCTCTCCTGACTATATTTGATACAGTGATGCGGAGCATCCCGAAATATGCTTCCGGGTCTGTTAAATATAAGCCTGCCACAATTTTCATCAGGTGTATATACAAGCTGCCTCCCTTGAGCCTCTTAAGAACCATCTCTGCTTTTTCAGCAAAAAACAGCAGCCTGTCTTCGCATTCCTTTAAATTACTATAGTATGATGAGAAGTTCAAGCTTTCAGCTCCCTGTGAAACACGCGCATCAATAAGATGATCCAGCATCGAGCAAAAGCCGCAAAGCCATGGAAAGCAGGCCTCATCCAGCATCCTTATCTCTTCTGTCGTCACATCACGGACAGAGGCTGCGGCATACATGGCTGCAATCCCAATAAATGTATCTGCAGAAGCACAAAATTCCCACCAGTATATTTCATGATATCGTTTTAGATAGTTGTTGCTCCAAGTTTTTAATAGATCGATGCTTATGACTGCGGGGTAGTGTCGATACGATTGCAGGTCTATATAAAGCTGCATATATTTTTTGATTTTACCCGACACCTGCTTGTATGATGGAAGGACTGCAAGCTGCAGCCTACAATGCTCTGCATTACAGACAGGACCGGTATGCCTCATTTCAGGCATTGGTTCTTCATTCAAACGGCCGGGCAAGTCTTTTGCAGAAATTTTCAATTTACATACCAGGCTTCTTGAGGGATCTGCAGCACCGGACAGACAGCCCATCAGTCGACGGATATCAAGCTCATCTCTCATATCCTTACTTTTTCTGTATTCTTCAAGCGCTGTATCTGTTTTATACAGTGAAAGCATGAATGAAAGAAAATTGCCTGTATCAATATCCGGAACCATGGAAAATAAAAAGGAACAAAGCATGTCTGTTGTGAACCGACATGCTCGTGATTCATCACCTGATACAATGCGCTGAGCGATGGAGGACGGGATGCAGAGTACAGGTGTTTCATTGAAGATGGCATGCTGTTTATTTGCTTCCGGCAGTACCTTTCTTGCAAATCTAATAAAATAGACGGCAGTATCAGTAAAATTGCCCACGTACAATGCCCCCTTTACCCGATTCAAATGGAAAGTGCCATTCGCCAGATACCTATCTAGACGAAAGTGCCATTCGCCAGATACCTGACCTAGACGAAAGTGCCATTAATCAGATACCTATCTAGGCGAAAGTGCCATTCGCCAGATACCTAACCTAGACGAAAGTGCCATTCGCCAGCGAATTGACTTTATTATCATTATATTTATTCTTATGTACCTTGATTTATCCATATCAATGGTAATATAGAATATTGAAAAATGTGTATGGCATGAGGTTCACATAATGTTCAAAGAAGGGAACTGTTTAAATTTTCAGGTAATGGGAAGAAAAATCAGTCTAAAAATGATCTCTGTCCATATTTGTTTTACATAATATGAGAAAATACTGAATTATCGAGGGCAAATCTTGAGAAATTTCAATATTGGGTTCCCATTACTTGCATTTTTGAGCATTATGAACTCGAAATTCAAGTTTGAAGCATAAACTGAAACTGAGACTAAAACCCAAAGGTGAAACCAAGGGTAAAACCAAAGGTGAAACCAAGAGTGAAACCCATAGGTAAAGCCAAGGGTGAAACCAAGGGTAAAACCAAAGGCAAAGCCAAGAGTGAAACCCATAGGTAAAACCCAAAGGATGAAACCAAGGGTGAAACTAAGGAAAGACCAAGGGTAAGGCCAAAGGTAAAGCCAAAGGTAAAGCCAAGGGTGAAACCAAGGGTAAAACCCAAAAGAAAAACAAAAGGTGAAACTAAGGAAAGACCAAAGGTAAAGCCAAGGGTAAAGCTAAAGGAAAACCAAAGGTGAAACCAAGGGCAAACCCAAAGGAAAGCCAAGGGTAAAGCCAAGGGTAAAACCAAAGGAGAAACCAGGAAGAAACCAGGGGTAAAACCATGGCAGGAATAGCAAAGACCAAATATTGCTTGAAAAATATGTGATCAAACGGTATATTAAAATAAGACCTGAAAAGGTCCTGACCTGATAAAAATAGATATTCCCCGGTGTTGAGGGGAAGCTAAAAGCATATATTGGAGGCAATAAAATGGAAAAAAAGACTTTTTATATCACCACACCGATCTATTACCCGAGCGATAAGCTGCATATAGGACATTCTTATACGACTGTGGCTGCGGACGCTATTTCCAGGTATAAAAGGCTCCGCGGATATGATGTGATGTTTTTGACCGGAACTGACGAACATGGTCAGAAGATACAGCGTAAGGCAGAAGCAAAGGGAGTAACGCCCAAGCAATATGTCGATGAGATCGTCTCCGGTATCAAAGAGCTCTGGAAGCTGATGAAGATCACCAACGACAGATTCATCAGGACAACTGACAAGGAGCATGAGGCTGCCGTCCAGAAAATATTTAAAAAGCTATACGACAACGGAGATATCTATAAGAGCGAATATGAGGGCTGGTACTGCACTCCATGCGAGTCCTTCTGGACAAAAACACAGCTCAATGAAGGCAAATGCCCCGACTGCGGAAGGGAAGTAGAATTGACAAAAGAAGAGAGCTACTTCTTCAAGCTTTCCAAATATCAGGACAGGTTGATTAAGCATATAGAAGAGAACCCCGAATTTATACAGCCTGTATCAAGGCAGAATGAAATGCTGAACAACTTCCTCAGGCCCGGCCTTGAAGATCTTTGCGTATCAAGGACCACTTTCAACTGGGGGGTTCCTGTGACTTTTGACGACAAGCATGTCGTCTATGTATGGATCGATGCCCTTTCAAACTATATCACAGCATTGGGGTACCTTTCCGATGATGACTCATCATACCATAAATATTGGCCTGCAGACGTTCATCTAGTCGGAAAGGAGATCGTAAGATTCCATACCATCATCTGGCCTGCGATGCTGATGGCTCTAGGAGAACCACTACCGAGCCAGGTGTTCGGACACGGATGGCTGCTTCTAGAAGGAGGGAAAATGTCAAAATCGATTGGAAACGTTGTTGATCCTGTCGTTTTGATAAATAAATACGGACTCGACCCCATCAGGTATTTCCTTCTCAGAGAGGTTCCCTTTGGCTCTGATGGTGTTTTTTCAAACGAAGCGCTGATACAGAGGATCAATTCCGATCTTGCAAATGATCTGGGGAATTTACTGAACAGAACAGTTGCAATGATAGATAAATACTTTGGTGGGATTTTGCCGCAAGAGCAGACAGAGGGTGATTTTGACAGTGATCTGAAGTCTGTGTATTCAGAACTGCCGCAGAAGGTAGAAGAACTCATGGACAAGCTGCAGTTCAGTTCGGCATTGACTGAGATATGGAAGGCTATATCAAGAACGAATAAATATATCGATGAAACTATGCCGTGGGTACTTGCCAAATCGGAGGAAAACAGGGGACGGCTGGCATCTGTCATGTACAATCTGGCAGAGAGTCTCAGGATCATATCGATACTTACCCAGCCCTTTATGCCGGAAACGCCTGAAAGAATCCGTCAGCAGCTGGGTATAGGCGGCAGCGGCAATGACGACTGGGACAGCGCAAAACAGTGGGGGGGATATCCGACGGGTATATCAGTAAACAAAGGAGAGGCTTTATTCCCCAGAATAGATATCAAAAAGGAACTCGAAGAACTGGGAGCTATGTTCTCAGATGACGGAGCAAATGTTTCAGAAGGCCGGCAAGGGCATGACGGAGTCGGACAGTCGACAGGAGCAAACCAGCAGGCAGGAGCAGTGGCAAACCAGCAGGCAGGTGAAAAACAGCAGAATAAAGGTAAGGCTGAGGCATCAGGAAAAACATGTGGCAATGACTGTGAAAATGGAAAATCACAGATCACAATAGATGATTTCGCAAAACTGGATCTTAGGGTCGCAAAGGTTGTTGAGGCAGAAAAAGTTGAAGGTTCAGATAAGCTGCTCAAGCTTAAGGTTGAGCTGGGCGGTGAAACAAGACAGGTGGTATCCGGAATAGCCAAGCACTATACGGCGGATAGCCTTGTGGGTAAATCAGTGATTCTGGTTGCGAACCTAAAGACCGTCAAATTGAGAGGAATTGAATCACAAGGTATGATCCTTGCGGCTTCAAATGACGAAACACTGGTGGTTGCTACATTGGACGGACCTGTGGACAGCGGATCAAAAGTAAGCTGAATTCATGGTTTGTCCTGGTTTGTTGCAGTGCCTGCAATAATAATATATAATTAGTACTAGACGGCAAAGATTTCCCGCTGCTTTGAAAATGCACACAGGCGATATGCTTTGCGGCCGGGAAGTATCATCATTTAGAGCAATGATTACATTATTTGCATGAACTGACTAGGGGTACCGTATGCTATTTGACACACATGCACATTTTAATGACACACAGTTTGATAATGATCTGGAAGAGTCGGTGTCCAGAGCCAGACAAAACGGGGTCGGATATATACTTACAGCATCGACTGATGTGGCATCGTCAGTTGAGAATATAACACTGTCGCAAAAGTACAGCATATTTTATGCTGCAGTCGGTATCCACCCCCATAATGCGGCCGAGCAAAATGCCAGTGTTATTTCAGCTCTTGCAGATTTTGCCGCATATCCCAAGGTCGTTGCTATCGGGGAAATCGGTTTGGATTATTTTTATGACAATTCACCTCATGATGTACAGAAGTTATGGTTTGCAAAACAAATACAGCTTGCAAGGAATGTGAAGCTGCCGATAATAGTCCATGACAGGGATGCTCATGAGGACACGCTCAGGATATTGAAGGATGAGAATGCAAAGGAAGTAGGAGGCGTATTGCATTGCTTCTCGGGCAGTGTGGAGATGGCAAGGCAGGTAATTGAGATGGGCTTTATGATCTCAATAGCAGGCCCTGTGACATTTAAGAATGCGAAAAAGCTAGTGGACGTAGTTAAAAATGTTCCTGACGATATGCTGCTGATAGAAACAGATTCACCGTACCTGACCCCTGAGCCTTACAGAGGAAAAAGAAATGAGTCTGCTTACGTAAGGTTGATTGCAGAGAAAGTTGCTAAAATAAAAGGCAAACCCCTTGAATATATCGGAGAGACCACAACATCCAACGCAAAGAGATTGTTCGGCATTCAATAAAATGATTTGACCGGTGGTGTGATATGAAAAAATTTATCCTTGTAATGGTCTTTGCTCTTTTGATCGCCTTATTCATAGCATTCAACTATCTCATATGGGACAGAGAGAGTAAGCTGGCGGAGATAAAAAATCTTGAGACCGTAAATGCAAGCTATGATTCCAGCATCAGTGTACATAAGAGAGAGATTAACACGTTGGAGGAAGAGGTTGGCGGGCTAAGGGATCAGATAGAGAAGCTTCAGCAGGAAAAAGCGCAACTTCAAAAAGAAAGGGAGCAGGCGGCCTCGGACAGGAATCATACAGAAGAATTGCTCAGGGACAGGATTGATTTTATCAATATTTTAAAGGAGCAAGCTGATATACAATTTTTCGCAAAACCGGTCACGATGTGGGCGGAAGCTGTAAACAATGGCAGCTTTGAGGAAGCATATTCGATTGAATATGAGGGACTGCAGGCAAAGGACAGAACAGTCAGCCTCAGTGCTTATATTGAGCAAATGAAGGCATCCGTTACCAAGATTGAAATAGTGGACATTAAGGTGGATAAATTAAGAGGCTCCGGTAACGGGGACATATACCTTGATATAAGGTTCAACGTCAAACTGGTGGAAAATGCGGATGTTTTGAACAGCCGCTTTACTGACGGAGAAAATGAAATGTACGTTAAGGTGGATTATTCAAAGGCAAAGAAAGCCTTCATCATATCATCAATGAATATTATCTGACTATTTCAAAGCAGTAATTCAATGACAGACAGAAGTCTCCGATATTCTGTATATAAAAATACAGCATTTGTGGGTGCGTCTTAGGAATTTTTGATCCCAGAAAAATAACATTATAGAATTTGTACCTGATGGAGTGCAGCGTGGAAGAAATAACTAATGGTAAGATTATTAGTATAAGCAGGGGCGTAGGTCATGTATGGTGTTATAAAATTAGTATTTATTATATGAAAAATGGAGTATGAATATGGACAATAATACAAATGTATTGAAGCTAAAAACCAGATCTTCAGTAATACAGCTTTTTATAGCCATATGCGGCATATTTGTTGCGGCGTTTGGCTTATTTATGTTTAACCAACATTTATTGATGGCGTTTTCACTACCGTTACGAATGATTTTAATGATAGTCACGCAATGGACACTTTTCCTTGTTCCAGCGATATTAATGGTTGTGTACAAGGATAAGTTCAGGATTTTTGGCTTTAAAAAAGAAAAAACTTCGTTGCAAATAGGCATCGGTGTATTACTTGCTATTTCCATGTCATTAGTTTTAACCGTCCTTCCAATTTTACTTGGCTTTAAAGATATGGTTGGAAACGCATCCTATACGCAAACATGGCAATTTGTTTACGAA
This sequence comes from Bacillota bacterium, assembly GCA_023418915.1. Lineage (GTDB taxonomy): Bacteria > Bacillota > Clostridia > Acetivibrionales > DTU013 > DTU013. The sequence continues at coordinate 70,623 of JAEZYU010000004.1, forward strand.
TTTATCTATCGAATACTGGGAGTTGCTCTCGCAGAAGAGTTAGTCTTTCGTGGTTACATATTCCACAAATTGTTGGAAATCAAGGACTCCAAGTGGTTCGCTATCATTATATCATCTTTGCTGTTTGGCCTGTTTCACATATTCAACGGGAATATCATACAGATTTTTATGACGGCATTTATTGGATTAATCTACTGTATATTCAGAGAAAAAATCAAAGGGTGTACCCTGCTTTCGTTAATCATTGCTCACGGCGTGTATGATGCCATGATTGTATTGTGTGTCTCTATATTATAACGCAACTATCTATAACTAAATAAACTACAAAAATGAGGTGTCAAAAAGTGAAAAAAATTGCGAAAATATTGTTTAATGTTGCATGTATTGTTGGTATTATAGTTGCCGTATGGCACTTTTCCGTGCCTTATACATCAAAATGGTTTTCGTATATACCAGACGCTCCGGTCGAAATTATCCAATCAATAAACTACATAAATTTTTGCTTTTCCTTTTTGTTAGCTGGAATCAGCTTATTGTTAATAATAGTGCAGAAGAAGCTATTCGATGGTTCGGGAGAACTAAGAATATTTTATGCATTCTTTACTCTTATATGGTTATCAAGAATAATAATACAGCTTATTTGGCCATGGCCCTCAAGCTTGCAACTATGGTTAGTTGTTGCCTTTAGTACAGAGTTTATATTTGCTCTGATCCCTACGATATATTTAGTAGGAAACGCATCGAAACAAGAATGATTTGTAGGTGCTTACTATTGTTTCAACTCTTAATTAAGGGCTCTGTTTTTGAGTTACATAAAAAATTCTCACACAATATTATTGATCTCATATAATGATACTGAAGTGTACCAGACTAAGACGAAACATTATATGAAGGATGATGTAAAAATGAAGGATATCAGAAATGCCGTACCTGGAGGAACTATGCCCCAGGTCGGCGCAATGCAGCAAATGCAGGCTGCACCTAAGACATCACCGGTGAAGGCCGCTCCTAAGGTATCACCGACGCAGGCAGCTCCAAAGGTATCGCCGGTCCATGAAGCTCAAAATGTATCGCCGATCCAGGCTGCTCCCAAGGCACCGCCTGCCCAGACCCTGCCAAACATATTGCCGGTGCAGACCATGCCTGGTATGATGCCGATACAAGCAGCACCCAATGAGTCACCAATGCAGCCTATACCGGACGACATGCCTGTCCTGGCCGGTCCTGCAGGGGTCATGCCTTCCATGATGCACCAGATACCGATTATGTGCTGTCCGTATCTTATGAATATGCAGTGTCCCATGACTTACGGAGCGAATGTCATGGGAATGAACATGATGAACAATCCTATGCTTACCGGCGTGAGCCCTGCTATGGACAATATGATGCCTTATGGAGGCAATGCGGGACAAGTGATGGGTACTGCAAACAACATGTATGCACTGCCTGGAACAGGAGTCATGCCGTCCATGAACAATCAGTACTTCCCTACGGGAGGTATGAATTATTAACTGTCCGCCTTGTTTATTTTCTGCCAAACCATTATCTTCCGGAGCTGTACTGATGCAGCTCCTTCTATTATTTGAGGGATAACCCTTCATATTCGGAAAATAAGTATAAATACGCTGTTATAAGTATATAATCCCTTCATAGGGACATTATGGCAACATATTTGACAAACATTTCTTAATGGAATAAAATAGCTAGCAGTCCCTTATTAATATTTTAACAGGAGGTTTTGTTATTGTTGCCACTTGCTAAAAATATTAAAAGGTTGTTTTCATTCAGAAGGCGGCTGCTTATGCTTGCAGTCGCAGCGGCAGTGTCAACAGGCGCAGGCTATGGCGTTTTTGTCTGGCTTGAAAAGGATGTTGTGATATACGACAGCGGGAAAGCGATTACCTGCAAGACAATGAAAAGCACCTTTAAAGAAGTACTGGAGCAAAATGATATATCTGTGAGCGAACATGACTACATCAATATACCTTTGGAATCCAGTCTGCAAACGACAAAGAGCAATGAAATATACATAAAGAGGGCTGTACCGGTTTATATCACCGCCGACAACAAAAAGACCATGGTGATGACCTATAAGGATACTGTGGAGGAACTGTTCAGTGACAGCCCGGTAACCCTGAAAGCCCAGGACAAACTGGTGGGAGCGGGGCTGAAGGACAGCATTACCGGCGAGATGGAGCTAAAGATAGTGAGGGTCACAGAAAGTGTGACAAGTGAAACAGAAGCTCTGCCCTATGCAATACAGAGGAAGGCAAACAGAAGAATGGACGAAGGGACCGAGCGGGTAACCCAAACCGGAAAGGAAGGAAACCTGCAGAAACTGTACAAGGTGGTCATGGAAGACGGAGTTGAAGTATCGAAAGAGCTGATGAGTGAGAATGTCATTCAGAATCCGGTGAACATGATCGTTGAGTTTGGCACAGTCCTGAACCATACAACGTCCAGAGGGGATTTAGTGAGGTACAGCAAGGTAATGGACATGAAGGCGACAGCTTATACAGCTTCGCTGAAGGATACAGGAAAGGCACCGGGGCATCCGCTGTTCGGAATAACAGCGACGGGCATGAAGGCCAGGAAAGGTGTCATAGCTGTAGATCCCAAGGTGATACCGCTGCACACCAGGCTATATGTGGAAATACTTGGAGACACGCCGGACTATGGCTTCTGCATTGCCGGTGATGTCGGCGGAGCCATAAAGGGTAACAAAATTGACCTGTACTACGATACACAGGAGTATGTGGATCGCTTCGGGGTCAAAAAAGTAAGAGTGTACATACTAAATGAACAATAAAGAGGATCAGGCAGATCCTTAAAAGACCGGTAACCGGTACTGACCGGCGAACCGGCAGCCCTGCACACGTGGATAGTGTAAAGCTGCTTATGAAAAAAGCAAAATGCACTAACCTGCCGGGAGCGGGGGAAATATTATGAAATAGGGGACTTGGATGGCCGGGGTACTGCCCCGGCTATTTTTAGTATGACGGGCATGCCGTCAATCTGTGGTGAAAGTCCACAAGGGGCGTAGTTGCCGACGAACCCCAAAGCGACTTGCAAGTTTCGCATCGTGAGATGTGGGAGAGAAGAAGCAATAGCGAAATCGTAGCCTGACGAACAGAAACCTGATACCAAGGCTTGCATGGCGGATGAGCTGGCTAAAAGCGGTGAAGTCCAAAAGGTAACCGTAACCCATGTAAGTAAATTAGGCAGGTAGACGAGGAAAGATTGACGACTTATCCCGTGAGGTCTCACAGACGGAAATTCCGTAGTAACAACGAACTGTGAGAAGTCAGCAGAGACCATAGTACTGAGAAATCAGGAAGGGTCAAACAATTCAAGGTCAAATGGACTTTAGAATGTGAGTGTATAGGCTCGACGAGAATCGGAGTAGCAAAGACGTAACGAAGTGAAAGATTCACAGGAGTTAGGGCTAATATACACGAGAGCAAAGAAGAAAAGGAGACAAGTGTGAGCCAACTAATGGAAGAGATACTCAGCCGAGACAACATGACGCTAGCCTACAAGAAGGTAAAGGCGAACAGGGGCGCAAGTGGGGTGGACGGAATTTCAACAGATGAAATTCAGGAGTACCTCAAAGAAAACTGGGCGAGTATCAAAGAGCGTATCCAAAAGCGAAAGTACAGACCCCAACCGGTGCTTCGGGTAGAAATACCAAAGCCAGCTGGGGGCGTGCGGAAATTGGGGATACCGAGTGTGGTAGACAGAATTATAGAACAAGCAATCGTTCAGGTAATAACCCCTATTGTAGAACCATACTTTAGTGACTACAGTTATGGGTTCAGACCTGGAAGGAGAGCACAACAGGCAATCATCAAACTGCTTGAATATCTCAACGATGG
>JAEZYU010000053.1 GCA_023418915.1 Bacillota bacterium
TGCTGATTATTAAGGTGCTGGGCAAGAGTGAAGATCTAATTACCCATGTGGCCGATCGCCCAGGACATGATAGACGCTATGCTATTGATAGGACCAAGATCACTACTGAGCTAGGCTGGTCTTCTGCCTATGCCTTTGAGCAGGGTATGACAGAAACCATCCAGTGGTATCTAACACATCAGGATTGGATGGAACAAGTGGTATCCGGTGAATATCAAGATTATTACCGGAAGATGTACCAAGAAAAATGAGAAACGAAACCGACTTTAAAAGAGTTGCGTATACACTGTACTAGGGAGCGAACGGCAATCTGAGGAGCTTGTCCATTATTTGCTTAAGGAGTTTGAGGAAGACCCCGTCAAGATTTGGGAGTCGAATATCTTTGGAAAGAGCCTGCATGAGCTGGTGAACGAGGGGCTGCACAATAAGCTGTACCGTATGCCCAGCGACGCCCGCATGAAGATGCAGGAGACCACAGAGCGGATTATCAATGAGGGTTGTAGTGGGTTAATTTGTATCATACTATAATAGTTTAATTTAAAATGCTCCACCTACGAAGAAATCGTAAGTGGGGCATTTTTGTATATCTGATAGGAAAGATGATAAACAAGGTCGATGATGATAAGGTAGAATAAGGTAGTGTCAAGAATTTTTCGCACTTTGGTTTACAGTCTCTGGTTTGAATGAGATTAGCCAGCAATGGAGGCGTCCTCAATGGTGACCTCCAGATGCTTCATGTTCATGTGTCAACGCCGGGGTAAAATTGAAGCAAAACGTCGGGTAAGAATTGACCCACGCCAAATCAAACGGCTATCATAAAAGTGTGCAAATACTTTTATGGGAGATGGCCGAAATGATAAGGAGTGGGCTAATAAATATGATACGAGAAAAAGCTCAGAGTGGCAAGAGCGCATATGCCATTGCTAAAGAACTCGGCGTAGCAGAAAACACAGTAAAGAAATATATTCGTCGACAAGTAACAGATCATGGTCTCAAAGGACGGGAGAAAGGCTCTAAACTGGATGCCTTCAAGCCTGAGATCCACCTCATGCTCAGTCAGGGAATCTTCAATTGTGTAGTGCTATTAGAAAAGCTGCAGAAAAAAGGGTATGATGGCGGAATCACGATTCTTAAGGATTATGTCCGTCATTTCCGACCAGCAAGGAACGCACCGGCAGTAAGACGTTATGAAACATTACCTGGCAAGCAGGCTCAAATGGACTGGGGCATCATCCATTACATAGATGAAAATGGTACCCTTCATAAAGCGCCGGCCTTTGTCATGATTCTAGGATATTCGAGAGTCAAATATGTAGAATTCACCAAACGGTGCGACTTCTACAGCCTGTTGCGGTGTATTGTCAATGCCTTCGAATATTTTGGAGGTGTGCCAGAAATTGTGCTGACAGATAATATGAAAACCGTTATCGATGGCAGGGAAGCTGGCAAACCCCTTTGGAACAGCCGTTTTGAGGACTTTGCCGCCGACATGGGATTTGTGCCGAAGGTATGCCGACCACGGCGACCAGAGACAAAAGGCAAGGTTGAACGCCTTGTGAATTACCTCAAGGACAACTTTCTGCCAGGTAGACAATTCCACGATGCTGACGATCTGAACCGGCAAGCGCGAGAATGGTGTTACTATGTGGACGGCAAGGTTCATGGCACAACCGGAGATATTCCACTTCAGGCAATCAAAAAAGAGATCCTGCTTGTTTTGCCTGATATTAGCGTTCGGGATAAATACAGGTGGGAAACTCGAAAAGTTACTCGTGAAGGGTTTGTAAGTTTTGATGGGGCAAGGTATGGCGTACCCTGGCAGTACAGTGGCAAGGAAGTTAGAGTCCGAATTCTAGAGGGCAATTTTGAAGTCTACGATAGTGAAGTACGCATCGCCTCCCATAAGGTTGAGTATACTTCAGGCAGGATCGCATGGCTTAAAGGGCAATACCAGGGACTCACCGAACGAAATGGAATCGCAGTGCCATTTACCTATGCCCGTCAGATTCAAAAGTCTTCAGTAGCGGTTCGTCCCTTAAGCGTATATGACGAGCTTACGGGGGTGGCTGCCAATGGTTGAATTGGAACACAGCCGTGAATTACTTAAGGACCTTGGTTTAACTACTGCTGCAAATTTGCTTGATGCTCAACTTGAAGACGCTACTCATAGAGAGATTACTTATCTATCCTTCTTGTATGAACTTCTTGAATCGGAGCAGCAGGAACGAAAAAGGCGAAGTGAGGAAACCAGAATAAAACTATCCAGACTACCTCATCGAAAAACACTGGAGGAGTTCGACTTTGCTTTTCAGCCCAGCATTGACGTAAGGCAAATTAAAGAACTCTCTACCCTTGCCTTTGCTGCAAGGAATGAAAATGTAATCTTTCTCGGGCCACCCGGCGTGGGCAAGACGCATTTGGCCGTCGGATTGGCAGTTCAAGCATTGCGTGCCGGAATGACAGTTTACTACGCTAGTCTGCCACAGCTCATTGCTGATCTGAAGAAAGCGGTTTTACAGGACAGGCTTGAACGCAGATGGCGAGTCTATGCAAGGCCGGATATTCTGATTGTAGATGAGGTCGGTTACATGCAGCTGGATCGTGAATCGGCAGAACTGCTCTTTCGCCTGATTTGTTCAAGATATGAAACCGGCAGCATTATTCTAACCAGCAACAAATTCTTTAGTGATTGGGGTGAACTGATGACTGACACAGTGATTGCAACGGCTATGCTTGACAGACTATTACATCATGCTCATGTCATCAACATCCGAGGCGATACCTACCGTCTAAAGAACAGATTGAAAACCGGGATTCAAACAGTTCCACCGGCGAATATTCCGGCGGCAGAATGACCGACGTTTGGGTCAATTTCTAACCGGCGTTTCCATCATTTTTCGCCCGGCGTTGACACAGCTACCGTTTCGTAAATATTTTACTCAGTATGTATAATTTAAGTTTACCACATTAAAGTATCAGCTTCAATCATCGAATTGTAAACAGTCAAAAAGACAGCAAATAGAAAAACAAAAATCCGT
>JAEZYU010000071.1 GCA_023418915.1 Bacillota bacterium
GAAGAGTAATATACCATTAATTTACCTCGCAATTTTCGTTTATCTCAACATTCACGCATAGCGTTCTCACTTTTCACCTGGTTACCGGAGGCCCAGGTAGCATTCGGTGGGCAGAATTTCATATAACTACAGCATTAGTGAATATGCTAATGCTATGTAGGTTAGGTGGATTTGCGTACTGGTTCGTGTAAGCCCGCTATGGATGTAAATTTCTATTATGAATGTTATGTATTACATCACTTTTTCATGATGGAGTCCAGCGGGCTCACTATACTACTTAAGCTTTTCTCTGTCACATGAGTGTAGATCTCGGTAGTTTTTGGGCTTTGATGGCCAAGTAGTTCCTGTATGTATCTGAGATCTATACCCGCTTCAAGCAGATGTGTTGCAAAGGAATGTCTCAGGCTATGAACTGATACTTCCTTTTTTATACCTGCGCTCCTTTTCGCTGCGTCGAACACCTTCTGAACAGTCCTCTCATTCAGATGTTTGCCTGGCTGTGCTCCTTGAAAAAGCCAGTAATCCGGTTTATATGCTTTTACATATTGCCTTAATGTATCTAAAGCAGTTTCGGATAGTATTGTGTATCTATCCTTTCTCCCCTTGCCCTGAGCTACACGAACAAGCATCCTTTTGCTATCAATGTCGCTTAGCTTTAATTTCACAACTTCTCCAACTCTTAAGCCGGATGAATATGTAAGATACATTATGGCTTTATGCTTAATATTTGTTATAGCCTGAAAAAGCCTGACTACCTCATTCTTATTCAGAATCTCCGGCAGCTTTTTCTCCTTCTTAGGTCTTGATATATTTGTACATATATCATTCCTATGGTAGACCTCATTAAATAAAAACTTAACTGCACTGACTGCCTGGCTGGTGTACGAATGTGAACATTCACGGCTGTCCAGCAAATTCAGTAGATATCTCTCAATATCATTACTACTCAGACTTAATGGATGTCTTTTACTAAAGATAATAAATCTTCTTATGTGTCCTACATATGCTTTGATTGTTTTGGAACTGTACCCTTTCATTCTCAGCTTATCGCACAGCATTAACAGTATCTGTTTAGTCCAGCGTCTGATATATATATCATCGCTGTTATATGGTATTAGCCCTGTATAATCAGTAATATCAGACAAATTAAACAGTTCCGTAATACGTTTTATTGATTCGGCATTATCCGGAACAATCCAGCGTTTATTTTCGCTGTCCCATTCTCTGCCAATGATTGTTTTGATTTTTGATATTATCTCTCTGTCATAATCAAAGGTCAGAACTAATCCTTCAGGCGAGTTTTTGCGAATTTCTATCATGTTCACGCCTCTCACGTATAAATACGCTTGTATGCATATTATACCATACTTTACTCATGATTCAAATAAATCGTTGTTTCGTTCAACCATCAGACCAGGCCTTCCAACCAGAGTATCCAATATAGAGCGTCCAAGCCTAGGCTAACAAAAAAGATCTTCCAGAATTCGGCTTTCAAATTTGTCAATTAAATCGAGCCACCCAAAACAGCGCCTCGTGAACCATATTTTGTGAACTAGGCTTGCTAAGCCAAAACTTCCTGACCGGGCAACGCTATACTACTTTTTTTATCCTCCGTAGAAGGTTACATGCTATTAGATATGTTCCACCACCAAACATACGTTCTTCATAAAATACTATATTCTATTTCCCCAGTATTTTCAATATTTGATGTTCTGAAAAACAATGCGAAGAACCATAGATGAACTATACGTGGACTATACATACAATTCTGAAGATTATGAGTACAGCGCTGAAAAATATCTCCTTGCGCTGAAAGTGCTTTTATTTCCTTGACTTGAAAGCCTATATGGCAGTAATATTCTCATTTTCCGTCATGTACTATTTTTCAACATGATGCCTGCCTTTATATTTGGGAAATCCCAATGGCGTATTGCCCAAGCTCTGCCCTAGCTTGAGCTCTGATGTTATAGTGCCTGCAAGTATCAGCAGGCAGCCGATGGCTTTTATTATTGTCGGCATTTCCGTGATACCTTCGGCATTCGGTATTATCATGGCAAAAATTACAGCAAACACAGGCTCAGCAGTAAATATAAGTGCAGTGTGGGTGGGAGTCGTGTGCTTTTGTGCAATGGTCTGAACGCCATAAGCCAACGCAGACCCAAGGACTGATGTGATGAGTATGATTGCGATCACTGTGCCGTTGATAACGATAGGTTTTCCGAGGTCCGCAGCCAGCCACAGGCCTGAGCTTGCAATACCGGTAAACAGCAGCTGGATAATCGCCAGCAAAGGAGCATCCTCTGTTCTGGTGAACCTGTCAATAAAAATGATCTGAAATGTCCAGCATATAGCACATAGAAATGTGAGAAAATCTCCGAAATTGAAATCCGGCTTCAAACCGCCTGAAAGAAAAAAGAGCCCTGCAAAGGCTATAACTACGCCTATGAACGATGATCTGTCCGGCATTTTCTTCAGAAGCATGGCGGAGACTATCGGCACCATAACTACGTTCAAGCCTGTGATAAAGCCTGAATTTGAAGCCGATGTAGTATAAAGCCCGACGGCCTGGAATGCCATGCCTCCAAACATAAAAGCGCCAAGAATACTTCCGTAAACCAGTGCTCTTTTATTAAGTTTCTTAAAACTCTTATGGTAGATAGCGGACAGAACGATTGCCGCCATCATGAATCTGATTGAAAGAAATGCGTACGCCGGGATATATTCAAAAACATTTTTCATTAATGGAAATGATGCACCCCAGACGACAGTAATTGAAAGCAGCACTAAATCTGCCCGTAGTTTTTTTGTCATTTGTCATAGAACCCTAAACAAGTCAGTCCTTGTCCTTTCACTCTTTATCCTGAATCGATTCCTTTGTTCTGCAATCGATTCTCTGTCGGCATTTTGCTTTTAGATAATTGTTCGGCATCAATTCTCTGATCAATAAACATCTCTGTCAGCTAAATTATGACTTAGAGACTATTATCCGGAATCAATTCCTTGGTTTCGCAATCGATTCTCTGCCAGTTCATTTTTGACTTATGGCTTTACTATCCGGCCGTTGACCTGCCCAAGCTACACCACGGAATTCTTGCTCACGACAACAGGATAGTCAGATTCGCCCTTAAGATATTTTCCTTTAGTCAACACGACATTCTTGTCAAGGATCGCATAATTCAGCGAAGCATTCTGTTCGATCACAGCTCCCTGCATAATTATGCTGTTTCTTATCACAGCGCCTCTGGCGACCGTTACTCCTCTAAACAGTACGCTGTTTTCAACCACACCTTCAATGAAGCAGCCATCGGCAACGATGGAATTCGTGACCTCAGCTTCCTCATTATATTTAGCCGGCGCCTCGTCCTTTACCTTGGTATATATCTTGCCATTGTTCATAAATAGCTCATCTCTTATTTCCGGGCTCAGCACTTCCATCGAGCTCCTGTAATAATTCCGGACAGAGCTGATATTACGCCAATAGCCCTTGAATTCATGGCCATATATACCAAGTCTGTTCAGCTTCTTGATCATAATATCCTTTACAAAGTCATAGTCGCCATGGGCTATGCACTCTTCAAGAAGTGAAATGAGCAGTGATCTTCTTATCATATATAGCCCGATCGATGCCAGGTCTGACTGCGGATGCAGCGGTTTTTCCTGCAGGTCCGTGATCCTGCTTGTTTCATCCAGCTTGATTATTCCGAGGCTTGAAAGATCCTCCCGGCTGTAATCATGCATCTTCCTGTACGCCAGCGTGATGTCGGCATTGACCGCCAAATGGTATTCCAGCATTTCATCCAATTGCATCTTAAAAATACTGTTTCCCTGGGAAATGACCACATACTCCTCGTTACTTCGCTTCAGGAAAGACAGGTTGTTGTACATGGCATCCGCGCTTCCCCTATACCAGCCGCTTTCATCCTCAGACAGTGATGGCGGGAAAATGAAAAGACCGTCATATCTTCTGTCAAGGTCCCACTCCTTGCCTGCGCCAAGGTGATCCATCAATGAACGGAAACTGTATTGGGTAAGCACACCAACATTCTTTATACCCGAATTGACCATATTGGACAGTATGAAATCTATAGCTCTGTATTTCCCTCCAAAAGGTACGGCAGATACAGACCTTATATAAGACAGATCCTTGAGCGCAGGTTTTCTCCAGCCTGATAGAATCAATCCCATCGTATTAGTCATTCGCATTCACCACCTTTGTATATACTGGAACCGGATGTTACGGTATTTGAGCAGAAATCCTCCCGTTGCACATGCATATCAATCATTACATTTTTTCCTATGACAGTGTTGTCCGGGACCTCGGCTCTCTCGCCTATTACTGTGATACCCGAGCTGTATATACTGGGTTTGTCCACATTTGCAACATTTTCACCGCTGCCGATCACGACTTCGCTTCCAACCGACGCATTTTCACCGATGATGCAATGATCAAGCGTGCATCCCTCCCCAATATGAGAGTTCGACATTATGATGGAATTCTCCACCAGTGCATCCCTTCCGACTACCACACCCGGGAAAAGAACAGAATTTCTGACCTTGCCATATATCATACACCCTTCTGCAATGACAGAGGTTTTTATGCTGCCTGTCGGTGCCACATAATGAGGCGGTTTTACAGGGTTCGGTGTGTATGTTTTCCAGTCAGGGTCATACAGGTTGAATTCGGGAATGCGCTTGACCAGATCCATGTTCGATTCCCAAAAGGCCTGTATCGTTCCGACGTCCTTCCAATAACCGCTAAACTTATATGCAAACAGTCGCCTACCTTCTGAAAGCATAGCCGGTATAACATCCTTGCCAAAATCATGGTCCGATGCAGCTGATTGCTCGTCGCGGATCAGATAATCTCTGAGAACATCCCATGTAAATATATAAACGCCCATGGAAGCCAATGTGCTTTTTGGATTTTGCGGCTTTTCCTCAAATTCGTAAATACTGCCGTCGGCGTTTGTATTCATGATTCCGTATCTTGATGCTTCCTCGTATGGAACATCGATCACCGAAATCGTGGCTTCTGCATAGTTTTTTACATGAGCGGCCAATATCTCAGAATAATTCATTTTGTATATATGGTCTCCTGAGAGAATGATGACGTATTTGGGTGCCATCTTATCTACATAGTCAATGTTCTGACTGATCGCATTTGCAGTGCCCTTATACCATTCGCCGCTGTCCTCCTTCATGAACGGAGAGAGTATGGTAACGCCCCCATTCATCCTGTCCATATCCCACGGCTTGCCTATGCCGATATGGTTGTTCAGCTTCAGCGGCTGATACTGTGTAAGGATGCCTACAGTGTCGATGCCCGAATTTATGCAGTTGCTGAGCGAAAAATCTATTATCCTGTATTTGCCGCCGAACAGCACTGCCGGCTTGGCAGCCTTTTTGGTAAGGACCCCGAGTCTGCTTCCCTGTCCTCCGGCAAGCAGCAGGGCAATGATTTCTTTTTTCACCATCATTCATCCCCCCTGTTATAATCTATCAATTTCTATGAGAGTTTTTCATTGATTATGTGTTTATTCAAAAATGCACCGGACAAACCCTGATACATATCCCGCATACCGAGCCTCGCCCTATGTGCTTGAATTTGCTGTTCATATAGTCGCTGCAGGCTTTAGCATCGACCATTTCATCCCGTGTAATACCCTCATGCCATTGCACACCGGTCAGTGCCATGGCTGGGCATGCCTTCACACAGCGATCACAGCCGATACAAAGGGATAAACCTTCCGAAATAGCCGACGATGTAGTCACACCAAGCTGATCTTCTCTGTTTTCAGTACCAGCAGCGACGTTATTATTATTATGTCCGAAAACGAAATCCTCATTTTGTTCAGAAACAGTATTTACAGTATTTGCTGAAATGGAATTCCTACCTTGCTCGGTATCAGTGTTTATGATATTTCCACATACAAAATTCTTATCCAGTTTGGTATTAGAATTTGTGACGTTTCCATAAGAAAAATCCTTGTCTTGCTCAGTCTCAGGATTTGTAGTATTTCCACAAACAAAACTCTCAACTGGTTTAATAGCAGTATTTGAGGTATGCCCATGACTTAGGTTCCCGGTCTTTGCAAAAAGTATCGCCGCAACCGGCATATCGGTCAAAACTGTTGCGAGTCGAACCCTCGGACCGTATTTTTTGTGTATAAAAAGTCCGTTTTTACCAATGCACCCCAATCCCGACATTACAGCAGCCGTTTTGTGAGGAAAAATCGCACTGTACGGAGCATCAACGTCATTCACAGTCTGGGAGGCTGGTACTGCAGCAGCATTAAAGCCGATGGACTGAATAAAAAGAACACCTCGCAGTGCTATCTGATCCAGCAATGAATTTACTGTCCTGTAATGATGGAAATATGTGAAAGTAGGCTTGTCTGTAATCTCATCGATAATAGCCTCAGACAGACGTATGCCTATGGTCACGGCGTAGTGCAGGTTATTAAAGCTGTACCCGGTTTTTCCTGTCACATCGGAATACCCGACAAACGATGCACCGGACCCCAAAAGCAGCTGCTCAAGTTTCTTAAGCTGTTGCATCCATCCTTCTCCTTTGTGAAATGCCGTCTATAGTAATAATACCACAGCAGTTTCATTTTAACCATATACAAGACTATGATTTGCCCGCAGCTCAGCAAGATAATGCCTTGTCTCATCTAATTCAGGCTCTGCTGGGTGATTTCTGACTTCAGTTAACACTTTTCCTCATTGAGTGGTGCAAGTCACCGATACAATCTCTTCCTCATTGGATTGCGGCAGTCACCGATACAATCTCTTCCTCATTGGATTGCGGCAGGTCACCGATACAAATAATAGTTATGCCTTGCCTTAGCTTACCTGAAACCAATACTGAGAGTGGGAAATCCGATAGTTAATGTCTCAACAATATGCTATAATTGATACGAATGTTTCCGAATAGTATTGTTTGAAATCAACATAGCCGGAATTAATAAATATGACATACTCAGGAGGCGCAGATGAACCCGCTTGGAAGCAGTAATGAGATAGTACAAAATAAGCTTATCATAATGTATATAATGCACAAGCTGGATATGCCTGTCAGTAACGGCAGCATTATAAGGCTAGTGCTCGAAACACGCCTCATGAACTATTTCATGCTTCAGCAATGTCTCAATGAGCTATGCGAAAGCAAGCTTACATCGATAAAAAAAGGCGATGAAAAAATTGAAAGGACGGCAGAGCAGCCATCGACAGTTACTGCTTTAAAGGAGTCTCCTGGGAACTATATCCTGACTGATGCAGGCGGGAAAACTCTTCAGTATTTCATCAACAAGATATCACCGGGTGTAAGGAAACAGCTGGACAGCATCGTCCCGGCAGCCCGAAGAGAGATTGAAGAGGATTTGCTCATAACAGCGGACTATATCCCCGAGAGCGAAAATAAGTATACAGTGATATGTAAAATGAGAGAGAAGGGCTTCCCTCTCATTGAACTCCAAGCTGCTGTCGGCACGAAAAAAGATGCGTTAGAGGTTTGTGGCAACTGGAAAAAACATTCCGCTGCTATATATGCCGAAATCATCGGATCACTGACAAAGCAGAGGTGATCTCCTTGTGTTTCTTTGATTCCCTGTAAAGTATAAACCTGTTGCCGATGACCTGAACCACATCGGCTCCGGTCCTTTCAGCGATTTCATCCGCCGTCCCGCGGGCATCTGTATCCGCATTTCTGAGAACAGTCGCTTTTATCAGCTCGCGTGCTTCGAGTGCATCACCGAACTGCTTTACCAGATTATCGCCAATGCCGCCCTTGCCTATCTGAAATATTGGCTCCATCGTGTTTGCCAGACTTTTTAAATAGCTTCTTTGCTTGCTTGTCAGCATACCTTTACCTTCCTTATCATTCAATGTGCTCCGCAGTATAGTCTGCCATAAGGCATCATCTGCCGGCTACTCAGTCAGTATAGTCATTTACTGTGGGTTGCTTAGTCAGCACAGTTTATTCGCAGCTAACTGCTCAGACAGCAAAACCATACGCTGCTGTCTGCATTATCTCATATATTCAAACTCGATATCATATATTTTTACTGTGTCGCCCTCATTAATTCCCATTTGTTCGAGCTCATCGATGACACCCTTAGTTTTAAGAGAGCGCTGGAAATACTGAAGTGATTCATATACGTCAAAATTGGTAGATCCTACTACCTTTCTGATCCAGCTTCCCTCAACAATATAGACATCGCCTTCCTTGCGTATCGTGAATGGTTTCTCTTCCTCCACCTTGTAGATAACCTCTTTACCTTCATCTACCAGCGGTATTGTCTCGGGCAGTTCATTCAACCGTGCCGCAATGTATTGCATCAGTTCCTTTATTCCTGTATTTGAAGCGGCTGATATAGGAAATACTTTATAACCCTTACCCTCAACCGTACTTTTAAACTTTTCAAGGTTTTCCTTGCCCTGCGGCAGATCTGTCTTATTTGCAGCTACCACCTGCGGCCTTTCTGCCAGCTTTGCATCATACAGCCGCAATTCTTCGTTTATTTTTTCAAAATCCTCCAGCGGCTCACGTCCATCAACTCCTGCCACATCTACTACATGCAAAAGCATCCTGTTTCTTTCCACATGTCTCAGGAAGTCAAATCCCAGTCCGACTCCTTCATGAGCTCCTTCAATCAGGCCGGGTATATCCGCAAGCAAAAAGCTGGCACCCTCGTCGATTCTGACGACACCCAGGTTCGGTTCCAGTGTCGTAAATGGATAGTCCGCTATCTTTGGTCTGGCAGCAGACACCATCGACAATATTGTCGATTTGCCGGCGTTCGGAAAGCCTACCAGTCCTACATCTGCGATCATCTTCAGCTCCAGCTCGGCTATGTATTCCTCTCCCGGGTCACCTGGTTTTGCAAAGCTAGGCACCTGCCTGGTAGATGTAGCGAAATGCTGATTTCCTGCACCACCCTTACCTCCACTGGCTACTACCTTTTTCTGACCAGGTTCGATCATATCCGCCAGGATGCGGCCTGTTTCAGTATCTCTGATCACAGTACCTGCCGGCACCTTTATCAAAAGATCCTTGCCGCTCTTTCCGGTACGCCTGGCAGCGCCGCCGTTTTCGCCGGATTCGGCAACATATTTCCTCTTATATCTGAAATCTATGAGAGTTCTCAAGCCCTCATCCACCTCAAATATGATGTCGCCGCCCTTGCCGCCGTCACCGCCATCGGGTCCGCCAGCCGCAACATATTTCTCCCTGTGGAATGAAACTATCCCATTACCGCCGTCACCGGCTTTTATTGTAATTTTTGCGCGATCAATGAACATACTGCTCTCCTTTACTTCTTAAGCTACTGATAAATACGTCCATATGGAAAAAGTCCCGGCTTTTTGTGCCGGGACTTATTTTTTGCTTATTACATTGTTACTATACTGACTTGCTTTCTGTCCTTGCCCAATCTTTCAAACTTGACCTTGCCTTCTGTCAATGCAAAAAGTGTATCATCCTTACCCTTGCCTACATTTGTTCCGGGATGAATCTTTGTACCTCTCTGCCTGACTATTATATTTCCGGCCAGTACATACTGTCCGTCGCCCTTCTTGACGCCGAGTCTCTGTGCCGCACTGTCACGGCCGTTCCTTGAGCTGCCGACTCCCTTCTTGTGAGCAAACAGCTGTAGATTAATTTTAATCATCGGATTGCACCTCCTCATCCTTTACCGATACATATTTGCCATATGAAAGTTCTATCTGTTTGAAGCCTATCGCCGTAGTCTCCATGATGATCAACGCAGTGGCTCTCTGTTTTTCGTCCATCTTCTCAGGAAGTCGTATTGTCATATTTCCGTCCTTTTGGCTGTAGCATTGCTTCAAGCCTGCCAGACTTTCCAGCGCACCGGCTGCTGTATAGGCCGTGACCGATACTGCTGAGCAAATGATGTCGGCTCCTGCCTGCGCATAACCTGAATGTCCGTCGATTTCCAATCTGCTGATAGAACCTGTCGAATCCCTGGTTATAATGATCCTAATCATTATCAAACACTGATCTTTTCGATCTGTACTCTGGTGAAAGGCTGTCTGTGACCGGCTTTTCTCCTGTAGCCTTTCTTCGGCTTAAACTTGAAAACAATGATCTTCTTTGCCTTCCCCTGTCCAAGCACCTTTGCGGATACGCTCGCATTTGCGACCAACGGCTTGCCGAAAGTTACACTGCCCTCGCTGGATACAGCCAGGACCTTGTCGAATGTAACAGTTGTGCCATCTTCAGCTTCAAGCTTTTCAACGAACACTACATCGCCTTCTTGCACCTTATACTGCTTTCCGCCTGTTTCTATTACTGCGTACATGGTATATACCTCCTGCTTACAGACTCGCCGGACCATTTAGGCAGCCATTGCACCTTATCCCTTTGCAGTACAGACCCATTACCGGGTGCCGTTCTGCCGCCGTATCAACAGCATTTTAAAGCCTTGGCCGAGCGGTTACCGAACTATTCTAACACACGAGTGAATCTATGTCAACGCCAATTATCTTTGTGTTTGCCTTCTACAATTGATTTCATAAGTTACCTATATTTCTCTTTCATACGCGTAGAATTTAGTTCAGCGAAAAACTGTGTCTTTCTTCTATCTCTGTTTGCTATGTTCATTTGTAGCCCTAAATGCCTAATTTCACTACTATTCCGCTACTATTTCACTTCTATTTCACTACTATTTTACTGCTGTTTTACTACTGTTTTTCTGCTATTTCGCTGCTGTTTCACTACTATTTTCTGCTATTTCGCTGCTGTTTTTCTGCTATTTGAGTGAGTACATGACACACTTCTTGTTTATTATTCAGGTCCAAGAAAACGTCCGCACTCCCAGCGTTTCTACTGAGCTTTCTTCTGCAACCTGGAATTTACTTTTTCAATTGAGCCTTCATTTGATTTTTTTACAACGGTTATTAGGCTAAAAAGCAAGTATAGAGTAACAAACACAGATATCGCAGTAATAATGTTAAAAAATTCAATTAATGGGTAATGCTTAGTCTGTTTTTTCTAAATTCATCAGCAATAATATGGTTGTATTCCATATTATGTAAAACATTCATGGACAGAACTCACTTTTTGATTAATTTTCTTTCCCATTATCTGAAAATTTAAACAGTTCACCCCCACTCTCATTATGTGAACCCCTCAATGTCCAAATTTTCTTAACTTTTTCTCAATCCTTCCAGATTGAGTTTTTCATAAGTTAGTTAACCCCTCTACGCCAAACATATCACTGAATTGAATAGTCACTCGGAAAGGGCTTCGGCCCAAGAAAGGCCAGTCCCAGTTTAGGAAAGAGCTTCGGCCTAGGAAAGGCCCATTCCAGCGTCGGATATGACTTTGGCCTAGGAAAGGCGCATTCCAGTCCTAACCCATGCGATGCCCAAGTGTCTCCCCGCTTGGGCGATGACGGCTCAGCCCGCTGGCTCGTCATACCAACTGCTGTTGACCACCTATTCCCTCTATGCATTCTTTGCTGCCACACCATTTGACAGCACTTTGCCGGTGCCCTCGCAATAGGGGCAATCCACATGCAGAATGGTTGACAGTTCCTGTCTGACCTTCTTTCTCGTCATCTCTATCAACCCCAGACCTGTCATCCCTACAACTGTCGTTTTCGTCCTGTCCTTCTTAAGAGCCTGCTTGAGCTTATCCATCACCATCTGCTGATGTTCGTGCTCATGCATATCTATGAAATCGATAATTATGATGCCTCCAATGTCCCTCAGCCGTACCTGCTTTGCTATCTCACCAGCCGCTTCTATATTGGTCTTGAGCACAGTGTCCTCAAGATTGTTACCACCCACATATTTTCCGGTATTCACATCAATAACGGTAAGTGCTTCTGTCCTGTCGATCACCAGATAACCGCCGCACTTCAGCCAGACCTTTCGGGACAACGCCCTTGCAAGCTTTGATTCAAGCTGGTAATACTCGAACATATCATAGTCTTTCCCGAAAAACTCAACTCTGCGCTTCAGTTCCGGTGATACGATATCTGTAAGCTCCAATACCTTCTCGTAATAATTCCGGTCATTTAATATGAATTTATCTATGTCCTTTGTGAACATATCACGGACCATCCTGTATACAAGATTGAGATCCTTATGTATACAGCGCGGTACAGGTCCGTTTTTTTCCTTTTCCTTAATGCTGCTCCACAGCTTCACCAAGAAGCTAAGATCATCGGTGAAATCTTCTTCCTCCATTCCTTCTGAAGCAGTTCTGACTATGAGTCCCATCCCTTCCGGCTTAAGGTTTTCAGCAATATTTTTCAGCTTTGACCTCTCCGCTTCATTCTCTATCCTTCTGGAAACCCCGGTATAATCAGCATCAGGGAGCAGCACCAGATGTCTTCCTGGCAGCGTTATATTAGTAGTGACTCTGGGTCCCTTTGAGCCTATGGGTTCCTTTATGACCTGCACTGTCACCTCTTGCCCAACGCTTACCAGTTCACTGATATTATAGTCCCTGACTTCCTGAACAGCATCATCCTCGTCGTCAGTGTAATCCTTTTTTGCAACTATATCTCCCGCATAAAGAAATGCATTCTTTTCGTGGCCGATATCCACAAAGGCAGCCTGCATTCCCGGCAGCACGCTGCTGACTTTAGCTCTGTATATATTACCTACCATTCTTTCTATGCCGGGTTTTTCTATGTAAATTTCTGCCAGGTCGTCATCCTCGAGCAGTGCAACCCTGCTTTCGCTGACGCCGATATCAACTATCAACTGCTTGCTCAAACAAACACCTCTTTCCAACTGTCAAGAAAGCGAAGCTATATCCATAGGATCAGCCAGCCCCTTGCCAGAATCAATATATAAAGCGCTGCGGTGCATCCTGACTGCAGCAGCCGAAACATTCCACTGCTCTGACAATGCCTTTACAAACAGGCCGGGATTGAGGTTTGCCTGGCTCCCCGCCTTGAGCCCAGCCTTTATAAGGAAGGCTCCTCCAAAGCTTTCATAACCCGCCGGCACCAGCTTTATCTCCTCAAGAGTCGCTTCAATTATCAATGGCCTGATTTCCGTATTCTTAACGGTAGTATGTCCTTTCCTGTCTCTGGATTCCTTCTTTGCTATAATACTGTCACGTTTCAGCATATCATCCAGACAACCGGCCGCTTTTTCAAAATCAAGCTGATCCTCCGTAAACACTTCCAGCAAATAGTCCGCACGGCGTATCAACGCCATTATGTTCTTTTTTGAATTGTTGACAGCAGCTCCGGTTATGATTATTCCGTCCGGTAAGGAGTCATTAAGCTTTTTCATGAACTCCACCGGCTCTATTTCGCTATCGAGTTCAAAATCGGCATGCTCACATTCACTGGTCATACCAACAGCCAACGGCAGCCCGAATATCATATGCGGATGTGGGTTGAACCCCTTTGAATACGATATTGGAAGGCCGGAACGCCTTATCGCCCTTTCAAACACCTTCATCAGGTCAAGGTGAGAAATGAATTTCACAGCCTCGTCCCGTATAAATCTTATGCGAATGCTACTCAACTTCATCCCTCCCGCCATTTACATGAAGATCATCTTGCTGTCTACCGCTTCCACCATCAGCAGCCGTATTAGCTTGGCACTCCCACACCTCGTTCTCACCGCACATATTACTGGTCTCCGATACGCTTGTGCAGCCATCATTCTCAAGCTTTTCTACACCAGATTTATTATCGACACATATGCCCTGGCCGAAAACTGCAGCACCGCAGCCCACGCAGGATGTCATGCAGTTCGGAGTCACCTCGCCCTGTTGGGCTCTCTGGTTCTCACAAAGCAGATGCTTTTTTGTAACGCCAACATCTATATGATCCCACGGGAATACTTCATCACTGTTTCTCTTCCTGTTTGCATAAAACGAGGGGTCAAGCCCGCAATCATCAAATGCCTGCATCCATGTATCGAATCTGAAATGCTCGCCCCAGCTGTCGAAACGGCTCCCAAGCTCCCATGCCCTTGCAAGAACCTTTCCCACACGCCTGTCGCCCCTTGCAAAAACAGCTTCAAGCAGGCTCAGCTCCGGATCATGCCAATTGTACTTTAAATGTCTGTCTTTTATTTTATCTTTTAGAAATCTCTGCTTCTCCCTCAGTGTCTCAATACTGTCCTGCGCTTCCCACTGGAATGGTGTAAACGGCTTCGGCACGAAGGATGATGTACTTATGGTGACCTCAAGGCCTCTGCCTCTTTTCTCCTTCGGGACCTTGAAATACTCGTCCACTACAAGCCTGCCAAGCTTTGCAATGCCCTCCACATCCTCCAAAGTTTCATACGGCAGCCCTATCATAAAATAGAGCTTTACACCGTTCCATCCCCCTCTGAATGCCATTCCGACGGAACTGAGCAGATCCTCCTCGGTGACTCCCTTGTTAATGACATCCCTGAGCCTCTGCGTACCTGCCTCCGGTGCGAATGTCAATCCGCTTTTTCTTACCTTTTGAACTTTCTCCATCAGGTCAAGGGAAAAGGAATCTATGCGAAGAGACGGCAGTGCAAGATTGACCTTTTTGGGCTCCATCTCATTAATAAGCTCAGAGGTAAGCTCCGGCAGGCCTGAATAATCGCTGGTGCTGAGCGATGTCAGCGATATTTCCTCGTATCCCGTGCTCTCCTGCAGCTTTTTTGCAAGTCCCGCAAGCCTCTCTGGTGTCCTTTCCCTGACAGGCCTGTATATATAGCCTGCCTGGCAGAACCTGCATCCTCTCGTGCATCCGCGGAACAGCTCCAGCATGATCCTGTCATGGACTATGCTGATATAGGGCACTACCGTTTTTTCCGGAAAATAGACGTTATCCAGGTCTTCAATTATCCTTTTTCTTATCCTTGCGGGGTATGAATCACTTACAGGCGACACAGATTTCAGCGTCTCGTCGCTGTTATACTCAGGCATATAAAAGCTTGGTATATAAATACCTTCAATTTTAGCGATCCTATTGAGGAAATCCTCTCTTGCTGCTCCATCCCTTTTCCACTGCCTGTATTCATCCATCACTTCGTTTATAATTTCTTCGCCTTCACCAAGCATGAAAAAGTCTATAAAATCGGCAAGAGGCTCAGGATTATAGGCACAAGGGCCTCCGGCGCATACAAAGGGCATGCCTTCCTGCCTGTCCGCACTATGGAGCGGTATACCTGCCAGGTCCAGCATGTTAAGAATATTGGTATAGCTCATTTCATACTGAAGTGTAAAGCCTACAATATCAAAGTCTCCGACCGCACTGCGTGTCTCAAGAGAAAAAAGCGGAATACCGTTCTCCCGCATTCTGGCTTCCATATCGGTCCATGGAGCAAAGACTCTCTCGCAATATGTATCATCTCTCTCGTTAAGCAGGCTGTATAGGATCTTCATTCCCAGATGGGACATCCCCACTTCATATACATCAGGGAAACAAAATGCAAACCGGATATTCGTCTTCGAAGGGTCCTTTTTGATACTGTTCAGTTCTCCGCCTGTATATCTGGCAGGCTTTTCAACGCTCTGTAATATGTCGTCTCTTATAACTACCGGCACAAATACCTCCAAAAATGACTGTGTTGTGGTCACTATGCTGATTTCTCGCATAAACGCCACAGGTCATAATATATTTTTACTATGATATAGAATGTCGTTAACTAATTCCTCTCACAATAATATACCCAAATGAGAATCAATTAGCAATGCTCATAGGCCAATTGTTTTAGTAAAACTCAGTACTGCGACCTAAACTGCCTTGTACCCTGGACCATAAAGTGCGGCAAGCCTTATTGCCTCTTCCATACTGACAGCTCCTGCAATTCCTTTGCCTGCTATATCGAATGCAGTGCCGTGATCGACTGAGGTCCTCAGATACGGCATGCCGATTGTCAGAGAAATAGTCCTTTCAAAGTCCAGAGTCTTTGTGGCGATATGCCCCTGATCATGATAAAGGGACAGCACTGCTCCATATTTACCATGTAATGCCTGATGGAACACAGAATCAGCAGGCACAGGCCCAACGACCGGGATACCTCTTGCTGCCGCTTCATTTACTGCAGGTTCTATCTCTCTGCCCTCATCATCCCCAAAAAGTCCGTGCTCACCGTTGTGAGGATTCAAACCCGCCACAGCCAGCGTCGACGAAGGCAGTCCAAGCATCTCGAGCGCTTTGCAGCATCTGCTGATATAATCAGTAAGGCGTTCTTTAGTTACCATATCGCATGCCTTTCTCAGTGATACATGCCTTGACAGGAAAAACACCCTCAATGTCCGGACCTGGAACATGGTCAGCGGATCATAGGTGCCGGTAAGCTCGGCCAGGATCTCAGTATGGCCTGTCTGCTTTACTCCTGCAGCCTTTATTGCTTCCTTATTTATTGGAGTGGTTGCAATTGCAGTTATCCTGCCGGCCACAGCCAGCTCCGACGCAACGCTTATATACTCATAGGCCGCCCTTCCCGCTTCAGCTTGTACACAGCCTATTTTGAGGCATTTCAAATTTATATTCCCAAGATCGATAATATCTACTGTCCCGTGCCTAAATGCACCTCCCTCAGGACCATCAACAGCATTGAAGCTGCAGCCCGTTCCCACTATTTTTTCCATTTCCTCAAGAACATCCAGGTTGCCTATAACCAGCGGCCTGCATTCATCATACAGACTCTCTTTCTTCAGCGCCTTCAGCACGATCTCAGGCCCTATTCCGGCGGGATCGCCCATTGGTATGCCAATTACAGGTTTTTTATTCTTTATTTCCATACTAAGCCTCCCCTATATAATTACCGTTTTGTACAACAATGCCGTGTCATAACAACACTTTCAGTTATATGTTGCATCCTCTCCTGAAGAATACTTATGAGATATATTGTCCAGTCTGCATGCTTTACTCTTTACTGCCCCTCACTCATTCCTTATATTCACCAACTTCTCCATTTTGATCATAGGATACGGGTAACGCTTAGCAAAGTCAAATCAAGGCAGCGCTCAGATTAGCAGATGGCACCTTAACCATTGTTCACAAGGGGACATCCTTCGCCTTGTTATATGTCCCTTATCATATGAAGCAGTACTTTTTTGTGCGCTCGAGCATGGTCAAAAACAGCTCTTTTCCGGCTTCAGGATCGAGCGACATCTGAGGATCGTTCATAAACACCTCAAACGCCAGACGTCTGTCGTTCTTCATGCAAGCTTCAAGTATTCCCTCCTGGTTTGTCACATGACGAATGATCAGCTGCTGTACATCCATTGGCAGCGAGCCCGCAAAGACGGCAGCCACACTGTCTCGGCAGAATAGAGCATTAGTCTCCACAACCGCTCCCAGTGGTAGATTGCTGATCTGGCCTATATTTGGCAAATTAACATTAGTGATCACATCTCCCAATCCAAGCAGTGCCTTCATGAGCAGCGTGCCCTCCTCACCTGAAGGCTTCAGCTCGAGCTTCTCCCTGCCGCAAACCAGCATTTCGCTCTTTTTTAGCTTTTCTGTCTGATCAAGTTTTCGCCAGGCAACAGAAGTCAGATTGAATTTCCATTTTTTAACCGTTTCAGGGTTCTTCAAATACCAGCTGCCAGGCATGAATTCAGCCAGATGCCGATCACCTGCTGCAGCGATAAGTCCATATCTCCTAAACAAGTCCATCTTGACCCTCTCAGCTGAGCTGAAATGATCGTTCATCCAGTTTTTTTCTGCTTTTTCATCCGTATATCCTGTTTCATGATAACGCTCTGCAAATCGTTTGTATACCGGCAACAGATCAAGATCCTTGTATGAAGCCCTGTCGATCCAGGTAAAATGGTTTATTCCAAGGACATTCGTCTTGATTTCCTGACGTTTCACACCTTTGATGCCCATTATCTCCATGAGTGCAGCGCACAAAAGTTCCTGAGTGCCAAACACCTCATGGCAACAGCCAAAAGCCTTTATCTTCGGGAACACTTCGTAAAGTGTTCTGATGCATACTGCCATAGGATTAGTATAGTTGATTACCCACGCCTCAGGAGAATAGTCTCGTATTGCCTTTGCTATTTCGACAAACATTGGGATCGTCCGCAGTGAGCGCATAATTCCTCCCGGACCTACTGTGTCTCCGACAGACTGATAGATACCGTATTTTTCAGGGGAATGGACATCAGACTCCATTTCATCGAATGTACCAGGAAGTATTGATATCAATACGAAGTCCGACCCTTTCAGGGCTTCTTCCAACGTTGCGACGGCTCTGTAAAACCATTTGCCCGGAGCAGCATCTCTTTGAGAGAACATGTTTCCGATTTTCTCATTTGCTCTGGCAGCCTCCATATTGATATCATACAGCCTGACAGTCCCTGAGATTTCACCTTCCAAGGCCAGATCTCTCATCAGGTTCCACGCCCATCCTCTTGACCCGCCGCCAATAATGGCTATGTTCAGTCTGTTTTTATGCGCAGTCATTTTTCCATCTCCTTTTTCATTTCCATCACTTTACTAATATCACCCATATAGTTTTCATGTGTAAAGAACCTCAATTCTCCCTTATCGGCATGATCTAAATCACAAGTTTTTAATGACATCGGCCAGTTCACATTTGTCTGTCAAGGTTCAGTATTTTCCTAAAGTAATGTCACCTCTGCCATTTGGCATCAAACAGAACAAGCATTGAACTATATGTCATTCAGATCCACAAATTTTCATTTATTTTCTTATCATCGCAAATTATATTATATCACAATGGATATAATTACCTGTAATAATCTTGCGTAGACTCCTCCTCGTCAAAGATGCATTATTTCATACTGCTGCCGCTGCTAATGGTACATGTTAATAAATTACTGGTGATGCCATTAATGGTGTATTTTCCATACTGCTATTGCCAAAGTATCGGCAATAGGAGCGTATCTATAACTCAAACTGCCATTATTTAGTTTATGTAGTCCCTTGGATGCTTCTGTCTTTGGAAGCCTTTACCTTTGGAGCCTTCTGCCTTTGGATGCTTCTGTCTTTGGAAGCCTTTACCTTTGGATGCTTCTACCTTTGGAGGCTTTTGTCTTTGGAGGTTATCATGTCCTATTTTATTTTACAGCTATATATGATACGATTTGGTTACAGAAATATTGTGACAAACAATAATTCAAGAAAGATAAAACCAATGTTGAACAGAGTTAAGTCTCTCGATTATGTCCGTGTATTATCGATGTTTGCGGTAATACTGCTGCATACTACCAGCACCTATATCCTGGCAGAAAGCAAATTTGCGCTTTGGGGCATGAATACGGCCTTCATTCTCAATCAGTCTGCCCGCTTTGCCGTCCCTATGTTTATACTGATATCAGGAATAAGCTTTGGAATGTTTCAGGCCTCATCCGGCCTTCGCACATTTTTTTCAAAACGACTTGCAAAAATCCTTTTGCCGTATATGATGTGGTGTCTGATTTATTATATATATAAGAACGGCATGAGTTTTCCAAGTCTCGGAGGCTTTTTCAAAGGTGCCGTTTCCGGAAATATTATGTCGCATCTTTATTTTGTTGTGATCATAGTCCAGCTATACATATTGGCATTTCCGCTTAAGAGACTGTTGGACAGACACCCTGTGCAGACACTGACAGCAGCCTTCATTCTATCCTTTGTCTCACAGGAGATCCTATATCTTGCCAGCTTTGGCACCGAGCTGCTGGGAGGCTGGCTGCGAATATACCTGTGGGAGCTGTTTCCCACCTGGATCTTCTATTTTGCAGCCGGAATTTATATAAACAGCATAAGGCTGGAAAAGATAGCCGCTTTCGGCAAAAAGCATTTTTATCCGATTTTACTGCTGCTTGCCGTATTTGTCCCTTTGTTCTCACTGGACAGCAGTTCTACCGGTTCTTATGAGCTTTCCATAAAGCCGCTGATCATGCCCTTTACAGCACTGGTATTCATATTTATATGCGGTCTTGCCAGCCGTATCCATCATGTTGGAGCCTTGAATTTCATAGTAAAAAGGCTGTCTGCAATATCATACACCGTGTATCTGAGCCATGTCTTGTTTTTAATGATACTGCGCAGGGTACCGCAGATATTTAATGGAATGGTTGGCATGCTCCTGCTGTTTGTCTGTGTAAGCGTAATCAGCATAGGTTTTTCACTGCTGTGGGAAATTGGCCTAAAGCTCTTGAGATCAATGCTTGGGTTTGAAAAAGGCCATGGTAAGGCTCAATCAATGTCATAAACAAAATAGTACTAACGCAATAAATGTAATAGTACTAACGCAATAACACTATAAATATAATAGGCCGTATTATACCTACGGATGCAAAATCGTATAACCTTTTAACCATCAATAGGATTTCATGGTTATTGTGTTGTTTTGTTATTGTGCTGTTTTGTTATTGTGCTGTTTTGTTATTGAGTTATTAAGTTATTGAGTTATTGAGTTATTGAGTTATTGAGTTATTGAGTTCTAGATTTTGATATTTTTACTGACGTTTATACTGATGTTAATATTATTTGATGTTTCGATTTTACCATTGCATTAAGTTGATTTTGGTGTTAGAATAATAAAGCGCCATTTTAAGAGGCACTTCGGGGTGTAGCGCAGCTGGTAGCGCGCTTGGTTCGGGACCAAGAGGCCGCTGGTTCAAGTCCAGTCACTCCGACCATTCAAAGACCGTTGATAAATTCCAACGGTCTTTTTACAACCTTATTTCCGCAGCTTCTTGTTTGCCAGAGCATTGATTCTCAGCTTTTAAACTGCCAGAGTTTTGGGGCTGTTTGGCTGCATCCCTGTCGATAGCTTATTGCAGCACGCCGGAGAACGTGCTGATGTGCCATTGGATAGCACAGCATTATTTTAGTGTTATTTACCGAGCACAATCATGTCGACAACTGTATGATGTGCCATTTGATGGCACAGTATTATTGTAGTATGACAATATAAGCTACTTGCAATGGACAAAAAATCCAGTATGGGACTTTTTTGTCAACATAATTCGGTGATTTACTCAATTATTCACGGAAAAATCACCTTTTTTAAGGAAAATCCGTCCCAAACTTAACTTTTTGTCCAGTTCGCTTATTGACGAATCGTCATAATGCACCGTTATAATGCATCGTTCATAAAAATTTTCGATTGTAGAAAATTTTCTTACCAAGTCATAAAATATCCAAAGGATATATTGTGATATATCACGTTTCAATGAGGCTGGTCGTCAGCAAGGCTTGCTGCTCAACTATGTATCCCGGGCGGGAGATACGCTCGCATCGTTTTCTTTTGATTAATCGAAAGAAAATACCTGAAAGACAAATCAGCACCTGTTACCAAGCGTTTTTCAGCCTGAAGGGGTTGAAAATATGTTGAGAGATGGGGGACTCACTCGCCTCGTTATGGTTTAATATGCAGGTGTTTGCCGTTTTGGGGCAGAGTGAGAAATTCAGCAACAAAAGAAAAAAAGGGGCTATTTCACAATTCGAAATATGGATCATTCAAAGAGGAGCAGCACCTTGATAAAAAGTGTAAATCCCTTTCCCGCTGTCCATCCGATTGATTGTCATGAAGAATACCTTCTATAAATGCCCAGATGTCCTCCACCTTTCTTCTCATAATATAAAAAGAAAGAATATCATTATCAAGTATAAATTCCGGACGTAGCTTACTATATTGTTCGATGAAAATATTCCAGTAGTCTATTTTGGTAAACATAATCAAATCGGCTTCAGCCGGTGCCAGCCGCATACCTTCCCAATCAACAAGAACCAGCTGTTTACTTTGCATAATATTCCAACCGTGTGCGTCTGTGTGACACAGCACCAGCTTTGTATCCTTTTGTTTAACCTTCTCAGATAATGAAATTACTTCATTACCTTTCGATATGAGTTCATCCAAGAATGGCCGCAGTATTGTTTTAAGGTCGGCAGGTGACGCTTGGTAGTCCTCCCTAATAAAACGCATTATTGAATAACAAAAGGGAACAGAAAAATCTTCTTTGATTTTACCCATATCGGCATGGATCTCATCGCCATCGGCATGGATCTCATCGCCATAGCTATGCAGGCAGGCTATTAATTCCGCTGCCTCTAAAAGCTGAGTGTGCGTTAATGTTTCTCCGGCAGCTTGACCCTCAATAAAATCAAACAGCAAAAAAACATTATCGTCATCATCAAAACGATAACTGCCATTATTAGTTTTTATTGGACGAGCAATCCTGCCTTGCAGTTTTGTGTTTTCATTCAGCCAAACCAAAATCGGCATGTAAGAGTCAATATTTTCAGTCCACAATGACGCCTGAGCCTTCTTCTTGTCGTAAGTTTTCAAAAAGAAGGTCCTGGATTTTGCTTCAACTCTATAATTCACAGCGGACAAGCCGCCATAAATCTCTGTAATATCAGTGCAATCCACGTCAAACTGCTTTTTAAGCACGCACCTGATCTTATACACAGTTACACCGCCAAAGTTACAAGGAATCCCCTGCTGCATCACTCAGTTACACCGCCAAAATTCTAAGCATCCCATACAGCATTACTCAGTTACACAGCCAAAATTTTAAGCATCCCATACAGAGATTTTCTGTTGCACTGCCAATGCTTATATCGCATCCCCTGCTGAATTTATTTTTGCTCCGTTAATATTTAAGCATCCCCTGCGGAATTGATGATTTTAGTAAGCTCCACAGGAGGTACGATGCTTCCGTCTTTATAAACGCGCATGTTGCCGCTGGCTATCTCGTCGATCAGTATGACCTCTCCGTTGCTATAGCCGAATTCAAACTTGATGTCCCACAGCTCAAGCCCCATGGACTTCAAATCGTCCGCAACGATTTTAGTTATCCGCAGCGTCTGCTCCTTCATGCTCTTAAAGAGCTCTTCACTCATAATGCCAAGTGCAGCAAGTCCCTCACTTGTGATCAATGGATCTCCTTTGGCATCATCCTTCAATGTCGTCTCGACATAGCCGCCCGACAATTCAGTACCATCCTCTATATAGTCACCATAACGGCGGATAAAGCTTCCCGTTGCCTTCAGACGGCATATTACCTCAAGTCCTTTTCCAAATGGTTTTGCATGAAGCACTTCCATCGTTGCGTTTTCGATATCGGCGCTGACATAGTGGGTCTTGATATCAGCCTTTTTCAACAGCTCAAAATATCTTATCGATGTCTGCAGGTTAGCCTTGCCTATTCCCTCGATAGTCAGACCTACAGAATTTTCGCCAGGATCGAAAACCCCATCCTTTCCGGTGCAATCGTCCTTAAACTTCAAAAGGACATTTCCATTATCAAGCGCAAATACATCCTTTGTTTTTCCTGCATAAATCTTTTTCATGGTGATTCTCCATTCCGCCGCAGACACTGACAGCATATATTAGTAAATTTTTGTAAAATAATATCACATTCATAATTATACAAGAAAATCTGTATATAGTCATTAGAAAAATTGCATAAAATTGCTGATAAAATCGACTGCCTGTCATCATCCTGGTAATCCCCTTCAGCCCGATCATCGCTATAATCCCGACCAGTCCGGCCAACCCGATCAGCCCGATCATCGCTATAACCCCGACCAGTCCGGCCAACCCGGTCAGCCAAGCACTTGCTTCAGGAATCTTCCTGTATATGAGCATTCAGCCTGCGCCACTTGCTCCGGCGTGCCTTCCGCAACAACAAAACCACCCTTATTGCCGCCTTCAGGCCCCATATCGATGATATAGTCGGCCGACTTGATTACATCCAGATGATGCTCGATCACAAGCACTGTATGTCCCTTGTCCACCAGCTTGCCAAGGCAATCCAGCAGCTTTTGTATGTCTGACAGATGCAGTCCCGTAGTCGGCTCATCAAGTATATACAGATTGTGGGCTCCACGCTTGATCTTCGCCAGCTCATAAGCCAGCTTCACCCTCTGAGCTTCGCCGCCTGACAACGTGGTCGAGCTCTGACCCAGACGCATGTAGCCGAGTCCAAGCTCCTGCATTATACCCAGCTTGTGCTTCAGATACCTTTCCTCCATAAAGAACTCAAGCGCTTCTTCCACTGTCATTTCAAGCACATCTGCTATACTCTTTCCACAGTACTTGATTTCCAGTCCTTCATCCGAAAACCTCATGCCTTTACATACCGGACATATCGTTTCTATGTCCGACATAAACTGAAGGTTTGTCACGATGATCCCGTCTCCGGAGCAATGCTCGCAGCGAGTGCCGTTGGCATGGGTCAGGCTGAAGTCGATCGCCATATAGCCTCTTGCTGCTGCCTCAGGCTGCATTGCAAAGAGCTTTCTGATCCTGTCATAAATGCCTATATAAGTGGCAGGGTTTGATTTGCTGTTCCTGCCGATCGGTGTCTGGTCAATATTGATGACATTATTCAGCAATTCCGCTCCAAAGAGAAAATCATGCTCCCCGGCAACAATACGGGCACCGGTCTTATCTACCTTGAGCTGCTTGTAGAGTATTTCGTTGATCAGCGAGCTTTTTCCCGAACCTGAAACGCCGGTGATACATAAGAATATACCAAGAGGTATGTCCAGATCCACATTTTTCAGGTTGTTCTCTCTGGCGCCCTGTATGGATAGGAATGTATCTCCAAGATTTCTTCTCTTTTTCGGCACAGGTATGTGCTTCACTCCTGCCAGATATCGGCCGGTTACCGATTCAGGTTCCCTTATAATATCCTCGATAGTTCCAGAGGCAACTATATTACCTCCATGAACACCTGGACCCGGTCCGATCTCTATGATATGATCGGCATTTAGTATAGTATCCACATCATGTTCGACAACAATTACAGTATTTCCGATATCCCTCAGTTTTTTCATGGTGTCTATGACCCTGCTGGAGTCACGAGGATGCAAGCCTATACTGGGTTCATCCATTACATACAGCATACCCATAAGCTCGCTGCTGATCTGCGTTGACATCTTGATACGCTGCATCTCTCCTCCCGATATGCTGTCGCTTCTCCTGCCAAGGTTGATATAGTGAAGACCGATATCTATCAATAGCTGCAGTCTTGTACAGAGCTCGCGTACAACTGTTTCACCCACATCCCTTACATCCTCGTCAAACCTCAATGTCTTAAGGAAGGATAACAGCTCGGGCAGCTGCATTCTGCTGAGCTCATCGATATTCTTGCCGCCGATCGTGACCGACAGCCTCTGCCTTTTTAGTCTTGCACCTTTGCATTCGGGACAGATCCTCTCTATCATGCAGTCATTTATAAATGACGGCTCAAACGCCTCTGTCGTGGAGGTTCTTCTTATATATTGCCTGTACCAGTTTTCTAGCTCATGTACAAATCCCCAAAAGGGTCTGTCTCTGCCGACCAGCCAGTTTCTTTTCTGCGAAAACGGGGGCTGCAGCATCTTTACAGTCTCTCCCCTTGTACCATAGAAAAGCAGTTCATGGATATGCTTAGGAAGCTCGCTGAACGGGACATCCAGGCTGAATCCATACTGCTGGGACAAGCTGTACATCATTACCATGTGGTAGCTGTCCTTGCCCGCAGGATTAAATACCGTATTCTTCAGTGCCCCCCTGCTTATGCTTTTTTCTGGTGCAACCACAAGGAACCGCGGTTCTACTACATAGGACATACCTACTCCCATGCATGTGTGGCATGCACTTGCGGGAGTGTTGAACGAAAAATGGAATGGCTGCATCTCACACAGCGCAAAGTGGTGCTCCGGGCATGCAAAGCCTTCGTAAAACGATCTGTCCACACCGCCTATCACCTCAGCTTTGATCATGATATCCTCATCAAGAGCCAGCATTGCAGCTTCTATCGTTTTAGTCAGCTGTATATAGGAAGTATTCTTTAGAGTAAACCTGTCGATAACAAGCTCCAGCTTATATTCCTTTGCTTCATCGAGTTCCCTTTTCTCCGATAACGAGAATGGTTCACCGTCTGCAAGCAAGTTTTTAAAGCCTTTTTCACGCAGTTTGTCAAAGGTATACTTGTAATCCTCTCCAAATATTTTATATACAGGCGCTCTCAGTTCAATTACAGTGCCGGACGGCAATGACGCTATCCTTTCCGCCATCTGGGCTGCGGACAGCTGTCTGAGAGGGAAGCCGCATTCGGGGCATTTGCCTGTGCCCGCCGTCGAATAAAGCAGTCTTAGATAATCATTTATATCAGTAACGGTGCCAACAGTGGAACGCGGGTTGTTATTGC
The DNA here is from genome assembly GCA_023418915.1 of Bacillota bacterium. Lineage (GTDB taxonomy): Bacteria > Bacillota > Clostridia > Acetivibrionales > DTU013 > DTU013. The sequence goes on from JAEZYU010000071.1 coordinate 26,093, forward strand.
CTTTTTTCTGCTCGATCGCTATTACCGGCGACAGACCGCGCACATAGTCGACCTTCGCCTTTTTCAGCTGGCTGATCCGGCTCTTTGCAAAGTTGGAGACCGAATCCAGAAACCTTCTTTGTCCTTCGCCATATATCACATCGAAGGCGAGAGAGGATTTCCCAGACCCTGACACACCGGTGATAACGGTTAATTTGTCACGAGGTATCTCTACCGATATGTTTTTAAGGTTATTCTGCCTTGCACCTGATATCTCAATTGTTGTTCTCACAGACATATCACTATCTCCTTTTTTACATCAAAGTATCCTTCAATTGCGCTGGCCGTTGGGCTGCTTTGAACCGTATTGTACTGTTTTACACATTTTTGTACATTTTTGTACCTTGATGAACCTTGTCACAGATTCTCTCAATGATCACGGTATATAAAGGTATCCCATCTCTTCGACCGCCATTTTACTCTTTGGTGTTATCCTTATGGTCTGTGACACTTTTTCTATCACGCCCTTTTCTGCGAGGTAATCAAACACCTCAATAATAAAGTGCCCATCCACATGAAAATGCTTTGAGATCAGTGTCATGGTTTTTATCTGTTGATCATCCATGAATTCCAGCACCGGCTTTTTGAATATGTCCATTTGTTCGACAAGATAGCTGTCGATAAGTTCTATACAGTTATTTATTTCAGTTTCACTCATGTGATGAGACATCGCACCCTCATAAAGCGGGCTGATGACATCGGGATTGAACTCCATCGCCTTCTGGATCGAGTCACGACCTATTGTCTGCTGTCTTCGGCACACCTCCATATTTGCTGCCACTTCGGCGCATTTGAGAAGATAAAACTGGGCATAAAGAGGATCCCTTCTTACGGTAAGCCACTTTCTGCATTTGTCATAGTATGCGATCAGCTCACATGCCAGGTAGACCATGGTAAGCGCCATATCGTCGGCTCCAACCATTTTTATGTCCTCAAAGTACTCATACAGGCTGTCGTCTGTCGTGTACATGATCCTTCCCTTGGACAAGTAGGACTGTTCCCAGGAGCCGCCAATATTCCTCTCTATATATCTTTTGAAACCGCTTCTCGGCGCCAGCTGTACATTGATCGTTATGCCGTCCTCAACGATACAGTAACTGTCGTTTTTCAAAACCTGGTCACGAATAAGAAGAGTCATGTCTATATCGCTCTTTTCCCAAATGACATCATAGGTAAGGCTGCCGCTTACAATTACCGCTATTACATTAGGATCATCTCTGACCTTGTCAACAAAGCTGTTGACCGCTGCCATATACCGCTCTCGCAGCTCAGCCTGTAAGCCATCCCTCTCAGCCAGAAAGTTATCTTTCTCCGTCTGAGAGCCGCTCTTCTCTGCCTGTAAGCCGTCAATCCCGGCCCGAAAGCCATCTTTCTTTACCGTTAAGCCATCCCTCTCCGCCTGTAAGCCATCTTTGATGCTATCCATTATAGAAAGCAACTCCTTTCCTCGAACAAAACACTTGTTCTTTTTTGTGGCCAGTGGTAAGATTATACTACTTGATTTTTATATTTACAGGACAAAAATTGCTGTATTGGTAAATCTGTATTGATAATATAAATTAATGAATGTAAGCTATATCAGAAGACTTAATCAACAGGCATACCATAAATATTCCATGAAATCATTAAAAGGAAATGGATGCGGAGTTTTGGACAATTACCTGCTCAAGATCATCAAGGACACAACAGAATACATCGAAACCAACATCTTTGAGCCATTGAACCTGGACTGCATTTCAGACAATGTGAACATTTCAAAGTTCCATCTTTTGAGGATGTGGAAGGGCGCAACGTCCACCGGCCTGATGGAGTATGTCCGCAGGAGGCGTATAGCGCTTTCGCTGGCAGATTTGCTGAACAGAAGCAACAGTATGGAATTCGTATCATGCAAATACTCCTTCGGAAGCGAGCGTACCTACAACAGAATCTTCAAGGATGAGTTCGGAACTACTCCGGCAAAATGGCGCAAGGCTCCTTTCCCTCTTAGGATACTTGACCGCTTCAATGCCGATTTTATGAACATGACCGGAGATGGTCTGGTGTTTCACAGGTCGACAGTCATACTGCCTGCATTTTCAATTGCGGGACCTGAATATATCATCGATTCACATGACAATATGGCAAATCAGACTGCAAACAAATTTGGTGTGGATTTTTTCTATAATCATCGTTCAAGGGTCATAAATCCCGTGGAAAAGGATGTTTATATAGGCTTCACACATGTACCTGAAACATTTGAAGGCTGTACTCTGAACCAATCATCTGTAATAACCCAATACCAGCCATCCGTCAAGGACCGGCGCAAACCATCCATCAAGTCCCGGCACAAACCATCCGCCAGGACTCTGTACCAGCCATCCGTCAAGATAAATCAGAACAGCATCGTCCCTGCCGGCATGAAGGCAAGATACATAAAGCCCCATAAGTACGGTGTGTTCACATACATGGGGCCGCACAGACCGGAAGAGATCTCATCGAGGACACTGTCAGGCTTATGGCAGTATATACACGAAAAATGGATACCGACAGTCAGTTTCGATCTGGATGAATACTTCCACTTCGAGCAGATCAACTATGCAAAGTGCAACAAGCATTATTGCGAATGCGATATATATTGTCCCATATCAAAGCTTTAATACTGGGAGGAATGGCTGAATTCGTGATGCAAGATTTTTAGAGCTCTCAGCCAAAGCAAAAACAGTCAACTGCTTTTATACCCTTCGGTTGCTTTTACTTTGTCAACTGACAACTTAATCGATTTATACGGAAAAATATTGTTTTATTATTGCATATTTATTCATCTGCATGTATAATTATTCTATTATTCAGTTACTGGAGGGGATAAATAATGTTGAAGCCTGAAACATATGATATGGGCAAATATCTGCAGCTAACCGATATAATCGATTATGATCAAGAGCTTATCAAAACAGTATCAGAAAAGCTCAGGCTCAGTGTTTTATAGTTTATGCTCAGCCATCACCCGCCGTTATTGAGTCGCTGACAAAAGCAAGAACAATATTTGACCTTGTAGATAATCTGCCAAGTGAAGTGGCCTTATGATTCATGTTAAGAAGGTATCTAAAAATAGGAGGTATCGATATGCTCAATACTACAAAGGAGCTTTTGGAGCAAGCCGAAAAATCAATACTTTTTACAGCTAAGCGGCCGAATGTCGTTATGGAGAAAGGTGAAGGAATGTACCTTTGGGATACAGACGGCAAAAAGTATCTGGACTTCATTGGCGGCTGGGCTGTCAACTGCCTCGGGCACTGCCCTGCAGTCATTTCGGATGCACTAAATGAGCAGTCTTCACTTCTGGTAAATGCAAGCCCGACATTTTACAACAAACCGATGATAGAGCTGTCAAGGCTTCTTGCCGACATATCCTGCTTTGACAGAGTGTCCTTCACAAGTACAGGCGCAGAAGCAAATGAAGGGGCTATTAAGCTTGCCAGAAAGTTTGGTTCAAAATACCGTAATGGCGCTTTTGAAATAATAACTACAATAAGCAGCTTTCACGGAAGAACTCTTGCAACAATGTCTGCCACAGGAAAAAAGCTGTGGGATGATCTGTTCAAGCCTAAAACGCCTGGTTTCAGGCATGTTCCGTTCAATGATATCGACGCTATGACAGCAGCGGTCAGTGACAATACCTGCGCAATTTTGCTTGAACCTGTGCAGGGTGAGGGCGGTGTAAATATTGCCGATGACATATACATCAAAGACCTGCGCAAGCTATGCAACGAAAAGGGCATTTTGCTTATATTCGATGAGACCCAGACCGGTATAGGCAGGACAGGTAAAATGTTCGCTTATGAGCACTACGGTGTCGAGCCTGACATAATGACGCTTGCAAAGGGTATAGGTGGCGGCTTTCCGCTTTCGGCAATGCTGGCAAAGGAAGAGCTCAACATATTTGATGCAGGCGATCAGGGCGGAACGTATACCGGCCAGCCTCTTGCCATGACTGTAGGGTTGGCTGTCATAAAGGAAGTAATAAATAAAAACCTTGCCGAAAGAGCTGCCATTATGGGTGATTATATCATGGATAGATTAAAAGAACTTGCACTTAAGCATCCTATCAAAAACATCCGGGGAAAAGGCCTGCTTACTGCCTTCGATCTGCCTGATCCAGTTGGGAAAGAGATAGTTTCGGCATGTTTAGCTGAAGGTCTTATAATAAATTCGCCTCAGCCATCATCGATCCGGTTGATGTCACCTCTGATCGTTACAAAGAGTGATGTTGACAATATGATTAAAATTTTGTCTGCTGTCTTGAGCCGTATCGCTCCATAAAGGAAGCCGGCAGATCATGAAGATTAATTGCCCGCTTCTGACATCGATACCTCTGCTTGCTGCACCAGAAAAGCATCAGAATACTGTACACTGATCCCCGGCAGCAATATTGCTTGATAAAATATGGGCAAGCCCTGTATTTCACCGGGCTGCCCAATTTTATAGCACTTTGGTTCAAAGGAAATTTTTCGTTTGTAGAAAAACCGCCTCACTATTATCTGCATGCGTACAAGCATAATAGCAGAAAATCAGCTTCTGCCAAATCACCATTTGCCCTTTTTCATATGACCTTCCATCTCAGCCTTGGATCTCTGCTTTATTATCCTTGCCTCTTTTACTGCATCCTTGAATAATGCCACGCAAGGCGGGTCAAGGTCGATATCTATACCCTCCTGCGCCAGTTTTAAGATCCTTTCTGCAAGGCCGACGATCTCCATATGGATATCATTGGTCCTCTCTGACTTGATTACCTTGTCAGCCTCTTCTTCACTGAGCTGCACGAATTTGTCCTTCGGTGCTCCGCACTTCGGGCAGGCATCAGGCGCCTCATTTCCCATATGTATGTATCCGCATACGCTGCATTTCCATACCTTTCTCATCTTCATATCATCCTTTCAGATAAATAATTGATAAATATCTTCTATATTTATACCCAATTATCCAGTCTGAAAACGAATTGTTATTTGTCGGACATTTTTATCGGGACATTTTTATCGCATCATCTTATCGGACTGTTCCGGCTTTATTCTATCTTTACTCCGGCGTTGACAGGCATTATCTGTATCCAGGTCTGTCCGCGGTTCAGCACGATTGGATCGCCGTTCTCATACGTGTATTTTGTTTGAGCGCTTCTGGATTCCTTCGACCATTTCAGTTTGACGGACTTTCCGCAGGTGATGAAAAATCCCTTGCCGCTTCCGGTAGTATCCATATCCTGCCGCCCTGCATAGTCCCCTTTTATGTCCCAATTGGGCACATACATAACTATGATGTTTTTAGCCTCAAGCTGCTGTCCGCTAACTCTTTCCATATGTTCATTGCCGTACCTGAAACGCTTGTATGTCCCCGTTTCACTGTCGTAGTCGTATCTGGATGTCATGGACGGGTATTTTAATGTGACTGTCACTGCATTTTCGCCGTTTACAGGGATGATGTCAGATGACGTTTCATTGTATACCAGAGGGAATTTCGCATCTGTCGTCTCTTTGAACTTCCTTTTCACGACGTACTTTTTCAGCTTCTCCATAGAAGTGTACGAATCCTGCCAGTTACCCCTGTCCTTTGTCAGATCCCAGAAAACATCCGGTCCAAGATACATACCGTCTATTTCATTTATTTTTAATTTTACTATATCATCACCCGCCTGCGGACTGCCTCCGTAGTGCACATATATGGCATCGTATTCCATGCTAAAATCAAGGAAATAGTGTCTCGCACTCCTCACAGGACCTATCATTTCAGGCTCTGTACCCCAAAAAACCGGCATCAGCCTGGTCAATCCGCCCTCAACTATTACCTCATAAACTATCTGTGCCTTGTCCAGTCCACCCTGCGGAAGTACCTTTGACCCTTGGTTATCTATCATTACGGCCATAGGACGCATTCCTTCAGACGGAAGTGTGTAATCGTCCTTCTCAGGTTCAGCCATCTCCTCTGGGCCTCCCCCCTCCTCTGCCTCTGAAGGCTCGGGCAGATTATCCTCAGATAGTTGTGTTTTGTCCGGTACCGGTATTTCCGTTTCCACAACGACAGGCTGAATATCCGTTTCTGTCTCCTTTGATCCACAGGAGCATAAGGATATGGCAAATATTATAGACAAAAGACATAAGATATATCTTCTTCTCATGGACAAACCTCCCGGGATATGCTTGATGTCATTTTAATAATATTCTATCTGATATACGTAAATCCTTTTAAATGACGATAATTTGCCATATGAAATTTCTTGCAAAAGTCGACATAATAAACAAATACCACTTGGACATCAATGCTATTACAAGTATAATAATAGTAGACAGACAATATATCTATTACAATATGTGCAACTTAAGCCTTACAGAAACAGCACAAAACTCAGGAGACTAACCATGACATTGCAAGAAGTAAAGATTGGGACAAGACTTGAATTGGAAATGCTCAGTAAAAACGGTGAAAGGGTGGGAAATACTTTGGTAAGCCAGCTTCTGGAGCATCAGGAGGATGGTACTGTGGTGATCTCTGCGCCGATTTCCGAGTCCAGAGTTGTTTTTGTGCCTGCCGGTATAACAATACGACTCACATTTGCCCATCAATTGCACGGTATGCTTGGGTTTACTGCTCTTGTCATATCAAGGGAGTACAGGGGCAAAATTGCTGTGTTGATAATACAGCCGGATGACAATATAGAGAAAATTCAACGAAGAATGCACTACAGGCTGGACATCATAGTAGATGCTAAGATATTTGCTGCAGATAATGACCATAACCGATCCGAAGCCACAGAATCAGAAGTAAATGAAATCGGATCCGCCACAAAAGCAGCCGCATCGGAAAAAGGTCTTGGCTCTTCCGCTAAAGCCAAAGCTCAGAAAGGCGAAAAAGCTTTATCTTCAGAAAATGCTGATGAGGTTAAGGCATATACAAAAAACATCAGCGGGTCTGGCACTTGTATTGTAAGCGATACCAGCTTTCCAAGAGGCTCTGAAGTTAGGATCAAGCTTAATCTTTCTCACAATATACAAATCTCTGCCAAATGCGTCGTAGTGAGAAATCAAGCTGTGGAAATAAAGAAGGGCAGAAGTTATGAGCTGGGACTGAAATTTATCGAGATCAGCAATAAAGATCAGGATGCACTCATAAGATTCATCTTTGAACAGCAGCGCATGCTTCTGAAAAAGGAAAAATAAATTGAGCAGCATCAAAAAAGATGGTTCCGGATATCGATATAGGAACCATCTTTACTTATCGCAATCAGCGATTTATACCTTTGCATTCAATTATACGGGTGTAACAGTCATACTGCTATATTCGGTCATTCTTGTATATTCAGTCATACACAGTTATTTTAAGTCATACGGAAATATCCGGTCTTCCCGGACCGGACCTAACTGTAATCAGTCCTCCTCAGCTCCGAATTCTTCTTCCATGCGTGACTGGAATTCATTGAAGACTTCCTCGAGTTCATCGTCGTCTTCTATTGTTACGAATGAATCATCGCCGTCTTTATTGTGTTCCACCTTGAGAATGATGACTTCCTCTTCTTCCTGGTCATCCTCCTCCTCTTCTTCGAGCGGAGCCAATACTACATATTCGTTCCCATTCATTTCGATAGTATCGATATGTTCAAATTCAACTTCCTCTCCATTTTCATCAACCAATACTACTATATCATCTCTTTCTTCATCCATGGCAATCCCTCCCTTTCTTTATTACCATACCTTTATTTCTTCATACTGTCAAGATATCCCTGTAATATAAAGACTGCAGCGATTCTGTCAACTGATTTTTTCTTTTTTGACGTCTTCATTCCAACCTCGTGCATCAGGCGGTTGGCTGCTACAGTCGTCAGCCGCTCATCCCACCTAATAACCTCCAGCCCAGTGGTCGTGGCAAGCAGCTCTCCAAATTGGATCGCTTTTTCTCCGCTTGGCCCTATTGTTCCGTTCATGTTTCTGGGAAGACCGATAACGAATCTTTCAACTCCATACTGCTGCGCCAGTTGCCTGATCTTCTCTGCAGCCTGTTCGACCGAGCCTCTTCGCTCGATCGTTTCAAGTCCTTGCGCCGTCCAGCCCAGAGGATCGCTCAGTGCCACGCCGATTCTACTGTCTCCAAAATCTATGCCCATTATACGCATATGGGACCTCCATATCCGATTTTATCCATTAATCCTTATCATTATTCAATTCTAACATATCTTTATTGCAAACTGGGGACATACACTTGCACAATAACCACACAAAACACATTTCTCAGGTGAAGCCACAGCCTTTCCTCCTTCGATGGAAATAGCCTTTTGAGCGCATCTCTCCATACACCTGCCGCAGCCTTCACACCAATAGTCTATATGAAGCTGTTTTTTCCTGGATGCTGCTGCTTCCTTCAGTCTCTCAGGTATATCCTTCCCCTCGAATTTTAGGATGTTCATTTCCACTTCATCCTTGCTCTGCATACCGATTGCGATCGAATGTATAAAAGGCAGACCCAGTACAAAATCCAGACCCTCGTCATATGATTTCAAAAGATTGCCGCCGCCGAGCGGCTTCATGCTGTACACTCCCTTACCGCAATCGAATGCAGCTTTGACGGCAGAAAGCATATCATCTATGGTTCCATCGCCTATCCCGATACCAGACACATTTACAAGCGGGTGTACTACATCGATCTCAGGCATATCGCATATCGCCCTGACAACCTCGACATTATGTGTTGATACACCTACAGCACTTATTCTTCCCTTCTCACGCTCGTTCAAATAAAACTCCAGTGCCTCCCTGTGCCCCCTGAGTGTGAGCCTTGTCTCCTGTTCGTGCAACATGAAAATATCCAGCACATCTGCGTCAAGACCCCGCCTTGCCTTCTCGACACTTGCGGCAGCTCCCTGTGCAGTATAAGCATAGGATTTGGTCGCAACGACCGGCCTTTCAGGCAACCCCGCTAATGCTTGTTTGATGTGTCCATAGGTTTCGTAGAGCTCTGCTGTATCGATAAAGTTGACTCCCCTTTCCAGAGCCGACCTTATGACCGACGCTCCCTCACTCACTGTCATGTTTTTCTGGAGCGGGCCGATGACCAATGCTCCAAAGCACATCCTGGAAACCTTTATTCCCGTCTTGCCCAACTGAACATATTGCATATCAAATGATCCTTTTACCGAGTGCTCTTTCTTTTATATTGATGTCATTCCCTTAGTGATCTTTCTTTTATATTGATGTCATTCCCATAATGAAGACGCTCCTAATAAATCAACCCCGAACAAGTCGGGGCTCTGTTAATTTCTTATTCTTAAAGTAATACCATGCAATAGCCTTCCTATTTCTCGTTTCTTATTTACATGGTACATCGCACGGCTATTTTACCTATTTCTTGTTTTCGAGGTAATACCGCACGATCTCTTCCAGCAGTTCGTCCCTCTCAAGCCTTCTAACTACACTCCTTGCATTAAGGTGATTGGTGATGTATGTAGGATCGCCCGAAAGAATATAGCCAACAAGCTGATTGATCGGATTGTAACCCTTTTCATTCAACGCTTTATAAACCGTGAACAGTATGTCCCGAGCTTCGTTTTCTTTTTCCTTGTCCATTTTGAACATCATTGTTTCGCTGTCTGCCATTTTCAACACTCTCCTGCCATCAAGCAATGCCCGGAATGTACCCGGCTTTTGCAAAACACACGTTTGATATAATATATAATATAACATACGGATATTATATGCAACACGAAATAATCCAGGATCTTGTGAAAACTATCAAAACCCGCCCAATATAAAATCCTTTCCGGCCTCCAGCAGCTTGACCGATAAAATATTTCCCACAATGCCATTATCCCCCTTTGACAGCACTCTTATGTAGTTTGGTGTAAGGCCCTCATAATAACCTTCCCTGTCCTTCGCCTCCTGTTCGAATAATACAGGCATTTCCCTGCCGACAAATCTGCGATTGAATTCCATCTGACACCTGTCGGAAAGCCCGATGACTTTTGCGCTCCTCGACTCCTTGACTGTGCCATCCACTTGATTCTCATAATTAGCCGCAGGAGTACCCTTTCTGGGTGAATACTTAAAAACATGCATTTTAGCAAAGCAAATCTCATCAAGAAAATCATAGGTCTTTCTAAATTCCTCATCGGATTCACCGGGGAAGCCTACCATGACATCTGTAGTAACAGCAACATCCGGTATCCTTTCACGCAGCATATCCACCGCCTTCTTATATTCAGATGTCGTGTACCTTCTGTTCATTCTGGCGAGGGTTTCGTCGCACCCGCTCTGAAGTGATATATGATAATGGGGACAAAGTTTCTCAAGATGCGCAGCTTCCTCTGCAAATCCTGCTGTTATCATCGTTGGCTCTACTGATCCTATCCTGATCCTTTCGATCCCCTCAACGTCATGTATGAGCTTGATAAGATCAAGGAGCCCGATCGTGCCCTGATCTCTTCCATATGATGCTATATGTATTCCTGTCAGAACGACCTCTCTGAATCCCGCATCTACCAGCTTTCGCACCTCACTTAGCACTTCCTCCGGCGGTCTGCTCCGTATCGGTCCCCTCGCATATGGTATAATGCAGTATGAGCAGAACTGGCTGCAGCCCTCCTGTATTTTCATAAACGCACGGGTACGCCCTTTGTATTTCTCTATTCTGAGATCTTCAAAGGAGTGCTTTTTCATGATGTTCCCCACTACTGAAATCCTGCCCTTCCCGGCCAGGAATTCCTCCACATAGTCAGGCAGCTTGAGCCGGTCTGCAGTTCCTGCAATTATATCGACTTCAGGGATTCTCTCGACCTCTTCCTTTGCAGTCTGTGGATAACAGCCGACTGCTGCCACAACAGCGTTCTGGTTCGTTTGCTTTGCCCTGCGTATCGCCTGGCGGGATTTTCTTGAGCTAAGCCCCGTGACAGTACAGGTATTTATCACATACACATCTGCCTGTTCTTCAAAGTCGACCAGTTTATATCCTGCATGCTCGAAAGCTTCGGTCATTGCCTCGGTCTCATACTGGTTTACTTTGCATCCCAATGTATAAAAAGCTACCTTCTTCACGATTCTCCCCCGTTCGGTCCAATAATGTTTATTATTATAACTCATCATTCTGCCGCTCGTTATAAGTATTTCATACATTTTTAACAATATCGTAATTGACTTGTTACCAAATACAGGATATCATCTGTATATAATGCATATCATATGTATCAGTGATCAATGCGATAGTGAAAAATAACTTGTAAAAACAATCCAAAGCACTATCGGGATAAAACAATGCAAAGGAGGCAGTTATATGAAAGCATTCAACATTATGCTGAAAACGATCAATGATGTCAAGGATTTTGTGAATATAGCCAACAAATATGATTTTGATGTCGATCTCACGTCAGGCCGATATGTGGTAGACGCCAAATCGATAATGGGAATATTCAGCCTTGACTTCAACAAACTAATCAAAGTGGAAGTCCATACAGATGATTGTGAAAGCTTCTACAATGAAATCAAACCGTTCATGGTTTGACATGCAAAGCCCGGCGACAGATATTGACCGGGTTTTTTGCGTATTATAGCACTTCAGAGGCCTGCTCCTCGCTGGATACCTCTATCCCGTTCCTTCTCAGAAGCTCAGCAGTTACACCATTCCCGCGGATCATATTGCCGCAAAAGGTACCGTCATAGATACTTCCAAAACCGCAAGATGGGCTTCTCGCTTTCAGTATGGCTCTTTTCGCACCACAAGCTTTTGCGATTTTCATTGTTTCCTCGGCGCCCTTCAAGTATTGACTGGTCATATCTTCTCCCTTGCTGCTCACAACACGGCAATTACCATCCAATACATCACCTCCGTCACCTCCGATGATCTCACATGGTGTCCTTGGTGTCGGGCAGCCTCCGAGCTGTTCGGGGCATACAGGTATGACCCTGCCTTCTGCAGCAAGCTTCAGCAAACTGTCATTACAGAAGCCTCCTGCGTCATACCGGGTGTGGATTCCCAAAAGGCAAGCACTTACGATATACATTTTGAACCTCCCATGGACCAGAATTAGCATCTCAGATGTCAGAGCTGCTTTGCCTGCTCAATTTTTTAGGTTGTTTTGGCTGCTTCATCTTAACTGCCTGTTTCGGTTGCCGGAGCTGTTTGATCTGCTTAGGCTTCTTTAGCTCTTTGAGCTGTCTGGGCTGTTTTATTTTCATGCTCTTTGCTGTTTCTTCTCCGTTGTCCGAAGCTGCAGCTCTCCTGCCTGTCATATCTACACTAGAGTTTATTTCGCATTTAGCTATTTCTGTACCGCAGCCCGTATGATTTTTTTTGCCTTTCCCAGCTGTTGATGATGTTTTACTGCCTTTCCCCATCGATGATGATGTACCACTGCCCTTCCCTGCCGATGATGAAGCCGCTTTTTTGCCTTTCCCTGCCAAAGCTGCAACCCATTTAGCTGATTCATTTTCTGCTTCAGCTTTTTTAGGTGCTCTTTTATATGTTATCTTCCTTGATTTATCTCCGGCACCATTGCTTCTATTTTTTCCATCAACAGTTTCAGCCTGATCCGCAATGACAAAGTCTATCTGCCTTGTCTCCATATCGGCTCTTGCCAGCAATACTCTGATAGTATCACCTATCCGGTATCGTTTTCCTGTACGTTCGCCCGTCAGCTGATAACTCTTATCGCTGAATATATAGTAGTCATCGTACATGCTGCTGACCCTGACAAGACCTTCGATGGTATTTTCAAGCTCAACAAACATGCCGAACGACGTTACATTAGATATGACACCTTCAAATATCTCTCCTACCTTCTGTTTCATGTACTCGACCTTTTTCAGATCCTCTGTCTCCCGCTCAGCCTCATCTGCTGCACGTTCCCGATCGGAACAACTCCTGGCGATCTCCGGGAGCACCTCCAAAAGCTCCTGTTCACGTTCCTCAGACAGACCTCCTTTGAGTTCCTCCTTCATCAGCCTGTGTATGATCAGGTCAGGATACCTTCTGATCGGCGATGTGAAGTGACAGTAAAATCTGGCTGCAAGGCCGAAGTGGCCGGTGTTCTGGTGACTGTATCTGGCTTTTGCCATAGATCTGAGCATTACGGTACTGACGATCATCTCTTCCCGTGAGCCTTTAGCCTTTTCAAGTATATCCTGTAATGCACCCGGATGAATATGATTTATGCCCTTGAGCGGATAACCAAGGTTCTTAGCGAATTCTGCAAACGCCATAATTTTCTCACTGTCTGGCTCTTCGTGGATCCTGAATACGAAAGGCATTCCAGCCCAGTGAAAATGCTCTGCAACAGTTTCATTGCAGACCAGCATGAACTCCTCAATTATCCTGTTGGCAATGGTGATCTCATACCTCTTAACATCTATTGGCTTTCCGTTCTCATCTACAACCACTTTTGCTTCATCAAAATCAAAATCGATAGCACCCCTGGACATCCTTTTGCTGCGAAGGATTAGTGCGAGCTCCTTCATAGTCATGAAATCATCGATCAGATGACTGTATCGTTCTTTCAATTCCTCATCCTCTGTTTCCAGCAGCTTGTATACATTGGTATATGTCATTCTCTCAGTAGTTTTGATCACACTTTCAAAAATATCATGCCTGAGCACCTTGCCATTGGAGTCGATATCCATCATAACAGTGAATGCAAGCCTGTCAACACCAGGATTGAGGCTACATACTCCATTTGACAGCTTGGGCGGAAGCATAGGTATGACTCTGTCGACAAGGTAGACGCTGGTGCCTCTTTTCAAGGCCTCCCTGTCCAGTGGTGAGTCTTGCATAACATAATGGCTCACATCAGCTATATGTACGCCAAGCCTGTAGCCGCCGTCCGGGAACTTCTCAATAGAAACCGCATCGTCAAGATCCTTGGCGTCTTCTCCATCGATGGTCACCATCCTGAGCTTCCTCAGGTCCTGCCTGCCTTTGGCCATATCATTGCCAACTTTGTCGGGTATGCTCTCCGTTTGGGTCAATACATCCTCCGGGAACGTTTCTGTCAGATCGTGAGCCTTCATTATCGACAAGATATCGATCCCGGCTTGTTTGCTGTCGCCGATTATCTCGGTTATCTTGCCTTCGGCATTGCGCCTTCTGTCAGGCCATTTAATGATCTCCGCCACAACCTTTTGTCCCGGCTTGGCTCCATAGACTTCGTCCTTTGGAATAAAAACATCCCCTGGTATCTTTTTGTCATCAGGCACTACAAACCCAAAGTATCTGCTTGATTCGAATGTGCCTACCACTTTTGTCACAGCACGTTTCAGTATCTTTATGATTTCGCCCTCAGCCCGTTTTCCGTCCACACCTTTAGAGGTTATTCGTGCAATAACCCTGTCGTTGTGCATCGCTCCCGACAGTCCTGCTGCAGGAATAAAAATATCAACTACATTTTCATCATCAGGTATCAGAAAGCCATATCCCCGTTCATTTCCCTGCATGCGTCCGACAACAAGATTCATTTTTTCAGGTATACCGTATCTGTCCTTGTTAGTTTTGTATATAAGGCCATCCTGTTCAAGCGAAGCCAGTATCTCCGCCAGCTTCTCCCTATCCTCATGAGGTACATCAAGCACCACAGCAAGCTCTTCAAATTTGAGCGGCTTGTATGCCGCTTCCTTCATAAATTCTATGATTCTGTTTTTACGCTCTAACAATATATCCATCAACAAACCTCCAAGCTCCATTATACGTCAGAAAATCGACCTTACTTGTTATATTATCTCTGAATCATCTACTTTTTAAACTAAAAGCGAGGGTTCAAAATCAACCCTCGCAGTGTTTCATATGTCATCATTGCCAATGCTTTGTCCCAGCTCGATATGGAGATTTTCAACTCCATGCTAAAGCCCCAGTTGATCTGAAATCTCCTGCATTGCCATCAATGAAGTTTCTATAAAATTCTCGAGTGATAAGCCCAGTTCACTGCAGGACCTGATCTGATCTCTGTTTGCACCCTTTGCGAATGATTTTTCGCTCATTTTTCTCATGGTAAACTGAGCCGTAACATCCGCAAGCCTCTTTGACGGCAGTATCAGTGCTGCCGCAGTAATGAGCCCTGAGACAGGATCTGCACAATACAGCGCCTTATCCAGCTTTCTTTTCCTTTCGATGCCATGATACGGATTGTGGGCTTTTACTGCGTATATGATCTCTTGTTCAACTCCCAGATTTTCAAGGATGTCAGCTCCGATTATACTGTGCATGGATGGTTCGTCTGCTGTCCTCTCATAATCTATGTCGTGCAGCAGGCCTGCCAACCCCCAGACCTCAACATTCTCCCTGAACAAAGAGGCAAGCTTTCTCATTATAGATTCAACTGCCAGTGAATGCTTAATTAAATTGTTGTGCTTAATCCTCGCCTTAAGTTCTGTCAATGCCTGTTCCCTGTCCATACGATCACCTGTTTCCTTTGGTTTGTTCATTATAAAGGTATACTTTTCGACCTGATATCTCGAATAATATTCCAATCACGTTCTTCGCCTGACATCCCAGGCCTTATTAACGATCACGTTCTTCGCCTGACATCCCGAGCCTTATTAACGTTCACGTTCTTCGCCTGACATCCCAAGCCTTATTAACGATCACGTTCTTTCGTTACGACATCTCAGGCCTTATTAACGATCACGTTCTTCGCCTGACATCCCGAGCCTTATTAACGATCACGTTCTTTCGTTACGACAAAAAAGACCATGCATTTCTGCATAGTCTCCGATACACATGTCTTACAGTATAATATATAGCACTATTGAAGTAACAATAAAAGCAATAGCAGCTACAGATGTATATTTGCCCAGCAATGCATCCAAAGTCCTGCCTTTGTTTTTCCCGAAAAATGTTTCTGCTCCGCCTGCTATAGAACCTAATCCTGCCGACTTACCCGACTGGAGAAGAACTATGATGACGATGGAAAGAGCAAATATTATATGCAAAATTGTAACTATTATCTGGATTGCGTTCAAAGTAACACCTCCCGAAAATTCACAAAAAGCCATATCTTCCCTTTTAAATGACTTTTTGCAGCGAAATCAATTTTAACACATATTAAACTAAAATACAAGCATTATATTGACCGCTTGTGCTTATATAAATAGCCTAGCGTTAATCGGAACGTTAAAGCCTAGTTATGATAAAGTGTTATCTATAATAAGTTTCCCATACTCTTTTTTACGATAACCCGATTTTCTATGATTGGTTTTCCCATGCTTTATTGTGTGGCTGCAAGTAAATACTACTTTTTGTTCCTAATTTACATAAATTGCACATACATGTATTATTGCACATTCTATTAATTAATGGGGTGTAATATAAATCATAGCCTGTTTTTTGTTAAAATTTTCAATTAGTGGGATGTTTTTATTGCAATAATACAATAAATAAAGAGAAAAAGGATACATAAATCGCAGAATAACTGTATTATTTAAACTAATTCCATCGTATACCTTCCCACTAATTGAAAAACTTAACATTTCCCAATATTATTTCCCGCTTATGTCGCAGAATCATCAGCTACAAGAATGTAATGAGGCGATAGATATCCCCCCACTCCATTACATATTTTCAACCATTCAGGTTAAAAACGCTTAGTGGTGGGTCTCAATAGAAAACGATGCGGGTTTTCTCAGACTATGCAACAATGTTCATTGTAGGAATTGTAATAACAGACTTAGTATAAAATCTAATTAACAGCGCTTGATATCTAGAAACAACGCTTGATATCTGGCATTTACGCTTGGTATTTTGCAGTTGCGCTTGATATCTGGCATTTACGCTTGGTATCTGGCAGCTGCGTTTGATATCTGGCATTTACGCTTGATATCTGGCATTTACGCTTGGTAATAGCAAAGCAGGGGACACATGACTGTTAAATTTGCCCCCTGCTTCACATTATGCCTTCCTTATTTGCTCTTCAGATTGAACCATGCATCAAGTCCGGGATATATCGCAGCTTCGCCCAGTTCCTCCTCTATCCTCAGCAATTGATTGTACTTTGCGACTCTGTCTGTACGGGATGGTGCTCCTGTCTTGATCTGTCCGGAGTTTGTTGCCACTGCGATATCAGCAATGGTCGAATCCTCGGTCTCGCCGGATCTGTGCGATGTCACGGCTGTATACCCCGCCCTATTGGCCATCTGGATTGCATCGAGAGTCTCAGTGAGTGTACCGATCTGATTTACCTTAATCAGTATCGAATTGGCTACTCCCATATCGATACCTTTTTTAAGTCTGTCAGTGTTAGTCACAAAAAGATCGTCTCCGACCAACTGTATCTTACTGCCCAGTCTCTGGGTCAAAAGCTTCCAGCCTTCCCAGTCCTCTTCGGCCACACCGTCCTCAAGTGATATGATCGGGTATTTGTCTGCGAGATCAGACCAGAATTCGACCATTTCCTCACGAGACTTTGTCATATTTGTTTTCCAGAAATGATATGTGCCATCCTCTTGGTACATTTCAGTCGCTGCTGCATCAATAGCAATCCTGAAATCATCACCCGGCCTGTATCCTGCTTTTTCGACAGCCTCAAGTATCACCTGTATTGCTTCCTCATCATTTTTCAGGTTTGGAGCAAAGCCGCCTTCATCACCTACTGCTGTCGAATAACCCTTAGCGCTGAGCACCTTTTTTAGATTGTGGAAAACCTCCGCGCACATCATAAGAGCATTTTTGAAGCAATCCGCTCCAACCGGCATTATCATGAATTCCTGTATGTTGACGCTGTTGTCCGCATGCTTCCCTCCGTTTATTATATTCATCATGGGAACGGGCAGCACTTTAGCGTTGACACCACCTATATACTGATAAATGCTTATGCCGAGAGCCTCGGCAGCTGCCTTAGCAACTGCAAGTGAAACTCCGAGGATGGCATTTGCACCAAGCTTTCCTTTATTATAAGTACCGTCAAGTGCAATCATTTTCTTGTCGATTGTTACCTGGTCGAACACATTCATACCCTCGATTTCGGGAGCTATGATCTCATTTACATTGGAAACCGCAGTGAGCACTCCCTTTCCGAGATATCTGCCCGTATCGCCGTCTCTCAGCTCCACCGCTTCAAAAGCGCCTGTTGAAGCACCTGACGGCACTGCAGCACGTCCGACGAATCCGCCCTCGACTATAACTTCCACCTCGATAGTCGGATTACCTCTGGAGTCAAGTATTTCCCGTCCAAATACACTTTCAATTTCAAGATACTGTTTCATAACGCATGCTCCTTTCAAAACTCTTATTATGCCTGTTTCATTATGATTAACTGATTATGCATTCTCGTTGTCTATCATTGCTACCCGTTGCCTGTCATTGCCGCCCGTTGCCTATCATTGCTTTCTCTTTGCCTATCATCATTGCTGCCCGCTGTGGCTTTCTCGTTGATACATTCCATATTATAACACTTTATTCAAGGAAAATTTTTCGTTTGTAGAAAAATTTTCTTCCCAAGTCACAAAATACCCAAAGAATATTTTGTGATATAGCGGTGTCTCAACGAGGCTGGTCGCAAGCAAGGCTTGCTGCTCGCCTATGCATCCGGGCTGGTCGCAAGCAAGGCTTGCTGCTCGCCTATGCATCCGGGCTGGTCGCAAGCAAGGCTTGCTGCTCGCCTATGCATCCGGGCTGGTCGCAAGCAAGGCTTGCTGCTCGCCTATGCAT
>JAEZYU010000076.1 GCA_023418915.1 Bacillota bacterium
AACAATTCCTCAATACCCCTCTAAGAATATTGTGCAACAAGGCTAAGGCAATATCAATTATGAAATTTAGCGGCCAAGAATGGCAGCTTGTCCACCAGCTGGCAGAGTGGACGAAAAGATATGAATAGTGAAGAAATGAATTGCTATGAAACTTCCAGTTACTTACTGGAAATTGTATAGAATTGTTTTAACAAATACTATTATACGAGGAGAAGACAGGATGCAGAAGTATGAAGAGCTTATGCATTTGCTGACCGGAATCGGCGCGTCATTTACCGGATTTTCAGATGTGAGCGGAAAAACAGCAGCCGGCTTCAGAGAACTGCATTATGCGGCAACTATCGGTATACGCTTGTCTGACGCAACAATTGATGAAATAACGGACAAGCCCACCTTCACATATTTTCATCATTACAGGACAGTAAATGCAGCCCTCGACCAGATAGCGCTGAGAGGTACCATGTTCATCCAGCAGTGCGGATATGACGCAGTGGCTGTACCGGCGTCACAGACTGTCAACGATGCTCCGGCTCCGTACATGGGAATATTTCCACACAAAACGGCAGCTGTCATGGCCGGCCTGGGAAGTATAGGAAGGAACGGCCTTTTCCTGCATAGGGAATTCGGCCCCAGAGTGAGGCTTGCTACTATTTTGACAGATATGCCGCTCATGTCTGACAGCATGGACTCTGCAGCAGATATTCGGTCAACGCAGGGAGATGATGTGTCGTCAGGGTCCAAAACTGGATCTGAAGAACTGTCCCCCTGCTTCGGCTGCAATTTGTGTGTCGAGGCATGTCCGGCTATGGCACTGACAGGCAGGGACTGGCATGATGGAATGGCCAGGGAGGAGATCGTTGACGCAAAAGCATGCAGCGACTATATGAACAGTCAATACAAGCATATCGGCAGGGGCTCTGTCTGCGGCATCTGCATCAAGGTATGTCCGGTCAGGTTTGGACGGTAAGATATGTCCGGTGAGATATGCCGATGCGTATAAATGATAATATTGTGAACAATTTAATCATACAATTTGCAGAAGAACATAGGGGGGATGTACGATGGTTAAAAAAGAGATAATTGCTCTGCTGCTGGCCGGAGGACAGGGAAGCAGACTCGGGATCCTGACCAAAAAGGCAGCCAAGCCGGCGGTGCTGTTCGGCGGCAAATACAGGATCATCGATTTCTCGCTGAGTAACTGCATCAATTCAGGAATAGACACTGTAGGTGTCCTGACTCAATATCAGCCGCTCAAGCTGAACAACCACATCGGTATCGGAAAACCCTGGGATATGGACAGGATGAACGGCGGCGTCACGATACTGTCGCCCTATATGAAGGAAAGCAGCGGTGAATGGTACAAGGGCACTGCAAATGCTATCAGTCAAAACCTTGATTTTGTTGATAAAATAGCTCCCAAATACGTTATTATCCTGTCCGGTGACCATATATACAAAATGGACTATTCAGAGATGCTGGAATTTCATGTCAAGAATAATGCGGAGTCTACGATATCAGTAATAGACGTTCCCTATGAGGAAGCTTCAAGATACGGCATAATGAGCAGCGATGATAAAGGCCGTATATATGAGTTTGAAGAAAAGCCCCAAAGTCCAAAGAGCACACTGGCGTCAATGGGTGTCTATATATTTACCTGGGATGTGCTCAGGGAATATCTGGTGCGTGATGAGCAGATGCAGGATTCAGACCATGACTTCGGCAAGGACATAATACCCGCCATGCTGTCTGAGGGAAGAAGACTCTATGCTTTCAAGTTTTCAGGCTATTGGAAGGATGTGGGTACGATACAGGCCTTCTGGGAGTCGAACATGGATCTGGTAAAAAGAGTACCCGAATTCAATCTATACGATCCCGAATGGAAGATATATACCCCCAACCCTGTCAAGCCTCCCCATTATGTAGCGCCGTCGGGCAGCATAAAAACTTCGGTGATAGCAGAGGGCTGTATGATCTATGGTACTGTGAGGAACTCTGTACTATTCCCGGGCGTCGTCGTGGGGAAGGACACTTTGATAGAGAATTCCATCGTTATGTCCAATACCCATATCGGAGAGGGCTGTGCGCTTGACCATTGTATAATAGGAGAGAATGCGGCTGTCGGAGCCAGAGCCTCTATAGGCAAGGGAGAAGATGTACCCAATGGGGATAAATCCGGTATATATAACTCAGGCATCACTGTTGTGGGAGAGCGTGCCGAAATACCAGAGGGCACCGTAATAGGGAAAAACGTAGTGATCGACATGTATGTCCAGCAGGAGGACTTCTGCAGCAGCACAGTGCCTTCAGGCGCCAGCATATATAAGGGTGGTGAGTGTGAATGACAAATACGATGGGATTGATACTTTCAGGCTGGAGAAAGCCCGAGCTTAAGGATATTTCATATATCAGGTCCGTATCTGCCATTCCTTACGGCGGAAAGTACAGAGCGATCGATTTTATTTTATCCAATATGGTCAACTCCGGCATAAAAAATGTGGGTGTGCTGACACAGTACAGCTTCAGGTCTTTGATGGACCATCTTGGAGCAGGAAAGGAATGGGACCTTGACAGAAGATACGACGGACTGTTCATATTCCCGCCTTCGCTCTCCGACGATGAGAGCGGCTGGTACAAGGGAAGCGCTGATGCAATGTATCACAACCTTTCCTTCCTGAAACGAAGCAATGAGGACTATGTGGTCATTTCCCAGGGAAACAGCATTTTCAAGATGCAGCTTGATGAGATGCTGGAGTACCATTTGGAATCCAATGCCGATATAACCCTTGCATACAGAAAAATGTACGACTACAGCCGTGAGGACCTTTCCAGGCTCGGAATTATAAAGCTCGATGAGAACAACAGAGTGGCCGATCTGCAGGAAAAACCGCTCAATCCCCAGTCCGACCTGGCATCCATCGGCTTATATATGATCAGAAGGACATTGCTCATCTCACTCCTTGAGGAATGTATCGCACACGGGGATTACGACTTCGTAAAGGATATAATGATAAAGAAGCTTGACAAGCTCAGCATCTATGGGTATGAGTTCAAGGGCTACTGGCGCAACATCAGCTCTGTCCGCAACTATTACAGATGCTCCATGGACATGCTGAACCCGGCCATACGTGAAGAACTCTTTATTACAAACGGGAAGATATACACCAAAGTCAAGGATGAAGCTCCGGCCAAGTACAATGAAGAGGCGGAGGTCAGGAACTCTATCATTGCCGATGGCTGCTTCATCGAGGGCGTAGTGGAGGACAGCGTGCTGTTCAGGGGCGTCACGGTAGCAAAAGGTGCGGTAGTGAGAAACAGTATAGTCATGCAAGCCGCGGTGATCGAGGAGAATGCATTGATAAATTACGCTATAATAGACAAGAATGTCGTGCTGACAAAAGGAAAGTATCTTAAGGGAGAATATGATTATCCCGTAGTGGTCAGTAAAAACTCGGTGGTCTGAGAGTGGCGGAACGCTGCGGCAGACTGGATGCTGAGCATATCCATCCAGACTGTCGGTCGTTCAGCAGGGTCATCTTCATGGACAACGGTGAGATAAAGGAAGAGGGAACACCGGAGGAGATTTTCACGAACCCCAAAAACGAAAGGACAAGATCATTCTTGCAAAAGGTTCTCTGACAAATGTCCAAAAAACTTAGAGCGGATCTGATGCTGCTGATAATAGCGGTTATCTGGGGCGCATCCTTTCCGATAATGAAGATTGTGCTGGCATATATCCCGGCATATGCGTACCTGACACTCAGGTTTTTGCTGGCAGCCGCGGTTTTGTTATTAATATACCCAAAGTCATTGAAAAATTTTAATAAAAAGACGCTGTTCCATGGGTGCATAATAGGATTGTTTATGTTTGGGGGAATGGCGTTCCAGGTTGTCGGCTTATATACTACATCCGCCTCCAACTCAGGATTCATCACCGGCCTTAATGTGGTGATGGTGCCTGTTATTTCTGCCGTGCTGCTGAAGAAAAAGCCGGATAAGGCATCTGTCATAGGTGTAACGATTGCGTTTGCAGGTCTCTTTTTTCTCTCAGGAGGACTAAAGTTAGACTTTAATTTCGGTGACTTTCTGACATTCCTCTGTGCTATTTGCTGGGCATTCCAGATAATTTTCATAGACAGGTTCACAGAGACCGAGGATGCTTCACTTCTGGCGATCCTTCAACTGGCCTTCACCGGACTTGCGAGTGCAGGCCTGTGGCTGGCGGCAGATATGGGCAAACCAATGGTTATGAACGGTACTGTGATCCTGATACTGCTTTTTACAGGCATTCTGGGATCTGCACTGGCCTTTGGCGGGCAAACCATTGCCCAAAAGTATACAACTCCTACGCACACCTCATTGATTTTTATCGCTGAGCCAGTTTTTGCCGCATTATTTGCCATGGTCATACCAAACGCTGACGGCCTGACCGAAGTCCCCTCACTGGTAAAAGGTGCAGGCTGTGTTCTGATACTGGCAGGTATGCTTGTCTCCGAGCTCAAGCTCGGGCAGAGAAAAGACAGGGATGTTGATCCGGCCTGATATCACTCAATATATTTTCTTTACGACAGACTATGCAGAAACCGCCGAACTTCCACAAGGAAGCTCCTCAATTCATTGAGGAGAGGATGTCACATTCAAATTCATAACAGTATACTTGCACATGAAGTAAAATATGGTATAATATGTACATGCGCATCCATAATAACGAGGCACTAGATGTCCCCCACCTCTATAGGTGGCGAGTACCTCTTCGCCTTTCAGGCGGCGAGTATATCTCCCGCCTCGTTGAAACACTGCTGAGGTAAGAAAATTTTTCTACAAACGAAAAATTTCTTTTTGAACCGAAGTGTTATAATGTACTTGATGTTATTCTTTCATTCTTATATTAGTCGGCCTTGTTTTACTTGCTACAGGGAAGAAAAATATAGACAAGCAATTTAAGGGCATTGTATTGGGCTTGTGCTTGACAGCAGCATTTGGCATGACTCTTGGGGAAGAACAGCATTCGTCCATGGAAGCAATACAGGGAGGTTGTTCAAGTGATAGATATTCGAAGAAGGCCCCCAAATGATTTGATGTTGTGTTTTGAATATGATGAGGAGACCATAAAAAAGGTCAAGGAAATATGCGGCAGGAAATGGGACGGAAACAACAGGTGCTGGATCGTACCGAATAATAGCAAGACCGTTGAGCAGATAAATATTTTGTTTGACAAGTCGTCTGTCATTGATAATACCGGGTTGGCTATTTTTAGTAGGCAGGCACAAGCAATAAGGCCATGTGAGCGGCAGATATTGGTTAATCTGAGTGAACAGTTAAGATTGAAGGGTTATAGTTCTAAAACAATAAAAGCATATGTTGGGCACATAAGAAGGTTTGTTGGTTTTAAGGGCAGGGATCCATTGTATTTGACTAAAAAAGATATCGATGCCTATCTTTTGTATTTGCTTGATGATAATAGCTGTTCTCATTCATATGTGAGCCAGTCTATCAGTGCTATAAAGTTCCTTTATACTGAGGTATACAGGAAAAATGATATATGTATTGAACTGGCAAGACCTAAAAAAGAGAAAAAGCTGCCTGAGATCCTGGACAAAAATGAAGTGGCAGGTCTTTTTTTGGCTGTTACGAATATCAAGCACAAGGCTCTGATGTATGTTATTTATTCATCAGGACTAAGAGTCGGTGAGGCTGTAAGACTAAGAATAACTGATATAGACAGCGGCAGAATGCTTATACATGTTGTTCAGAGTAAGGGCAGGAAAGATAGATACACGATGTTATCGGAAACAGCACTGAAAACGCTCCGTGAATATGTAAAAACATATAAACCAAGTCACTGGCTTTTTCCGGGGCAGCAGGCAGACAAGCATTTAACTGAGAGGACAGTGCAGAAAATATTCGATAATGCACGGCTCAGCGCAGGAATAAAGAAGAATGTATCGGTACACAGCCTTAGACATGCTTTTGCTACTCATCTGCTTGAAAGCGGGGTCGATCTGCGATATATTCAGGAGCTCCTAGGGCATGAAAGCAGTAAAACTACTGAGATATACACCCGAGTAACAGAGAAAAACATAAGCAAAATAGTTAGTCCCCTGGACTCAATTATGCTGAAAGGATAAGCCAACAATTGAATGCCAAAGTTAACACAAAATTTGCATTCCCGAAATACGTCGCAGATACCACTGTAGTAATAGGCATTCACGAAAAAGGCCAAGGTTCGCAAATAGAATAGTTATACGTAATGCGGTTCATCGGACGTCGCCCGGGCTCCAGCCGTCGGGCGAAATTTACACTCTGTGATTATGATTTAGAGAATGTTTGTATAAGTTAGACGGAGGAAAAAGAATGGGTGAGATAATTCGAGGTGACATTAACAATGAATGGGCACATTCTGGCATTGTTGAGGCTGGAGACTTTGTATTTGTAAGTTACTGTGTTGGGAATATCGGTCAGAGTGTTGAAAACCAGATCAATGGAGCATTTGACCATCTGGAGAGTCGGCTGAAGTCTATCGGTTTACCTCTGGATTCGGTTGTAAAGATGGACTGTATGTTCCGAGATATCTGGAATATACCCGTTATGGAAAAAGTCATCAAGGAGAGATTTAAAGGCAAGTATCCAGCTCGAAAATCGATACAGACGGAGTTTGCTCACACTGGTGGACAAAACGGGCTATTATTCCAACTTGATGCAATAGCGTATAAAGGCTAGATTCAAGTGTAAGTGAGATTCTTAAGAAAAAGGAAATCCGGCCTTGACTCCGCCGAGCGGCCGGAGGATGAACCGCACTACGCATAACAAAGCATTCCCGCAAGGGTGCTGGGGAAAGGCATCAGACCTTATACCATTGACAGCAGTAGCGCGAGCAGGCACCACACCGATTCGCTGGGTGGCGAGCACCGCCAGGGAGAAGGGCTCTGCGGGTCCAGCTCATCGGCGTCGTGAATGCGAGACGTTAGGTGAAATTTTCTGCTTAGATCGCCCCGTCCAGGGGCGAGAAATGAAAGAATAGACTTTGAAGTCAAGATCACATTAGTTTGAAACTTTGAACTACAGATTATTTTTATATTGTGTAAAGGCGATGATAAGAGTTGAACGGTCAAATGTATCAGATTTGCTGCATTACTGCAGCAGCAAAAAAAGCACTAAAAGAGAAATCAGCATTATTGTATACTCCGCTCAAGTATGAGAATAGAATAGAATTTCAGTTTCTTCCGGAAAAGAAACTTTTTAGTGCAAAGAAATATAAAGCGGAAAATGTACTTGGATGGTATGATAATTGCTTAAAGAAGGGACTGCAGGATGTCAAGTTCATTGCTCCCGTTGCAGTTAAGGATCGAAATATTCTTGGCTTTTCCAATACAACTCAAAGTTCTATTGTATGCTTTTATGAAGGGAGCAAAGTTACTTTCTTCTCTGCACAATGGGAATTTGATTCCGCTCAAAAGGTATGGAATATTCTTTATATAGAACAGGAGTGTAAGGATGCACCCCCGGGGAAGCCACATTTTGAAAATAATACTGAGAGTTTTAAATCTGTCTTATTAGAAATCAAAGAATTTGCCATCAAGATTGATTGTGATAGTTTTGCCGCGGTATTTCAAAAAGCTCTTGATATTCTGTTGGGATCTTCAGATTATTCAGATACTACATATCATATACCTCTTCCAGAAATCCCAGAAGAAAATTTGCATATTTTTGAAGCAGCTAGTACTGCCGATGTTTTCGGCGCAATGGGTTCTTGGAATGACAGCCCACCTTATATAGCACACGAAAAAGGTATGGATAAACAATACGAGTTTCTGTCAAGTGAATTACTGAAACAGGTTCGGCTTGCAACTTTATTTGCTATTAATGAATGGTAGGATTATGAGAATAATATATAGTTGGATTAATACGTATTTATATATATTGTGGACGATTAGGTTTTGTAAAAGGTTCAGCCGTCCATGACTGAATCTGGCTCCGTGAGGCAGAAAACTTCACCTAACATTACTTTTACGCAAGGGGCATAGCAGGAAGTATGACGTAAAAAGAAGTTCAGGTGGTCATTGCTGCCCACACCGTCTCACCGGGCGGCAAGCGCCGCTAAAGGGCAGAGCTCCGCTGGTCCGGTTCGTCGGTGTCGTAAAACCGAGACGTTATATGCAATATGGCCTGTCGACGTCGCCCGGGCCTCCGGCCGACGGGCGAATATAGATGCTCTGCAAATGGGACGGTCCGCGAAAGTGAGGTTTGGACATAATGATTATAGATGAAAAATTGATTAGTATTGTAAGTGATTTGGTTGGTAACTTTGATATCGTTGAAGGTTTACGAAACGATAGTAATAGAACCGGCGTATATAAAATAAAGGTTAGTAATGAGATATTGTTTGTAAAAATCCATAATCGCCTTAGCCGATGGAATCCGGAGGTTTATGCATATAACAATTGGACTTCGGCATTAGAGCCGTTTACACCCAAGTTATTACATTCGTTTAACTCTGATAACATTTTTGGTATTATTATTACTCAAATTCGAGGTAAAACAATAAACGAGTTTAATATAACAGATGACAAAATTCTGGAGGAATCATATTTTAAAGCAGGAGAACTTCTTAAAATATTGCACTGCAAATACAAAGGGACATATTTGGGGATACCGTCTGCCGATGGCACACCATATGAAAAAAATACAAAGATCGATCCGGTTAACTACATTGTATCATCATTGGAACGCTTACTTAAGGAAGGATGCGATAAAGGACTATTGAGTTGTGGCGATAAGGATTTGGTTGACTGGTGTATAAATAACAGCAATGTTTTTGTAGATAGTGTGCCGGTTCCAACAAACTGGGATTATTCGCAGAATAATTGGATGATTGACAGCAATGGTAGTTTTACTGGTGTTATCGATTTTGAGAATATGCTCTGGGGCATTGATGTTGATAGTTTTGGTGTGATCAATGCCAGGTACACTTACAACAAACCTAAATTAAGACAGGCAATATTTGATGGGTATGAGTTGGAAAATGATTTAGCAAGACAAGTGCAGCTTCGAATAGTCAGCACAAAACTTGCAATCGCTGATATTACATATGGTTCAAGTATGAATGATCAAAGAATTTTTACATTAGCACGAAGGTTTTTGGATAATTTGAAGTGATTTTATCAAATTGTTTATATGGGTTAAGGAATTCCGGCCTTGGCTCCGCCGAGCGGCCGGAGGACAGGCCATACTGCACATAACAAAGCAGTCAGCGCAAGGGTGCTGGGGAAAGTCATTCGGTCTTATACCATTAACAGCAGTAGAGCGAGCAGGCACCACACCGATTCACTGGGTGCGAGCACCGCCAGGGAGAAGGGCTTCGAGGGTCCAGCTCATCGATGTCGCGACTGCTGAGCCGTTATATGAAATTCTGCCCACCGAATGCTACCTGGGCCTCCGGTAACCAGGTGAAAAGTGAGAACGCTATGCGTGAATGTTGAGATAAACGAAAATTGCGAGGTAAATTAATGGTATATTACTCTTC
>JAEZYU010000083.1 GCA_023418915.1 Bacillota bacterium
CACGCCCGGCACTCCCCCCCGTCGAGATGGTCAGGACGGCAGTGACCGCTTTGACGAGGGGGACGCGCCAGCGTACCCGCTCCTCTCCATGAAACGCCTTTATTGCTGCATCGGTCCCGTGGCCTTCCGCCTCCGGGGCAAGGGTGTAGACCAGGAGGCCGGAGAGGAGTCCTCCGAAACAGATGACGGGGAGGATCATCCAGAGATGATCGGGAGGAGCCCATTGAGCGATATCCTGAAGAGTTTGCCCCTCTTTCGGGAGATGGAACCCGACAATGCCTTCCATGAAAAATGCTGTTCCCAGTTTCAATCCTTCGAAAAAGAGCAGAGCGCCGAGGCCGGCAATGAGCCCGACGATGATGGCGATAAGTATGATCCTCCTGTAAGGAGTGACGGTTTCCTCGATCTGCATGAAATTATGAAATAAATTTGTTTAACATTTATTTAAAGTGGTTGACTGCCGCTGGCAGCAACGGTACAGGGGCGGATCATCGCCGGGGCCCCGGTGCGGCACCTCCTCTTATCCCCTCCTCACCGTCATCGTGGGGCTCCTCAGCGGTCTCCCCGGAGGGTGTCCAGGTACCGTTCACCCCCAGAAGCCCGGCAATGCCCCTATGGTCCGCGTTATCCGTTGAGGATGGCTGTTGACAGCAGGGGCGAATTCACAGCCGCCAGAGGTCCGGTATACCCCTCTCATCAGGGGGGTGATACCGGTTGGCGGTTTGCAGCCATAATCGAAGGCACTTATCCCCGGGAGGGGAGAATGGCCGCCCCTCAGGAAGGGGGCGGTCCATGACAGCCCGCATTGCATTCGCCGTCCCCGGTGACGGCTGCCGGGACCGGACCCCCGGCGAGACAAGGGCGCACCCCCGGCGGGGAGGGTGCCACAGGACCCTTAAAACTGTTTGAAAAGGAACCCTGTTCGGAGTTGGGCGGACTCAGGAAGTTGAAGCAAACGGGTTGTTTTCCCAAAAACTCGTCGTTCATCTGGTTCTCGCACCTATTCCCGAAACACATCCCGACGCGCAGGCATCTGCGGTGATTTTACCGGGCGTTCGTTGCCCCGGCATAAATATGAGCGGAGACCGGGAAATCTGCGCGCCCGCTCCCACATACCCGCCCAATTAACTCCCTGAAACCACCCATATTCCGCGTGGTCTCAAAAGCAAAAGTAAATGCAGCGTTTATCGATTCTTCATGTTTAACTGTGGCAATTAACTTGGGGCGATGATAAGCGACTGAATTTGGGTTGTATCCCCCGCGCGTAGCGATCATTTCGAAACCTATTAATAGCACTCTCAAATTACTGATTAATTAGACCTATCCATTCGGATTACTTGATGGTATAGGTAGGACGTTTAGAGAGGTGTATGAAAAATGGTATTCCATCCTCCAGTTGCTATCGTAGCAAAAGCAGGTGATGCCGGCAAGTACAAGGTCGGACTGCCGGCCTGGAACATGTTCCTGCGTGGTATCCTGTCCGGAGCATTCATCGCGATGGGCGCAGCCCTGGCGACGATCTGTTCGACCGGTATCCAGGCAACCGACGTTGCGATGCGGTTTGGTGCTGCAAGTCCCGGTATCTCCCAGCTCATTCTGGGTGCTGTCTTCCCTGTTGGGCTTATCATCACAATCATGACCGGTGCCGAGCTCTTCACCGGCGACGCGATGCTCGCCCCCATGGCAGCGTTCGTCCACAAGGTCAGCTGGGCAAGCGTGCTCAACCTCTGGGTCTGGGTATATATCGGCAACCTGGTCGGGTCGGTTCTCTTCGCGTATATCACAGCATACGGCCCGTACGCCAGCTTCGATGCCGCCGGAGCCGCAACGCTCACGGCGTTCGGTGGGAGAGCAGTAGCCATAGCGACCGCAAAGACAAGCTATGTCGGTGGCATGGCGCTCTGGTCGCTTTTCCTCAAGGCAATCGGCTGTAACTGGCTCGTCAACCTTGCTGTCCTGCTCGGTATATGCGCCGACGACGCGATCGGCAAGATCGTCGGTATCTGGTTCCCGATCTTCGCTTTCGTTGCCAGCGGATTTGAGCACAGTATTGCAAACATGTTCTTTATCCCCGCAGGCATCTTCTGTACAGGCATCGATCCCACGAGGGCAGTCGAGACCCTGAACTGGGTGACAATGTGGACCAACAACATCATTGTGGTCACACTCGGTAACATCGTCGGCGGTCTGTTCTTCGTCGGTGTTCTCTACTGGGTCGCGTTCAGAAAGGAAATTGCAGCCCTTAAGTAAACCTGATTGACGATGCAAATCGGAGATGTCAAAGTGAGGGTGACGGCCGTTACCATGGCCGTCTTCCTCTTTTTTATTGTCCTGATCGCCGCGTATGTCTTCACAACCGGGAATGTATACGCGCTGTATTGGGCGGTTCCGGCGGCAGCCATGCTGCTTCTCATACCCATGGCACTCAACTACATGAGCCAGAAGCAGTATGCATCGCTGGTCCCGATGTATGAAGCAGAGGCCAAGAACACCCGGATACGGGAGATTAACTTAAACAAGCTCGGCGAACCGGTACGCATAAAGGGAGTTGTCGAGCGG
>JAEZYU010000062.1 GCA_023418915.1 Bacillota bacterium
GGGTCTGGGAGTCGACGACCTGTTACGCAGAGCGCACCTATGATCGTCAGTGAGATCTTCCGGAGCCTCCAGGGGGAGGGGAAGAACCAGGGACGGCCCTGCACGTTCATCCGGCTCGCCGGGTGCAATCTCCGGTGCACCTGGTGCGACACCGCCTACGCGTGGGAAGGCGGGCAGGAGATGAGCGTCATAGAGGTCCTCGACCGGGTCTGGCTGCAGAACGGGAAACATATATGCATCACCGGAGGGGAGCCGCTCCTGCAGCGGGAGGAGGTGCTCAAACTCCTCGAAAAGTTCAGCCTGCATGGGTATACCGTCGAGATAGAAACGAACGGCACCCACGACTTCCGCGATATGCAGCCGTATGCCTCCATCTGCATGGATGTCAAGTGCCCCTCGTCGGGCGAGAGGAGCAATCTTACGCTTCTCCCCTACATCACCCCGCGCGACTGCGTCAAGTTCGTGGTGGCGGACGAGGACGACCTCCTCTATGCCCGGGCAGTGATGAGCCGCTACGATATCCGTGGCGAGGTCTTCATCTCGCCGGTGGAGGGGTCTGATTACCGCACCATCGCGGACTACGTCGTGAAAGAGAACCTCCCGGTGAGGTTTCAACTGCAACTGCACAAGATCCTGGGGGTAAAATGATGAAAGCAGTCTGCCTTCTCTCCGGCGGCATGGACTCCACCACGCTCGCCTACGTCGCAAAGGATATGGGCTACGATATCATTGCGCTCCACTTCACCTACGGCCAGCGGACGGAGGCAAAGGAGCGCGAATGCGCCCAAACAATCGCCCGGATGCTCGACGTGCAGGAGTTCGTCGAGATAAGCCTCGAACACTTCAAGAAGATCGGCGCCTCGAGCCTGACGGATAAGGAGATCCCGGTCGAGGAGTACGCCGGCGAGGAGGAGAGCGTCCCGAGCACGTACGTCCCGTTCAGGAACGCAAACCTGCTCGCCATCGCGACCAGCCTCGCGGAAGCCCGCCGGGCGGAGGCAATCTTCATCGGCGTCCAGACCGGGGACTACCCGGGCTATCCCGACTGCCGGCCGGAGTTCATTGAGGCGTTCCAGCGGGTGGTCGACCTCGGCACGGCGGCGGAACCGCGGATCACCCTGATGACGCCGTTCGTCCGGATGACAAAAGTAGATATCATCAAAAAGGGCCTCAGCCTCGGTGTCCCCTACGAACAGACCTGGTCCTGTTACCAGAACAACGACCGGGCCTGCGGGGTCTGCTCCTCCTGCCACTACCGGAGGGAGGCGTTCCGGGAGCTCGGGATCGAAGAACCGATCGAGTACGAGGTGTGACGATGGAGATCTACCGCGGCAGACGGCTCAGCATCGAGACGAGGGAGTTCACCCTCCCGAACGGGAAGACGAAGGAGCGGGTGGTCGTCCACCCCGGCGGAGCGGTCGCGATCCTCCCGGTCGTTGGGGAGGACTGCTACCTCATCCGGCAGTACCGGTTCGCCGTCGACGACTACATCTTCGAAGCGCCGGCAGGCACCATCGACGAGGGCGAGGAGCCGCACGAGACCGCGTACCGGGAACTGATCGAGGAGACCGGGATGAAGGCGGAGACGTTCGTCCCGAAAGGCTGGATCTATCCCTCTCCCGGCTACACCGACGAACGGATCTGGCTTTACCTCGCAGAAGACCTCTCGCCGTGCTCGGACTACCAGATGGACGACGACGAGGTGATCGAGGTCGTCCGCGTCCCGGTCAGGGATCTTCAGGCCATGATTGCGGACGGAAGCATCGTCGATGCAAAGACGATCTGCCTCGCCTGCCGGTGCCTGCAGTGAGGCGGTGGGAGGGGATTGGCGTATGTGCGCAGATTTATGCCCTCCCCCGGGAAACATATAGTAGCTCCGATACATGAACAACATTCAGCTGGCCTGGTGAAACTCCTATGGAAGAGACGCAAGAGATGGATACCCCGCGAAAGCGCTACGAATTTAAAAAGATGCTTGAGAGGCTTGCGGAGAAGGAGGGGAGCGGCACCGAGCTTATCACACTGTATATACCTCCGGACAAGCAGATATATGACGTGACCGCCCAGCTCCGCGACGAGTTCGGGCAGTGCGCGAACATCAAGAGCAAACAGACCCGGACGAACGTCCAGAGTGCCATATCCTCCATCCTCTCCCGCCTGAAATACTATAAGCGCCCGCCGGAGCACGGCATGGCGGTCTTCTGCGGCACGATAAACGTCGGCGGCGACCGCACCGACCTCGAATGCGAGATCATCGAGCCGCCCGAACCGCTCAATACCTATATGTACCGGTGCAGCTCCTCGTTCGAACTCGAGCCGCTGGAACAGATGCTCGGGGAGAAGGAGGTCTACGGCCTGATCGTCCTCGACCGGCGGGAAGCCTACGTCGGGTTTCTCCGCGGCAACCGGATCGAGCCGGTCCGCGGCGTCACCTCGACGGTCCCCGGCAAACAGCGAAAAGGAGGCCAGTCAAGCGTCCGTTTCCAGCGGCTGCGGCTGATCGCCATCAACGAGTTCTACAAGAAGATCGGCGATCTCGCAAGCGAGGTCTTCCTCAGCGAGAAAGACTTCTTCGAGCGGTTCAAAGGCGTGCTGATCGGCGGCCCGACCCCCACGAAGGAGGAGTTCGAGGCGGGCGGCTTCCTCCACCACGAACTGCAGAAACGGATCATCGGGCTCTTCGACGTCTCCTACACGAACGAGTCCGGGCTTGCCGAACTCGTCGAGAACGCGTCGGATGCCCTGAAAGGCCTCGATATTATCAAGGAAAAGAACATAATGAACCGGTTCCTCCAGGAGCTGGTCAAAGACGAAGTAGCAGCCGCCTACGGCGAGGAGAGCGTCAGGAAGAACCTGGAGCTCGGCGCCGTCGACACCCTCCTCCTCTCTGAGCGGCTCCGGAGAGCCCGGTTGAAACTTGCCTGCCAGAACAGCGACTACACCGAGGAGCGGACGGTCAGCATCGAGCCGGGGAAACATATCAAGGACCTCGACTTCGGCACCTGCCCGAACGACGGTGGATCGCTCTACGTGGCGGAAGAGAGCGACATCATCGACGAACTGACCACGCTCGCAGACCAGAGCAGCGCGACGGTCAGAATAATCTCGGATGATTTCGAAGAAGGCTCGATGCTCTACAACGCGTTCGGCGGGATCGCTGCAATCCTGCGTTACAGGACAGGATACTGATGTATCAGGAGAAGTACCACCAGATAGAGCGCATGCTCCGGGCATGCACCGGTGAAGAGGATGTCCTCCTCACGAAGGGGGGAGATCACGCCGATCTCGCCTCCACGATAGCGTTTAAACTTGCGAAGATTGAGAAGCGGGCACCCCAGAAAATCGCCGCAGAGATCGCGGAGAGACTCTCGGGGAACCC
>JAEZYU010000091.1 GCA_023418915.1 Bacillota bacterium
TAAATAACAGCCCCCGTTCTTCAATATCCTGGCGCCATATAGCAATACAAGACTAATATGGGCGCGGATCAGTAGATATACCTTCGCACCGGGCGGATGGAAGCGGACGGTCGACCATTCTGCTTCGGCGGCTACGCGCCCGATCATGGGGTATCCGGGCCCGCGGCAGGTTGAGCGGGCGCAGCCTCATGCCGAACCGATGAAAGCCACGGCACTAAATCCTGATCGAAAAAAGAGACGAGGTCAGCGGGCCGGAATTCCGGCAGCCGCCTCCACCCCGCGTTTCTTCACGGCACGATCATACATGAGCCAGTTCTCCTCCCACTCCGGGTTCCGGTCGCGGAGCTGCTCGAGCACCCGCCGCCGGATCTCGCCGGAGGGCATCCCGTCGTAGGCGACCCGTTCGATGGCTTCCCCGATCGCTCTGGCCTCTTCCGGAGGCGCTCCGGACTTAAGCGCACTCACGGTCACCTTCTCCCGCATGAACGGCTCTCTTCTACCGTCAAGTTTGACCACATCGACCAATTCAATCACCTCCAGGTGGTGTGAGGGTTCACCCGGGAACGATAATGATTTCGGTCCCGATCTGCCGGGCTGCGAGCCCGGCACCCTCAGCGCCCCCAGAGACCGCCAAAGATGATGATGTTCCGAATGCCGCTGCCGCCGAGCAGGCTCATCGCCCCCTCAAGCAGGAAGTCGGAGCCGAGAACCCGGTCGGCCATTCTCTTCGTTCTTGCGGCGGCGAGAAGTTCCCGGCCTATCGCCGAGCGCCACTCCCGCTCGTAGGCCCGGAGGGGCTCGCCGTCCAGCAGGTGGCGTGCCGCAGCAAGCCCGGCGAGCCGCCCGCAGATCATTGCAGGTGCAATCCCGCCCCCGTTGGAGGAGACGACGTGGCCCGCGGCATCGCCGACGGCGAGGACGTTCTCGCGGACGGTCTCGCCGATGGGGCCGGAGACGGGCACGAACCCCGCCTGGACGTCCCGGGCGGCAAAACCGTATCCAGCGAGGAACGTTTTCAGGAGGACGGGAACCGGGGTGTCTCTGTTCTGCACGCCGAGCCCGACGTTTGCACAACCCTGTTTCGGGAAGATCCAGGCATACCCTCCCGGGGCAACGCGGTTCCCGAAGAAGAACCTCAGGCGGTCGCCGAACTCCCCGTCGACCCGGCAGGTTATGGCGGGGGCGAGGGCGGTGCTCCTCTCCATCCCGGCCGAGCGGCAGACCGGGGAGAGCGGGCCGTCCGCGGCGACCACGACGCCGGCCTCGACGTCGCCCCGGCTGGTCCTGACCCGGCGGCCTTCCCGGCCGATGAACTTCGTATCCGGCGAGAGTACGGCGCCAGCACGGACGGCCGTATCCGCAAGGTGCCGGTCGAACGCATCCCTATCAACGGTGTAGCCGCCAAGATCGAACTCGTACTCCCGGCCGCCCGGGGAGACGGCGACGGCGCTCCGGATCCTCTGCCGGACGAGCCCGGGGTCGACGGGGAAGAGTTCATCGAGCCCGGGGGCGTTCGGGAGCGCACTCGCAAGAACCTCCGGTGACGCGTTGAACTCCCCGCAACAGACGGGAACGCCGATCACTTTACGTTTATCGATCAGGAGGACGGCGAGCCCCTTCTCTGCCGCGTAGCGGGCGGCGGTGCTGCCGGCGGGGCCCGCACCGACGACGATCACGTCGCACCGATCCAGCATCGGTGCTTCTGTGAGGAACGAGAGGGGATAAAAGAGTGGGATGGCAAGCGGGGTAACTTCGCGTGAGGCCGTGCCGTTATCCTCACCAATTAACTCGCGCGAGGCTGGACTGTCCCTCTGTACCGAAAAACTCACTCGAAGTGCGACGGACGGGAGTCCGAAACTTGAGAAGACTGAAGGTCTTCGAGCCGCGAAGGGGGAAGTCAGTCTTCGTGCTTCGCCCGTAGCCGCTCGATCTGCTCCGCCACGCGCCGTCTCGCCTCCTCCGTCGCCGCGACATCCCGGCGGATCGCGATCTCGAGGGTATCGCCCTCCCGGGCGCCCGGGGGGAGGAGGGAGCGGGGGAGCGTAAATCGGACCGATTCGTCCTCGCGGAGGAGGAGGACGGCGAGCCCCTCCTCCACCCGGTCGAGGCTCACCCGAAAGGCCGACTCATTCTCCGCCATGGTCACCGCTCCAGGGTGCTGACGACCGTACCGTTCGCGTCGGCGAGCGTGGCGAGGTCGCCGTCGTTGTTCCAGACCGCACTCCCCCGGCCCCAGTAGAGGTCGGTCGCGGTATCGTTGCCCGCCCCGGAGTGGACAGTGACGTCTGCGCCCGCGTCAAGGGTGAAGACCGGGAAGGTGTAGGTGTTGCGCGTCCCTTCGTCGGTGATCGTCCAGCCGGTGAGATTGACCGCCGTCTCATCTGCGTTCGCGACGGCGATCCACTCCTCCTGGAGGTCGAGGCCGGCGATGTACACGCCGGAAGACGGGGCGGGCGTCGTCGTCGGGGCTGCCGTCGGGGTCGCCGTTGCGGCCGCGGTTGTTGCCCCGGCCGTCACGGTGGCGGCAGGTGCCCCGCCGGCCGCAACGGTGAGCGCCGTGCCGTCGGTGGC
>JAEZYU010000100.1 GCA_023418915.1 Bacillota bacterium
TCGTATGCACGTTTGTGGTCCTGCACGAGCGGCATGGGCACCAGGTGCTCGCCGTCGACGAACGCCTGGAGCGTGAACTCCTCCCCGATGAGCCGCTCCTCCAGAACGACGTCCCCTCCGAGCTCCCGGACATATTCGACCGCCCCCGTCACATCGACGTGCTCGCCCATGATCCGCACACCCTTCCCGCCGGTGAGCCCGATGGGCTTGACGGCGAGGTCGCCGCCGTAGGCCTTGATGAATTGCCGTGCCTCCTCCGGGTCATGGCAGACCCGGTAATCCGGGCACCCTGCGATCCCGTGCTGCTCCATCAGACGGCGGCAGAACGCCTTGTCCGTCTCAAGTCGGGCTGCAGCACGGGTCGGCCCCACGCAGGGTATCCCCGCCGCCTCGAGGCCATCGGCGATGCCTGCCTCAAGAGGCGCCTCCGGCCCGATGACCGCGGCATCGACTCCGCAATCGGTGGCGAATGTTACTATTTCCGGGATATTGGTCTCTTTCTCCAGGAGCACCCGCTCCGCGAGACGGGCTATTCCCGGGTTCTTGCGTGCCATGACAGAAAATATTCGCATATCGCTGTTGCAGGAAAGCGCCCTGGTGATCGCATGCTCTCTGCCACCACCACCTACAACGAGTACTTTCATATCCATCATATTCGCCTGCTCTTAAAAAATGTTTATCCGTCCAGCAGCTCGCTGACCTGCACAAGCGCAAGAAGAGAAGCTCCTTTTTCTGCGAGCGCCTCTCGGGCGCCTGCTTCCCGGTCGACGACGGTCACTACCTGGTCGACGTGCGCGCCGGCGACACGCAGCGCCTCAAGACCGTAAAGGGCACTTCCCCCGGACGTGGTCACGTCCTCGACCCGCAGCACATTCCTGCCGCTCACGTCGCCGATGATCGTCCCGGCTTTGCCGTGGTCCTTCTCCACTTTCCTGATGATCGCGTACGGCCGGCCGCTCGCGAGCGAGACGGCGACGGCGATCGGTACGGCGCCGACCGCCACTCCGGCCACCATCTCGAACTCCCAGCCTTCGGCAATGGTTTTCCCGATCTCCGCAAGGATGTCGGGTTTCGTTGTTGCGGCTTTGATGTCGATGTAGTAAGAACTCCGGGCTCCCGATGCGAGGACGAATTCTCCGAACTCGATGGCCCCGCTCTCGAGTAGCAGTCTCGCGATTGGATTTACCATGGTACCTCTTTAACTCCGATGTAATAACCGATAATATTCACCACCCGGTGAAGGAGGGGTGTCATGACGACGATCCAGATAGCAATGGGTAAAGTAATATTCCCAAACAGCCACTGGGGATAAACCAGGAGGATTAGCAGGAAGGAACCGATGACCAGATCGTACTGATCTGCCAGGAACCAGGATTCGCCCCGCTCTTTACCCCGCCTCCGCTTCAGGCAGCTTTTGGCAAGATCGCCGAGGAGCGCACCTGTCGCGAGCAGCGTGACGGAGAGGATGGTCTGCATGGGGAGGGCGGTCAGGTCGAACGAGGACGAGGACCAGGCCCAGATCTCGACGAGACCCGCCAGCACCCCACAGAGTGCACCCCCGAAGAATCCCCGGTATGTCTTACCGTCGCCGAAGATCCTTCTTCCGTCGGAGAACGTTCTCCCAAGGTCGATGGGTGTCCCGCCGCCGAAGACAGCAGCCGCCGAGTTCGGCACGTATGCCGGGATCATGATCCACAGCGCCGCAAGCGCTGAGAAGATCCAGTATCCGATGTCCGTGCTGATAAGTGCCAATAACCAGTACAATCAGTAAATATAAAGATTAAAGTGTCGAAATATGAGATACGAATGAATGGTGGGCACGGTGAAAGAATGCTGATAAAAAAGACGAAAAGCCTCTGCCCAACATGCGATCGCGTGCTCGACGCCGATATCGTTGAGGAAGGGGGAAAGGTCTGGCTGGTCCGTACCTGCCCTGAACACGGCGCGTACCGGGCTCTTTACTGGTCGGACGCAGAGATGTACCGGAGGTTCGACGCCTATGAACGCATCGGGAAGGGTGTTATTAACCCGCAGAAGACATCTTCACCTGCAGGCTGCCCGAACGACTGCGGTGTCTGTGAGAACCACCGGTCGACGACGCTGCTCGCGAATATCGACCTGACGAACCGATGTAACCTCAACTGCGACTTCTGCTTTGCAAACGCCCGGGCATGCGGTTATGTCTACGAGCCGACCTTCGACCAGATCGTCGGGATGCTGCGCATGCTGCGCGAGGAAAAGCCCGTTCCGGCGCCCGCCGTCCAGTTCTCGGGCGGCGAACCGACGATGCGCGACGATCTCCCCGAGCTCATCCGGAAAGCGAAAGAACTCGGGATGTCCCAGGTCCAGGTCGCGACAAACGGTATTCGGCTTGCACAGGAGCCCGGCTACGCCAGGCAGCTGAAGGAGGCGGGGCTCTCCACCGTCTACCTGCACTTCGACGGCATAAGCCGCGAGACGAACTCGAAACTCGCGAGCGACCGGCGGGCAATTGAGAACTGCGAACAGATCGGCATGGGAGTGGTGCTGGTGCCCACGGTCATCAGGGGCAGGAACGACCACGAGGTGGGCGCCATCATCAAGTATGCCGCAGAGCACATCAAGACCATCCGGGGCGTCAACTTCCAGCCGGTGGCGTTCACCGGGGCTGCGAGCGAGGATGATGTCAAGAAAGAACGGATCACCATCCCGGAGCTTGCAGAGCGGATCGAGGAGCAGACGGACGGCGTGATCAAGAAGGACTACTTCTACCCCGTGCCC
>JAEZYU010000003.1 GCA_023418915.1 Bacillota bacterium
GACTGGCGGTCCTACCCTGGCGATTCCGCTCTAACGGTCCTACCCTGACAGCCTGAGCCTGTAACCACCCGCATGCCAAGACCGGCGGTGCCGTTTGTGGAGGTTATATTTCCTTACCCTTAAGCACTGCTGCATGGTACACAGTTGAAAAGAGGGATTGCGATACCCGTAAGATACGACTTCATAATTATAAACTCATTATTGGTAAGACAAGAGAACTCCGCCTGTGTTTTGGAAACATAACCGAAATAAATGGCACTGGCGGTCCTACCCTGGCGATTCCGCTCTAACGGTCCTACCCTGGCGATTCCGCTCTAACGGTCCTACCCTGACAGCCTGAGCCTGGAACCACCCGCATGCCAGGACCAGCCTGAGCCTGTAACCACCCGCATGCCACTCACCCACCAACAGTAACACAATCCCAGCATTGACAACCATATCTAGTATTGATATAATTCAACCATATTTTTAGTTACATAACAAAATAGTATAATATATAGGTCATTTTTCTGGGAAAGGCAACCAAAATAAAGCATAGTACCCTCACAAACCAAACACAGTTCATACAAAGGTCAAACTGTGTTTTTTGTAATGATTTATACTATTCTGCTATTAATTTAGAAGAAGGTCAGGAGGTCAATCAATGAGCAACACATCCTACAACCCCTACGAAACAGCGCAGGCCCAATTTGACAAGGTGGCAGCGCAGCTTGATCTGGATGAGGCAACCAGGGAATTGCTTCGTCAACCTATGCGCGAGTATCATTTCTCCATACCGGTGCGTATGGACGACGGCAGTGTCAAGATATTCAAAGGTTACCGCATACAGCACAATGATGCAAGAGGTCCCGCCAAGGGAGGCATAAGATTCCATCCCCAGGAAACCGTCGACACCATTCGTGCTCTTTCCATGTGGATGACCTGGAAATGTTCTGTCGTGGACATCCCTCTCGGCGGCGGCAAGGGCGGCGTCATATGTGATCCCCGCAGTTTGTCCGAACGCGAACAGGAGCAACTGTGCCGCGGCTGGGTTCGCCAGTTGGCCCGCAATATAGGTCCAAATTCCGACGTGCCTGCACCTGATGTAATGACCAACGGCAAGCATATGCTTTGGATGCTTGATGAATTCGAAGCCATCCATGGCGGTAGATATCCTGGATTCATCACCGGCAAGCCTGTAGGCATGGGAGGATCACTGGGCAGAACCGAGGCAACGGGCTTCGGTGTTGTTTACGTTCTTCGTGAAGCTCTGAAGAAGCTGGGCATCGATGTGAAAAACACAACAGCATGCTTCCAGGGTTACGGCAATGTGTCACAGTATGCAGTAAAGCTGTACTGTCAGCTCGGAGGCAAGGTCATAGGGATCTCCTGCTGGGACAACATTGACAAAACAGCCTATACATTCCGTAAAAAGGATGGTATGGACTGCGAAGTTCTGTCCACCATAACTGACGCATACGGAACCATAGATAAGGAAAAAGCGAAGGGACTGGGTTACGAGATACTCCCGGGCGATGCATGGATAGAGCAGGATGCTGATATCCTCATACCTGCAGCTTTGGAAAATCAGATCACAGCCGAAAATGTTAATAAAATCAGCAAACAGGTCAAAATAATAGTTGAAGCTGCAAACGGTCCGACGACCACACAAGCCGACAAGGTGATAAACGAACGCGGGATATTCCTGGTGCCCGACTTCCTGGCAAACGCCGGTGGAGTCACCTGCAGCTATTTTGAACAGGTACAGTGCAACATGAACTACTACTGGGAAAAGGATGAGGTGCTTTCCAAGCTCGATATAAAAATGACCTCGGCGTTCAATTCAGTATATGAGCTTTCAGTCAACAAGAAGCTCAATATGCGCGATGCAGCTTACGTTATTGCGATAAACCGCGTGGCACAGGCTGTCAGAAGCCGCGGCTGGGTATGAGAAAAGAAAAATTTTCCACTGGTGGCGGGCATACATCTCAAAACTAAAAAACCGATGGACGGGGGGCTTCCATAATGGATGAAAAGAACAGCGCTGTGGACAATCTTCTCGATGTTTTAAAGGAACGCGAAAAAGAATTGAATTGTCTGTACAAGGTGGATAGTATTCTTGGCAATCATCATCTCACGCTGTCCGAAATGCTGGAGGGCATAGTTCATGTCCTTCCATCCGGATGGAGGTTCCCCGGTCTTTGTCATTCCAGGATCATATATAAAAACAACTGTTATCAGACTTCGGGGTTTATTGCATCTCCCATATCCGATATATACCCTATTAAATCGGATGGCAAAACCGTAGGCAGTATAGAAATAGTATACACCCAAAATGTTCCCAAGACTGATGAGGGCTGGTTTCTTGAGAAGGAACGCATGCTGATCAGGGCTGTAGCCGATCGTATAGGCCAGATGCTCATATACCGGCATATGAAGTCGGTTATGGATGAGTGGGATACTTCAAAAAAGCAGCAAGCGCCCTCCGGAAACGGCTTTAATGAGTGGGAGGTCATTATCAGCTTTGTCAGACAGAATGACCACGCTCTTCTGAGGCATATATGCAGAAAACTGGCCAACTACATGCTCATCAACGGAATCACCGAAGCATCGGAGGTATTCAGTGTTCATACCGCAGCGAAGGCAGAGGATTCCGGTTATGTAAATTCGCCCTCGGCATCAGAACCGATCGACGATATAGTAACTATCAGCCACAATGTTTTCTCCATAGCAGAAAAGCATATGGCGGGAAAAGAGATCACAACTCTAGTAAAACGGTGGATACAGGAGGAAAAATCCTATTCTCTTGTCAAAGCTATCGGCAGTATTGCTCCCTCATTAAGAAATATCATCGAAGAGATAAAGAGACTTCAGAATATATTAAACGGAGATGAATACCAGTATTCACCGAAGGAACGGTGGCTAATTGTGGGTCTTATCAGCCGTTTTCTGTCCGACAGACCTGAATTTATTAATATTGCAAAGCAGTATCTGAATGTTAAGGATTTCTTTGATATCGTAAACAGGATCATATATCCTATAGGCAGTCAGGGAAAGCTGGGAGGTAAGGGCTCCGGTCTCTTCCTGGCCCAGAAGATACTCGAAAATGAAGCCGAAAACCTGCCACAATACCTGTCGATAAAATACCCAAAAACATGGTATATAACAACAGATGCAATAACTGAATTCCTGCAATATAACAGCCTGGAAGAGCTCAATGAGCAAAAATACGGAGATCTTCAGGAAATCAGGATAGAGTATCCAAACATTATCCAATTGATTAAAAATGCAAAGCTGCCGTCGGAAATAGTCAGAAGCCTTTCCGCTGTTCTCGACGACCTTAGTGACAACCCTCTGATCGTACGCAGCTCAAGCACACTTGAGGATCAGGTGGGAGCGGCCTTTTCAGGCAAATACAAAAGCCTGTTCCTCTCCAACTGCGGCACTAGGAAAGAACGTCTCAATGCTCTTATAGATGCGATTCTGGAAGTATACGCCTCCGTGTTCAGCCCTGACCCTATCCGATACAGAGCTGAAAGAGGGCTTCTGGACGTACATGAGGAAATGGGCATCCTTATTCAGGAGGTCGTCGGAAAAAAGGCAGGCAAATACTTTTTCCCTCTCTTCTCTGGCGTTGCCTTCAGCAATAATGAGTACAGGTGGTCGCCGAGGATACAGCGGGAGGACGGTCTCATCAGGATCGTACCGGGGCTTGGGACCCGGGCGGTCGACAGACTGAGCGATGATTTTCCCGTCATGATATCACCCGGTCAGCCTGGTATAAGAGTCAATATAGTACCTGAGGAAATAAGGCGTTACTCCCCCAAAAAAATGGATGTAATCAATCTGGAAAGCAATTCATTCGAAACTGTAGATGTGACTGAGTTACTGCGAGAGTGCGGAGATGAAACAGAGAATGTAAGCAGGATAGTATCCGTATTCGAATATGATCATATAAAAAAACCCAATAAATATGAGATCAATTTTCAGAAGGATGAGCTGATAGTCTCATTTGACGGGATCATTTCCGACACACCGTTTGTCAAACAGATAGATGCCATTCTCAAAACTCTAAAGGATAAGCTGGGAATGCCTGTCGATATAGAGTTTGCATCGGACGGCAGCGATCTATATCTGGTACAGTGCAGGCCTCAAAGCTTTGGCGGCGACAATGCGCCGGCAGCGATACCCAAGGATATACCTGATAGGGATGTGGTGTTCTCTGCCAAAAAGTTCATTTCCAATGGACTTATTCAAAACATATCACATATCGTCTATATCGACCCAGAGGGTTATGACAGTCTGACTGAACTGGAGGATCTCAAGCGGGTTGGCAGTATTGTCGGCATACTAAACTCCGTCCTTCCAAAACGTCAGTTTATATTAATAGGTCCGGGCCGATGGGGCAGCCGGGGTGATATAAAGCTGGGCGTATCAGTGGGATACTCTGAGATATGCAATACATCCGCCCTTATAGAAATGGCGGTCAAAAAGTCCGGTTATATACCTGAGCTTTCGTTCGGGACGCATTTTTTCCAGGATCTGGTGGAGGCTGATATCCGCTTTTTGCCTCTATATCCTGATGAAAATGATACCATCTTCAACCACAGGTTTTTATCGAGATCAAGGAACATATTATGTGAGCTGCTTCCCGAATACAACAGATTCGAGGAAATAGTCCGCGTCATAAGCGTTCCGGAAGCATCCAACGGACGAATCCTGAACATAGCAATGAATGCGGAACTCGGAGAAGCTCTTGCATATCTGGCTTCACATACAGTCGAGATGCCAAAGGAAGTTAAGCATATAGAATTTGACGATAACCATGGAGATGAACATTCCTGGCGCTGGCGCAGCTACATGGCCGAGCAGCTCGCAGCAAGCCTTGACCCGCAGCGTTATGGAGTCAAAGCTATATATCTGTTCGGCAGTGTGAATAACGGAACCGCCGGACCTAACAGCGATATAGATCTTCTGATACACTTCGGCGGAACGTCTGAACAGCAGGCCGACCTTGAAATCTGGCTCAACGGGTGGAGTCAGTGCCTTGCAGAAATCAATTATCTGAAGACCGGATATAAAATGAATGGACTTCTTGACGTCCATATCATAACTGATGAAGATATAAAAATAAAATCATCTTTTGCAATTAAGATAGACAACATAACAGAGCCTGCCCGAAAGCTCCTGACAAAAGGCGGCAAGCAACGCAGCTGAGACGGCCGGCGTCAATTTTCTGAAGCAAGGTGTCAGTTTTTTCAATATCAAGATTAATGACATATCATCAGCCTCCATTGCAGAAAATAAACACGGTCATACCATGATCAATTCTACGAAGGAGTGATGCATCATGATCGACAAGAAAATGGCCGCCGGTATTATTCTGGCCGGAGCCATGGCATTGACCGGGACTCTCTCTCTTGCGGCAGGAGAGCCC
This sequence comes from Bacillota bacterium, assembly GCA_023418915.1. Taxonomy (GTDB): domain Bacteria; phylum Bacillota; class Clostridia; order Acetivibrionales; family DTU013; genus DTU013. Next base: position 5,417 of record JAEZYU010000003.1, read on the forward strand.
GAATCTGCAAATCCTCAGATCAAAACGGAGAAAACAATTCAGACTCCGGTAAGACGGGAACATATACAGGCCCGTATCAAAAAGGCGCTTGACAGCCTTGTAAGGGACGGCACCATAACGCAGACACAGGAAGATGCCGTTCTTAAGGCAATGGAACAAAAGTGGCAGAATCTCGAAAAAGAGAGAGAAAAACTTGAAAAGAACCAACCATCCAAGGATAAAGACGGTAAGCTGAGAGGAACAAAGTTCAGAAAAAAGCACGGCGTCCTGAAAGACCTGGTCAATGACGGTACAATTACACAGGAGCAGGCCGACGCAATTCGCAAAGCGATCAAGTCCGTGCACGAAAACATGAAAAAAGCAGATTAACCAGTTAACTAAAGCAGATCCCGGTCGTTATTTCGCCGGGATCTTTCCATTCATATCACTTTGGACTCTCATGCATCCACTGCATAGAACAGTTCGTTTTGGATAAGCATAGCGGCAGTATCATCGTATCAAGCGATCCAGCCAGGGAGCCGGGTTTATCATGCCGCTCCCATTATGACTGCCATATCCTGTAGTTGCCGCTAAGTGCTAATACGGCAAAGAAATATAGACAGTTATCATAATATCGCCTCACTCCGGTACGAACAGGAGTATTCCAAAACAGCTCTACACATTTGCGTGAATTCTCATTATCGGATGCAGCCAGCGAAGCCATGGCATTAGTCGCTATGAGTCCTACGGGATGCAAAGCTTTTTCATCCAGAGCGGTCCCATCTATGGCATAGATCCGATAATCGGCATCCTTGCCCATGGGAGCAAAAAATCCCTGTATCCTGTCGGCCTCAAGTCTCTCCCATTCATCCTTGCCGAACCATTCATAGTCGAGCCCAATATTGGCTGCCACACGGTATGAATCACTGTAAAAGTGGTGATGACCATATCCCCATCTCGCTTTATGCGGCCTTCCGTCGTATTCTGAATACTCCGGAGCAAGTCCCGTCACAGGATGACATGCCCCTCTTAGATACTGCCTGCTGGCATCAGCTGCTTCACACCAAAAATGACTGTCTTGTGGGTCCCCCATTATGGAAAACAGCTCATAAAAATGGGGCAGGTGGTATGACGGGTCTGTAAATGGGCTCTCCGGAACGAATTTGATCAATTTGAGAGATGGTTCCCACATTGGATCGCCAATACTGTTTTCTCCCTTGTGGACGCACTCCCTCAATATATCCCTGGCCTGTCTGCTGTAATCAAAGGGTTCCGGTCCGTCTCCCCATCGCTTTGATGCAAAAAACAGAGCCATGGCAAAATACTCTTCTCCGTCAGGTGCAGGGCCTTCCGCTCTTCTGGTTCCGTCCGTATTCAACGACCATGCAAAGTAACCCTTGTACCTGCCTTTGCGATGAAGCATATATTTATAGGTCCATTTCCATATGCGGTCAAACTCCTCTTTTTTGTCCATCTGCACGCACATCATCATACCGTAGGACATTCCCTCAGTGCGCACATCATCGTTGCCCGTATCCAGTATGTATCCCATATCCTCGCCTGCCGGGTAATATATCCTGGTATTGTCGTCTCCATAAAAAAGCTTCTGCCAGGTGTCTTCGACCTTCCCTAAGATGTCCCCTTCACAGTAGCCGAATTCCCTGAACAAATTCCTGTACTGCCCGGTATAGTAAGCTCCTTTCATCTCCCAACACCCTCCTCGATAGAATAACAAAAAAGCCGGAGCATTGGCTCTCAGCCATAATTATAACACACTTTTTCCTATTTCCTGTTTCCTATTCCTCTGTAGAAATATCGAGTTCAATTTTGTCTTCGCCTACAAGCATGGGTATACATATGGTTTTCATTTTACTTGGGGTGACCAGCATGTTTTCTCCCAGCACCAGTGATGGTGGTGTAATATCGATATTAATTCCCCTGTTATAAAGTATAGTTGCGGCATTTCCCATTATCATGTTGGCCATCTCTGAGATCGCACTTTTAGATATATCATCAAATTCCGTCACAGGCATCCCCATCATCATACATGAGGCAATTTTCAGTCCAAGGCGTCTTGACATGGAAAAATTTGCCTGTCCTCGCATCTTTCCGGTCAGACCAACCATGATTATTATATCTTCACTTTTATATGGTGCGGTTTTCAGGTAAACCTTCCCAAGCGTTGCTTCCATAGATGCTATTTGTTTCAGTACAGTTTGACTTGCTTCAATAAATGGATTGATATATTCTATATTCATTTGTAAACCTCACCTTTATGCAATATTCATGCTTGATGTATTATACCTATTCTATATTCTTTGCTAAATTCCTTCTTTTCAAACACTTTTTCGCATTTTTCTGACAAATTTTATACTTAGAAAATGCCATTATGCTCCAGTATTATCTCTAATGCCTTTGTGGTTATCGGAGAGCCTTTCAGCACGTCATCGCTGTAATACATTTTTCCCGGATCTCCGATCCCGACTATGAACAAGTTGCGCTGCGACCTCAGAATACTTAGCGTATCTCCACATATTTTGTCTCTATGCATATTATAACCATTTTTGTCAACTGATGAGTATACCACCTCTCCATCCCTTGTAACAGAACAATTTACCCTTAATCTGCTGCAGTCCTTACCATTGGATGATACAGCCACTATTCCCATGACCTTAAGATCGGTGCATTTGAGGATTGTTTCCATGGCCTGCTCGCCGCGTCCCTTTCCAACTGCTCCCTTGTCATCCACCATCACGACCACAGGATCGTGCTCCGCATTCATTATCTTCTGAATGATCTCATCGCCTGTCAGTACTGTAGGATTTCCGGCAGAAGCAGAGATACACCGCCCTCCAATATTGGCTGTAGCCCTTTCAACGGCTGCTTTTGCGGCTGAGTCGCCGTCTGTCACAAGGATCACCCTTCTCCTATCCATTTCTGCTGTCATGTCTTGGCCTTGGGCTTGAATGCCACAGCCGCAATATACGAAAAGAAAACAGCTGCTGCAACCCCGGCGGCCGTGGCTCTAATGCCACCTGTAAAAGCTCCGAGCAGACCGTATTTGTCGACATCATTGAATGCCCCCTTTGCAAGGGCGTAGCCGAATCCGGTCAGCGGAATAGTTGCACCGGCGCCTCCTGCATCCACGATCCCCTGATATAAGCCCAATCCGGTCAACACTACCCCAAGTGTTACAAAGAGCACCAGGATCCTCGCAGCCGTCAGCTTGGTCTTGTCTATCAGGACCTGCCCGACGGCACATATCAAACCTCCTACAACAAACGCATTTATATACTGTGTAACAGTCTGCTGCATTATTGATTTCCTCCTTCTATACGCTCTATTGCGACTGCGTGAGCTATGCATGGGATTGACTCGCCCTGCTGGATACTGGTAGGGCTCAGCAGCGCTCCGGTAGGCACGAAAAGTATCCTGTTCAGTTTCCCCTTCTTCAGCCTGTCATGAAGGAATCCTGCTAAAACCGTTGCAGAGCAGCCACAACCACTCCCGCCGGCATGAACATCCTGTTTCTTATCAAATATCATAAGTCCGCAGTCATCCAGGATGCTTCCAATACGTATCCCATTCGAAGACAGCAGATCATCAAGTATTTGTTTTCCGATCATTCCCAGATCACCAGTTACCACCATGTCGTAATAATCCTGCGTCAGTCCCGTATCTTCGAAATGTGCAAAAATCGTGTCTGCAGCTGAAGGAGCCATAGCGGCACCCATATTGTTCTGATCCTTAATCCCCATATCAACTATCTTGCCCGTTGTTATCTTCGTTACATAAGGTCCGCCACCTGCAGCCGACAGCAGAACGCCGCCTGCACCGGTTACGGTCCACTGTGCAGTAGGCGGTCTCTGAGAACCCAGCTCCAACGGAAATCTGAACTGCTTCTCGGCAGAACAGAAGTGGCTTGATGTGAGGCATGCCACATTGGAGGCAAACCCGCCGTCTATCAATAAGGCTCCCAGACTCATTGATTCTCCGATAGTTGAGCATGCTCCGTACACACCGAAGAAAGGGACATTTGATTCACGTATGCCAAAGCTTGCCGCAATACATTGATTCAAAAGGTCACCGGCAATTATATAATCCAGAGCATCCATAGCTATAGATGCTTTTAATGCGATTTTAGCAAGGACCTCCCTCATGAACTTGCTCTCTGCCTTCTCCCAGCTTTTTTCACCCCAGAACTCGTCATCGACTGCCTGGTCAAAATAATTTGCGAGAGGACCCTTCCCCTCCTTAGGTCCCACAATGGAGGCTGTCGCATTTATAGAAGGCGGATTTTGCAGTTGTGACGTCTGTTTTCCGATTTTTTTAACCTGCATTTATCTTTCTCCTTTACACCTTATCGAGCCGGCTGAATCTGTCAGAACCGTATCAGATAATGAATGATACCGATTATTATAGACATGGAAATACCGTACACCAGGACCGGACCGGCTATGAGGAACATCCTTGCTCCTATCCCGAGGACATATCCCTCTGTCTTGTATTCGATGGCAGGAGATGCTATGGAATTGGCAAACCCGGTTATTGGGACAATAGAACCGGCTCCTGCAAACTTACCAAGGTCATCATACAGATTGAGCGCTGTCACCGCTACTCCCAAAAAGACCATCACAACTGATGTAAGAGATGATGCCGTATCATGATCAAGACCTATCTGTATGAAGGAATTTGAAAAAAACTGACCAACAATGCATATCAGTCCGCCTACTAAAAACGCTCGTAAAACATTCCTCAGGATTTTGGAGTTGGGAGATACCTTGCCGACATATTTTCTGTAGTCATCCTTTGTCATGACCTGCTGCATTTTATTCACTCATCCTTCCGGTTAATTTCTTCCAATTGATCACTGCTCTCATGTTATCAAAGGAGTCTGAACCAACCCCTTTCCATTACAAAAACACCTTTTGACGGAACCTTATTATTACTCTGCCCTGAAACAAAAAGCCAAATCAACGCAGCAAGAGCGATAAGTACAAAAACGACAAGCAAAGCCTTATATCTGTTTAATATAGCCAGCATGCGAATCACCCCGATTATTCATATTTTATTTTTATTATTGGAACATGGGAAAAAAGTATACAGAGAAATTATTCTAGTATGTATATCATGGTAAAATCTCATTGCAGGAAAGAATTCTGTCGATAACTTTCAACAGCATATGGTTGATGTGGATCAGGAATCAAATTATACTTATGTACCTGATATCAATTTATGTTTATGCGCTTGCGTATGTCCTCAAGTATTTTTTTTTCTATCCTGGAAACCTGGACCTGTGATATGCCCAACATCCTGGCTATCTGTACCTGTGTCTTCTCCTTGAAGTACCTGAGTATTATGATCTGTTTTTCTCTGGGTTTGAGTGTGTCCATCACTTCTCTAAGTGCTATTTTATCGATGATATCCGTTTCATCATCATTACATCCGTCGTTTAGCTTGTCTATCAGCAGCAGCGAGGAATTGTCACCTTCGCTTATAGGGCTGAACAGTGATTCCGGCGAATGGCCCGCTTCCACCGCCATAACCAGCTCTTCCATCGGTATATCAAGCCTCTGAGCTAATTCGCTGATTGTTGGTTCTCGCCCAAGCTCTTTGCTCAATACCTCCTTGACTATCCTAACCTTATTTGAGACTTCCTTCAGAGATCTGCTTACCTTTATGATCCCGTCATCTCTCAGAAATCGCTTTATTTCGCCTATGATCATGGGTACGGCGTATGTGGAGAACCTGACATCATATGAAGTGTCAAACTTGTTTATTGCCTTGATCAGCCCTATACAACCTATCTGAAACAGGTCCTCCGTTTCATGCCCTCTATTCTGAAATCTGCGCACAATACTCCAGACCAGGCCTATATTGTTTTCCACAAGTAAGCTTTGTGCCAGTCTGTCACCGTCTTTTGCAAGCAAAATGAGCTCTACTGTATCTTTGCCCTCATATGGATCTTCAATCATATATCTGAACCTTTCCCCCATTAGTTAAGCTTCATTGGTAAATTCACAGCAATTCATTATATACCATTATTTCCACAATTTTACTGTATGATGCAAAAAAAATTAATTTCCTGTCATTGTTTTATCCATTACTCCAAAAGCCTTGTAAAGTATGACTGTCGTGCCTTCTCCCGGCTTGGACCTGACCTTGACCATGTCCATGAAGCTTTCCATGACGGTAAAGCCCATTCCCGAACGTTCCATATCAGGCTTTGAGGTGTACAGGGGCTGCATGGCCTTCTCTATGTCCTCTATTCCCTTGCCTTCATCAGTTATCTCGATCTCAACACTTTTTTCATAAAGGCGGCAGATCAGCTTTATCATTCCATACTTATTCTCATATCCGTGTATAATTGCATTTGTCACTGCTTCCGATACTGCTGTCTTAACATCTGCCAGCTCTTCTATGGTAGGATCGAGCTGGGAGACAAAAGCCGCTGCCGCCACCCTTGCGAAAGCTTCATTGCTCGATTTGCTTAAAAACTCCAGTTTCATTTCATTAACAGGCTGCATACTATTTTTCTCCCCTTCGAATTCTCTGACAAAATAAATAACCGGCTCATGCTATAAGGAGCGCTCTTATCGCACGATCCAATTCCTCATACAATGGCATAAGCTTCAGCACACCGGATATTTCAAGTATCCGCTGTATTTTCTCGTTCCTGCAGATGATGGCGGCCTTGCCGCCAAGCTTATTTATGTTGGCGTACCTTCCGACCAGTACGCCAATACCGGAACTGTCCATAAAGCTCAATCCTGTAAGATCAAATATAACATTCCTGGTAGTAGCCTTAAGCAGCTCTCTTTCTATTTTATTCCGAACATATTCGGAAAAATGGTGATCCAATTCTCCTGATAAAGTTGCGATCAGTGTGGACCCTCTGTTGGCAAATTTGATTTCCAAAATTATCCCTCCGAATTCTAAATGTATAACATATATACTTCTTCAAATATATGGAATATCCTTCGGAGAATTTTGGGAACATTTGTAAAGTAGATGATAATTTTATTACATTTTTTTACGTTTTATTTAAGTCGTAGCTTTGACTGTTCCCTGTGTTTTTCAGCAATCCTATCCATTTTTCTGAGCCTGTGGTTCACTCCGGACTTACCCAGCGAGGGCGTCATAAGCTGCCCTAACTCCGCCAGGTTGGCATCGCTGTATTCGAGCCTCAGCTCAGCAATCTCTCGAAGGCTTGCCGGAAGCTTGTCGAAGCCAATGTGCTCAGCAATATATTTTATGTTTTCCACCTGTCTGACAGAGGCATTTACTGTTTTTTCAAGGTTTGCAGTTTCACAGTTGACGATCCTGTTCACATTGTTTCGCATACCCTTGAGTATCCTCACATTTTCAAGCTCCATTAAAGCCTTATGTGCCCCTATTATATTCAAAAAGTCTACTATGTTCTCACCCTCCTTCAGGTATGTAACATAGCTTCCCTTTCTGATTATGATCCTTGCGTGCAGCCCGAAGTGCTCTAATAGCCGGCTAAGCTCCCCTGCCTGTTCTGATGTACGGGATGTGAGCTCCAGATGATACGTTTTTTCAGGATCACTTATTGAGCCTCCCGCCAGAAATGCACCTCTTAAGAACGATTTTCTGCAGCATTGCTTGTCCAGGCTGTCCTTCTCCAGCAGCTTCAGTTCCGCCTGTTCCTTGTCGTTTTCTGTGGATACCGATACTCCTGTCATTCGCAAAAGATCCACTGAACCTGCTGTCGGAGTAATAAAAAGCATATATGACACATGCTTTTTCAGCTTTCTGCTTTTGCGTATAGTAACTTCAGGCGAAATACCACAGTGTTTTCTGATACTGCTGTAGATCCACCTTGCAAAAGCCGCATTTTCAGTCGTGATCCTTATGTTGAAACCGTTTGTGTGAACTGCAGCGGCTGTACCGTTAAGCCATACGACAGCTGCGAGTTCGGCCAGAACACAGCAATCGCTCATTTTTTCAAGCCTGCACAGCTCATTTTTAACAGTTGACGAAAAAGACAATCAATTCACCTCTGTTCCATTCATGTTTCGGTATATGCACGGAGCACTTCCGCTACGCTCCATGCTTGCGCAAAGCATCCTCTGGGCGTCAGCGGCTCATCGCCGTCGAATATTTCCGAAATATTGCCAAGGCATGCATGGTACATATGATCTCTGAAGGGCTTGAGGAACATCCTTGACATATCGGCGTACTTCGGCTCTTTACCAAGTGTTCTGTGGAAGGCTGTTATAAAATGTCCGATCAGCCATGCCCAGACCGTTCCCTGGTGATATGCAGAATCTCTGGTATATCGGTCACCCGAATACTTTCCCTTATATTCCTTGAAATGTGGTGACAGGCTTCTGAGTCCATATGCTGTATACAGCTCCTTCCAGACCCTTTTCACCACACATTCAGCCATTACACCACTAATCACAGGATAGGACAGGCTCACAGCAAGAATTTGGTTAGGTCTGACACGCTCATCCCGGTAATCCCCGTACACGACATCATATAAATAATTCCCTTTCACATACCAGAAGACCTTTGCGAAGCTTTTCCTCACCTTATCGGCAAGCCTTCCGTATTCAGCAGCTTCTCCGCCAAGTCTTCCGGTGATATTCTCCATTATTTTCAATGCATTATACCACAATGAATTTATCTCCACAGCCTTTCCATGTCTCGGTGTAATTACCTTACCGTCAACCTTTGCGTCCATCCACGTAAGCTGAGTATCTTTATTTCCGGCAGTTATCAGGAAATCATCGTCCATATGAATGCCATGCAGTGTGCCATATCTGTATCCTTTAAAAATTTGCAGCATGGTATCATACAATTTGTCTCTGACAATATGGAGATCACCTGTTTTTTCAGTATACCTATAAACCGCCTCAAAATACCATAATGCGGCATCCACTGTATTATACCCCGGCTCGCCCGCCCCGTCAGGGAACATGTTCGGTACAAGTCCATACCGTATGTACTTGCTGAAAGTGATGAGTATATCGGCGGCATCTTCATAACGCCCGGTTGACAAAGTAAGACCATTCAGTGAAATCATGGCATCCCTGCCCCAGTCGGTGAACCACGGATATCCCGCCAGGATGGTCTTTGCCCCGGTGGAGCGCCGGTATACGATAAAGTGGTCGGCACTCCTGACTAAAGTGCGGTGAAATTCGTCATGGCAGTCGGAAGTAAGTCTGTCTATCCTGGTCCTTTCTCCAGAAATGGCCAACTGTCCATATGAAGGCTTCATATATTTCCCGGCACCATTTACGTCATGAATAGATTCAGCAATATTATCACCGATGGTACATACAACATAAAAACAGGCTTCGCTGCCTGCATCAGTTTTCAAACTAAAAATACCGGGTATGTAGTGATCTTCGTATGCATGAAGGCCTCTTTCCATCTCCACCGGATAATGCATGCCTTCAAACCAACAATCCTGCACTGCTTCAAACCGGCTTCCGGTACAGCCGATCAATATATCATACCCCATATCGTATGGCTTGATTACCGTATGATCACTGCCGGCTTTCTGCGTAAACCTCATATGGTATTTGTCAGAATTGCTGTGGTGATCCCTGAAATTCACAAGCGGTGCTATCTTCATCATAACAGGGTCTGCACCTGCCCTGATACGATATTGTACGACAACAGTATTTTCACCATATACAAGAGCGACTGTCTTTTCTATCAGTACATCGCAAAAGCCGTAGGTAAATACAGGCAATGTATCCAGTTCAAAGCTCTGCTGGTTGAGACATCCCATGTTGACATATCTTCCCGTGGAAAATGTATGAAGATCATATTCATTGTCACTGAGTATCACAGTTTCGTGCAGCTGAGATAGGACCAGATGCCTCTCCACCGGAGGATCCAGTGAAGCAATAAGCAGGCCATGGTATCTGCGGCTGTTTGCACCGGTGATCGTAGAGGCTGAAAATCCTCCTATTCCATTGGTAAGAAGCCATTCTCTTTCAATGCCCCTGTCCCAGTTGCTCCATTCCGATTTACCAAACCTCACCTGCCCACCCCCCGTTTCCTGATTTTTACCGCCTTTGCCTGACGAGGCGCACCCTATTGCGAATGAAGCCTGTTGTACTATATGTCTTTCGCTTTTGTTTCAGAAGATCCCAGAACGCTGTGTTTTACATAACTTCTGCCTACCGCACAGCTGAACGCACCGGAGGCTATATTGTCCAATGCTGCCTTTATTACAGCCTGCGCAAGCTTTTGAGAGTCATGTCTGACCAAATCGTTTTTTAACGAGGCATAATCTCCCTCTAACAGCTTGATCCCGGCCTCCTCTATTTTGTCACGGTCTATTTTTACCTGATCGGCGCCATCATTATGATATTTTTCCCTCAGCTCATCAGGAATAAACGAATTATTGACTATACACACATCGATGATGCCTGAACAGGAGTGCTCCTCCAGAGCGCGTATATGATCAAATACACTGTAATCCTCCGACTCAGACGGCTGTGTCATGACATTACACACATATACCTTGGGGGCGCTGCTCCTCTTTAAAGCGGGACATATGCCTCTTACGATAAGGTTGGGTATAATACTTGTATAAAGGCTTCCAGGCCCAAGTACTATAGCATCGGCCTGGTCAATGGCGTCTATTACTTCATTGAGCGGCTCGGCATCCTCAGGCTCCAGATATACCCTCTTGATCCTGCACTTGTTGAAATTGCTGTGCTTTCCTATCTGCGACTCACCGCTGACTATGCTTCCATCCTCCAGTTCTGCGCAGAGCGTAACATCCTCCAGCGTCACAGGAAGCACCCTGCCTGTGACGGCCAGTACATCACTCATCTTTTTTACTGCCTCCTCAAAGCTGGATGATATCCCATCCATTGCTGCCAGAAATAGATTGCCAAAGCTCTGTCCCTTCAGCTTTCCTTCTCTGAACCTGTACTGGAGCAGCTGCTCCATCAGCGGCTCCGTATCTGCCAGCGCCAGAATACAGTTTCTTATGTCCCCGGGAGGCAGCATACCCAATTCCTGCCTGAGGACACCCGATCCGCCTCCGTCATCTGCCACAGTTACTACAGCTGTTATGTTAGAGCTGAATGCCTTAAGGCCGCGAAGCATGGTGGAAAGTCCGGTGCCGCCTCCTATTGCAACGATCCTTGGACCCCCGGCCGGATGCTCGGCACCGGGGGATGGAACGCTTGATCCAAGATTGTTATATGGACTTGCATGCTTGTTTAAAAGCCTGCTGATTATATCCTTTATTTTCATCTCCCAGCACTCCTGCCATCTTTGTCTATATCTCTATGCTCCATGACTACTCTATGGTTTTTATCTGTCAGATTCCTCTGCAGCTCATCTGCAATTGCTACAGAACGATGTCTGCCTCCTGTACAGCCTATTCCTATTACCAGCTGGGATTTGCCCTCTTTTACATAGTTTGGTATAAGGAAATCCAGCATGGAGTTAAGCTTATCGAGGAATTCTACCGTCTCGTGTTTACCGAGCACATACTCCTTCACGTTCTCCTGCTTTCCCGTATGCTTTCTCATTGATTCTATATAATACGGATTCGGTATGAATCTTACATCGAATACCAGATCACATTCGATCGGTACGCCGTATTTGAACCCAAAGGAAATGATATTTACAATAAGGCCTTCAAAGTGATTTTCCTGGCCTATTATGCCTGTAATGGCCTCTTTGAGCTGTTTTGGCGTCAAATTGGACGTATCGATGACATAATCGGCCCTGTCCTTTATTCCCTGAAGTACACGCCTCTCTTCAGCGATGCCTTTCACCAGCCTTCCCTCCTGAGCAAGAGGGTGCGACCTTCTCGATTCCTTGTACCGTTTTATTACCACATTGTCCGAAGCTTCCATGAAAAATATTTCAAAGGTATGCCCATCACCTGTAAGAGCTTCGAGCGCAGGGAATAGATCATTGAGCAGCTCACCGCCCCTGATATCTATGACAACCGCTGTTTTGTCCATCTTCTTGTAGCTTTGGGAGCATATCTCGGCAATTTTAGGTATCAGCAGCGGAGGCAGATTATCAATGCAGAAGAACCCCGCATCTTCAAGATAGTTGGCTACAAGGCTTTTACCTGCTCCAGATATTCCTGTTATTACAATGAATTTCATCTTTTGACCCCTATTCTTCACCTATGATTTTTACCTCTGTCTGCAGCATTACACCATATTTGTCATACACCTGTTGCTGTATATTCTTTATCAATGCTATTACATCACTGGCGGCAGCATTTGCTGTGTTTACAATGAAGCCGCAGTGCAGGTTCGATACCTCGGCCCCTCCGACCCTGTACCCTCTCAGTCCGCAATCCTGCACCAGCTTTCCTGCGAAATAGCCATCCGGCCTTTTAAAAATGCTGCCTGCGCTGGGCAATTCCAGCGGCTGCTTTTCACGACGTTTTGCATTAAAATCGTCCATTTTCGCTTTAATTGCTTTTTTGTCTCCCTTTTTCAGTCTAATGACGGTCTTTAGCACAGTACCGCCTTCGGACTGTATTATACTTGATCTCTTTCCGAAGCAATGCTGTTCATTGCCAAGGATACGGACCTTTAGTTCAGGACTGAGGTACTCTGTTTCTTTGACTGCCATGGACATATCACCATCATATGCTCCTGCATTCATTACAACAGCACCGCCAAGTGTCCCCGGTATACCTTCTGCAAATTCCAGTCCGGTGAGGCTGTGCTCCAATGCTATTCTTGAGAGCCTGGAGATAAGTATCCCTGCCTCGGCACTTATCTCCTCGCCATTGACCTCGTAAGCGTTGACGTTGTCAGTGAGCTGAATAACCGCACCTCTTATTCCCTTATCGCGTACGATAAGGTTGGTGCCGTTTCCCATAACCATCACCGGTATACTGTTTTCTCTGCAGACACTGAGCATTTGTGCAATACTGCCAATTTCTGCAGGCCGGATAAATATATCTGCCGGACCACCTACTTTAAATGAGGTTCGCTCTGACATCGGCTCGTCCATAGAAATCGCTCCGCTGCCGGGTATCTGACTTATCAGCTCTGTTGCCTTGATTCTATCCAAATTAACGCTCTCCTTATAATTCATTTTGACCAAGTGTTCGGCTGCTAATCTCTGCAGTAGTGCTTCAATAGTCGATGCTCCGCTGCAATGCCCACATAGTGTTTTCCAACCCGAAGGGCTTGAAAATACGTATTAGCGTTTTCAGCCTGATAGGATGAAAATACGTTATGAGGCGGGGGACATATACCACCTCGTTATTACGCATCGTTCAAAGAAAAATTTTCGACTGTAGAAAAATTTCTTACCTCTACGCGTTTCAACGAGGCGGGAGATATACTCGCCGCCTGAAATGCAAATTGGTACCCGCCACTTATAGAAGTGGGGGATATCTACCACCTCGTTATATTCTACTGCATCGGTGCATTACATAGAAGTCGTACTGGCACTAAACCAGTACAGAAGGCCTCTCTGACATATTCTTATTTTCATCTGCTGCTTCCTTCTTCGCCTTCTTTCTTGCGCTTATATATGCATCAGCTTTATTAAGAGATGTACATATAACAAGTTCCTCATACATATCAGCTTCATCGAATATTTCAAGTACAGCGCCGAATTTGCCTATATCATAACATACATGCGCATCAGTACCGCATGTGACACTGACACTGTGTTTTCTACATGCCCTTACAAATTCCAGACAGTTCTGCATCGAGCCCTTTCTTACTCTTGATGACCCATTGTTTATCTCGATCAGCTTCCCATATTCAGCTGCAGCCCTGACAACCCTGTCTATTTCCACCTGAAACACCGGATTTCCCGGGTGGGCAACGGCATCCACGAAGGGGTTCTTCAGCGCATTTATCATGCCCTCGGTATTTTGATCTATGCTGCCCGGTTTTATAACTATATCGTGAAAGCTTGCAATTACAAACTCCAATCGTGACAATATCGAATCCGGCATGTCAAGCTTTCCATTAAAGTCCATTATATCTGTCTCCGCACCCTTGAAAATCCTGACGCCACCGATATGCTCCGGTATCACGCCAAGATTCAAAAAGTGGAGTACTGTCGGTGCTCCCGTAACCGCTGGTCCATGGTCGGTCATAGCTATGGCCTCTATACCGTTTATCCGTGCTTCTTCAGCATTCTCACGAATCGTACTGTATGCATGGCCGCTCGAGAGTGTATGTGTATGTGTATCTACAACGAGTTTCATAATATGCTCCTCCAGTTCTGTTGTCTTTTGTATGCAATTTGCGGTACAGCTGCCTCAATCCTCAGTTCAATCAAATTTCATAAAGCGCTCACTGATATATTTCGCAGCATTGTAGCCCATCTTTTTTTGCCTGTGGTTCATAGCCGCTACCTCCACTATGATTGCAAGATTCCTGCCGGGCCGGACGGGAATTACAAGCGAAGGCACCGATATGCCGAGGATATCGGTAAAATGATCCTCAAGTCCGAGGCGGTCGTACATCTTGTGCTCTTTCCAAAGCTCCAGCTTTATCACTAGATTGATATTCTCCTGCAGCTTCACAGCACCCATGCCATACAGGTTCTTGACATCGAGAATACCTATTCCTCTGATCTCGATGAAGTGCCGTATATTCTCCGGAGCCGAGCCCAGCAGTGTACTGTCGGAAACTCTTCTGATCTCCACGATATCGTCGGCAATAAGCCTATGTCCTCTTTTGACGAGCTCCAGCGCCGATTCACTCTTGCCAACACCGCTCTCTCCCAGTATAAGAACACCCTCGCCATAAACCTCCACAAGCACACCATGCTGTGATATTCTCGGCGCCAGCATCACATTAAGATACCTGATAATACCACTCATGAATCTTGATGTGATATCATCGGTCTTGAGCACAGGTATCCTGTATTTTTCTGAAACCTGCAGCATCTCGTTAAAGGGCTTCAGATCCCTTGCTATCACAAGACACGGAAAGCCGGTCCGAAAAAACTCGTCCAGCCTCTTGAATCTATCTTTCGGCGACAGACTTGCCAGATATGTCATCTCTACCTTGCCGATGATCTGTATTCTGTCTGTGCCGAAATACTCCATATAGCCCGAAAGCTGCAGTCCAGGCCTGTTGACATCAGAGGTTGTAATATCGATGTCTCCCGCTTCTTCTGCCAATGAAAGCGGCTCCAGCTGAAATTCCTTCATGAGCTCGCTTAGCTTTACAGTAAACATTCATTGCCCTCCATAGCAAAATAATACATGAAAAACTCTTTAGTATCCAGTTAAATTATATACCATCGAATCGATTTTTACGATATCAATATCTGCATCAATACTATATCAACGTATTTATCAACGTATTTATCAATGTACTTATTAATGTACTTATTAATGTACTCGACCTACTTCCGCATCCTCTTATATTTCAACGTGCTCGACCTACATTGAATTCGAGTTTTTTGCTTAAAAATTCAAGTAATGGGAACCAAACATTGAATTTTTTCAATATTTACCCGCGATAATGCAATGTAATTCCATATTATGTTAATCAATTATAGACAATTTTCAGTTTTTTTGTAAATTTCTTTCCCATTAATTGAATATTTAAACAGTTTATTCCTTCTCACTTTATACGAACCTCATCAAGTATCCCACCCGCATCCCGCCTACAGGCTGGGGATGGCAGCACCGTTTGTGGAGGTTGTGTTTCCTGCCCCAAAGCTCTGCTGCCAGGTAGTCAGTCAATGGGATCGGACTGCCTCTCCCGTGAGATACGACATCTAT
>JAEZYU010000023.1 GCA_023418915.1 Bacillota bacterium
CTTTTGCGTCCGTCTCGACGTGGAGCACTCCGCCGGTGATGCCGGGCAGGTCCTCGGTGAGGAGTTTGACGAGGTCCGGCCCGCCGGTCACGGTCGGGATCGGGTTGACGTAGGTGTAGAGGCCGAGCGCGAGCGCGAAGAGGGCGTCGATCGTCGCTTTCTGTTCCATGTACTCAGGTGCCGCGACGGCGACCGGGAGGTCCGGGAGGGCCACGCCGCCGAGGGCGTCGGAGATCGAGTAGAGAAGGTCGGCGCACCTGCCGGTATCGGTGCAGGTTCCAAACCCGAGCACCGGCGGCACGCCGAGCGCCGTGCAGAGGCCTTTCAGCCCCGGCCCGGCCTTCTCCTTCGCCTCAGGTGAGCAGAGCCCGGCGACCTGGAGGGCGGCCACGCCGCAGCCCATCCCGAGCACCAGGATGTCGCGGGCGATCAGGTTCTCCGCTACCGCGACGGTGTGGACGTCCTGCCCGGAGTCCCGGAGGGTGGTGCAGGAGACGAGCCCCACGACGCCCCGGATGGTCCCGTCCTTGATGGCGGAAAGCAGCGGGTCGAGGCTCCCCCCGAGCGCCTCGACGCTGCTCTCGGGGGCGAACCCGACCACGGCCTCCCGGACGGGGAGATTCCGGATCGCGTCGATCGTGTTATGCCGCTCCTTGAAGTTCTCGATCCCCATCTCGAGGAGGGTCGCTGCCTGCTCTTTCGCCTCCTCCGGGACGTAATCGAGCCGCTCCGTCCCGCCCTCGAAGACCACGACCTCGCTGACCGGGATCAACTTGAAGTGGTACTTCTCAGCGTAGAGCGGGTCGAGCGGGAGCGAGCAGTTCATGTCGGCGGCAAAGACATCCACCGCCCCGGTGGCGAGGACCGCCTCCTGCATGATCCAGTTGCCCGTGTAGCCGTAGAAGCCGTCGTCCATCTCCCTCCTCTGGATCAGTTCCTGTCCGGTCTCGATGTTGGCGATGATCCGAAGGCCCTTTGCCCCCGCCTCCTTCGCCTTCTGCTGCCACTCATCTGTGCGGGCGAGGTCGATGAGGGCGAATCCGAGGAAGGGTTCGTGGCCGTTCGGGAGGACGTTGACGTAGTCGGGGTCGAGCACCCCGAGGTCGACCCGCATGGGGTGCGGCCGGGGGATGCCGTAGAGGATGTCCTGGATGTACTCGAGCACGATCTGGCTCTGGTAGGCCATCGCGACGCCGAGGCGCATCGCCCGCATGGCGTGGCTCGCGAACCAGCCGTCGACGTTCGTGAGCGTCGAGGCGGTATCGACGATCGCCTCCCCGTAGATCCCGCCCGGGAAGAGTTTGAGTTTTTTCCAGACCTCTTTTCGCTCCGGCGGGGCGAGCCGCTCCACGATCAGGCTCGGCTCGTGGGTGAACCGGTGGAAGTCCTCTTCCACGAAGTCGCAGAGGCGGAGCGCGACCTCCGAATCGCTCCCGCTCGTATCGATGCCGAGCCGTCCTGCAAACGTCCGGAGTTTCTCCGGCTCGGCGATCGAGAAGGGAGTCTTGCCCTCCGCGGTCGCCCGGAGGGTTCTGACAGCCTGCGCCGCGTGGAAGTGGTAGTTCGACGCTCCCATGACGTTTCGGAGAAGCATCATCCGCATTGCCATGCCGTCAGCGTTGATCCCGCAGACGCCCCGATGGTTCCGGCTTGCATCGGCCCGGCAGGGGCCGTTCGAGCAGAAGTCGCACCGGGCGCCCGCCTGGCAGAAGGCGCACCGCCGGTCGGGATCGGTCCCGAGCCCCTGGGCCTCGTAGCGGTCCCAGACGTTGGACATGCCGTCCGCTTTGAGCCGCTCGTAGACGGTCCTTACCGATTCGTGGTAGGATATCCTGTCGCTCTCCATGGTCATGGGAAGTGACATCTCCCGCGATCATAAGTAGATGTCGGCGCCTGGATGCTACCCCTCCTCCAGGTGACGTTTCAGCGCCACGGCGTTGTTGTGCTCCTCGTCCTTCGCGGCGTAGAGGAGCGTGACGGTTCCCTCGTCTGCCTCCCGCCGGAGCCGGGCGAGCGCCTCCTCCTTCCCCACGAGTTCGGCCCGGTAGCGCCGGAGAAACTCCTCCCACTTCGCCGGATCGTGCCCGAACCACCGCCGCAGTTCATTGCTCGGCGCAAGGTCTTTTTCCCACCGGTCGAGCGACGCCTTCTCCTTCGAGAAACCCCGCGGCCAGAGCCGGTCGACGAGAACCCGGGTTCCGTCGTCCTCCGAGGGTTCTTCGTAGATCCGTTTCGTGCGTATCATGGGCACCGATACGGCGCCTCCTCACTTAACCCTGTCCCCGGTGGTAACCGGACCCTTACGGCAAAGGATTTCCACCGGCCGGGGCTCTCCGGGACGACTGAGCCGGGCCCGTGTCGCAAGTTGTTTCAGGAAACCGGGTTTTTTTGGGGAGGAAAGGGCTCCTTTGCGAAAGGTATATAACGTGGCTTTCTCATTCCAGCCCCGTATGCAGAGATTGTCAAGGCTCCTGATCATCACCCTTGTAGGGTGTCTGATGCTCTTTTCCGGGGCGGTCGCCCAGGAAGAGAACGCGAGCGACACGAGCAACGAGACAACAGGCCTTCAGGCGGCGGAGGGAGTCCCGCCGGAGATCATGCAGTATACGGCCGACTGGCCGCTTCCGAACAGAGACTACGAGAATACACGCGCAACGACCGACGTATCGATCAATAAAGAGAACGTAAACGATCTGGCGATAGCCTGGACGTTCGACATTAACGCCACCGGCATCTTCGGCGGCGCGAGCAGCAACCCCATCATCATGGGGGACACCGTCTACTTCCAGGACCTCTACGCCGACACCTACGCCCTGAACCTTGCCGACGGTTCGGTGCAGTGGGAGAAGATCTACAACAACACCACCGTGACCGGACCGAACGGGCCGGCGGTCGGGTGGGGCAAGGTCTTCGTGGCGAGCGATCCGTTCTCCCTCGCGGCACTGAACGCATCGAGCGGTGAAGAACTCTGGTCGATGCAGCTCATCAACACCACGCCTCTCGCCGGAGAGATCATCGGCGAGGGCATCGACATTCAGCCCACGGTCTACGACAACCTGGTCTACACCTCGACGGTGCCCGGCCGCGGCGACGTCTTCTACCGGGGCGGCGCCGTCGGGTACATCTACGCCCTCGACCAGGAGACCGGCGAGGTCGCGTGGAACTTCAGCACGGTCGACGACCCGGTGAGCATCTGGGGCAACCCCGACG
>JAEZYU010000026.1 GCA_023418915.1 Bacillota bacterium
ATAAAGGGCCTGAGGAATGGGGTGAATTGCTTGGAGATCCTGCCATTACTACGGCAATACTAGACCGCATTGTGCATAAATGTGAAGTTCTTAACCTAAATGGGGACAGCTATAGACTGAAGCACCGGGAAACCATATTTGGTAAATAATAGGTGTAAAAAATTATTGATCAAAAATTGTAAAATTATACTTGACATCTACAGATGGAAAGTATTACATAGAGAACCCATGCTATACCGGAGAAGATAAGGAGAATTTTGCTGAGAAATGGAATGACCATCCCAATAGAGCAGAAGCCTTTTTTGAATGGATTGAACAAGCTAAAACTAATTTGATTGATTGTCTAGATTTATTTGAGGAAAAAGCTGATATCGCTAGTATTTTTGGCATTTCATTAGGCGAAACCATGGTACAAAAAGTAATCAGTGAATATGATAAAGTCATAGCAAATGCAATTGCCGATAAAATTCAAGAGAAAGAGTTATCGCTAGTATCATACAGAATACAGAGTTTGTTATATGTACCACAAAGGCAGAAAGCTCCTTGGATACTACCAAAGGGGTATAGAGTTTTGATTAAAGCAACTGTTATTGATATGCAAGGGAACAGGTACCAATATAGAAATGACGGGGAGCCATTAGATAAAGATTTAGCAATCGAATTTACTGCAGTTTTTACTGGCAAAATGCCATATACCGTAAAGTGGCAAATTGTAAATACAGGTAATGATGCTGAGGGAAATGGTGACCTTAGGGGAGGATTTGAGGATTCAAATATTGGCAGAAATAAAATACATGAAAGTACAGCATACACGGGGAGCCACTATGTTCAGTGCTTTGTAATTAAGAGAGGTCAGTGTATTGCTAAAAGTAATATTTTCATTGTAAATGTAAAATAGAGGATATTAAAGGTTTTTACTATCATTACGCAATGATGATTTACACTAAGTATTGCATTGTCTGTTACCACATTATTGTTTGCTAAATAAATATTTATACAGAAATGGTGAATAGCTATGGATAAAAAAGAGAGTATTGAATTTTGTGTTAATTTAGTTAGAGATTTCATTAGCGATTATTGTGATGGAGAATTGAATCTTTTATGTGAAATAGATTTGGAGAAAATCGATGGGACTAGCAAATATGGGAAACCTGTAGAATATTTTAAAGCCGGGTGATGGATCCAGACGATTCAATAATTGCACGAGCTGTTTTATTTTTGCTATACTATGAAGAAATCGCTGATTTATTATTTAGCGATATTGGAACTAAGTATCGTGGAGATACAATATTTACGCCAGGAAATCTCATAGGAAAATCAGAAAGTTTACTAAATAAAAAAAACAATTGCACATTTTGGGATAAACAGATTATTGACCCAAATAGTGTTTGTGCTCTTCAAAAGAAGATTAGTGTTTTTATTTCAAAATATCATACATTTCCAAATTTCTTCTTATTGCCTAACAAAAAATAAATATAAAACGGTGGAGTCGTGAAAGAGGATTTTATACAAGTACAGAATCATTAAATAATTATGAGGGTTTGAGCAATCCAGGATTATCTGATTATATAGACATTTTTTTAGAACAACTACAAATATATGTTGAGTGTAATTATTGTACTGATGTTAAATTAACTGAACTATTTAGAGCAAACGACCATAGTGCTTTTGTAGAGAAGGCTAATATACCTGTTTATTTGGTTGGAAGTGAAACAGCTTTGAGTACATGTTAATGTCAATTAAAATTTAGGCCACTTACCGGAGTAAAATTAGGCCACCCATAAATAAAAAAAATTAGCCTACATCTGCCTGCTTGGCAAGAGCCTGTTTGAACCTATAGCTATCCCCGTTAATGTTCAATATATGAGCATTATGGGTAAGCCGATCCAATAAAGCTGCTGTCATTTGCTCATCTCCCAGCACCTCCGTCCATTTTGGAAATTCCAGATTTGTAGTAATTATCAGGCTGCCTCTTTCATATCTGGAGGAACAGAACTGAAATAGCAGCTCAGAACCTACTCTGCTGAATGGTACATATCCCAGCTCATCGAGTATAACCAGATGAGGCATCAGCCATTGCTTCTCAAGCCTGTTTAGCCGGTATTCCTGCTGAGCGGCAAGGAGTTCGTTTATCAAACCGGCAGCAGTATAAAATTTTACACGCATTCCTTGGCGGCAGGCTTCATATCCCAGCGATATTGCAATATGCGTCTTTCCAACGCCGGAATTGCCGACTAGTATGATATTCTCTCGATTTTTGATATATTCTCCCTGCATAAGCTTTAGAAGCTTCGGCTTGCTTATGGAGGGGATCGCCTTGAAATCAAAGCTTTCCAGTGTTTTAATAACTGGGAAGCTAGCCTGCCGTATACCTCTCTGGATTCTGTTGTTTTCTCTCTGATGGATCTCTTGCTCCAGGACACCAAGCAGATACCCTTCATAGTCAAGATTGCTATCGGACGCTTCCCTAGCAAGAGACTCATATGTTTTGGCAGCCTGAGGCATTTTAAGCTTTCTCAGATATGCTTCCAGCAGCATTTTGTTTACTGGCATTGACGATCACCTCCTGACATGAGGGCTTTGTACTTATCAAGGTCCGGCGGCTTTACAGTAACTTCAGGAATGCTCTGAAGCTTTTCCTTGCTAATGGGGATAACCCTGTAGCTTGACACAAGAGTCTGTCCCAATATATTTAAAACTCCGTCATATCCGTAGACATTGTATGCCATTGCAAGTTCAATAGCATCAGCTACCTGCTCCGGCGGATAATCTCTATGAAGTATTAATATTTTCACAAATTCCCGGTTGCCTTTCGGATTTCTTGCTGACAGGCAACGGCGATACTGTTCGTAAATAGGCGGAAGAGTTTGAGGTTTGTATACTTTTGTGTTCACCAATGCACGTGATTTCTGTAACAATAGATCAAGATAGTGATCAAGTGTAATTTGATCCTGATTACGACCGTGTACCCTCGGATGCTCTGCAATAACCGAGCCTTTTGAAAATACGTCAACCCTTTCTGCTGAAGCCTTGACCGTAACCCTTTCTCCGACATATGAAGTTGGGACAGAATACCGGTTTGTTTCAAACTGTATCATGGAGTACCGGTTGACCTTGGCTTCCTTGTACCTTGCTCCGTCGAACCTTACTGCCGGCAATGGCCTTAATGCTGCCTTTTCAGCCTCCCACTTGGGATTTGCCTCTAGTAGCTTAATGCATTCACTATGCAGGTAATTGTTCAACTCATCAAAGGAATCAACATCCGGACAAGGTACAAAAAACCTCCTGACAGCTTCCTTGCCTGCATTCTCAACTCCGCCTTTCTCATTACCACGGGCTGGCCTACAGAAGGTGGAATCATAAAGGTAATGCGTCCGAAGGGCTATGAACTGTTCTTGTTCATCTCTATTGCTGCCTTGAAGCACCTTTTTAACTGCGGTCTTAAGATTATCATATGCTATCCTGTATGGTGTACCATTCATAAACTCAAAGCACTTGATGTGACCATCAAAGAAAGCCTCCTGCTTCTCAAATGGGTAAGCCCTGACATAGAAACCGCCTGAACCTCTTAACTTCATAACAAATATGTGTGCCTTGGTTTCTTTCCCTCTAAGGTAGAAATATGCTTCCGTCCAGTCAACCTCGGCATAGGCACCCAACTCAAACTCCAATGGCAGGAATGCTTCTCTCTGCTTCCGGTACTCCTTTCTTAAGTAATCGGATATCGTATTGTAGCCGCCCGTAAAGCCTTCCTGTTTTAAGATTTCAAAGATCTTTGTTCCTGTGTGTCGCTGCTTTCTATGCCTGGTTTTATCGTCCTCAAGAATCTGCTGGATCATTGGTATGTACGGACCTAACACCGGATGCATGCGATCCTTAGTTAACTTGTATTTCGGTGGTTTTGGTTCCTCCAGGGAAATATATCTTGATATTGTATCCCTGTGTAAACCAGTCTTTCTGCTTATTTCTCTAATACTTAGGCCTTCCATGAAGTACATTTTTCTGATATTCTCTAACTGTGCCATCTTAATCATACCTTTCCTCCTATATGACAATGTCTGGATAACATAATCATACAGGAAATTTGATTAAGGTGGCCTATTTTTTTACCGGTATATGGTACAATTTTAGAGTAGCATTAACAAGTACATTTAGCAATTTGATTCCTGCTCCGGATGAGACATATACAAATTTGTTTTTAGCACACGATAACATGGAACTTGATAAAAAATTACAGGATATTAAAGATAAAAGTATGGAGAGTAAGCGTAAAAGTTAAGAGTAGTGCTTTGTAAATTATTAGCTTTATGTCGTAGGTGAATGAAAAAGAATCAAACAAAATTACCCATTAACGTTTATATGTTTTTGAAATATGATATAATCAAAATAATCAGATGGGTATTACTGGAGGAAAGATGAATGAAAATTAAGAGTGTTGTATTCGAGGAATTTGCACTGTTCGATAATTTGAAATTAGATTTTTCACCATATATAAATGTAATAACTGGATTCAACGGAGTTGGTAAAACGATTGTCCTTAAGACTCTCTATAGTATAATGAAAACCATAGAAGATATCAATAACGAATTAGTTAACCCTAAAGTCGGAAAGGTTTCAATTGAGAAGGCAAAAGAGATGTTAGCTTCAAAAATTATAGGGGTTTTTATGCCTGATGAAGGAAGAGTGGGAAGGCTTGTACGCCGGAAAGCAGGTAGAGGAAATGCAAACATTAAAGTATCTTTTGAACAGAATAAAAATATTCAAATGAGAATATCTACACAAATGGAAAAAAGCATAGATTTGATAGATGACTTAAGAGATATTAAAAGTGATATTCAAGCTCTCTTTATCCCTCCAAAGGAGATAATTTCAGCTGCTTCTAATTTTTTTAGTATTTATGATAATTACCATATAGCATTTGAAGAAACCTATTATGATTTAAACAAGCTACTCCTTAAGCCATTGACAAAGGGTAAGAATTCAAAAGAACAGAATGCGATATTAGAGAAATTCGAGGATATAATCAGGGGTAAAGTTAGGATGAAAGATAACAAGTTCTACATTAAGGGGAAAGATATGGGAGAAATAGAGATGGGGTTAGTAGCTGAGGGGGATAGAAAGTTAGCTACAATTCTTCATCTTGTATCTAATGGTACTCTTGGGCCTAATACTATATTGTTTTGGGATGAGCCTGAATCAAATCTAAACCCCAATAGAATGAAGTACATATCACAAGCATTAGTGGAGCTTGCTAAAATGGGGGTACAGATATTTATTACAACACACAGCTATTTTCTTCTCCAGGAGTTTTCGATGATTGCACAGTATGACGCAAAAAAAACTAAACTTGGTGTAAACTTTATCTCATTATATGAAGATAGTGATAGCGGTAGAATCGTTTCAGACAGTGCCACTCAGACATATGAGCTACAGCATAACTCAATTGTTGAAGAATTTGAGAACTTATATAATCGAGAGCAGGAGAAGCTATATGATAATTAAAGAAGGTAATCTTCAATTTGAGTTTGCAGAAGGGGTCAAGGCAATAAAATTTGATGAGACAGATTATTATGGAAAATTTAAGGATTGCATGCCAGGAAACAAAGGAGTAGACATTCTAGCCTATAATGATCAGTATTTTACTTTTATTGAAATAAAAGATTTTAAGGGCTATGAAAATGATAAAGGGAATATTAGACGCTTGATGATTAATGGGAAAGAAACTGAGACACTGGATGATGAGATTTCCAAGAAAGTACGATCAACAGTAGCTGCTGTATTTGGTAGTCATATTAATCAAGATAGAGAACTAGATGAATATTTTGAAGCATTGAAAGGCAATGTAAACAACACTAATGAGTTTATTCTTACTATTGATATCATTTTGTTTGTTGAGGGTGATATATCAAAAATGGTGAGGAAGAAAGGCTTAAAGCAGGAAACAACTGTGACTTTTCGAGCATTACAAGATAGTCTTAAAAAGAAACTCAAATGGCTGACTGGTAGAGTATCGGTAGAGAATATAGAACGAAGAAGAGCGCAAAGATTTTTTGAAGTTACGCGAGTCTAAATATAGTAATTTGAAAATTCTTGTGAATTGCCGTAGCTCTTAGTTACTGAGCTTAGCCTTTGTGCAACCGAAAAAGTGAATTGGTTTACAATTGGTTTTTTCTGATATATACCCGAAGGTGATAAGCCTTGTAATACAGTATTATCAAGCATTGCACAGCTTGATTGGAAATTTGATTCATTCCATGGTAAGGATGAGGTCACCAGTTCGACTCTGATTGAGGGCTCCAACAATGTGAAAGCTTCTAAGGTTTTTACCTGGAAGCTTTTTCATGTTTACCCTTATTGCTACCCTTACTAATTATGTATGCTACAATATGGTATGTATAGAGAATTTACTTAATCGTGAGGGTTTTATCCATGAATTCCTATAATTTAGTTATTAAAGAAGTTAATAAGTTGGACCATTTTATACATTTGCGTATTATCCAATGGAGATACGGTCGCTGAGGTGAAGTATATTACATATAACCGGAGGGTATGATGAAAAACTGTGCGATTTACAGTTCATTTTCGGATCTGAATCAGTTGATGGAGCTTGTCGGAAGGACGCTCCAGGGTTTTAAAATCAATGTGAACCCCAATAAAACAAGAATCGAGATCACGGAAAGAAAACTGTTCGGGAAAACGACGAACGGGTTTAATGTCATGACAGTTAAAACGGAAAATGAAAAATTTTCTGGTATGCTGAATGGGATGTTTAACTTTTTTTCTCAAATGCCAGCCAGGAATAGCATAGTAAAAGAGAAACTCCTTGTGAAGATAACGACTTTGGCAATGGTGATTGGTGTCGTTACCGACAAGGATATATCGGATCAGTTCCGGTCCCAACTGTTGTCAATGACAAAGGAACTGGAGGGTTTCATGATGTGGGGCAGCCGGCAGATATTGGACTACAATGGAAAGCTTATCCTTGATCTGGATGTAAATTCGGAGATTGATGATTTCGTTGTAACAGCGCCTTCGAGCTTCCTTGATGGGAATTTGAATACAACGGAATCAGGATTGAAGCGGAAGGACCGAACAGAGCGGATTCTGAATGAGAAGGAGATTCCATTGTGTAAAACGCTTCCGGTTATCGTTGGGGACGAGGATGTCCGATTAAGGAGTACTGAAGAAATAGTTAAGCGGGCGGTTGCTTTGTGTATTTGTGCGTTGAAAGGGGAATGTTGGGGCTCCGGCCAGCCGAAGGAGGAAACGGATGAGTTGATCAACCGGATCATTGATCAGTTTCATGCAACTGAATTCTTTTCTCCTGAGGAGAAAGAATTTATTATTGTTGCTGCTCGGGCCCGTTAACACATTGCGCACTTTTTTACCAAATACTAAAAGCTTGGAATCCTCTTCTATCAAAGGTTCCCAAGCTTTTCATTTTCTCCAAGTGTCAAAGACAGGATTGTACGGTACATTATTGAGGAAGAATTCACCTGGTAAGGAGATACCCTGTCCGGAAAACCACCGGACAGGGTTAATGAGCAAAATTGGTGGCCAACGAATTCAAGCAAATGGCGGTCAAACAGCCCGAGCAGCAACATCTACTTTCTTATACTATAAATAATATTCATTATTTCTTCACTGTTTTTATCATAAATTTCATAATCCATAAATACTATTACTCCAATAAACTCATCTATTATGCATCTAATCTCAACAACATTATCTGTTTTCCTTTTGTATAGATCTCCGTTAAGTCCACTTGATGTTTTAATACTTTCAACTTCATAATCATTCGGGTCAGGTATGCTTATATGCCCACGCTGTTGAAATACATATATTCTATTTTCTCTATTCTCGTTTACATATATCTCAATTCCAGAATCTGGTGTAGCTTCTATCTCCTTAGTTGCTTCTATATTGTGATTGATAGAATACTCCCATTTTTCAGGGAAGTCCAGGCTAAAATCAAATGTTTTATCGGTATATGTCACCAAATTCTCATTTTTAGAACCATTCTCTGTTGTATTCATTTTACTTTTATTGTTACAACCTGTGATAATTATTACAGTCATTAACAGTATATAAAGTAATTTATAGTACTTATTTTTCAATGCAACCATCCTCCCTAATTAATAAATGGAAATACCTTTCATAAAAGGTATTTCTATTTATATTATATTATATTACTTTGTAGACCTTTGAAAATAATATATCGTCTAGTCAAATAAAATCCTTAAGATTGATGACATCTGATTATTAAAGTATTGAAAAAGGTCTATATGAGTTATTAGCCAGGTCTTCATGATCCCATACAGTTATTTGCAGATAAAACGGCGTTTGCTCATAACATATAACATAGTCATCATAAGCTGCTCCTATCAGAAAAGTATGTCCTTCGGTTACTACTGCATCTCCCCTTTGAAGGCTGGGATAAGAATTTATTAGGTCATTATAGGATGGGCTATCAACATCATAATTTCCCACTTTATTAAAATCCCCGGAATCAATACCATCTAAGAAACTAGTTGTCGTATGTCTTGAGATACCCCAACAGAAGCTAACAAATCCAGAACAATCGTTACCATACTTAGGCATTATAATAGATTCCCCATTAATAACCCTGGAGTAATTATTATAAAAACCACTGCTTTGATAATTCACAAAAGCACTTATGAATCCAATGTCATCTACCTGATATGCTGTTTGTGAATATGGCAAATGATATGTATTACCAACCTTAAATGTAAAGTTGTTTCTCCAACCTCTAATATCGTTTACTGATGGGGTCCAATAGCAATTATACATATCACTTGCTTTATACATTATGATATCCCGATCATCATTTGCCATTAATCTTTGATCATTTCCCAAATAAAGTAAATCCTCTAAGTTTCTTTTTTCTAGTACATTTACTTCGATATCTTCTTTGAACATTCCATACTTCACAGTTATTGTTGCCGAACCTTTGTCAACTGCAATAATTCTTCCATCATAAGCTAAAGCAACATCCTGGTCACTTGTTTCCCATATGGCGTTTTCATTTATTTTCACTATTGTGCCGTCAGTATACTCTGCAAAGACATCAACAAATTTGGATGCTCCATTACTTTCAATAATAACTGTACTTTCACTGACTTTAATTTTTTCAGCTCATTATCATTCTTTACCTCATCATTTGCATAAGTAAAGGACCCAATGGACAATGCAATAGCAAATATCAAACATATTGATATTATTCTTTTCATAAATAGTATCTCCTCTCAACTTTACTTATTATTGGTTCAATAGTTTAGTTACTGAATATCTCTGTTGATCGCTACAATGAATCATACAATCATCTAGTATTTTAAAGAATAACAGAAGTTGATCTTACTTAATTTTAAATTATCCACCTCCCGTAAGTTCTTAGACAGTATCAAAGTGATATCATAACACCATTGGTATCACCTTCTTATATAGGATAGGATATCGTAAGTGATTATGTCGGTACTTAAAATGTCACAGTTTTACTATAAACAGTACCGGACTCGGTACCATTTGGACCTTCTACCAAATAGTATGTAGACACCCTGTATGTTCCCTGAGAGACTGTATATTTTTCTGATATAGATGCCGATGATGATGTAGACGATTTTGACCAGCTCTTGACATCTACCCACGATCCATTATTATGAATCTGCAGAGTCGAAGTAATCTGAATATATGTTCCTGCTGGTGTTCTTTGTACATAGCCTTTTACATTGGCAACCCCATTTGAAATGGTAAGCGAACTGCTGGCTTCATTGATGTAAACATAGTTTATACCTATGGGAAGATGCATGGGTATTTCACTAGAAGCCAGTGCTGATAAGGGAAAATTGAATAATACCAATGCACATAATACAATAAAAGGCAATTTTTTTACCGACATAAACAGACCTCCTTATTTTGTTCTATTATTTATAACAAATAAGAGGAGGCTTTTGTGACATTAGCACTGATTTCTTTACAAAACTCTTTCTTTATAGCATTCGGTAAATGATTTAACCCTCTGGTTCTATGCTTTCAGCGATCCTAAGGACTGTAGTTTTATCCAGAGTAGAAGATACCCTATACATATAACTATTATCATACCAGATTAGGTTTTGCACTCCTTCATTGGAATAGTATTTTGCTGGCAGATCATTAAATATGAAGTCCTCTAATTCAATACCTTCCGTATTGATGTGCATTGATACCTCATCAGGACATACCTGTCTGTATGAAATATATTCGTTACCCTTTTCATATTCCAATAAAACTGTGCCATCCATATCTTCATATACAAGTGAAAATCCATCAGGAATATAAGTTGGTACATATATCGAAAAATTTTCACTCGATGTATTTGTAGATTGAGATTTTTCAAAAAATAGTTGTGTGTATTTTTCATATACTTCTATGATTAATTCAAAGACCTTTTCACGAATGGCTGAAACACTCATAACAGATGCCAGCAATAGAATTATCGCAATGAGAACAGCAATCAGTCTTCTGCGTAGATATACCGGACGACCAATAACAATCGGTTCCGTTATTCTATTACGACTAATAAGGTGTTTCATTTTGCGTTCAAATCTACGTGAGAATTTATGCTCGATAATATTTTCAGGTAATGCGTTGATCTCAAGCAAATCTGCCTTAATAACGGCATCTCTTAACATCTCTTCAGAAAAACTATAAGACATTTAAACACTCTCCATATCAAGAATTTCCTGCACCTTGAGTTTAGCCCTTTCAATACGTTTTCTGACTGTTGCCTCGGTTATTTCAAGCTCATTTGCAATTTCCTGGTTGGAATAATTATGTACAAACTTTAGTGTTAATACCGTCTTATATATTACCGGCAGCTTTGCGACAGCGTATGCCAGATTTCCCATATCTTCTTGAAATTCAATGTTATCAGCAATAGTATCATGAAATTCATCATAGGGAACCTCCAAGTGACGTTTTCGATAATTATATATGTTGATTGCACAGTGCTTAACTATAGTAACAATGTAGCTTTTAGTTTTGTGACAGTTAATATTTTCTATTTTGTCAAGGTTCTCAATGATCTTAATAAAGGCTTGGTGAACTACATCTTCGGATAAAGAGGGATCAGCAAGGATATTATTAGCGACA
>JAEZYU010000034.1 GCA_023418915.1 Bacillota bacterium
CCGGATGCATAGGCGAGCAGCAAGCCATGCTTGCGACCAGCCCGGATGCATAGGCGAGCAGCAAGCCATGCTTGCGACCAGCCCGGATGCATAGGCGAGCAGCAAGCCATGCTTGCGACCAGCCTCGTTGAAACGCGCAGAGGTAAGAAAAATTTTCTACAATCGAAATTTTTTCTTTGAACGATGCGTTATAATTGGATTAATGTTAAGTTATAATCCACTTCAATATCCATCGGCAGAATATTATGTTCAGGATTTTCATGCCTGGCTATACAATAGCCGCCAATCCTTACAATGGAGCCTGTAATGAACCCCTTGACATATTCATTATTAAAATCTATAATCATTTAGCATGCGAAATAATCGCATACGAACATTTGCTCAGATGGTAGTATTTCGTGAAATTGGATAACTACATAACGAAGTAAAAATTTAAGTGAACCATTGGGCGAATGGGGATAGCTTGCTAATTATATCGGCGCTAGCTGGTACGTCCCAAGAAGCCCCCGCCTCTATAGGCGGCGGGAGTACGTCACTTGGCAGACATTGCAGGCAATGCTGGTGATAGTGTTAACTAACTTATGAAAAACTCATGCTGGTACGGAGGTGAAGGATGTGGCTGATGAAAGCGGCAGGACTGAGGTCGGAAGGCTGCTGTTTGAAGTGGAGAAGATAATGAGACAGTATATGCGCAAAAACCTTGAGCCCTCAGGGCTGACAATGCCTCAGGGCGCAGTAATAGGAATTTTGATGGAAAATGGCGGCGAGATGAAGATCACTGATCTCAGCAGCAGACTCAATCTATCGAACAGCACTGTCTCAGGAATCGTGGACAGGCTCGAGAAACAGCAGCTGGTTATAAGGAGACGCAGTGAGGAGGACAGAAGGAGAGTTTATGTTAATGTATCACAGAAGTTCATGGAAATACATAAGGAAACGATCAAGAAGATAGAAGGGGTTTTTGAAAATATGCTGCGTAATGGAACTCAGCAGGAGATCGTCAGGATAATTGACGGGCTAAGTACACTGAAAAAAATAATTACTGAGTGCAATAACAGTGCGTGACAGGGTAAACTTCATCATGTGTGTGATAGGGCAAACTATAACAGTGTGTGACAGGACAAACTTTATCATGTACATGTGACAGGGTAAACTTTATCATGTGTGTGACAGGGCAAACTATAACAGTGCGTGACAGTGCAAACTATAACAGTGTGTGACAGGACAAACTTTATCAAGTGTGCGTGACAGTGCAAACTTTATCATGCGGGTGTTAACGCAGCATGGCGGAGCTTTTGATACAGCAAGTATGTAGAAAACAGGATAATCAATACTTATGAATGTGAATAGCAATGTGAGACTTAGTTTAACAAATAACGTATAACATCTGTAATCTGTTATTAAACGTATAACATTTGTAATCTGTTTTATGGGAGAGATCGCAATATGCTTAAGCTTTTCAGGTTTTTAAAGCCATATAGTTTTATGATCGGCCTCGTGCTGATCTTCATATTTCTACAGACGCTGGGTGACCTTTATCTGCCTACATTGATGGGCGATATTATTAACCAGGGCGTTATGCAGGGGAATACCGGCAAAATACTGCAGATCGGCGGTATGATGCTGCTTGTGACTGCAGCAGGAGTTGTTTGTGCTATTGTTGCCAGCTACCTGTCGTCCAGAATATCGGTTGGATTCGGTACAACGCTGAGGAGTAAAGTTTTCAGGAAGGTGGAGGATTTTTCACTCCATGAGTTTGACAAATTTGGAACAGCTACGCTTATAACAAGGTCGACAAACGATATTTTTCAGATCCAGATGGTCACAATAATGATCATGAGAATGATGATCAGTGCACCTATGATGGCAATAGGCGGGACCATACTAGCATTGAGGCGGGACAGGACGCTGACGTTGGTACTTGTATTTGCACTGCCCGTACTGGCTGGCGTCGTTATTTTGATCGCATCAAAAATGATACCGTTGTTCCGCTCTGTACAGAAAAAGATCGATAAAATAAACCGTGTACTGCGTGAAAAGCTGACGGGTGTTCGTGTGATCCGTGCTTTCAATACGACTGAGAGGGAAGAAAAACGCTTCGGTGAAGCCAACGATGATCTTACAAATACATATATAAAGGTGAACAGGATTATGGCATTTATGATGCCGACCATTATGACGATAATGAGCCTAACGCAGCTTTCCATATTGTGGTTTGGCGGCCACCGCATATCGCAGGGCGATATGGATCTCGGCGCACTATCTTCCTTTACACAGTATGCAATACAGATTATGATGTCGATGCTGATGCTTGCTGTGATGTTTATCATGGTACCGCGTGCTCAGGCAGCTGCCGCAAGAATAAACGAGGTGCTTGATATCCATCCTGAAATCGTAGATCCCGAAGAAACGGAAGAA
This sequence comes from Bacillota bacterium, assembly GCA_023418915.1. GTDB lineage: Bacteria > Bacillota > Clostridia > Acetivibrionales > DTU013 > DTU013. The sequence continues at coordinate 2,419 of JAEZYU010000034.1, forward strand.
GCTTATTTGGGGAAAGGACATATAGAATTCAGAGATGTTACCTTCAGATATCACGGCGCTGAAATGCCCGTGCTGCGCAATATCAGCTTCACAGCCGGACCAGGTGAGGTAACTGCCATAATTGGAAGCACCGGTTCGGGTAAATCGACGCTGGTAAACCTTATCCCACGTTTTTATGATATCGAGAGCGGAAGCATCCTGATTAATAGTGTTGATATAAGAGAGCTTAAACAGGAGAGCCTGCGCAGCAGGATAGGATTTGTTCCGCAGAAAGCGGTACTCTTCTCCGGTACGATCGCAGATAATATAAGGGTCGGCAAGGAGGATGCAACCGATGAAGAGATACGGCATGCGGCGATGGTGGCACAAGCGGCTGAGTTTATAGAAGAAATGGACGAAGGATATGAGCATGAAATTGCTCAGGGCGGAACCAATGTATCAGGCGGGCAGAAGCAGAGGCTTTCAATCGCACGTGCACTGGTGCGCAAGCCTGAGATATACGTGTTTGACGACAGTTTTTCCGCATTGGACTTCAAAACTGATGCGAAGCTGCGTCAGGCACTGAAAAAGGAAATAGCTGAAGCGAGTGTCATCATTGTTACACAAAGAGTCGGTACTGTAATGGATGCGGACAGAATCATTGTCCTCGATGACGGCAAGGTATCCGGGATCGGTACGCATAAAAGCTTGCTGGAGACCTGCCGGGTATACCGCGAGATCGTGGAGTCGCAGCTGTCAGAGGAGGAGATCGCATGAGCGCCGGAGAAAGAGAAAAACCAATGAACAAACATAATAATGCTCAGGCACATGTACCGCCAAAACAGCATGGGCCGATGGGTGGGCGAGGACCGATGGGCATGGGCATGCCTGTCCAGAAGGCCAAGGATTTTAAGGGGACTCTGAAAAGACTGATAAGGTACTTGAAGCCACATAGGACCCGGCTAATAATCGTTCTTGTGTTTGCTGTTGCCAGCACTGCGTTTACGATCGCTGCGCCAAAGGTAATGAGCAAAGCGATGAACAAGCTGCAGGACTCGTACATGGCAGATAATCTTATCAGAGAGCTTGGGAAAGCACAAAGGACAGCTGTTGAAGAAATAAGAAAAAATATGGGTGCCGCCGGTACAGGTGGTATAACCGGTACGATAAGCGAAGCTGGTCCGCAGGATGGAGCCGGTACCACACAGGATGGAGCCGGTACCACACATGATGGAGTCGGCTCCGCACAGGACAGTCAAACAAATCCAATGTCATCATTGACACCGGAGAATCTAAAGGATATTAAAGAATTTATTGAACTTCCGATGCTTGATTCACTCACTGATCCCGATCAGAAGGCTGAGGTAAGCATGCAGATTATCAGTCTTGGCGTCAAAATGCAGGGCATGCCCGGGGGCTTGATAGATCCCGAAAATGCTGTAAAATACACTGACGAACAGATAGAGAGTGTAATAAGAGCAATACGTGAGACTAACGGACAGTACGACTTTAAATATATTGGAAATATTATCCTGATATTGGTGGGTATATATCTATTAAGTGCGCTGTTCAGCCTGACAATGGGACTTGTAATGTCGGGTGTGGCGCAAAACACAGTGCGCGATCTGAGAAGAGAGGTGGACAGCAAGCTGTCAAGGCTGCCGCTCAAGTACTTTGATATGCATCCTCACGGCGATATACTCAGCCGTGTGACCAATGATGTCGATACAGTTGCAGGCACCCTTCAGCAAAGCCTTACGCAGATAATAACATCGGTAATTACCATTTTTGGCTACATAATAATGATGCTGTCGATAAGTCCGGTGCTGACACTGATCGTGTTGGGTACAATGCCTCTCTATATCATTGTGACTACACTTATTGCAAAAAAATCTCAAAAGTATTTTGCATCGCAGCAAAAAGAGCTTGGGGCACTAAGCGGGCATGTAGAGGAAATGTATTCGGGGTACAAGATAGTCAAGGCATTTGGACGGGAGAAAAACTCCATCGAAACCTTTGACGGGATAAATGCGAATCTAAATAAGGCAAGCTGGAGAGCGCAATTCGTATCGGGTATAATGCACCCATTGATGAACTTTATAAGCAATCTCGGCTATGTCGGCATTAGTGTGGTCGGTGGTATTTGGATCACAAGGAGTGTACTGGGAATAGGAGATATTCTTGCTTTCATTCAGTACTCCAGGCAGTTCACGATGCCTATCATACAAACAGCTAATATTGCAAACATCATACAGTCAACAGTGGCTTGTGCGGAGCGCGTGTTCGAGATCCTGGATGAAGAGGAGGAGGTTCCGGACAGCAGGGATGCTGTAGTGCCGGAGGACCCAAGAGGTGAAGTGCAGTTTGAAGATGTGAGCTTTAGGTATGAAGAGGACGAACCACTGATAGAAAACATGAATATCGATATAAAGGAAGGACATACGATTGCGATCGTCGGGCCTACAGGCGCCGGAAAGACAACGCTTGTAAACCTTCTTATGAGATTCTACGAGATAAACGCCGGAAGGATCAGTATTGACGGTGTTGATATCAGAAATATCAAACGCAGTGAGCTAAGGAAGATGTTCGGTATGGTACTGCAGGATACGTGGCTGTTTAATGGGACAATTAGTGACAATATAGCCTATGGAAAGGAAGGGGCGGCAAAGGAGCTGGTTGTAAGCGCTGCAAAGGCTGCCCATGCGGATCGTTTCATAAGGACTTTGCCCGATGGTTATGACACTGTCCTCAATGAAGAGGCTACAAATATTTCTCAGGGACAGAAGCAGCTGCTGACGATTGCCCGCGCTATACTTGCGGATCCGGCTATACTTATCCTTGATGAGGCAACCAGCAATGTCGATACTAGGACGGAAGTACTGATACAAAAGGCAATGACGAACCTCATGAAGGGCAGGACGAGTTTTGTTATTGCCCATAGGCTGTCTACCATTCGCGATGCGGAATTGATTCTCGTTATGAACAAGGGCAGTATCGTAGAAATGGGAAATCACAAAGAACTGCTTGAAAACGGCGGCTTTTATGCAGATATCTACAACAGCCAGTTTGCAGGAGCAAGCCTGGAAGAGGCTTTATGAACGCTGCTGTGGTCAGACCGTCAGTGGCGTTTATTCCGGTTTTGTTTCCAAAGCGCAAGTTATAGAGGTGCTATCAAGGGAGTAAGAATTTAACAGGAGAGAAGTCGTATCTTATGGGTATTGCAGATCCATCTTCAAAACTGTGCGTGTTGCAGTAGTGCTGCAGAGCAGGTAGCAAAACCTTCACAAACGCTGCTGCCGGTCTATGCCTCTAAGTGAGATGCGGCAAAATCAGTGTTATGATGTTCCAATAATTTAATTCATTTTTGTATTTACTATTTCTTTATTCATGATACAATATTGGTGTGGTTTGGAAACAAAGTTATATAACGATGTGACATATCCTTAGCACCGTTGAAACACCGCTATATCAAAATATATCCTTTGGATGTTTTTTGACTTAGCTAGAAAATTTTCTACAAAAGAAAATTTTTCTTTGAGACGAAGTATTATAACAAAAAAACTCACCAAGGAGGCTATCAGATGAAGGCTTATAAGAACTTCAACGTTGCAGCTTATGTCTATGCATATTATCTGGATAAAGCTGATGAGTCAGAGATCCAGCGAGGGATAGATTATTTTAATAAGTATATCCCGCTGAGCAAGGTCTATCTTGAAACACACCGTGCAACAACTGATATTCCGCTTGAAAAAATGAAAAGAGCCATTGAAGTGTTCAAACGAAACGGGATCGCAGTATCCGGCGGTATTACGTCGACCGGTACGATCGGGGGGAATGAGAAGCCGTCTCTGTTTGATACTTTCTGTTTCTCTGATCCTGACTACAGGAAAAAGTACCTTGATATTGTTGAGTATACAGCCTCGCTTTTTGATGAGATAATTCTGGATGATTACTTCTTTACCTCCTGCCGATGCGAGCTGTGCATCGAAAATAAGGGAAGCCGCTCATGGGCGCAATTCCGCCTTGAGCTTATGGAGGATATTTCACGGGAGATCGTAGCTCTGGCTAAGAAAGTCAACCCCAAATGCAATTTTATAATAAAGTATCCCAACTGGTATGAATCCTATCAGGAAACAGGCTATAATCCCGGTAAACAGAAGGACATTTTTGATATGATATATGCAGGTACCGAGACGCGTACGGCTCAATACAGCCAGCAGCATCTGCAGAGGTATCTGAGCTACAGCATTATACGGCTGTTCGAGAATGTTGCACCAAACCGCAACGGGGGAGGATGGATCGATCTGGGCGGATCATGGGACAATATGAACCGCTGGCTGGAGCAGGCCAACCTGACAATGCTTGCCCGTGCAAAGGAACTGATGCTTTTCAACTTCTATACGATGATCGGTTCACCTGAGCTCCCTCCCCTCGGGCAGGAGCTATACCGCATCGACAGTATACTGGACAAGGCGGGGAATCCTATCGGGGTATCCACCTATGAGCCCTACGATGCAGATGGGGAAGATCAGGTTTTGAATTATATTGGCATGTGCGGCATTCCGTTTGAGCCGAAGCCTTATTTTGATGATGACGCTCCGGTGCTCTTTCTTTCGGAGACATCCGCCTGCGACCCGGATATCATGAAAAAGCTTGAGTCATATGTACGAAAGGGCGGCAATGCTATCGTTACAACGGGCTTTTTGAAAGAGACATATGGTATGGGTATAAAAGAAATGACTTCCGTTCGCCTTACCGGTCGCTATGTAAGAGGAAATGAGTATATGATCGACCGCTACAATGCAACTGCCTCTGCCTGCGTAAAGGCAGCTGATCCGGCATCATTCGAGGTGCTGAGCTATAAGACGAATGCCACATGGTCCGAGGTGATCATGCTTTCAAATGAGGATAGTTATCCGGTAATGACGGAAGACAGATACGGCAGAGGATATCTTTATATATTAAATTTGCCTCAGGATTTTGCCGATCTGTTCAAGCTTCCGAAGGAAGTCTGGCGTATGATAGCAAAAAGGTTCGCAAAGGGAGGTAAGGTTTTTGTTGGAGCGAATCCCAAGTATAATTTGTTTGCATACGATAACGATGTATATGGGATCATCAGCTACCGTCCAATGAGGGAAGTGACCGAGATCATTATAAAAGGTGATGATGTAAAAGCTATTGAGGACATAGAGACAGGTGAAGTGATAATGAAGTCGCACACACTGCCTGGTCCGTCGAAGCGGGGCGACAGCGCAACTTATGAAAAGGAACCTTCAGAGAATGTATTTTCGGTTGCAATGATGCCTGGCAAGATGCGGTTTTTCAGACTTGTCAAGAAATAGAAATGAGCTGAGCAAGGAAATATTCACCTGTGTTCGGGACCTGTAATAACCCTGAATACAGCCGGATAGTTTATTAGAAATGCGTAAAATGGTCTTGATGGCGGCAGTGCTGTCAAGGCCTTTTTCGTTAAGCATTTATGAACACAGGAACATTATGGCACATTGGCATGTCTAAAAACCATCGTGTAATTAAAATATTCTCAGGAGATAATGTACTATGAGTGTACGAAAGAAATCAAGGATGTTAAGAATGCTGATTATTATTTTGATCATAGGGTGCGTTGGCATCGCAGCATTATTTGGTATAAATGAATATGTCAAGGCGGCAGTAAGTGACAGAATGATCACAGCTGAGGAAGCGGCAAAGTATGATGCAGACTGTATACTGGTGCTGGGTGCGCAGGTCAGATCAGATGATATGCCGAGCAGTATCTTAAGGGATCGTCTGACACGTGGAATAGAGCTTTATGGTTTGGGCGCCTCGGACAGACTGCTTATGAGCGGCGATCATGGAACGGTCGGTTATGATGAAGTCAATGTCATGAAAAAATTCGCTATTGACTCCGGTATTCCTTCTCAGCATGTATTTATGGATCATGCCGGATTTTCAACATATGAGAGTCTGTATCGCGCAAGAGACATTTTTAAGGCAAAGAAAATCATCATCGTGACACAGGAATACCATTTGTACCGGGCGCTGTACATAGCAGACAGACTGGGACTTGAGGCATATGGTACAGCTGCCGCTTCAGTTAATTACTCAGGTCAGTCCTACCGGGATTTTCGTGAAATACTGGCAAGAACGAAGGATTTCTTTTATGCCATTTTCAAGCCTGAACCAACATATCTTGGTGAAGCTATACCTGTCGACGGAGACGGAGACCTAACAAACGATTGAATGTAATGACCTTTGTCTATTGACACAGTCAAACAAGTGCGATAAATTTGATTCAATGTATTATTATGGTGAACTTGCTAAAAAGCACATTGGAAAATGGCTGTGAAATATCAGAAGGACAATGTACAATAATCAATTTGTACGACCAGTAAAGCATGTGGTATAATTACTGTGTATATTTTTTGAAAGAGTGATATTTTTGTATTCTCTAAAAGAAAAATACTATGATGGACAGGGTGTTTTGCGAAATCCCGGTGAAGATTACCTGGACAGCGAGGGGATAGCCCGCGAACCGGGAGAGGATTACTTTGACTATTTGGGTGTGTTAAGGCAGGCTGACGAGGAGTTTTATGACAGCCAGGGCATCCTGCGAAATCCCGGTGAAAGCTTTTATGACGGCTCAGGAAATTTGTGCGAACGATGAGACAAGTGCTCATTTTCAGAGCACTTATTGTGTCGATTTTCTATTAATCTGTTTGCAACCCTACTGCTTGAATTCATATGGAAGTTAACAGAATAAATCCTATTAAGCAAAAAGGCTGCTTTAGTCTCAATAGGCTAAAAGAGCTTTTTCTTGTAGAGTGTATATCCGATCACGACACACACTGCCAAAGATATGGCTATGATTATCCAGAATGCTCCGTTGGCACTCTGCATCGGAACAGGCACGTTCATTCCGAAAAAGCTGGATATCATTGTCGGTATGGCCATTACTATAGTAACAGATGTCAAAAACTTCATCACGATGTTAAGGTTGTTTGAGATCACTGATGCAAAGGCATCCATAGTGCCTGAAAGTATGCTGCTGTATATGTTTGACATCTCGATCGCCTGCTTGTTCTCTATTATTACATCCTCAAGCAGCTCAGTGTCCTCCGGATAGCTTTTGATATGCTCAAACTTGAGCAACTTTTCCAGTACGACCTCATTGGATTTTAATGCGGTGGAAAAATACACAAGACTTTTTTCCAGCTTGAGCATCTGAATCAATTCTTTGTTCTTCATAGACTTGTGCAAATCATGTTCTATTTTATTGCTGGTCTTGTCAATATGCTTCAGATATTGTAAGTACCTTGTCGAGTTTCTATAAAGTATTTGAAGTACGAATCTGGTTTTGTACTGTGTCAGAAAAGACCTGACTTTATTTTTTTTGAAATCATTAAGCAGTGTATCTTCTTTCAGGCATACGGTAATGATGGCATGCCTGATGATTATCATCGCCACAGGGATGGTTGTATATATGTTCATCTGCCCCTCTTTGTCTACGATGGGAGTGTCGACGATAATAAGTGTCTGTCCGTCATTGCTCTCTATACGTGCTCTTTCTTCTTCATCAAGCGCAGCCTTTAAAAAATCAGTCTCCACATTCATTTTGCTGCTTACATTATTAATTTCATCTTCCGATGGATTGATCATATTCACCCAGACGCCTTCTTCAAAAGCATCCGTGGCTATGAGCTCATTGTCTACGGTCTTGAAAATTTCAAGCATTGGAGTCACCCTCTTCTCTATAATAATTTACGCAGAGGGTGATTTGTCCATACGTGGATACACTTGGTAAACAGTACGACAAACCGTACCCTCATTTTTAAAAGGACATCGTAAGTGACTACTGCCGCCAGTGTCACAATCCATACTGTTCACCTCCGTATTGCAGATTTGGTGACAAATAAAAACCGTCAGCAAACGAGTGACGGAATATAGACAGCCTTCTTCACTCGTTGAGCTTTAGCACTATACAGCTTAGGAAATCCTGATCCAGCTGCATTAAGTAAAACCTTGTATCGGCAGTACCTGTTGACCCGCTTGGCATCTCTCGATGTTTGGGGGCAGCAGCATATTTCTGTATGGTAGCCTCACCTAACGAAATTTAATTGTCAAGGTAATTATACTTCTTAATGAACATAATTACAATAACATGTTATGCGAAATTCTGTTTTTGGGAACGCGGCGAAAGGTGAACCGTGGGTTTGGAGTGTCCCTGCTATCAGGAACAAATTTGGCAGGTTGTTAATAGTATGTAATATAGAATTATTTGCTTAATATTAAGCGGACGATCTGGAAAAGCCGGAATAGTAAATATAGCTTAAGAAAAAATTCAAAGCACTACGGAGACATGAATGCACATTGGATAGTGTAAAGTAACGTATGAAAAACAGCCCGATGTGCTATCAAGATAGATGTAACCTGAAGGGAGGGAATAATGTGATGGAAGAGGATAGAGGCTTAGGGTTCGGCTGCGGAAATGATTGGATATGGTGGCTGATCATTATAATTGTAGTTATCATCCTGATATGTCCGGGTATTTTCAGCGGATTTGGAGGACATGGCTGTAAGAAATATTAGCACTGCCTGTCCGAGTGTGAAGTTTGGTCGAATAAGCTCTGATTGACGTATTGTCAGGTCTGATATGAAATATTGCCGGCCCTGATAAGACAGTATTGTCAGGTCTGATATGAAGTATCAAAAAAGTCCTGAGGCATCTGAAATGTTTCGGGACTTTTTTGTTGAATAAAATCCAATGTTAGGCGGAGATTATATAACGAGGCGATATAAATATATGTGATTCTATTTTGCAGAGCACAGGATGATGACCGATGATCGAGGGCTTAGTCGTATTTGTCAGATCCGTAATATCGTTTTTTTCGCTGCTTATCTTTGCCAGGATACTCGGGAAGGAGCAGATAAGCCAGCTGACCTTTTTTGATTATGTACTGGGGATCACGATCGGATCGATCGCGGCAACGCTTTCTACTGACCTGTCCAGCAGAGCCTGGCCGCACTGGATAAGCCTTTTTACCTGGGCAGCTCTTGGTTTTATAGTGGAACTGTTGACGCTAAAATTCAGATATGCAGCGAAATTTCTTGAGGGTGAACCTACCATAGTAATCATGAATGGCAGGATAATGGAAGATGCACTGAGGAAAATGAGAATAAGAGCCTCGGATGTGCTGGAGCTTTTAAGAAGCAGGGATGTCTTTGATTTGAATCAGGTGGATTTCGCCATACTGGAATCAAACGGTCAGATATCAGTTTTGAGAAAACCCGAGCATCTGCCCCTTACTCCAAAGGATATGAATATACCGGCTGCCCCGACCTGTATTTCGACGGAACTTATATATGACGGGATCGTATTCGAAGAAAATCTCAGGCAATTGGGCAAGGATAGAAAATGGCTGGCAGAGCAGCTCCGTATGAAAGGGATTGCAAGTTCGGACGAGGTTTTCATGGCAACGCTCGACAAGGCTGGAAGCCTATACATTGACACATACAACGATCACGTAGCTAAGGTGACTGATGCAGGCGACTTTAAGGGACCATTTTAAGAGCTCATATATGAAGAGCCATTTTAGGAGGCTATATGAGGAAGTTTATGGTTATTGCTGTTCCTATAGCGACAATTGTTCTGTTTATATTGATCATGATAAGCGGCGATTTTCTTAAAAAGCCAATAGGAGGGGATGATAATGTTCCCCAGTCTATCGAAAACGTTATACAGGATATCGACGGTGAAAAATGGGACGATGCAGACAAAAAGACGGAACAGCTGCAGAAGGTCTGGAATAAGGTAGTGGCAAGAGTCCAGTTCAGTTCGGAAAGGGATGAAATCAATGCCTTTGGCTCGAATCTGGCGAGACTGCGGGGTGCAATCATGGCAAAAGACAAGCCTGGAGCCTTAATGGAGCTGAAGGAAGCGTACGACCATTGGGATGAGCTCGGCAAATGAGGAAATCAGGCGCCAGTATACAAGGTGTCTGTGGGAATGGAGAATATGCTGATGAGGCATATTTATGAGGATGATGTAATGATTATAGAATATTCTATTATTCTAGTATTTTGGGTACTTACAGCTGGAATGCTTGCAGCATTTGTTCCGAAAAACAGGCGCAAAGAGGCAATCGTTATCTTTTTGTTCAAGCAGATTTTGACCTGGTTCTTAGGGATTTTGTCGGTCGAGATGGCATTGATCGAATATCCTGTTAGGATCTTCTATAAAGCTATAGCTACAAGCTTTACTTTTGAATATTTTGTATATCCTGCTATATGTGTCGTTTTCGTTTTGCACTATCCGGTAAACAGGGGGTTTACCAAGCGTTTTCTACACTATTTTTACTATTGTACAGCTATAACACTGATCGAGGTAGTGCTTGAAAAATATACAAACCTGATCCATTACCTCCACTGGTCGGGTGTTGTTACTTGGATAAGCCTTGCAGTTTCATTTTTCATATCTTGCTTATTTTACCGATGGTTTTTTAAGGATAGCGTAAATCGTACAGCCTAAACAGGCGTCTTTTCACAAAGCTGATACTAAGATACTGCGCAGCGATATCAGTCCTGACAGACTATGACCTGACGGAAAAACAATCTCCATGACTATTAAAAGAACGCATGAGGCTGCATACGCCAACAATGGCTTTTTATGATGCAGTGCCCACAGCGGAAACATTACTATATTCCATGGCAATGAAAGCCATATGTGCCATCCGTTATCATACTCAATAACGCCGATAAACCAAAAAAGCGCTTCAACAGCGAAATATACAGACACATATTTGAGGATCTTAACTGCTTGCGCAGTAAAAGAATCAGGGTAATTTGTCAGAAAAATGAGCCCGGTTAGGGGTAGTATGACCAGTGTAACTAACAGATCAGATGCAAAATGGTCGGGCATATACTGCCAGAGTTTTTTATCATCATAGACAAAATTGTACAGCAAATTGCTCATTGATATATAGATCAATGTATCGTGGTATCTTTGCCAGTTTCTCCAGTCTGATCGTCTGAAGGCAAATATAATAGTAAATGCAGCCGCTGCCAGAAGCATTATGCGAATCTCCCATCTGACATTATCGCTGGGCCAGCATGCAATAGCATGGTACTAATAATTTTGCCGTTTTAGCGCAATAAATACTATGAATGTTTTCTGCGGGACTGATGATAATCACAGACTGTTTCTATAGCTGCGGGGGCAAATCCCCTTTGCCTTTTTGAACACCTTTGAGAATACAAGTGGATCTCCGTATCCGACCGACCGGGCTATGTTTCCTATGGTGAGATCTGTTGTGTGCATCAGCTCACATGCCTTGTCCATCCTAAAGCTCATCAGGTATTCTTTCGGAGAGGCATTTACATATTCGTTGAACAATGAGTATAAGTAGCTTCTGTCAAGACCGATGCTGTGAGCGATCTCTGCTATCGTTATTTTTCTGGAATAATTCATGTGTATGAATTCCAGTGCCTTTTTAACATATACCTCTTTCCTGTTGTCTTTTTCAAACAATTTGCTGTCCGATGACTCCACCAACTGGGACAGGAATTCATACAGCAGACCAAGCAGCCTTATTTCCTTACCTCTTTTAAGATCCTTTGTTTCGATCATTTTTAGCAGGCAGTCCTTTAGGAAATCATCCCGGCCGTATCTGAATATCGGGGATTGACTGCATAAGCCGGCCTGCTTAAGGTAGGACGAGGCTTTGAGTCCGTGAAATCCCACCCAGGCATAGCTCCATGGGTCGCCTTCATCAGCCTGATATTTTACGACGGTATCAGGAGTTATTAGAAAACCGTCATATTTTCCAAGGCTATAAGTACAGCCGCCTGTCGTATACGTTCCTTTGCCGCCTAATACGTAATGTATGATGTAATGGTCCCTGATGGCAGGACCCCATGGGTAACCGCTGCTGCAGTCTTCTATACCACAACGGTACATATTCAGGTCAGTATGTCCTGGTTCTTCGATATAAATTTTCTCAAGCATTGCAGACCATCACCCAATGACTATATTATAATTGCATATACATCATTATAACATATGCAAAAATCATCGGGTCAGTTATTATAGATACTTTGTTGGCATGGCACAAGAAGCACCCGCGTGGATGCGGTGTTGTTTTATGAGGCTTATGAATGGGTATGTTATAGTAATAGATGGCATTGATTATATTGATGAGACAAAATTGCTGCAGGATGAGTTGCGGCAAATTATTAGAATTAGTGTATGATTAGTCTGGGCTATTTCTTTGAACGAAGTGTTTAAAAGAACAACATAAGCAGACATAGAGGTGAGCATGATATGAGCAAAAAAGAAACGATAAGTATAACAGGTATGTCCTGTGCTGCATGTGCAGCAAGAATAGAGAAAGGCCTGAACAGGCTGGAGGGTGTAAAAAATGCCGCAGTCAACTTTGCTTCTGAGAAAGCCGCTGTAGAATATGATGAAAGCATGGTCAATTCAGATGAATTGACAGAGGTTATTATAAAACTCGGATATGATGTAATCAGGGATCAAGAACAGGTATCCGGCAGCGTGTCACTGAAGCTGGGAGGCATGTCCTGTGCAGCCTGTGCGGCAAGAATAGAGAAGAAGTTAAGCACGCTGGAAGGCATACAAAGGACAGCTGTGAATCTTGCGTCGGAAAAGGCCGCTATTGAGTATGATAGCTCTAAGATCAAGGTTTCAGATATGATAAGGGCAGTGGAGGACCTTGGATATAAAGCTGAACCGGCAGCGGAGCTTAGTTCGGACCGGGAAAAGGAGCAGAGAGAAAAGGAAATAAAGCGCCTGAGACTGGAATTGATAGTTTCGGCAGTGCTCAGCTCACCGCTTCTGTTTGCGATGATACTGATGCTCATAAAGGTTGACATACCATTTTTCCACAATCCGTATTTTCAGTTGATCATAGCAACACCTATTCAGTTCATTATAGGCTTCAGGTTTTACAAGAACGCATATTATGCTCTCAGAGCAAAAAGTGCGAACATGGATGTACTAATTGCCATGGGAACATCTGCGGCATATTTTTTCAGTATATATAACGCCTTCTTTGCTCAGCACAAAGAGGGAATGATGATGAAGGAACTGTACTTTGAGGCAGGCGCTGTGATCATCACACTGATTCTGCTAGGTAAATACCTTGAGGCTGTAGCGAAGGGAAAAACCTCCGACGCCATTAAAAAGCTAATGGGATTGCAGGCTAGAACAGCACGGGTCGTAAGGGATGAGGGTGAAATCGATATCCCGATAGAGGAAGTTGGATTGGGCGATGTGATCGTTGTTCGTCCGGGCGAAAAGGTGCCTGTGGACGGAAGGATCCTTTCGGGCGACTCATCTATAGATGAATCGATGCTGACCGGCGAAAGCCTGCCGGTAGAGAAGAAGGCCGGCGATTATGTAATAGGTGCTACCATTAATAAATTCGGAACATTCAGGTTTGAGGCAACAAAGATAGGCAAGGATACGGCACTTGCACAGATAATCAGGATGGTGGAGGAGGCTCAGGGCTCTAAAGCTCCTATACAGAAAATCGCCGATAAGGTTTCCGGAGTATTCGTGCCGGCTGTAATAGCGATAGCGCTGGTAACGTTCCTGATCTGGTATCTGGTATCCGGTGATTTTACTTCTGCGATAATCAGTGCAGTATCGGTACTTGTTATTGCATGTCCGTGTGCTCTTGGTCTGGCTACGCCGACAGCGATCATGGTCGGTACGGGCAAGGGCGCTGAAAATGGTATCCTTATAAAGGGCGGAGAGCATCTGGAGATGACTTATAAGCTCAATGCGGTCGTGCTTGACAAAACCGGCACCATCACCAAGGGACAGCCGGAGGTGACCGATGTTATACCGCTTGGCTGCTTGAAAAAAAATGAGGTGCTGCATATGGCTGCTATAGCTGAGAAAAGCTCCGAGCACCCGCTGGGAGCTGCTATATATGAGCACGGCAAAAAGGAATACGGCACAGTACCGGATCCGGAGCATTTTGAGGCTATTCCCGGGAGGGGAGTCAAGGCGGCTGTCGATGGGAAGGAAATCTACATCGGAACACGAAAGCTGATGCTGGAGATGAATATCGCTGCAGCTTCAGTGGAAGCGGCAACAGCAAAGCTCGAGGACGAAGGCAAAACAGCGATGCTGATGGCGGTGGACGGTGAGCTTGAAGCCATAATTGCGGTAGCAGATACGCTGAAGGAAAATTCAAAGGAAGCTATCGAAGAATTGAAGAGGATGGGCATCGAAGTATACATGATAACCGGCGATAACAGAAGAACGGCAAATGCAATAGCAAAGCAGACAGGTATAACCAATGTTCTGTCGGAGGTGCTGCCTGAAAACAAGGCGGAAGAGGTGGGGAAGCTTAAAAAGCAGGGAAAAAAGGTTGCGATGGTTGGTGATGGCATCAACGATGCACCTGCACTTGCTACAGCGGATATTGGAATAGCGATCGGAACAGGCACCGATGTTGCGATAGAAGCGGCTGACATCACGCTGATGAGGGGAGATCTGAATACGATACCTGCTGCGATCCGCCTGTCAAAGAAAACCATGAGAAAAATTAAACAGAATCTGTTCTGGGCATTTATCTACAATATCATAGGTATACCCTTTGCAGCTTTTGGGCTGCTGAATCCGATGATCGCCGGCGGAGCAATGGCCTTTAGCTCTGTTTCGGTAGTCACAAATTCTCTAAGCCTAAAAAGGTTTAAACTGAACCGGAAATAAGGCACAAAACAGAATATAGAACGATGCTGTTTTCATATTTAGCCTGCCTTAGCTGCTTCATTGTCATTCATTTTTCTGACGATACCATAATAGGTTCTTGATGTTATGCTGTAGCTGAATCCGTAAAGTATCATGAACAGGCCTGATACGACCAGTGCGCATATGATGATAAGGTTTTTTTCAAACAGGTTTATTGCGCCAAGCAGGCCTGTTATCATATTGAAGCCGGCCATGGTATGCAGTATTGCGATGAGCAGCGGAGAGAAGAAGACCATGAGTATCTGCTTTTTGATCGTGTTTCTCACTTCTGCATCACTCATACCGACCTTTTGCATGATGTCGAAATTATCCCTGTCGTCATAGCCTTCTGTTATCTGTTTGTAGTACATTATCAGTACAAGGCACATCGTGAATATGATACTGAAAAAGATGCCTATGAACATTAGGCCGCCATTCATTGAAGCCATTTCGAACCTTCCGCCTACACCGTTTTCTACACTGTTTGTGCCCGGCAGTGTATCACACCACGTACGCACATCCTGAATATACGCAGTTTTATCCTGCTCCGCACCTGTAAGATTTAAACGGAAGGTCGTTATATGGTCATTATCAGCGGTATTGATGAAAGCATCGCGGAGTTTTTCCATTACCGAGGTATCTTTTACGACCATGTAGTAGTCAAGACCGTAAATATCATTTTCCTCCTTTTCCTTGAAGACTGAAGTGCCAAGCTCCTTTTTCACCCTGTAGGTTTCAGTGCCAAGCTCTGCATGGCCGAAACCATAGTCGGAACCGGTAGAAAATATTATTATTTCATCATCTTTCAGCGTTTCCTGGCTGTTTTCGAGTCTGTTGTAATCCTCCAGCGAGACAAGTCTGACGGCAAAACGATCGGCGTAGCCGGCGGAGGGACTTGGTATAGTAAATATGCTGCCCTTTTTTTCGACATGAAGCACCTGATATGTGAAAGCCATTTTGTCACTGATCTCAACATCCGTTTCACCTGCAAGCTCATTGAGCTTTGTGTTGATTGCTGCGGGATCTCTTACTGCTCCTGCGCTCAGATTAACAACAGCATCGTATGGATAACGGTAATTGAGCATACCCTCGGAACCCAACAGTACGGAAAGAGTACACAGAAGTGTGATTATTGTCATCGTACTGAAAATGCATATGTTGGACAGGCTTGAGGCGCTCTTTTTCATACGGTGGAGCATACCGGATATCGTAACAAAGTTTGTTTTGCTGTAGTATATTCTTTTGTTTCTCTTCAATATTTTCAACAGCGCCAGCAGGCCGGCCTTGAAAAACTGATGCGTCCCTATTACCACCAGTGAAACGGCCAGAAGAAAATTAACAAATATGTTCGAATCTACCTTTGACTTTAATGCGATTGTATAACCTATTCCCAGCAGCAGGAGTCCGAACAGTGCGGTTAGCCACAGATTCCGGGGCTCCCTGTCGCCCTTTTTGGGTCCCTTAATAAGGTCGTTTGGGTCGTTTCTGAAAACATGTATTATGTTCTTGACCAGATTGACACCGTAAGTGGCCAGAAAATAGAGCAAGGTCTGGTTCAGCGCTTTCAGGCTGTATGAGAAGGCTGCGTCAACGGAAAGCATCGATATATTCATCAGCGCAAGAAAGATCAGCTTTGAAAACACCAGCCCGAATATGACTCCGCCGGCTATTACTATAACATAGATTAGGAGTGTTTCCCAAAACATCATTACGGAGATATGCTTTTTGTCCAGCCCAAGTACGCTGTAAAGTCCCAGTTCCTTTTTTCTCCGTTTGATGAGGAAGCTGTTGGTATAGGTGATGAACGGAAGCAGTATCAGACCGAGCAGAATCTGGCCGATTTGCATCAGCACCAGTGCGTAGCTGCTGCGCGGAAGTGTTTTCATAATATCATTGTCTATTATTGTTGAAAACGTAAAGAGGGCAAAAACCGAAAAAATACCGGCCAGAATATACGGGAAGTATGTCGAACCGTTTTTGCGGATGCCCAGTACTGATAGCTTGGGAAGCAGAAACAACTTATTCATTTTTCATGCCTCCTGTCTGAAGGACTGTCAAGGTGTCTGAGATCATCGTGTAGAGCTCTTCATCTGATGCGTATCCGCGGTATATCTGATGGAACACACAGCCGTCTTTTATAAACATGACCCTGCCCGCATGGCTGGCAGCCTGGATACTGTGAGTCACCATCAGGATCGTCTGGCCTTCCTTGTTGATCTCGGCAAAAAGACTGAGTAGCTTTGAGGATGATTTTGAATCCAATGCTCCTGTAGGCTCGTCTGCCAGTACGATTTTCGGGTTTGTGATCAGTGCTCTGGCTGTGGCTGCACGCTGCTTTTCACCGCCGGATACTTCATACGGATATTTTTGCAGTATATCTTCTATACCAAGCTTTTTTGCCAGCGGTTCAAGAGACTTTTTCATTTCCTCCGGCGGCTTTCCAGCCAGCACCAGAGGAAGAAAAATGTTATCCTGTAGCGTAAAGGTGTCCAGCAGGTTGAAATCCTGAAATACGAAACCGAGGTTGTCGCGGCGGAAGGCTGCAAGCTCACCCTGCCTGATATTCGACAAATCTCTGCCGTCGAGAAAAACCTGACCGGCTGTGGCACGGTCGATGGTGGCAAGGATGTTGAGCAGCGTTGTTTTGCCTGAGCCCGATTCCCCCATGATGGCTACATATTCACCCTTCTCCACAGAGAAGGTAACACTATCCAGTGCCAGGATCTTGTTTGCACCGAGGCGTGTATTGTATACTTTTTTGACACTGTTTATTTCAAGAAACGCCATGATTTCATCCCTTTCAAGCACTTGTCATTGTTTTGCTATTATGATTTTAATGCAAAAAGAATGATGCTGCCATAAGGTTCGCTTACATTTTTTGCGCTAATCTTACATTTTTGTAAGGATGAAACCGATCGTCACCTTTGTGCCTTTTCCATATTCTGAGGTCACCTCGATTGTGTGGGAGAGCTTGTCCAGTATTTTTTTGCACAGATAAAGGCCAATGCCAGTTGATTTTTTATCCAGTCTGCCATTATAACCTGTAAAGCCCCTTTCAAATATACGGGGCAGGTCTTCGGGCCTTATGCCTATGCCGGAATCCTCGATGATCAGCCGGACTATCTCGCAAGATGCTTCAATACGTATCGATATGCAGCCGTGCATAGTGTACTTAAATGCGTTTGACAATATTTGGCTGATTGCGAACTGCAGCCATTTCTCATCGGTGGTGACTGTGCAGCTGAATTCCTGCATATCAAGTGACAGTTTGCTGTTTATGAAAAATAATGCATGTTTTTTGAGAGCCTGATTTACGATCGCCTGCAGGTCATATTTCTTAAAGAGGAAATCAGAGGTTATGCTGTCCAGTTTTTGAAAATATAAGACCATTTCTGCATACTGCTCTACCTTGAAAAGCTCTTCTGCCAACAGCTTTATGTCAGGCATGTCACTGTTGGATTGAAGCAGCAGCCTCATTGCAGATATGGGAATTTTGATCTGATGGGCCCACATGGTATAATAGTCCGTCATTTCTGTATCTTTGGCGCTTATACTTGTCTTAAGCTGTCTGAGCTCGTCTGTCAGAGTGCAGATCATCTGTTGATATTGCTGTTCCATGATGCCTTTTGGGTCGGGCAACAGTTCCAATATGTTATCCGGATTCATGCGCGCCTTGTGCAATGTTCTGTATCGCTGAATGTGTCTGATGAAGTCATAGGTAACAAAACACAGAGCAGTGAATATCCAGAGGAAGAAAGCATAGAGAAGGCGGTCCATATTTTCCAATTGATAAAGAAGACAGACTATGTAGAAAAACAGTATGCTCACAAGGAAAAGTCCCGCAGCCTTGCGTTTTTCCAAAAGGTATTTGTAAAGGAGTCTGTGTATAGTATCGCTTAAATCATCCGGTTTATTTCTGTCATCAGTGTCTTTCATATCATTCACCGCCAATCAGGTAGCCCATTCCTTTTTTTGTATGTATCAGGTCTATGATTGATGCCTCCTCAAGCTTCTTGCGAAGACGGTTCATGTTGACCGTCAGTGTATTGTCGTCCACAAAGCAGTCATCATCCCATAATCGCTTCATGATCAGTTCTCTTGAGACTGTTTTGCCGATATTTTCGAACAACAGCTGCATTATTTTTAATTCGTTTTTTGTCAGTTCTATCTTCTTGCCACGGTACGTGATAGATCCGTCCAACGTATTGAACAGTACGCCATTATGCTCCAGCCATGTCGTCTGATCACTGTATGCGTATGTGCGTCGAAGCAGCGCCTGGACCTTTGCACGCAGCACTTCCAGATCGAAGGGCTTAGGTACGAAATCGTCTCCGCCCATGTTTACCGCCATGACTATATTCATGTTGTCTGAGGCGGACGAAATGAATATCACAGGAATGCGTGACAGCTTGCGTATTTCAGCACACCAGTAGTAACCGTTGTAGAATGGAAGTGAAATGTCCATCAGCACCAGCTGCGGCTCAAATTTTATGAAATCCTCCAGTACATTGCTGAAATCATCGGTACACCGGACGTCATATCCCCATCGATTTAAATATTCTTTGACAACTTTTGCTATGACGCCATCATCTTCTATGATAAGGATCTTATACATATTTTCTCCTTTGATACTAGCAGTAATACAGCTGCAGATATGTCAGGCAAAGAGCCGGATGCCGCTTATCTGGAGGCGATAAATACTCAGCCTTCACTCAGGCACATACGGATCGGGATAATAGGATCTTACTAAACAACGGCTAAATGAATAAGCTTTCCCTTGAAGTCTCCATACAAACCGGTGATATTTATGCCTGCATACATCAGAGTACTGCCGCTGTACGCTTCGCCTGTACTGGTATCTCTGTAAACTGCGTTTTCATCAAGCCCCTTCAATCGAATCCTGCGACTGCGGTAATTCGGTCGCTGATAAACCTGTATGTAAGTTACGAGCGTTTCGCTCCTGTCCTTTGATACAACAGACCATGCATCATATAGATGGTTGGCTGTGAAATCTGCTATACGGTAGTAATCCCCTTCACGTATCAGATCATTGTACTTATGGTACATTTTTACCTGTTCCGGGATCATGTCCCTGTCTTCCTTCGGTATACGTGTCACATCCAGTTCATATCCAAATGTTCCAGCCAGTGCGACGTATCCTCTAGTCTCAAATGAAGTGACTCTGTTGACGGTATGGTTGGGACAATCGCTTACATGAGCTCCGATAGTTGAAAGCGGATATACCATGGCTGTTCCGCGTTGTATTTTTAATCGCTCTATAGCATCAGTGTCATCAGAGCACCAGACCTGAGGGCTATAATACAGTATGCCCGGATCAAATCTGGCACCGCCGCCCGAGCAGTTTTCCAGGAGGATGTGAGGGAAATCTGTCGTAAGACGATTCATCATTTCATAAACGGCTAAGATATAACGGTGGCTTGTTTCCTGCTGTCTTTCAGAAGGCAGCCAAGAGCTTCCAAGGTCACTCAGCGGCCTGTTCATATCCCACTTGACATACACTATATTGGCATCTGACAGGATCTTTTTCATCATACCGTAAACAGTCTCGACAACCTCCGGATTTGTAAGATCCAGTACATACTGGTTCCTGGCCAGGCCTGGTGTGCGGCCTGTAATATGTATGCACCATTCGGGGTGTGTACGGTATAGATCTGAATCAGGCGAGATCATTTCTGGTTCGAACCAAATCCCAAAACCCATGCCGATTTTATTTACTTCATCAACAAGATACTTCAATCCTCCCTTTATTTTTTCCTCATTTACGACCCAGTCACCGAGAGAACAGTTGTCACTGCTGCGTTTGCCGAACCAACCGTCATCCATGACCAGCATCTCAATGCCGAGAGAAGAGGCCTCTTTTGCTATCGACACCAGTTTTTCAGCATCAAAGTTAAAGTATGTAGCTTCCCAGTTGTTGATCAGAATCGGTCGTTTTTTGTCCTTGTAACGCCCTCTGATCAGGTGGCTGCGGTAAAGATCATGGAAGGTGCGTGTCATACTGCCTATTCCCTGATATGAATAAACCATGACGACCTCAGGAGTGGTAAATCTCTGTCCAGGCTCAAGCAGCCACTCAAAGTCCGTCGGATTAATGCCCATGACTACCCTTAATGTATCAAACTGCCCGCCCTCGACGCAGGCATAGAAATTTCCCGAGTATACGAGATTGAAGCCATAGACCTCGCCGAAATCCTCTGTCGCATCAGATCCCGCAACAGCAATGAAGGGATTGCACTGATGCCCCGGTTCTCCGCGGTTGGAAGAGAAGGACTTTTTTCCAAGACCTGCTGCGAGCCTTTGTACATGCCTTTCTCTTGCCCATGATCCGTGAAGTGAAATGATATCGAAATTAATTCCTTCCAGATCGACACAGCAGGAAAGAACCTTGGTCAGACTTAGCGGGTCTGTCCCGAGATTCTTAAATCTTACGCTTCTGGTTATGACATTAAGATGCTCAAAGGCAGTGTAGACCAGAACGATCTCAAGATTCAAAATTTTATCCATACAGACGATTTCAAGCGTAGTACAGTCCTCATCACTGCCAAATGTAGCGGGAAGGCCTTCTAACGGAGGCTTTCCCTTATATATGCCGTGTGAAATATATTGAAGCTTGCTGGCTGTATGCCCGTTCACATCACGGATACCGAAGCATGTTTCGCGAAAATCCCCAATCCCGTGAGTGGGATATTCTGATGGAAAAGCGTCATAGAATGACAGCCTGTCCCTGTTGTTTTTTGAGGGTACAAAAGGGCTTTCATCAATACGCATCAAGCTGTCTGCCATTATGTTTTCATCACTGATCCGTCTGCCGAAATATACGTGACCAACGAACTGTTCCTCATCAACAATACCAATAATATACGATGTTTTGTCAGCGTCAAGCTTGAAGATCCGCTGCTTTTTGAAATACTGAATTCCCATGTCCGCCTCCTATATTACGATGCAAGCACAGCTTTATCGATTTATTATACCACTTTGTGGTCAGGCTTGAAATATTCACTTATTGATAGAAAACTTGGTCCATTGTATGTTTTTTCTTTGAACGATGCGTTATAACAGGTTGACAATTTTCTGAAAAAAGATTTAAATTTTATTATGCATTTTGTGAAAGGTCGTGTACACACATGGTATACAGTAAATTAAGGCTTCCGCAATTAATCGGCGACGGTATGGTGCTGCAAAGAAACGCTGCTGTGAAGATATGGGGCTGGGCCCCACCATATGCCGGTGTGACTGTAGACTTTGACAAAAGGGTGTATAGTTGTACCGCAGGTGACGACGGGAAATGGGAGGTCACGATGGAGCCGCGGAAAGAAGGCGGCCCGTATTGTATGGAGATCACTGCCGGCAGGGCGGATACTGCCAAACCACACATTGATCGAATAATTCTCAGAGATATATTGATCGGTGATGTATGGGTCTGTTCCGGGCAATCCAATATGCAGACGCCTGTAGAACGGCTTGTTGATCTGTTTGATAAGGAGATAGCAGAGGCCTGCAGCAATGAAATCAGATATTTTCTGGTACCGGAGAGATATGATTTCAATAAAAAGCAGGATGATATGGAGGGTGGTGGCTGGATCAGTGCCGGGTATCCGAATGTACTTGGATTTTCAGCGGTTGCACTTTTTTACGCTTCTGCAATACATGGGAAGTATGGTGTGCCGGTTGGTATAATCAATGCCAGCATCGGCGGCACTCCGGTGCAAGCATGGATGAGCGAGGAGTCGTTAACTGACTGGCCTCATTATTTGAAGGAATTGGAGATATGTAAGGATACTTCCTATGTCGAGAGTGTGAAGAGGAATGATGAGAGATCTGGCGCAGAGTGGTTTGAACAGCTTAACCGGGCTGACGCCGGCCTTTGTGATGCTGAAAAACCTTGGAGCAGTGATGATTGCGATATATCCGCCTGGTCTGCTGTGAACCTGCCTGTAAAGTTGGAGGATCAAGGACTGAAGGGCTTGTGTGGTTCTATATGGCTGAAGAAGGAGATCGATATCCCAGATGGGCTTGCGGGAAAGCCTGCCATACTGAGAATGGGTACGATTGTTGACAGTGATGTAACGTATGTGAATGGAGTGGAGGTTGGAACAGTTGCATACCGTTATCCGCCAAGAAAGTATCTGATCCCGGCTGGTATTATGAGAGACGGAAGGAATACTATCACCGTCAGAATGGTAAGTAATGCAGGAGAAGGAGAATTTGTGACAGAAAAGCCGTATCGACTGGAGATCGGTGATCAGATTATTGATTTGACGGGAGAGTGGAAGTATAAGATCGGGGCTGTCATGGACAGATCACTTCCTGAAATGACCTTCTTCAGTTACAAACCCAGCGGTTTGTATAACGGAATGATCGCACCGCTCCTTAAATATGTGATCAAAGGTATTCTGTGGTATCAGGGGGAAGCAAATACCTCAGCACCGGAGGAGTACCACGGGCTGTTCACCACAATGATTACGGACTGGAGGAAGCAATGGAAGCTTGGAAGCCTTCCTTTCCTGTTTGTTCAGCTCCACAATTTCCAGAAGCCTGTATGTGAGCCAGGCTCAAGCAGCTGGGCTGAACTCAGAGATGCGCAGCTAATGTCATTATGCCTGCCTGATACGGGAATGGCTGTGGCTATAGACGCCGGTGAATGGAACGATATTCATCCTCTTGACAAGAAGACTGTTGCTGACAGGCTTTCACTTGCGGCGTACAAAACAGCCTATGGAGAAGACAGCATATGCTGCAGTCCGATCTACAGGGATATGATGAGGGATGGGAACAGGATAATCATCAGATTCTTTGAGCCGACAGGCGGTCTGATTTCCAAGGATGGGGAACCGCTGAGGCATTTTGCGATAGCAGGTGTCGATCGAAGATTTATTTGGGCCAGGGCTGAAATAGAAGATGACAGTGTAATCGTCTGGAGCGAAGATATAAAAGAACCTGCTGCTGTACGCTATGCATGGGCAGACAATCCGGACGGGGCAAATCTGTATAATAAGGCCGGATTGCCAGCATCTCCTTTCAGGACTGACGATTGGGACATATAACGAGGTGAATTATGTCCCCCACCTCTTTACGTCCTTTCAACCTTCAGGCTTAAAATACATGGCGACGGCTGCAATTATGCCTTTTGACTTTATTTCATTATCGACGATATTCACTGTGGATCCGGTAACAGATCGCTATCGCTGTTCTCATCAATGTAAGCTGTATCATCAGCTTTATTGGTGTCATCAGTATCGGACCTGTCATCATTGACAGGAGTATTTTCTTCAACAAGGGCATTATATTCGGCTGTAACCGTTTCTACCACATCATCCCATGTCACGCCCCATTTTGCCAGGTATGCAATCGGATCGACATGATTTGTGCCGCCCAGATATTTACTGACATGGATGTGGCCCCACAGAGAACCGGATCCGTCCGGCTTCGCTGAGGTAACTCCTAGGCCATTCCTGTAAAGGTATTCTGCGGCTCTTCGGGTAATCTTTTTAAAGGATATATTAAAATTATTTCTTGTGTATTCATGACACAGCTCAAGATGTATGAACCTGTCATTGGCATATTTTCCCGCACCCCATGCTTTGTAATCGGGATCCGCCACCTGTATGATCTGGTCTGCATCTATAAATTCATGTACAAATGCATTCTCCCAGTTGTGTTTGACATAATTTGCTTCTATCCTGGCACTATCACCCGGATTATCCGTATAGTGGATTACTACTCCGTCATATTTTCCCACACCTTTCAGGAATGGTTCCTGTGGTGCCGCCCTGACCCACTCTTTGACTATTTCATATTTGGGGGTGATTTCGGCAGGTTCTGTCCTGCCCTGATCGTCTCCGCCTCTAGAAGAAGCATCAATTTGTTCCAGTAATCTTCCGATCATGGAAACGGTTTTTGTGTCAGCCACTCCATGGGGCTCGATTCCGTAGTACTTCTGGAATTGTGTCAGCGCCGCTTCTGTGATGGATGCGAAATTACCGGTAGGCGATACTTTCATATAACCCAGCGCTATCAAATCCTTCTGAAGCTTCTTGACCCCGCTGCCCTTTGATCCTTTCGCTAATCCTTTTGGTTTAGGCTTTTTTGGCGGAGCAGGTCTTAGCAATTCATCAAGTTTTGCATGTGTCAGCGTTGCTACGACTCCTGTGGTAGGTATTTTGTATTTTTTCTGAAATTTCTTGACTGCAGTCAGAGTTATTTCCCCGAAATATCCGGTTGGAGTAACAGTAAAAAAGCCCAGCTTTTTTAGGTTGGTCTGTAGTGTTTTTACCGCACTGCTGTTCATGCCCTTTCTGAGCACAGGCTTTGAAGCTGCAAACGTACCTGCAGAAGCTATTATAAAAGATAGTAATAACAGGATGCTTACTATAATAAGCTTGTTTCGATTTTTTATCATTAATTTCCTCCGAGATGTTGTATGTTAATCGACATTTTTCCTGATTATGCTACTATTTTACCATTTTTTTGACAATTAGTGAATAAGAAATTTGACCTATTTTACCTATACATTTGTCAGGTAATTCACAAAAGTGGATCATATTACAGTTATAGGCAGTTGAGGCAGACGGTATTGGCAAAATCATATACACATGGCGGTGGTGCAAAAAAACATAAATATAGAGCCTTGTTACAAAAACTTTGGAAATGACCGATGTCAGCAGCAATTATATGTTAAAATGGGTAATGAATTTTCTGAGCATGATGCGGATAACATAGAAGTGTGGATATATGAATTTGACTCCATGCAGGGTGACGGTTCTGCCCGGCTTACGGTATTTAAGTCCCGCTGATAAAGCATCCCTGTTAATTGACGAATATTAACGTTAAATATTTGTTAATAATTTATTTATATAATTATGCTATAAAATAAACTTGGTAAGGCCATAAAATAAACTTGGCAAAGGTATAGAATAAATTTAGTAAGATCAAGAATATATTTGCAAGCCATATTTTATTCGAACTATATTTATTTGTATACATAAACGGAGATGAAATGAAAAAAACATTCGATAAAAAGATATTGATGATACCTATGGTGATAATAACAACAATAATAACCGTAGCGCTGCTTGTCCAATCTACAAGGGCTTATGAAGTCATTTTGGATGATACGCCGATAGGGATAGTAGAAAGTCAGACTGTTTTTCAAAACATTGTGGAGGATATTGTAAGAGATGCAGAGAAGGAATACGGGACTGAGGTTCTTGTTCTAAACGACATAGGTTATAAGGAGGTTTACCTTCCGGATAACAGCAAAGTAATAGATACAGCATCAAAAACGTCGCTGACTCAGCTTAAAAACAGTATGGAGCTTAAAGCAAGAGCATTTGCGATCAATGTGGACGGTACTGATATTGCATATCTCAGAGACAGGACATCTGCTGAGGGAATCCTTGAAAAAATAAAGGCTCCTTTCATTCAGGACAGTGAAAATGGCAGCACTGTTGGGTTTCTTGAAAGCGTAAGCATCATACAAAGGGATGTCACAGCAGACAAACTGCAAGAACCGGACGAGGTTTACAGCAGTATTACAAAGGAGAATGAGACAGTCCGCAGGTATGTGGTTCAGGAAGGTGATACAGTAAGCGAGATTGCAGAAAAACTGGGCGTAAGTCTCAAAGATATACAAAGGGCCAATCCGGAGCTGAATATACACAGAATTTCCATCGGACAGGAGTTGAGCCTTTCTGTGCCGAGATATATGATAAACGTTCGGCAGTGTGTCACCGAAGCATATGAAGATTCAGTTCCATTTGCTGTGGAGTATGAAGAAACCTCAGAGCTTTATAAGGGTGATACCAAGGTCAAGGTAAAGGGTACGGAGGGCAAAAAGCAGGTAAAGGCAGAGAAAATTAGTATCAATGGCATATTGGATGAAACCCGGGTCGTAGACGAATTTGTTATAACACCTCCCGAAACACAAGTCGTATTGAAGGGTACAAAAGCGAGGCCCCGCACGATGGCATACGGCGAATTCATCTGGCCGAGCAGGGGAGGTACCATAACCTCCAGGTTTGGAGCCAGATGGGGTGAAAGACATTCAGGCGTTGACATAGGTGTACCCAAAGGTTCCCCCAATAAGGCAGCTGACGGCGGTGTGGTCAAATTCACAGGCTGGAGCGGCAATTATGGTAAGCTTGTTATCATTGACCATGAGAACGGCTATACGACCTATTACGGTCATAATGATACCATAAAGGTCAAAAAGGGCCAGAGGGTTGCCCGAGGCGACATAATAGGCACAGCAGGCGAAACAGGCAGAGCTACAGGGCCTCACCTGCACTTTGAGGTCAGAAAGAACGGAGTACCGGTAAATCCGCTTCCGTTTATATCAAGGTAATATAACGATGCGTTGTAATGACCAGAGTGAAATAAACAGTTTGATAATGGACCGCTGTTCAAAATGCAGTGGTTCATTTTGTCGATAAATAATGTTAATTAACAATAAATACCGGGTAATATATTTTTAGTTTAGACGAAGCAGGTATTGTATAACGGGGCGAAGGATGTCCCCACCTCTTAACAGCCCATCAGGCTGAAAAACGCTAATACGTCTTTTCAACCCGGAATGATATTTTGGAGGATGAATATGTCTTTCATAAGCGATAATATACTAAAAAAGCTAATTAAGATTGAAAATTCAGAAAAAATTAAAGAGGAGTTAAAAAAGGGCCTTGATCAGCTTAAGGAGAATCTCTTTTATGGACAGCAGCTTGCACATATCGGAAGCTGGACACATGATATCAGGAATGATGAAATTTTTATGTCTGATGAGATCTATCAAATATTCGGCTGTTCTTCGCAGGATTTCGATGGCAGTCTGAGCAGTTTATATTCATTTGTTCATCCGGACGATCTGCATATGGTAAGGCTAGCCATTGAGAGCGCTCTTGAAGGCGGAGAATATGAAATGGATTACCGGATTATTACAAAGAGTGGTACGACCAGGTATGTCCATGAAAAAACAAAGACACTTTATGATGAAAGCCGGACTCCCGTCAAAGTGATAGGTATTTTGCAGGATATTACTGAACAGAAAATTTCAGAGAACAATTTAAAGTCATTGGAAGAGGATCTGAACCTGGCGCAAAGAGTCGCCGGTGTCGGAAGCTGGAAATATGATGTAATAAGTGATGAAATATTTTGGTCCGATGAGGTTTACAGGATCTATGGCGTTGCTCCGGAAAGCTTTGAACGAAGCTTCAATAGTCTGCTAAAGCTTATTCATCCCGAGGATAGGGAAAAAATGCAAAGTGCAGTGTCTGAGTGCCTGGGGGGAAGAGGTTATCAATTGGAATACCGTATTCCCCAGGATGAAGGGTTGGTCAAATATGTCGTGACAAAGGGAGAGCCATTATTTGATAAAGACGGCCATGTCACAGGTATACTGGGAGTATTGCAGGATATAACCGAAAAGAAGCTTTTAGAGGACAAGCTGAAAAAGAGCTACAGAAATCTTGCTGAAGCTCAGCAGCTTACCAATACGGGAAGCTGGGAAATGGATGTAGTCAAAGGCATTAATTATTGGTCTGATGAGACATACAGGATTTTTGGGATAGAGTGTGATCAATATGATCAGACACATGAGGGATTTTTGAAGTTTGTACATCCTGATGACATTCATATGATACACAGTGTGCTTGATAATCCGCCCAGAGAGCCGTTTGACATGGAATTCCGAATTATTAGACCAGATGGCTCAGTGCGGAATTTGTATCAAATAATAAGAATAAATTTTGATGATCAGGATCGTCCAGTACTTATACATGGAGCAATACGGGATATCACGGAAAGAAAGGAACTCCAACGGACAATAGAGCAAAAGCAGGAAGAAATAAGCAGGGTCCACAAGAGGTTTCAGATTTTAGTTCAGGAATCCAATGATGTATTTGAGATCCTTGCACCGGATGGAACGATAGAATACATCAGTGAAGCATCTGAAAGGATCATTGGTTATAAACCGGAGGAGCGTGTAGGCAAAAAAGTATTTGATTTTTATAGCGGCGAAGGGCAGAAGAAAATGGAAAGGATGCTGCAGTCAGCCTTAAGTGAAGTCGGCAAGGAAATCAGGGAAGACATCTTTTTCAGGACCAAAACAGGAAAGGGTATATATCTTGAGGTTTGCATGCAGAATCTTACAGACGAGCCTGCTATAAACGGAATTGCAGTCAATTTCAGGGATATAACCAAAAGGGTCGAAATGGAGAAGCAGATTTCATATGTCGCAACCCATGACGAATTGACCGGACTTCCTAACAAGATATATTTCAAAGACAAAGTTGAACTATTATGTCACCAGACGAAAAAAGCTTATGCTGGATTTGCTTTGATGATGCTGGAGATTGATGGCTTCAAATACATTAATGATGCGTTAGGATACCAAGTCGGAGACCTGCTGATTATTCGTATTGCAGAAAGGCTAAGATCATTGCTGGGCGGTTCGGATTATCTCTGCCGTTATTCGGGAGTGAGATTTGCATTCATAGTGCAAAGTGGAGGAGCTGATAAGAGGCATAAGGAATATGCCGAAGATATTATGGAGCTATTTGACCGGAGCTTCAAAGTAGATGAGTATGAGTTAAGTGTAAATGTAAATATGGGAATAAGTCTATATGATGCGAATACACAGGATGTAGACACCCTGATCATGCATGCCGAATCTGCATTGTTTTGGAGTAAGGATGAAACCAGGAGCAGGTTCGGATTCTATTCATCAGACATAAGTATACAAAACTATAAACAATTCGAACTTCGCAATGATTTGCACAGAGCTATTGATATGAATCAACTCCGGGCTTATTATCAGCCTATTGTCAACCTTGCGGCTAATGAGATCATTGCCGTTGAAGCATTGATCAGGTGGGAACACCCGGAATGGGGAATGGTATCACCGAAAGAATTTATAACTCTGGCTGAGGAAACGGGCTTTATCATAAATATCGGAAACTGGATTTTGAGGGAGGTATGCTGTAACTACAGGCAATGGCTTGATAAGGGGCTTCCGGCGGTTAAGGCAGCGGTCAATTTTTCATGCATTCAGTTTTTCCAAAATGACTTTGTTGATAATATCAAAAAAATCATTGATGAATTTAAGCTGGACCCAAACTTCCTGGTTATGGAGATTACGGAAAGTATACTAATGAACAAGACCGATAAGGTGATCTCGGATATAAAAAGGCTTCAATCCCTCGGAATACAGGTAGCGCTTGATGATTTCGGATCAGGTTACTCTTCGCTGGCTTATTTGAACTCACTCAATATCGATATCATCAAGATGGACGGATCTTTTGTCAGAAATATAAACGCAGATGAAACCAGTACTGTAATTATCAGAAATATAGTCAACATGGCAAAGGAACTGAAAATCAAACTGGTGGCCGAAGGGATTGAGAATTGGGAACAGTTGAATTATCTGCGGGAAATAAAATGCTATACAGGACAGGGATATATATACAGCAGACCGGTTCCCTCGGAGGATTTTGAAAGGATGCTGGCCAGGAGAAAGTTAAAGCCGGTGATTGTCAACAATGCACCAGTATCGCCCCGTGATGACAGGCGAAGTTATTTCAGGCTAAAGTTCCATCAGCTGCTGCAGGCTGAGCTGATGATTCTAAAGATCAGGGGAAAGAATGTAAATGTGGGAAATACGAAGGTACTGATAAAAAACATAGGAGCGGGAGGCTTATGCTTTGTTACTAATTTGCAGTTACCTGTTGAAAAGGACTTTCTATTGCAATTTACAGCGGAATTAATTGGTGTAGAATTGAAACTGTATGGCTATCCTGTGTGGGGCGGAGAATTTGAGGATGATTTGTTTCAATACGGGGTCGAGTTCACTATGGATGAGAATGAGAGAGGGGAGCTGATAAGAATCCTGAACCTGGTCCAGATCAAGATGAGGAATAATATATTATTTGCAGAAGGCAGTTTTGCAGCAGAATCTCCCAGGCTGTACTTCAAGCTGCAGCTGAATTAATGGAGGAGGGAAATGGCTGTGGCTTTGTCTGAAAACTGTATATTGTGAAGCATGATGATTTATAGTTTACGGGTCGCATAAATATATGATGAATGATGTCAATGAAAATGACCTGGGATCGCAGATTCTGATCCGGGATCCCCGAAGCTGTCTGCTTATTTTCCGAGCAGACTGAAATGCATATAGTCCTTTCCGTTTGGCCATTTCATGTCAGGGCTCCAATGCCAGCCATATTTATTGAAGGCACGCACTACATCACCGCCCGGCTTTATTGAGTATGGATTCACACCCGGTTTCCATAAGGAGCCGGCTGATATCCTACCGCTGCTTAGAAGAAAATAATTTTCATTTGGGTTTATGTCTATCGCTGTTCCGTTGGAATGCTGTGATTTCCCATCTCTGTAGGCGTAGCCTGAAACGCTTTTTATAGGGAACCTTTCCTTCCCATTGTATATATCATCAAATATTTTCTTCACATCTTCAGCGACGTTCTTATTGACTTTCAAGCTTTTTGTTACTGTTTCTTTCGTGCCTGAGGCAGTAAGGTTCCAGACCCTGATCTTGATGCTTGTCATGTTCTGCTCAGCTTCGCTGATGTCAGCAAACTGGCTTTTGGCAGGATCGCCTGTGATCAGCTCATTCAGGTTTTTCCATGGGGTTATCGTGAAATCCTTTTTCATTTTGAATATTGACAGTCTTCCTTCGCTGTCTACCGGAACTACCTGCAGTGTAACATGAATGAGCCGGTTTTCTCCGCCGAAAATGCTGTCGTACAGTGAGTTGCTGCGCAGGTCAATGTGATTGTCCTGTATCAGTGAATTGTAAACCTTAACACCATTGCTGAAGACAGTGATGTCGTATGCTGCTGCCGATGCTGCCTGATGCCAGCTCAGATATGCATTGTGCCTGCTATACGAGGATGATATGTCGATAGCCGACGGGGCCGGTATTACACAGCCATCGATGTCTTCTGCTATTATACGTGAGCTGTCGCAGTATGCCAGGACATTCAAAGATAAAAGTGCAGCCTGTTCGCGGGTTATTTCGCTTTTTGGCTCGAGCAGGCCTCCACCTGTACCTGCGATCAGACCGCGGGAGTACATGTCGGCCATGTCCGGTCTTGCATATTTTGACACCTGTTTACTGTCAGCGGAATGTTCCTTTAGTACCATGACTGCCTGTTGTTCGTCCATTGGAGGGATATATGCCATTACACCTTCCTTTGTCCTGTAGATAGGACCGCTTGTGCTGCCTGAATTATCTTCGCCGGCAGAGGTGTCTTCACTGTCTGAGCTTCCTCGCTCATCCGAATAGCCTCGATCCGGTTTTTCAGTTCTTCTGCTTGTTGTATTTTCAATCAACAATCGTATCCTTGATAGCACGACTGCAGCCATCTCCCTTGTCAGCGGCTTATCAGGACTAAAAATGCCGGGTGCCGTACCCTGGGTCAAGCCGAGTAGATATGCATATTCTACCGCCGGCTCCTGGGTATCGGTGAACGGATGATTTTCGGGAAGCTTTGGCAATACAATGCCATAAAGCCTGCATGTGTTTACTGCAAGTTCGAAGAAATCACCCCGGGATATGCTTTCGTTGTATGGCTTTGCTTCAAATCCTTCAGGTATTATACCGGATCTGGCGCTCACGGCGATTTTTTCAGCTGCCCATGCGCTGGGGCTGAAGTCTTCCTGTGCGAGGGAGACCGTAGGAACGGATGATATTGCTATAGCAAGAAGTGATACTGCAGCCAGGTTACGTATTTTGGTTTTCATTTTCATACTTCCTCCGTAAGCTTATCGATGATTTATATCTAATTTTCTTTGCACGATGTGTAATAATATAAAATTCGGAAGTGTCGGTTCTTTTTTAGGGGGTGTTTCGACAGCAATATATGGAATATGTAAACTGTGTTTTCGTTTTAATTTGAGATATTTGCATAATTCGATAAATATTGCAATAAGTTTAATCTGTAGTATAATTTAATTAATATAATCTGAATCAATGCAATTCTATTCCCGAACAGTGATCTCGTAAAAAATCTGATCAGATTAAACCAGGGATGCAGCACAATATATCAATAAGGCTGGTAAGTATCATGCAGGATGCCGATAGTTTGTTTATAAGGAAAAAACATAGGTATACGATAGGCTTTCTTGATGAAAATGTTGATGATTCCTTTCATAGTCAACTTATGAGGGGAATATTTGAGGCTGCCAGAAAATTTGATGTAAACATAATCCGATTTGGCGGTTTTTCTCCGTATGCCGGACGAGGTGCGCTGCAAAAGGCAAATATGATACTGGATCATATAGCCCAGTATGACATAGACGGACTTATTTTTCTGGCATGGTCGCTGGCCGGTGCTATGTATAATTATGATGAATTCATGAAACGGTTTGGAAATATTCCGCTTTTCTGTATAGGCTCTACGTTTGATGATATCCCGGGAGTATATTTTGCAGGTGACTTATATACAAAGGAGCTGCTTGTGCACCTGATAAAAGAGCACCAATGCCGGAGAATAGCATATATACCTACATATTGTATGGACGGCCGTAACGAGATCTATATCGAAACAATGAAAGAGTATGGGATGTATCATCCTGAGCTTTACGTGGATGAGAAGAATATTGCCGGGCTTGATTCCGGCGAGCGGGCACAAAAAGCGCTGTCAATATTGATTGACGAGAGGAAAGCACAGTTTGATGCAATCGTGTCGATGTATGTGCTGGAGACTGTTGAAATACTTAATGAACTCAAGAGAAGGGGCTTTAACATACCGGAGGATATTGCTCTGGCAAGTTATGAAGCGGGTGAGTATGGCAGGTTTTCATCACCTGGGATCACTACAATCGATTTCCCATGGAGGGATCTGGGATACAAAGCCTGCGAAAAATTGGTTGATTACCTTGACACTGGCTGTGTAGAACATAGTACAGAGGTCAAAGGCAGGATATTATACAGGAAATCCTGCGGCTGCCGCCCTGTATCGGTGAGATCGATCACTGAAAATAATGGTCTAAAGACCTGCAGGAAGCTCAGCGATATAACCGATGACGAGAAGAAGGAGATAGCTGATGCGCTGTCCGGACAATTCAGGAACACAGGGGTTGACTTCGGCAGGCTGTTGGATGCTTTTATAAAAGGGTACAGCGCCGGAGATGGACGCACCGAAGCAGGACCTACCGGAGCTGGACCTACCGGAGCTGGACATGGATTTCTTAATGTACTGTCTGATGAACTGAGAAGCATATCATACTGGATGGAATCATCAGCCGAAAAAGATATCATCACCATTTTTAGGCAGTATCTGATGCCATACCTGATAAATGAACCCGATGCCATGCTTTGGTCGGGGAACATATTTCAGCAGGCTCAGGTGCTTACAAGAGATACTATTGCCAATATGGAGATTTTTGAAAAATCAAACCAAAAGTCATCTTACCAACTCGTGCAGGAAATTGGAAGGTTTTTCATCACCAAATTCGATAAAGATCAATTAATGGATTCCCTTGTCAATAGTTTAAAGCTTTTTAATATCAACAGCTGCCGTATTTTTTTGTTTGACGAAGGCGGCGAACATGGCTTATCTGACAACTATAGCCTTTCGTTCGAATACTCGGGAGAAAGGTCAGCGATCAAGGCTGTAAACAGTTCTGATGATGCCAGAAGATACCTTGCTGATATGATGTCCGGAAATAGCAGGGCGGTGACGTTATTCGCACATTTGCTTCATGTTCAGAATGATCATATTGGATTTGTGCTCTTTGAGCCGGGACCACTTGGCGAGAGGATGTACCAGATCATAACATCTTATATCAGTACAGCACTGAACGGCTCAATACTGCTTGGAAAGCTCGATGCCGCATATAGGAGGCTTGTAGAACAAGCGCAGAGGGAAGGCATGGCGGAGGTAGCATCAGAGATCCTGCATGGCATCGGAAATACGCTCAACAGCATGAACGCTTCTGCAACTATGATGCGTAAGCTGGCCACAAACAGTGTGTTTATGGACCTTGAGTCTGTAAATGATATGCTTGAAAACAACCTTGGTGACCTGACGGGATTTTTCAGCAATGACGGAAGATCAAAAAAACTGATGAAATTTATACTGCAAATAAGTCTTCCGCTGTTGGAGCTTCAGCAGAAGCTGCTATACCATGCATGGCGCTTGAATGAGAAGGTCAATGAGGTAAATGCCATTATTATTTCGCAGCAGCGATATGCAGGCGTCGACACATGCTTTGAGACACTGAATATTGCAAGCGTACTGGAAGATGTCATAAGGCTGCATTCTATTTCAATCGAGAAATACGGCATCAGGATACTAAAGGATTTCCGGTCTTCTGTAAAGGTATCGTTCCAGAAAATAAAGCTGTTCCATGTTTTTTTAAGTCTGATAAATAATGCGATAGAGGCTCTGAAAGATACACCACCGGACGAACGATCTCTTAAATTATCGATATATGAGGATGAAGATGGAATATATGCCGAGGTGGCGGATAATGGCTGCGGTATGACGCAATCACAGCTTGAGAGAATCTTTCTCAACGGATATTCTACTAAAGAAGACAGACGGGGGATGGGATTAAGCAGTTGTAAAAGCTATATGGAGGAAATGGGAGGAGCAATAACAGCAAGAAGCAGAGGAGCCGGTCTTGGGGCGTCATTTATGCTGAAATTCAGGAAAGAAATCGGGTGATTTCATAATGGAGTATGTTTTGTCGGATAATTTTTATAAACTAAAGAACTTTGTCAGCGCTAATAAAAGGCTTACAGTAGGTTATCTTGACGAGAATGCCTACATGGAGCAGGCTGGGTTTATAACAGCAGGTATAATCGATGCAGCTGAAAAAAACGATATGAACGTCATACGATTCGGCCATTACGATTATCATAATACAAATCTTGAGTCTTTTACAGGTCAGGCTCTGCAGCACATACTCCAATATGATATAGACGGACTGATGTTCCTTGGGTGGGCAGGGACCGACAAACACAAGGATTTCAGACAGATGTTCGATAAAGTCCCGCTTTACAGCATTGCTTCGGGTTTCCCGGACATACCCCATACTTATTTCCCGGGAGATCAATACGTAAAGGAATTGCTGCTGCATCTGCTGGATCACCATAACTACAGGAGGATAGCGTTTGTTGAACCATTCTGGAAAGATGCCAGAGCGGATATTTATGTGAGTCTAATGAAGGAACGGGGAGTTTATGACCCTCACCTTTTAGTCGAACGCAGTCTTCTAAACGATGTGATTTTCAATATGAGAGGAAGAAAGGCAGTTTCTATCCTTTTAGATGAGAGGAAAGTGGAATTTGACGCTATTGTTTCTTTGTATAATTTTGAAACAAAGGACCTGCTGGACGAGCTTTTGAGCAGAGGGCTGAAAGTTCCCGGAGATATTGCTGTGACAAGCTATGAAGAAAGCGATGTGGTCCGATTCTCATCTCCTCCGATAACAACGGTATATTTCCCATATAGAGAGCTCGGTTATGTATCCTGTGAAAAGATGGCGGAATTGCTTCGAACCGGAAAGACACCCTTTACCACAAAGGTTGAGGGAAGGATAATCTACAGGGAAACCTGCGGCTGTCTGCCTCAAAATGTACTCAACGCATCTGCCGGAGAGATCTTGACTGCAGGTATAGCATTTGATGAGCTTACAGAAGATGATCTCCGAAATATTGAGGATGTATTGGGAAAGGAATTGGCCGGGTTTGATATCTCTGCTTTGTTGGAGGCCTTTTGCCTGAGCTTTCGTAACAGATGCGGAAATAGCAGCAGTAAGGATACATTAGCTTTTTTGGATACATTCGAAAAACTTCTGGGTGATTTCGAGAACAGCAAGGATATGTATGACAAGGATGTTATTGTAGGTGTTTTTCGAAAGATACTCCTTCCATACTTTATACCTTATCTTTCAGGCGATATAGACTGCTACTTATGGGCTGAAAATATGTTCCAGCAGGCACAGGTACTTTATTTGGATAAAAAGGGGAATGCATTGTCAAGCAATGCGGCACATTTCATGCTGGAGAATAATGATCTGCAGGTGGCCAGTTATAAGCTTGCAGATAACTACAACAGGGACAGTTTGCTGCAATCTCTTGAAGAATGCCTTGTAAGACTAGGCATACCAGGCTGCTGTGTGTTTGTTTTCAACGATAGTGATGGCTCCGGCAACATGTTTGAAAATTGTTCGCTTATATTTGAGTATAACAATGGAAAGAGAGTATCTAGAAAAAGTAATTTATCCGGACATGCAGGGAAAATTTTGTCCAGGATTCTTTTTAAAGAGGACAGGCCTTATAAAATGATGGCGGAACTGCTTTACGTGGAGGAGCAGCCTATAGGCTTTGTGATTTTTGAAACAGGGCCAATGGATCAAAGGACATACAGCGCACTTGCCATAAACCTCAGTACGGCATTGAGGGGTACTGCTATTCTGGACAGGTTGGAATCGAGCTACAAAAGACTTGTCGAGCAAGCCCACAGGAAGGGCATGGCAAATATTGTTTCGGGAGCCCTGCACAATGTTGCGAACATCCTTAACAGTATAAACACAAGTGTTCAACTGGTAATGGATCTTGTAAAAAATTCGCCGCTTAATGATTTCATTAGTGCCAACGAGCTGCTGGAAAGCAATCTGGAGAATATTGAGGAATTCATATTGAAGAATGAAAAGGGCAGAAAACTGATGCAATATTATACGAAGCTCAAAGCACCTATTACCGACTACAGGTCCCAGCTTATGGAACATATTGAAAGACTGTTGAAAAACATATATGCCATCGAGGATATCATTGCCGCACAGAGCAACTACACCAGCAACAGACAGATGTTGGATGAGCTTGATATAGTGATGCTGATAGAGGACGCACTTCTTATGAACTCTGTCATTCTTCAGAAAAAACAAATCCAGGTTGTGCGCAATTACTGTGAAAACCTCACCAAACCACTGGTTCAGAAAACAAAGCTGCTGCATGTATTGGTCAACATTATCAACAATGCCTCGGAGTCAATGCTGGATGTGCCTGAGGGAAACAGGATCCTGACAATAACGGTGGACCAGGACGATAAGTTTGAATATATAAAAATATCAGATACCGGACGGGGAATCCCGGGCGAGTTTCTGGGCAGGATCTTCGAATATGGGTTTACCACCAAGGAGGATGGGCATGGGTTTGGTCTGCACACCTGTGCGGGCTATATGGCCGAGATGGGCGGTAAGCTCTGGGCGGAAAGCGAAGGAGCCGGGAAAGGGGCCACCTTTGTGATAAGGCTCAGATGCTGAGAGGCTGGGAAGCTGGGAAGCAAAGGAGCCAGGGAGATTAAACCAAGTCTGATAGCAAATCAAAGAGCAAATTAATAGTTAAACGGTTACTTTTTCAATTAAGTCAATTATGTAAATCAAGAGATTAACAGAAAAATTTAAATTTTCTATTGTGTATTTTCTGGATAATGGTTATAATATATATCAACATTTGTTGAAAATGAAAATGCGATGACGAAGAGAGTATATGTAATGTTGATTTAAAGCGAGCGGGGGAGGGTGAAAGCTCCGCATGATGCATACATCGAAGAACGCTTCCGAGCTCCCAACCCAAATCATTATTGAAAGTAGGCCTGGGCGGATTTCCACCGATAAAGGGAATAGGTATCGACAGAACTGGTATCGTCTATGAAGGGGTATTCAGACAGGTCCGTACCGAAACGAGGTGAGCTTTCAGGCTAACCAGGGTGGCACCGCGGAATGTAAATACGTCCCGTCCCTGTACATTAAATTGTATGGGGACGGGATTTTTTATTTGTACCTAAAAGGAAACTTCAGTTGATTGAAGAGCTTGATCAACTGCTGGTGAATCCGGTTTACTGATTCAACGATAGGATCGGTAAGCTTCCGGGGCCTCAGGATCCTTATCTATTGCGATACGGTAAAGCGAGGCGGCAAAACGAGAAATTTTCTTTTGAGCAATGTGTCATAATGAAACGGCGTAAATGGTACGCCAGCTTAATACTTAACAAATCTGAGAAAAGGAGGAGATATCGTATGAAAAGGTCGTATGCGGCAGAAGTATTTCAAAATGATGTGAAGAAAGTAATGGTAAAGGGATGGGTGCACAATATAAACTGTATCGGCAGGGTCGCTTTTGTCCATCTCAGGGACAAAACGGGCATAATTCAGATAGTAACTGATGATATGACCGTCAGGGATCTGAGACTTGAAATGAGTATTGAAGCATCTGGGGAAAAAGTGACAAACGATAAAGCTCCTTCAGGGGCCGAGATACATGCCGACTCGATCAGCATCACAGGGGCGGCTTACTATGATATGCTGCCATTTGAGATCAACAAGGGCAGGGTCAGGGCTTCGCTGGAAACTCAGCTCGATAACAGGACCATCAGCCTGAGAGCGCCCAAAATGAGTGCAGTATTAAAGGTGCAGCAGGAAATAGAGGAAGCATTCAGGAGTTATCTCAGAGAAAACGGATTTTCCCAGATCCACACCCCGAAAATAATCAGCAGCAGTACTGAGGGCGGTTCGGAGATGTTCACGGTGAATTTTTTCGGAAGGAGGGCATTTCTCGCCCAGAGTCCTCAGTTTTATAAACAGATGATGGTGGGAGCAGGTCTGGAGAGGGTTTACGAGGTTGGGCATGCATACAGGGCCGAGCTTCATAACACATGGAGGCATCTGAGTGAATATGTCAGTATGGATGTTGAGATGGGCTTTATTGACAGCGCCGATGATCTTATGGACCTGGAGGAGGGGTATATTATCTATTTGTTCCAGCATCTCAGAACAGTCTGCAATAAGGAACTTGAGATGTATGGTGCAAAATTGCCTGACAGATTGGAAATACCAAGGATCCCGCTGAAAGAAGCTCAGAATATACTTCTGAAAAAGTTTGCAAAGCGGTCGCCTGGCAGCGGCATCGATGCTGAAGGAGAGAAGCTGCTGTCGGAGTATGTGAGGGAAGCTTATGGCTCGGATTTTGTTTTTCTGACAGGATATCCCGTATCCAAAAGACCAATGTACACAATGCCGGATCCCGATGATCCTGATTTGACACAGAGCTTTGATCTGATATATAAAGGACTTGAAATTACCACAGGCGGACAGAGGATCCATGACTATGAAATGCTAAGGAAGAACATCGTAAAATTCGGTCTTGATCCTGAAAGCTTCGGGTTTTATCTTGACAGCTTCAGATACGGTATGCCGCCGCACGGAGGCTTCGCCATAGGCCTTGAAAGGCTCACTATGAAGATACTGGATCTTGCCAATATTCGTGAAGCGTCACTGTTTCCAAGGGATATTAAAAGGCTGGAGCCGTAGGAGGCATGGAAATACTGTATAGGACATGGAATTATTGCATCAAGCATGGAATCATAGCAGAAAGGCAAGGAAATATTGTATGAGGCAAGGAATTATTGCGTGAAGGAGTGTGTGACTTATGAAAATATCGAAGGATGATGTTATCTATATTGCAAAGCTTGCAAGGCTCCGTTTCAATGATGAGGAGCTTGTAAAGCTGACCGGGGAGTTTGATGGCATTCTGGATCACTTTCAGTCCATCGACAGGATGGATCTTGAAAATGTGAATCCGGATGAGATCACAGGCGAGAGGGAATCGGTTGTCAGAGCCGATGAAAACGCACCTTTCAAGGACAGGGAAAAGCTGTTTAGAAATGCAGGGTCAATGCGAGGAACATATATACAGGTTCCCAGGATACTTGAATAAGCGGGAGGTGATCGAGTGAGAAAATGTTATATGAGTGAGTTTCGGATTGGCAACGGTTTTATGAGCTCAAATAAGGGCAGCACCGGATCTATGAGTGCACGTGAAATCAGTAACGGTGTAGCTGAGAAAAAATGCTCGGCATTTGAGATCACAAAAATGTATATTGAAAAAGTAAAGACAACTGAAGAAACGATAGGAGCCTTTCTGACCATTTGTGAAGAAAGTGCAAAGGCTCAGGCAAAAGTGATTGATGAGAAGATCAGGGCGGGAATGCCAGTCGGAAGACTTGCGGGAGTACCGGTTGCGGTAAAGGATAATATATGTACTGATGGTATCAGAACTACCTGTGCATCAAAAATGCTTGAGAGCTTCATTCCTCCGTATAATGCAACTGTTGTTGAGAAGCTGATGGGCGAGGATGCGATCATCATAGGGAAAACAAATATGGATGAATTTGCAATGGGTTCATCCACTGAGAATTCCGCATTCAAAATTACAAAAAATCCACGGGATATCGACAGAGTGCCTGGCGGCTCTTCAGGCGGCTCAGCTGCAGCGGTCGCATCAGGGATGGTGCCGGTTTCGCTGGGTTCTGACACCGGCGGATCAATAAGGCAGCCTGCCGCTTTCTGCGGGATCGTCGGTCTGAAGCCTACCTACGGGCTTGTATCACGGTATGGACTTATCGCATTCGGCTCTTCGCTGGATCAGATAGGACCTCTGTCAAAGACAGTGGAAGATAGTGCGCTGATGCTGCAAGTTATTCAGGGTAAAGATGATAAGGACAGCACGTCGTACAGAGGCGAATATCAGCAGGATTATGCGGGTCGGCTCGGCATGGATATTAAAGGCCTGAAGATCGGCGTTCTTAAAGAGTACATCACAGATGGACTGGACAGCGAGATTGCATCATCAATAAAAGACAGCATCAGGCATTTCGAGAGCATTGGGGCGGCAGTGGATGAAATCTCTCTTCCCGCTGCCGGTGACGGATTATCAGCCTATTATATTATTTCTTCTGCTGAAGCTAGCTCCAACCTGGCCAGGTATGACGGCATACGTTATGGATACAGAGCAAAAGATTATGCGGATATAGAAGAGCTGATTGAAAAATCAAGGAGCGAAGCTTTTGGTACTGAAGTTAAGAGAAGGATAATGCTGGGTACGTACGCTTTGTCGTCTGGTTACTATGACGCATACTACAACAGAGCACAGAAGTACAGGAAAGTACTGAGGAGCCAGCTTGCCGGGGTTTTCGGCAGCTATGACCTTATTCTTGGACCAACTACGCCTGTGCTTCCCTTTAAAATAGGGGAGAGGAGCGGTGACCCTCTTCAGATGTATCTTGCCGATATATATACGATCATCGTTAATCTGGCGGGGCTTCCGGCAATATCGATTCCATGTGGATTCAGCCGTGAGGGGCTGCCTATCGGGATTCAGCTTATCGGACCGCATTATGGTGAGCAAACGATGCTGCAGGCAGCCTATGCGTTGGAACAGGAATTAAAGCTTGAACTATGATGGCAGTAAGCAGAATCAGAAGCTTGAACTATAATGGCAGTATGTGAGCATCGGAGCTTCAACTATGACAGGGCAGTGAGTGAGCATCGGAGCTTCAACTATAATGGCAGTATGTGAGCATCGGAGCTTCAACTATGACAGGGTAGTGAGTAGATTACAAAAGCATGTGCTGATAAATCAGTGAGTGGGTTTGAGAAATGACAATATGGTGCAAAATTTAAACAGGTGATGGTTATATGAAGTCTCTCATCCATACATGCAAATGTATAGAAGATGATTAGCTCGAACGAAGCTAAGAGAGATCGCTGTGCAATAGCCTTATATTACGGTATGGGTACAGACTGTGATAGGAATAGCCAGATATGATAAACATAGCAAGGAGGTAGGACGAATGAATTATGAAACGATTATTGGACTTGAAATACATGCGGAGCTAAACACAAAATCCAAAATATTCTGTGGGTGTTCAACGAAATTTGCGTCAGAGCCGAATGAGAATACGTGCCCGGTATGCCTCGGCCTTCCGGGGACGCTCCCGGTGCTCAATGAGGAAGTAGTGAATTTTGC
The DNA here is from genome assembly GCA_023418915.1 of Bacillota bacterium. Classification (GTDB taxonomy): domain Bacteria; phylum Bacillota; class Clostridia; order Acetivibrionales; family DTU013; genus DTU013. The sequence continues at coordinate 45,003 of JAEZYU010000034.1, forward strand.
CGTCAAGGCTGGGATGGCACTGAACTGTAAAATTAATAATATAAGCAAGATGGACAGAAAAAATTACTTTTACCCTGACCTTCCGAAGGCTTATCAGATATCTCAGTATGATCAGCCGATATGCAGCGAAGGAGCTGTGGAATTTGATTGTGAGGGAAGGCATGTAAAGATTCGCATAAACAGAATACATATAGAGGAGGATGCGGGAAAACTCATACACCTGGATGATGAGCCGTACTCGCTGGTTGATTATAACAGGACGGGGGTGCCGCTGATAGAGATAGTATCAGAACCGGATATGCGCTCACCTCTTGAGGCGGTGACCTTTTTGCGGATACTTAAATCCATACTCGAATATGGTGAGATATCCGACTGCCGTATGGAGCAGGGCTCGCTCAGGTGCGACGCCAATATTTCAGTGAGGCCTGCCGGGCAAAAGGAATATAACACCAAGGTCGAACTTAAGAACATCAACTCCTTCAGGGAGCTTCAAAAGGCGCTGGAAAAGGAGGAAAAGCGGCAGACCGAGCTTTATCGGTTCGACGAGAGTCATAAGATAGTGCAGGAAACGAGGAGATGGGACAACGGCAAGGGTAGGACCGTACCGATGAGGTCCAAGGAAGAGGCTCATGATTACAGGTATTTTCCTGAACCTGATCTTGTCCCAGTCATCATCAATGAGGCTGCTGTCGCTGAGATAAAAAGCTCCTTGCCTGAATTACCGATGGAGAAATACAGAAGATTCACAGATGAGTATAAGCTGAGTACCGATGATGCAGATATACTGACAGGCGACAGGTATTTGTCGGAGTTTTTTGAGAATACGGTCAACGAAGGCGCTTTACCGAAAGCGGCTGCAAACTGGGTGCTGGGTGATATGCTGAGGCTGATTAATGAAAACAGCATTTCTCCACAGTATATCCCTGTGAAGCCGGCTAACCTTCACAGGCTTATCGCAATGGTCGAAGGCGGGAAGATCAGTAATACGGCAGGTAAAGAGATTCTCAGAGAAATGTTCACAGACGGCGGAACGCCGGAGGAAATAGTCGAGAAGAAGGGGCTGGTCCAGATCAGTTCAGAGGGTGACCTTTTGGAATTGATCAGGAGGGTGCTTGAAGAAAACCCAAAATCCATCGCCGACTATCGTAGCGGAAAAACACAGGCGGCCGGATACCTGGTAGGCCAGGTCATGAAGGCATCACAGGGCAGGGCTAACCCAGGCATGGTCAGGGAGCTCTTGATCAGAGAACTGGGTCAACGGGGTCAGGGCTAACCCAGGCATGGTCAGGGAGCTTTTGATCAGAGAACTGGGTCAGCGGGGTCAGGCCTAACCCAGGCATGGTCAGGGAGCTTTTGATCAGAGAACTGGGTCAGCAGGGTCAAGCCTAACCCAGGCATGGTCAAGGAGCTTTTGATCAGAGAACTGGGTCAGCAGGGTCAAGCCTGAAATAAAACAGGGGGGTCAGGCTTGACTCCTAGAATAAGGGAATATATCAAGCCTGACATCTAGAATATGGGAATGTTTCAAGCCTGACCTCTAGAATAAGGGGATATTTCAAGCCTGACTCCTAGAATAAGGGAATGCTTCAAGCCTGACCTCTAGAATAAGGGAATGCTTCAAGCCTGACCTCTAGAATAAGGGGATATTTCAAGCCTGACCCCGCTGTGCTGAGAAATATTATGTGTAGACTGCTTATTTTTTCAAGTAGAGGGATAAATTATATAGATGTGCAGGCTAATAATGCAACAAAGCCTTGGGTTATGTATCCTAATAGCACATAAAATGCCGATTATTGCCCTGATGTTACCCAATTAGTTGAAAAATCAAGCAGTAGGCAAGCCATGAACAGAGAACTACCCCATTAATTGAAAAATCAAGCAGTAGGCAAGCCATGAATAGAGAACTACCCCATTAATTGAAAAATCAAGCAGCCAGTCTAGTCATAACCTAAAAATCACCCTACATTAAACTATATAGAAGTGTTTACTTGACTATAACGATGCGAATGATGTCCCCCACCTCTTTGCGTCTTTTCAACCTTCAGGCTGAAAAACGCCAATACGTCTTTTCAACCTTCAGGTTGAAAAACGCTATGTGGCGGGTACCGATTGCCTTTCAGATATTTTCTTTCGATTAATCAAAAGAAAACGATGCGAGCATATCTCCCACAAGGGACGCATAGGCGAGCAGCAAGCCTTGCTTGCGACCAGCCCGGATGCATAGGCGAGCAGCAAGCCTTGCTTGCGACCAGCCCGGACGCATAGGCGAGCAGCAAGCCTTACTTGCGACCAGCCCGGACGCACAGGCGAGCAGCAAGCCTTGCTTGCGACCAGCCCCGTTGAAATGCGCAGTGGTAAGAAAAATTTTCTACTAATCGCAATTTACGAAGTAAATTATCGCCTAATCGAAAAATTTTCTTTGAACGATGCGTTATTACGCATTATAAAAGTGTAATATATCTGGCTGCTCAAAAAATCAAGTAAGGAGAGGATATTTGTATAATAACTATAGTATAATTAGTTAAATAGAATCATAATAACACATATACCATAATTATGTAAATTTTACTCTCTCCAAACTTGAATTTTTGAGCAAAAACTGTGGTTGTGTTGGTTGCGGTAAGAAATTTGCAACAACTTTTGCAGTCTGAATCAGTCGCCCGGTATTGGGTTAGATAATGTAATGCAACAGTTTCAATGCAGTTAAAAAAATTTGTTGAAAATTTGTTGAAATTTTGGTTAATTGAAAAAGTAAATTCCACTTTGCAAGAGTAAATTCCATAGGAATCCCTATCGTTGATTCAATCTGTGTTTATTTAGATTGAAAACAATTTATTTTAATGCTTCTTGATCATTAGTAGGTTAAATATTAATTACAGGAGCAAAACCTACCGTATTTTAGGGTACAGCAAACTAGGCGTGAAATGTTAGCTGACTTTTTGCAAGAGTAAATTCCACCCCGGTTTGTGATGCCTTTATGAAGTTATGGCAGGTGGTGCCTCTGGTGTTTTAGTAGGGATGGATTTAGAGTAACCTTATCGGGTTGGATAAGTTCTAAGTTCATCCTTCTTAAAATGTCTTCTCATAGAGCGAGGCAAAGATTGCATATGGTGTCTTATCGCCGAGATTTGGTCGCCCATAGGAGTTAATGTGATTCATCATAAGGGTTATGTCCTTTTGGGTAAACGTATCGAGCGAAGTTCCCTTGGGGATGATGCGCCGGATAAAAGTATGGTCGTTCTCAACAGCCCCCTTCTGGTAGTCAGCCTGTGGATCGCAGTAAAATACACGCACTCTCTGATTACCCTGCAAATCGGTCAATAGCAGATGGATTGGAAAATTCACTTCCATTATCTCCAAGTAGTACTTTAAATAACTCACGGAAAATATCAGGGTTGAGTTCCAGATAGAGTCTATTAAAGATATCCAAAACAGACTGTGACGTGTTTGCATTCCTTATGAATGCAAGCATAAGCTGAGGTGCGGTAAAATGTAGCGTCAGTAAAACCTTACCTCCCTTCTTGCCCTCAACTGAACCCATTTCAACTATGGGGAGACCTGGATTATCTGTCATGAACTCTAAGAGATCCTGGTAAGTGTGACCGATACGGCATTTTTTATCGACCTTGAAAGAATCCTCTTTTTTACGTTTTCCCATGCGTACGACACAAGGTATATCGATGTTCCGTGCCGTAAAAATGCCATCATCCACGTAATTGTAAAGAGAGCGTTCATTGAGCACAATCTCATCTACATGGTTTACACATATGTGCTGGAGCGATTGACCCTTCATGAGCAGAGGGCAAAACCTTGGGACTCTGTCCCAAACCCTGTCCTCGCTGAAAGGCAGCCGGTCTGTTATGAGACAGACCGTTGGCAAAAGGATATATATGTAATGGATGTAAAGGGTCTTCGGCTCGCCTGCGATGAGCGGGCAGAAACCGCCCGCCCTTGACATACACGGGTATCGTGGGCGAATATCACATAATGCAAATATTTGCAAAAGTAACTTCCATGTTTCCCATTCGCCTTAATTTGCAGAACTAAATTCCACTACCCGTGGAATTGGGGTGAAATTTACTTTTTCATATGAGTCAACCTTAATAACTGTTTTTTGCAAAAATCAATTATTGCACAGGAAAGAAATTTATATTATACTTTAAATATCTGATTTTATTACCAGATAATATTAGTAAATACTAAAACAATGTCATTGTCGGGCTGTTTGCTGAATAAATTAAAGGACAGTTATATTAAGGCCCAGAGGAAAAGGAGTGTGTTTAATGGATTATTTCCTGACCGAAGAACAACAGATGATTAAAGAGCTGGCTTCAAAAATCGCCGATGAAAAGATAGCACCGGTTGCGATCCAGTATGATGAAGAAGGAAAGTTTCCGCATGATATAATCAAGGTTCTGGCTGATTCGGATCTTTGCGGAGTTTACATACCGGAGGAGTACGGCGGACTGGGCGGCGGTGTTTTTGAAATGTCACTGGTCGTGGAGGAGCTGAGCAGGGCTTGCGGTGGTATTTCACTGGCGTTTGCAGGAACTGGGCTCGGTACATTCCCAATCATTCTTTTTGGAAATGAAGAGCAGAAGCAAAAATACCTTCCCGATATAGCAGCAGGCAAAAAACTGGCAGCTTTCGGGCTGACTGAGGCCGATGCGGGCAGTGATGCCGCCGGTATAAGGACCACAGCAGTGCTTGACGGCGATGAGTATGTACTCAATGGAACAAAGCAATGGATCACAAACGGCGAAGAAGCTGATGTGTTTACTGTTATAGCGTGCACAAACAGAAGCAAGGGCGCCAGAGGGTTCTCAGCATTCATCGTTGAGAAGGGTACTCCGGGCTTCTCTTTTGGTAAAAAAGAAAACAAAATGGGAATCAGAGCATCCTGCACAAGCGAGCTCGTATTTGATAACTGCAGGATACCAAAGGGAAACCTGCTTTCCAGAGAAGGAATGGGCTTCATAGTTGCGATGAAGACTCTTGACAGGACCAGACCAGGCGTTGCAGCCCAGGCTCTGGGCATAGCCCAGGGAGCCTTTGATGAAGCTGTCAAGTATTCAAAGCAGAGAGTTCAGTTCAATCAACCCATATCATCATTCCAGGCTGTCCAGCATATGATGGCTGATATGGCAATCCAGCTGGAGGCGGCAAGAGCTCTCGTTTATCAGACGTGTCGCTTTATCGACAGCGGCTCGAAGGATTTCTCAAAGGAATCTGCCATGTGCAAGGTGTTTGCATCGGATACGGCAATGAAGGTGACGACAGATGCGGTGCAGATCCTTGGCGGTTATGGCTATATGAAGGAATATCCTGTTGAGAAGAGGATGCGAGACGCCAAGATAACACAGATATATGAAGGTACGAACCAGATCCAGAGAAATGTCATAGGGTTGGAGCTTATAAAGGAATCGTCAAAAAAATAACAAGACACTGTATAATGGCTTCAGTATCCGTACTGAAGCCGTTATTGAGTTTCTCACAAGCGTCGGACTGTGATGTAGCGTATTGCTGTAAGGTAAAGAGGCACATTCTTTTGCAGCCTGCCGGTACATGCAGCTGCGGCGCTTGAATCAAAGCAACGGGGAGCGGATAATTAGATGAATATAGTTGTATGCGTAAAACAGGTTCCTGGTACAACGGAAGTAAAAATGAATAAAGAGACAAATACCATCATCCGTGAGGGTGTTGAATCCATTATCAATCCATTTGACACATATGCTGTCGAGGAAGGCTTGAGGATCAAGGAGAAGATGGGAGGCAAGGTAACTGCATTGAGTATGGGTATACCATCAGTTGCAGATCTTTTAAAGAGCACAATAGGCCTTGGTGTAGACGATGCAGTACTGCTCAGCGACAGGGCTTTTGCCGGAGCCGACACGCTTGCGACTGCTTATGCGCTTTCGATGGGTGTCAAAAAGATAGGCGGCATCGATCTTGTGATTTGCGGAAAACAGGCAACTGACGGAGACACTGCTCAGGTAGGACCGAGCCTTGCAGAGAAGCTTGGCTGGCCTCACACAACATATGTAAAAAAAATAGAGGAAATTGGAGAAGGCTTCATCAGATGCCAGAGAATGACCGAGGACGGGTATGAGGTGATAGAAATACCTCTTCCGGCAGTCATTACAGTCGTCAAGGAAATAAATGAACCAAGGCTTCCATCCATTAAAAACATGATGAGAGCAAAGAAGGCTGTTGTAAATGTCTGGACAGCCGATGACATAGATGCCGATAAGGATCTTTGCGGATTGAAGGGCTCGCCTACGCAGGTTGTCAAGACGTTTGTTCCTGTACACGAGATCAACAGTGAGATGATTGAGGGCGATGCTGCGGAACAGGCACAAAAGCTCGCAGAAAAACTGATGTCGATGCAGTTCCCCGTTTGCGGGCAATAGAGGCATTCTGTCGGGTCATTATCAGAACATATTTTGGAGGTTATTACAATGTCCAGCATAAAAATTTTACTAGAAAAATGTTATGGCTGCGGGATGTGCCAGGGAGCGTGTCCGTTCAATGCCATTGGTATAGTCGATAAAAAGGCTGTGATACAGGACAATTGCACGCTCTGTGGAGCCTGTGTATCATCGTGCAAGTTTAAGGCTATTGAGTTCATAAAGGATGAGGCAGGTGCTGACATCGACATCTCGCTTTACAAGGACGTTTGGGTATTTGGAGAGCAGAAGAACGGAGAAATTGCCAATGTGGCGCTGGAACTGCTGGGTGAAGGAAGGAAGCTGGCAGATCAGCTTAATGTAAAACTGGCAGCAGTCCTCATGGGGCAGGATATGGAAGCGGCGGCAAAAAAGCTCATTTCATTTGGCGCAGATGAGGTGTACATGGTAGACCATCCTTCATTGAAGCATTTCAATGACGAATCATATGCAGATATTTTTGTACAGCTCATCGGCAAATATAAGCCGGAGATCGTTCTTATGGGCGCTACGACTTACGGACGCTCACTTGGCCCGAGAGTGGCATCACGGCTGAATACAGGATTGACTGCAGACTGCACGAAGCTGGAAATAGATATGGAGAAAAGATTGCTGCTGCAGACTCGTCCAGCCTTCGGAGGGAATCTGATGGCAACCATTATATGCCCGAACCACAGGCCTCAGATGTCTACGGTAAGGCCGAAGGTTATGAAAGCTCCGGAACCTGATCTTTCGAGAAACGGAGAGATTGTCAAGCCCGATGTCGTCATACCTGAAGATGTGAAAGTCAAGGTAATTGATGCTGTGTCGACCCTTTGCGAAAAGGTTAACCTCACAGAGGCGGATATTATAGTATCCGGTGGCAGAGGACTGGGCGATCCAAAGAACTTTGTACTGGTCGAGGAACTGGCTGGTGTGCTGGGCGGAGCAGTAGGTGCATCACGTGCGACTGTTGATGCCGGCTGGGTAGATTACAGCCATCAGGTCGGTCAGACCGGAAAGACCGTCGGACCAAAGGTTTACTTTGCATGCGGCATATCAGGGGCAGTGCAGCATCTTGTAGGTATGTCATCCTCGGATACGATCATTGCCATAAACAAGGATCCGGAGGCTCCCATTTTCAAGACGGCGACGATAGGCATCGTCGGAGATGTGCTTGAAGTGCTGCCAGCGTTGATTTCAGAGTTTAAAAAGAGGCTTGGCTGAGGCAGGAAAAATGGCATGGCCGGTTCCCTGCATATGAGATGGGTTGCCGGCTGATGCCGAATTTATCATATGAAGTGGGTTGCCGGCTGATGCCGAATTTATCATATGAGATGGGTTGCCGGCTGATGCCGTATTTGACATATGAGGCCGGTTCCCTGCATATGAAGTGGGTTGCCGGCTGCTGTTGCACTAGATATAGGGGCGAGCTGTACTGATTCATAATCAATTCTTAATTCTCAATTTTCACCAAACGATAAATTGTGCAGAAAGCACTTCAATTTAGCCAATTATTTATGTATACTTGATTATATATGAGGGGTCAGGTGTATCCCATCTTGTAGCTGGCAGCAGCCGTTCATGCTGAAATAAGCCTGGGCTCTGGTATTGATGTAACATTATTATACTGGTGTGTCTTTTGGTGTTTCGTTGTAGCAGCGAAGCAAGGGCATTTAATTAGGGGGAATTTTGGTGAAGAAGGTCAAGGTCAGTCTGTCAGTCATTTTTGTTGTTTCTATATTATTGTGTAGTACAACAGCAACTGCCTTATCAGCGAATAATCTGCCGACTGTGAGCAATAGAGCCCAAAGCCAGGGGACAAAGGCTGGGACAGGTGCGCAATTGGACCGTCGAACCGAAGTGGGTATACAATTGGACCAACGAACCGGGGTGACTGCACAAGTGGATCATCGGACCAAAGCAGGCGCACAAGCGGACAAGCAGGCCAGAACCGGCATGCAAAACGAGCCAGAGCAAAAGCCCAATAATGAACAGCAGATCATCATAACAAAAATAATTAAGGATGATAAAACTGAGATTAAGAATGTCTGCCTGTCAGAGCTTGTTTTAGATCAGGAAGGCTGCACATATGAACCGGCCGATAGAAATGCTGCTTTCGCAATAAATAAGAATGTGGAGATAACTGCGAACAATGTGATCCTCATCAATGCAGTCATAACAGGGGACCTTTACATATATGCAGACAATATTGTTCTTCAGGATATTGTTGTCAAGGGTACAGTCCATATACGTCCATTATTGAATAAATCACTCAAGCTTGACAATGTCACTTTTGATAATGTTGCGATAATAATGGATACCAGACTTGACGCTGATAATGGGACTGATGATGAACAAGAGCATGCCGGCGGCTTAAGTGACGGCAATGGCCATGTCGATGGTGGTCAGGAGTCTGACAATAGCCCGGACTTCGACGTTGGGGAATCTTCCGACAATAAAAACGATGTACACGATAATATGCCGGAGGACGAGAACGTCAGCGAGGCTGAAGAAGTCACCGGTAAAGGCAAAGGGAAAAACAATGATGAAGGTGAAAAATCCGGATTGAATGATGGTAAAACCGGTAATATGAACGAAGATAAAACCAATCAAAATATCGACAGTGGAGTTGGAAGCAATGGCGAAAATAAGGATGACGAAAATATTAACGATAAAGCTAGCGAAAGCACAGAAGTAAAAGCGTATCTGGAGCAAGCTGCCATTGATGATTATAGCAGCAATCTGGTCATCGTAAATAAAGCGAGAAGCCTTCCAACCAACTATAAGCCAAAGGATCTGGTCAGAGTTAATGTTCCGTACAGCGGAAGGTCTGAAGCAAGGTATTTAAGAAAGGAAGCATCGGAAGCACTGACCAGGCTTTTTATAAGTGCCAGAAGTGAAGGAGTTGACCTTTGGGCAGTATCAGGATTCAGATCATATGACCTTCAAAAGGTAGTTTTCGCTAAACACGCAGACATGATGGGAGTGAAAACGGCGGAAAGGGTCAGTGCAAAACCAGGACAGAGTGAGCATCAGACCGGACTTGCTATCGATATATCTTCACGGGCTATGAACTATACGCTTAACGAATCCTTCGAAAATACCAACGAGGGAAAATGGCTTGCTGAGAATGCCGCAAAGTTTGGTTTTATACTCAGGTATCCAAAAGGAAAGGAAACGATCACAGGGTATGACTATGAGCCTTGGCACTTCCGATTTGTGGGGAAGGATATAGCAATCGATATTATGAAAAAGGGACTGACACTCGAAGAGTATTTCGGGCTGGCACAGGCTCAGCAAACCTGAAAACGACAATAAATCAAAGAAGCTTCGGTAATCCGGAGCTTCTTTTAAAATGCTTTCATCATCAGAGCTAATCTTATCTGAAATGCGGAGGATTCACGCCAGTCTTCCTAAAGCCCCCGCCTCTATAGGCGGCGGGAGTACGTCACTCATACAAGGCGTAATCCGATATTTTTGTGTAAACCCGTTTGTTCTCTATCTGCTCGCTTTTAAATAGATTTACTGTTCTTACCTCTATGGGACCAGAGGAGTGACTTCCAAAAGAATTCTTTATTTCTTCGAATGGGCATTCAAATACTATATCCTGGCCGATTGTTATATGCGGAGTATATCGCCTTTTTTCTCTGGGAAAGCCTAATGACCATATGGAATCATCGATCTCAGCTGCCAGCTTCCTCAACATGGGTATATCGCCGCCAAGTCCAAGCCACAGAACGCGGATCGAATCCCTTCCCTGAAAGACCCCAATTTCTGACAGGTTCAGCCTGAAAGGCCTGTGTGCTGCGCAGATGTTGATCAATGATGCATCAATGGAGTTCTTCTGCTCCATAGTTATATCATCGAGGAACTTCAGTGTAAGATGAAAATTGCTGCTGTGTTTCCACCTGCCTCTGACTGCATATTTTCTGAGCCTTTGCTGCAGTTCATTTATATAGTTTTTGTGATCATTATTTAAATCGATACCGATAAATGATCTGATATCAATCATCCCTTTTCGCATATTTTCAGGTAATTATATCACAGTTCCATAATAGCTAACAAATGCTTCGGATCCCATAGATATTCAAGCATTGCCTATGGGTCAGCAGCAATTTTCATTCACTGTTTCAGACTGAAACTTATATACTGTAATGTACATAAATAAAACGACACCTTTATTTTTGGGTCGTTATGGTACTGGTGAGTAAACTGCACAGATGACAGGCTGCAGGTGTTTTTGATATGGAGGGTGGTAAATTGGGTGCAATAGTAGAAGTACATAATTTGGGAATGAAGTATCACTCGCTCAACGGAGAGGTTACAGCGCTTAAAAACATAAACCTGGCAGTGGAAGAGGGCGAATTTGTTAGTATAGTTGGGCCAAGTGGATGTGGTAAATCAACACTCCTGTCGCTTTTAGCAGGTCTGCTGTTTCCATCTGAAGGGTCAGTAACTGTAGGCGGAAGGCAGGTGGCAGGGCCTGCGCATCAAGTCGGATATATGCTTCAGAAGGACTATCTTTTTGAATGGAGGTCTATCTTTGAAAACGTTGTGCTGGGTCTGGAAATAACCGGAACGCTAAACAGCCGGACCGGAGAATATGTTTCGGGACTGCTTGATACATACGGCCTTTCGGAATTCAAAGACAAATATCCAAATCAGCTGTCCGGAGGTATGCGGCAAAGGGCAGCTCTTATAAGGACTCTGGCGACCAATCCGCAGATACTTCTGCTCGATGAGGCCTTCTCGGCGCTTGATTACCAGACCAGGCTTGCAGTGGCTGAGGACATTTACTCTATTATCAAGAGGGAAAACAAAACCGCTGTTCTAGTTACACATGATATAGCAGAGAGCATCAGCATGGCTGACAGGGTCGTTGTACTGACCAAACGGCCCGGGACTATAAAAAGTATTTATAATATCAGCCTGACCTGCGACAGAAAAACGCCGATGAGCTGCAGAGAAGCTCCGGAATTCAGATACTATTTCAATAAGATATGGAAGGACCTTGATATACATGTATGACAGATCATTTATCAAAATTGCTGCATGGGGAGATGATCCGAATGAAAAACGATACCGTGATTTCAAATGAACATAAAGAGTTCCTGAAAAAGGTCAAGATGAGGAAGGTCTTTGTACTGTCTACACGCATACTTCTGCTGATCGCAATATTTGCACTGTGGGAGCTGATGGCTGTCCTGAAGCTGATCGATCCATTCATAACAAGCCAGCCGTCAAGGATAGTGGAGACTGTTGCAAACCTGTACAGGGAAGGAGAGCTGTTTTATCACACGTGGATAACATGTCTTGAAACAGTGATCGGATTTTTGTTGGGGACAATAGCCGGTACCTTGATTGCTGTCATCCTCTGGTGGTCTGAATTCCTGTCTAAGGTGCTTGAGCCTTACCTTGTTGTACTCAACAGCCTTCCGAAGATAGCGCTCGGCCCTATTTTCATAGTATGGATCGGGGCGGGACCGTCATCTATCATTGCTATTGCGCTGACGATATCGCTTATCGTCACGATCCTGGAGGTGCTAAACGGCTTCATTTCTGTGGACCAGGAGAAGATAAAGCTGGTCAGGACATTTGGAGCAAGCCGTGCACAGGTGCTGATGAAGGTGGTGCTTCCGTCGTCGTACCCGGTCATAATCAACGCATTGAAGGTCAATGTCGGGCTTTCATGGGTAGGTGTCATTGTCGGAGAATTTCTTGTTTCAAAAGCCGGGCTCGGATATCTGATCGTGTACGGAGGGCAGGTATTCCAACTGGATCTTGTGATGACAAGCGTATTGATCCTGTCCATTGCGGCTGCGCTGATGTATCAGGGGGTCGTATATATTGAAAGGTCACTTGTGAAAAGTGGAAAGCATACATCGTTATGATTTCAGGGATACACAGGTGAAAATGCTGTCATGCTTGCTGAATGGCTAAATCAACCTACAGCGTACAGGAGAAAAGGACGTCAAGAAGAAATAAGGCTGTACATCGCAGCTTATGAAAAACAGCTCAAAGCACTATCAAGATAGCAATGAACTTTGAAAGCTGAAAAACATATCATAAGGGGGCAGATCAATGAAAATAATCAGAACGCTTTTGACTGCTGTGCTCGTGTTGAGTCTTGTACTGGCTTTTGGAGCCTGTGGAGAAAATAAACTTGTCACGATAAAGCTCAGCGAAGTAACACATTCAATTTTCTATGCGCCTCAATATGCGGCGCTGAACCTCGGGTTTTTCGAGGAAGAGGGGTTATCCGTGGACTTGATAAACGGCCAGGGAGCAGACAAGGTAATGACGGCAGTACTGTCAGGCCAGGCGGATATAGGGTTTTCGGGCCCTGAAGCAGCTATTTATGTTTATAATGAGGGTAAAGAGGATCATGCGGTCGTGTTTGCGCAGCTAACCAAGAGGGACGGATCATTCCTTGTGGGCAGAGAGCCTGAACCGGATTTCAAATGGACTGATGTAAAGGGGAAATTCATAATAGGCGGCAGAAAAGGCGGAGTGCCTGCAATGACTCTGGAGTATGTGCTCAGGAAAAATGGTATAGTACCCGACAAGGATGTTGAGATGGACTCGAGCATACAGTTTGCATTAATGGCGGGAGCCTTTACCGGAGGAATGGGAGATTATGTGGCGTTGTTCGAACCGGTGGCCTCGACTCTTGAAAGGGAAGGAAAGGGTTACATAGTGGCGTCAATAGGTCAGGACAGCGGTGAGATTCCCTATACAGCCTATTATGCAAAGAAAAGTTATATGGAAAAGAACCCTGATATAATACAAAAATTCACAAACGCAATATACCGCGGTCAGGTCTGGGTAGAGAGCCATACGCCGGAAGAGGTGGCAGAGGCTATAAAGGATTCCTTCCCGGATTCCGATATGGAACTGCTCACCACGGTGGCGAAGCGTTATAAGGATCAGGATGCCTGGAGTACAGATCCTGTAATGAAAGAGGAATCGCTGGCATTGCTTCAGGAGGTTATGAAGCAGGCTGGTGAGCTGCAGAAGGAGGCTCCCCACGAAGCACTGGTCAACAACAGCTATGCTCAGAAAGCTATCGAAAGTATAACGAAATAATTAGTTCTGCTATATCCTTTTACTGATTTGATAAAAACTGCTGACATATTATACTGCCAGCAGTTTTTTCATTATTGCTGCAGATGAAAAAAACTGTTGAATCAAACAGGTTGACTATGGCATAGTTGATAATGTATGGTAGAATAATGGAAGCAGTAGTTAATCTCTAAAAGACTGTTTACAGTTCAATGAACATATCCGAATGGAGGTATCTTATGAGTGTAGAAAAAAGCTTTTTTGGAAGCATGCAGGATGGAACAGTAATAAATTTGTACAGGCTGAGGAATAAAAGCAATATGTCTGTCGGAATTATCAATTACGGAGGGATCATTGTTGATATCAATGTACCTGACAGGAATGGACATATAGACGATGTGAATCTTGGCTACGACAACCTGAAGCAGTATCTGGAGAGAGGCCAGTATTTCGGGGCGCTTATCGGCAGACATGGCAACAGGATAGAAAATTCCGAATTCGATTTAAACGGCATAACATATCGTCTGGCAAAAAACGATGGTAAAAACCACTTGCATGGAGGTAACCGCGGATTTGATAAGGTGGTATGGCAGGCCGAGATAATTGATAACGAAGGCGTTCAATCACTGCAGCTGAGTTATATGAGTCCTGACGGCGAGGAAAACTACCCCGGGAACCTTGATGTGAAGGTCTTATACACACTTACTGAGGATAATGGCCTCAGGATTGACTATAATGCCATTTCAGATAAGGATACAGTAATAAATCTTACAAACCATGCATATTTCAATCTGTCAGGCCATGCATCCGGAGGCATATTGGATCATCAGATCATGATCGATGCAGATCATTTTACTGTGATCAACGATGAGTGCATTCCGACAGGAGAGATCAGGGAAGTTGCAAATACCCCGATGGATCTGAGAATGCCCAAAGCGGTAAGAGACGGGATCAATTCAAATGATGAACAGATAGCATATGGAAACGGTTATGATCACAACTTTGTTCTTAAGGTCACCGGAGGAAAGCCTGAAAAAGCGGCTGAAGTGTACGACCCCAAAAGCGGCAGGCTTATGGAGGTATTCACAACAAAGCCCGGATTGCAGTTTTACTCAGGAAATTCTATTAATCACACCATAGGTAAGGACGGCGCAGTATATGACACCAGGAGTGCTCTCTGTCTTGAGACTCAGTATTTCCCGAACGGGACAAGACACAAGCATTTCCCGTCGCCTTTCCTCAAAGCAGGTGAAGAATATAGACATACAACAATCTATAGATTTTCTGCAAGGTAGTTAAGACAGGGAGCGCATATGACGAGCTAGTTAAGTCTTTATATAGTAACAGAGGAGTCTATATTACAAAGGCGGAATGATATGTCAGTCGTATTGGAAGGTATCCGGAAAAATCCCGTAATAGCAGCAGTAAGAAAGGAACAGGATATTGATGCCGCATTAGCCAGCGAGGCTCTTACCATTTTTTTATTGAACGGAGATATATTCAATATAAAAAGCATGGTGGACCAAATAAAAAAAGGCGGCAAGCAGGTATTCATCCATGTCGATTTTCTCGAAGGACTCGGCAGGGACAACAGAGCTATTGACTATGTTTCGCAGGTAGTCAGGCCGACCGGTATTATCAGCACTAAGAGCAGCAGTATTAAGCATGCTATGAATGAAGGGATATTCACTATTCAGAGGTTTTTTCTGATAGACAGCCTTTCATATGATACTGCTGTGAAAACAGCACACACGGTCAAACCGGATGTCGTGGAGATCATGCCCGGCGTTATGCCCGGCGTTATTTGCAGGATATGTAGGGAACTGCCAATACCTGTGATAGCAGGAGGACTGATCGAATCAAAAGAAGATATCATCGAGGTGATACAGGCCGGCTGTATTGCAGCTTCAACAGGAAAAAAGGAACTGTGGAGCATGTGAAAGCCGAAGGGATAGTATTGTTACGGTTATGATTGCGATGTACTATTACGACTGAGCACTGCTACAACAATATGGTATTAGACAATAAGACTGTTGCAACTACTGAAATATGGCGGTATAATAAAGACAACTGAATAATATGTGCGGAGAATTGGAGTCACATTTAGATAAGGGCAGTAAGCCTTTGTTTAGTGTGGCTTTTTTATTTATCTGCGAATAAAGGTGGGGAAAATGTGGTTTATGATGCGGCAATAATAGGAGCCGGTGTTATCGGAGCATTGGCAGCCAGAGAACTTTCGAGATATGACCTTAGGATCTGCATCCTGGAAAAGGGGTCTGATTCAGCCTGCGGTGCCAGCAAAGCAAACAGCGCTATAGTGCATGCAGGCTATGATCCCGTGCCTGGGACACATAAAGCAAGATTCAATGTAAGGGGCAATGAGATGTTCGAAAGGGTATCGAAGGAGCTTGATATACCTTTAAAGAGAACAGGCTCACTGGTGCTGGCTTTCAATGAAGCTGACATGAGTGTTGTAAGGATGCTTTACGAGAGAGGTATAAAAAACAGAGTGCCAGGGATGAAGATCCTTGATTCGCTTGATAAGGTCATGAAAATTGAACCCAATGTCTCTCATGATGTGATCGGTGCATTACATTCACCGACTGCTGCAATAACCTGTCCCTATGAATTGATATATGGCGCTGTTGAGAATGCAGTTGACAATGGTGTCGAGTTAATGCTCGAAACAGAGGTCAGTGATATTTCATTCGCTAATGACCTGTTTACGATCGGAACCAGCCGCAGCCCGATATTAAGCAGAACTGTTGTAAATGCAGCAGGCCTGTACTCAGACATAACAGCTGGAATGATCGGAGATAAAACCTTTAAGATCAAACCGCGGAAGGGCGAATATTTACTGCTCGACAAAAGTCAGGGACATATGGCGCACACTGTGTTGTTTCAGACTCCCACTGCGGCAGGTAAGGGTATACTGGTGACGCCTACAGTTGATGGCAACCTTCTCATAGGGCCTACAGCTGAAGATGCCGATGACAGGGAGGAGCTATCGACTACCGCCTCAGGCTTGAGCGAAGTGATCAAAGGTGCGCTGAGATCCATAGAGGGGATTGATTTTAAGCAGGTCATTACCTCATTTGCAGGGATGAGGGCTGTTCCGTCAGCAGGCGATTTTATTATAGCGCCGTCGACTGTAAATAAAAGATTCATAAATGTTGCCGGCATTGAGTCGCCGGGATTGACAGCAGCTCCGGCCATAGCGGAATATGTTGCAGAGCTTTTAAAAGCATCCGGTCTGGAGATGAGACAAAGAGAGGATTTTGATCCTTACAGAAAATCAATAGCAAGGTTCAGTGAAGCAACTGACAAGGGAAAAATGGAGCTTATCAAAAGAGACAGTTTGTATGGCACAGTGGTATGCCGCT
Source organism: Bacillota bacterium (assembly GCA_023418915.1). Lineage (GTDB taxonomy): Bacteria > Bacillota > Clostridia > Acetivibrionales > DTU013 > DTU013. The sequence continues at coordinate 61,876 of JAEZYU010000034.1, forward strand.
GTGAGCTTGTCACGGAGGCTGAAATCGTAGAGTCCATCCGCAGACCTGCGGGGGCAAGGAATGTGGATGCCGTCAAGCGCAGGACAAGATCGGGAATGGGAAGGTGTCAGGGCGGATTCTGCACTCCGAGGATCGCTGAGATCCTTTCGCGTGAACTGGGCATCCCGATGGAAGGTGTTACCAAAAAAGGTGCCGGATCTGAATTATTTACGGGCAAGACAAAGGAGGCCTTCTAAATGAATAGCAGCGATATCGCTAGAGCAGACAATATTGTGAGAGAAGCGGATATCATGAGAAAGGCTGATGGCGGGAGAGAATTCAATACAGTAAGAGAGGCGGATATCGTAATTATAGGCGGCGGACCTGCCGGGATGGCTGCGGCCATTGAAGCATCGCACAGCGGCATTAAAGATATTGTCATACTAGAACGCGACCGGAGTCTGGGAGGGATACTGCAGCAGTGTGTCCATAACGGCTTCGGACTGCAGTTGTTCGGAGAGGAACTAACAGGCCCGGAGTATGCCCAAAGGTTTATTGAGCAGGTGAAAGAACTGGGTATCGAAGTCAAGCTTAACACGATGGTATTTGATATTACTCGTGATAAGGTTATTACGGCTGTCAACAGCGAGGACGGACTGCTCAGGATAAAGGCGCAGGCCGTTATTCTGTCGATGGGATGTCGTGAAAGGACCCGCGGAGCGCTAAGTATTCCGGGAGCGAGACCTGCAGGGATATACACTGCGGGGACCGCACAACGGTTTGTAAATATTGAGGGGTATATGCCCGGCAAAAAGGTCGTCATACTGGGATCGGGAGATATCGGACTGATCATGGCCAGAAGGATGACTCTCGAGGGTGCCGAGGTGAAGATGGTGTGTGAGCTCATGCCATATTCCGGAGGCTTAAAAAGAAATATCGTACAATGCCTCGATGACTTCGGCATACCACTGAAGTTAAGCACAACGGTAGTCGAGATCCACGGGAAGAAAAGAATTGAAGGGGTCACTATTGCAAAGGTCGATGAAAAGGGAAAACCGGTCAGTGATAGTTTTGATTATATAGAATGTGATACATTACTGCTCTCTGTGGGACTGATACCTGAGAATGAGATCACAAAGGCCGCCTCTATCAATATGGACACAGCCACGTCGGGGCCGATGGTGGATGAGAATGGTGAGACCTCGATCGCAGGCATCTTTGCATGTGGTAATGTCGTATATGTCCATGACCTTGTCGATCATGTTACACAGGAAGCGTACAAGGCTGGTAAAGGCGCCGCCGAGTATGTTCTGGGTGATATTGGGCGCACAGCGAAAACAAGGCCGGCAGATGATGAGATAAATAATGCCAATGAGATTCATGAAGCAAATAATGCTAATATGATTATGATTAAGCCGGGTAATGGAGTAAGATGTGTTATTCCGCAGTATATACACAGAGACAGTACGGAGGATATAAGGCTGTTTTTCAGAGTTGGAGGTATCTATCGAAATATCAGGCTGGAGGTCAGGACAGATGGCAGAGTGCTGCACTCTGTCAGAAAGAAGATAGCCGCACCTGGTGAAATGGAAAGCATAGGCCTTTCCGGAAATATGATCTCCGGTATCGGATCCGACAGTATAGAAATCGCCTTAACTTGTTGCGATGAGACTAGTTCTGATATATGATGAAGGGGGATTTGATTTATGACTGGAGGCAGTGAACTGACATGTATCGTATGCCCACTCGGATGCAGGATATGCGTCACGGCCGGGGATGACGGCAGCATAAAGGAGATTACAGGAAACGGATGTAAGAGAGGAGCAGCATACGCAGAAGCGGAATTTGTCAATCCATTGAGGATAGTCACTTCCACCGTGAGAGTCAATAATGGCAGTATGCCGCTGGTTCCTGTAAAGACTGACAGGCCGGTGCCGAAGTCGTCTGTTATGGACTGTATGAAGGAGATAAACAGGACAATAGCCACAGGACCTGTTAAAACAGGAGATGTGCTGATAAAGAATATTTTGAATACAGGTGCTGATGTGGTAGCTACAGGTAATGTTTAAAAATCATAGGGGGGCATGCTAATGAATAAGAAATATATCGTTTCTCTTGATCAGGGTACCACCAGCTCACGAGCAGTTATTTTTGACAGGAGGGGTGAGATCGTTGGGATCTGCAGCAGACCTTTCAGACAGATATTTCCGCAGCCTGGCTGGGTGGAACATAACCCGATGGAGATACTGGAAAGTCAGCTGGGTGCTTTGCTGGATGTAATGAAGCTTCAGAATATACTTCCGGAGGAGATATGCTGTATTGGCATAGCCAACCAGAGAGAAACAATAGTACTGTGGGACAGGATAACGGGCAAGCCTGTATCGAATGCGATCGTATGGCAGTGCAGAAGGACCTCTCCGATCTGCCAGCAGCTTAAGGATAATGGTCTGGAGGAGACGATACAGAACAGGACCGGACTTATCATTGATTCATATTTCTCGGGGTCTAAAATAAAGTGGATGCTGGACAATATAGAAGGTGTCAGACAAAAGGCGGACAACGGGGAGCTTATTGCCGGAACGATAGACACATGGCTCATTTGGAACCTAACAGGCGGCAGAGTACATGCGACAGATTACTCAAATGCTTCAAGAACAATGCTTTATAATATACATACACTGTCCTGGGACAGAGAGCTGCTCGGAGAGCTCGGGATACCGGAGTCGCTGCTTCCGAAGGTAGTGCCATCGGCCGGTATAATAGGCGAGACTGATGAGAAGCTGCTGGGAGTGAGAATCCCCATATCCGGGACTGCGGGAGACCAAAGCGCAGCTCTGTTTGGACAGACCTGCTATTCGAGAGGCTCAGTAAAAAACACCTATGGAACCGGATGCTTTATTCTTATGAATACGGGCAAAGAACCGGTCAGAACGAGAAACAGGCTGCTGACCACCATAGCATGGAACATTGGTGATGGTGTTGATTATGCGCTCGAAGGCAGTGTTTTCAATGCCGGTACAGCCATCAAATGGCTGCGTGACGATCTTGAACTGATCGACAGTCCGCAGCATGGAGACAGGCTGGCTGAATCTGTCGATGATACCGATGGAGTTTATTTTGTGCCGGCTTTTACCGGATTGGGTGCTCCTTACTGGGATATGTACGCCCGGGGAACGATGATTGGCCTGACAAGAGGGACAAAGAGAGAACACATAATCAGAGCGGCAATGGAGTCTATAGCCTACCAGAGCAAGGATGTGTTTGATGCAATGGTTTCTGATGCGGGCATTGAGCTCAAGGAGCTGAAAGTCGACGGTGGAGTCAGCAATAGCGATTTTGTGATGCAGTTCCAGGCAGATATACTCGGCATACCTGTGATAAGACCAAAGACAATTGAAACAACAGCACTTGGCGCAGCCTATCTGGCCGGATTGGGAGCCGGTGTGTGGAATACGGCGGAGGAGATCAGGAACAAATGGTCTGCCGGGAAAACGTATATTCCTGCAATGGATGAGGAACAAAGAAGGGTAAGGTATGAGACCTGGGAACGAGCCGTATGCAGGTCGATGGATTGGGAGAAACGCTGACCTGTGTAAATAAAGCCGAGGTCATTTTCATATTGTGAACGTATTTTCCTTTTGGGAATGGAGCTTGACGATACAGTCGAATAACGATGAGCTTGACACAAGAGTTATACAGGAGGCTGAAGCACTGGTATATTAACGGTATAGGCATAAGAACAAGTGTGAAGAATACTAATGATAAAATGTACTGTGAATACCATTGATACCATAATACCAGCGACATCACAATATCAACAATACCAGCAATACTGCGATATCAGCAATGCCAGCAATACAAACCAGACTAGCAAGATAATAGCAGTACGGTCACTTTCATGCCGAATTACTTATAGCAAAAAAGGAGAGGATCTATATTATGGGAAGAACAATCATTGTTACAGGCGCCGGCCGCGGGCTCGGCTACAATATAGCAAAGCTGCATTTGGATATGAAGGATTCAGTCTATGCCATGGATTACAAGCTGACTGATGAACTAAAAAGCCTTGCAGAAGAATGTGAAACACTAAAAATATGCAGATGTGATATAGGCTCGACGCAGAGCGTTTCAGAGGCTGTTAGAGATGTTCTGGCAGAGGGCAGGCAGTTAGACATAATCTATAATGTTGCCGGTATATATAGGTTTGAAGATAAGGTCGGGCTCGGAAAGACTGATCTTGATGCCGGAATGCAGATGATTAATGTCAACGCATTAGGTGCGCTTCGTATTTGCAAGGCTGTATGGCCGCTGATACAGAAGGGAAGCCTGGTTGTCAATATCTCTTCAGAGGCCGGGAGTATAGCAGGAAGCAGACGCAAGCAGGAATACTGCTATTGTATGTCGAAAGCGGCGCTGAATATGGGCACAAAGGTAATGTCCAATGAACTGTGGGAGCGTTCCGCACGAATTATCAACTTTCATCCGGGCTGGCTCCGTACTCCGATGGGCGGGCCTGATGCATTTGCGAGCAAGCACTCAGTATCGCCTGAGGAAAGTGCTTCAAATATAGTGAATATTGCACTGAATATTGGCGATGTGCCGAGAGATCAGATGTTTATGACGCATACCGGCGATATACTACCGTGGTAACACGGATGAACAATACTGCAAATCGCTATTGAGAAACAGCCAGAAGGAGAAGACTATGAGTACAATTACAATTGTGGGTGCCGGCGTAATGGCCTCAGCGCTGAGCTTCCCGGCACATGACAACGGGCATGAGGTAAGGCTGGTGGGAACGCCGCTGGACCGTGAGATCATAGAGAACTGCCGGAGGAACGGATATCATATTACGTTGATGCGCCAGATTCCTGATGGAATCAGCTATTTTCAATTTGATGAATTTGAGAAATCTATAGAAGGTGCTGATCTGCTGATAGGCGGAGTCAGCAGTTTCGGCGTTGGCTGGTTTCTTAAGGAGGTTCTTCCGGTCATACCCGCTAGCCTGCCGGTGTTGTCTGTAACGAAAGGCATGTTTGATACACCGCAAGGAGGACTGATAAGCTACCCCGAGTATTATGAAAGTAAATTGGGCAGTAAAGGTTTGTCACTAAATGCGATAGGCGGGCCATGTACAAGCTATGAACTGGCAGACAGGCACCATTCTGCTGTTTTCTTCTGCGGAAGGAATATCGGCACACTTCAAAAGATCAAAGAGCTTATGGAAACTGATTATTACCATATAAGCCTTTCTACTGATGTGCGAGGCATTGAGTGTGCTGTCGCACTGAAGAATGCATATGCACTGGGAGTGACGCTGGCTGTAGGTCTGGCAGAGAGGCAATGTGGTGAAGGCTGTGAGCTGCACTATAATCCCCAAGCTGCACTGTTTGAGCAGAGCATCAGGGAGATGCGAAAGCTGCTGAAAATGGCCGGCTGTGCAGATGACAACATAATTCCGGGAGCAGGCGATTTATATGTAACGATATTCGGAGGGCGCACCCGGCGTATCGGAACTCTTCTTGGCCGGGGGATGCCGTTTGAGAAAGCGATGGAGTCTTTGAATGGAGTAACTCTGGAATCGATTGTAATAGCGAAACGTACCGCCTCTGCACTGCGTACCCTGATAGGAAAAGGCCTGGCAGCAGCTTTGGACTTTCCGCTGCTTCTCCACATTGACGATATCATTAATAACGGAGCTCAGGTGGATATCCCATGGAAAAGTTTTGAGAGTGGAGTATAACGAGGCGAATTATGTCCCCTACCTCTCAACGTGTATTCAGCACTGCAGGGCGAAAGGCAAGGTTCATTTGAAACTGAGAGCAGTACGCAGCAAACACAAGAATGATTTGAAAAGGGTCACTAAATATGCTGCTGTGTTCCGCTTTTTTCAGACAATTGCGAAATTAGATGCGTTTAACGTTATGAAGGATCAATTCGGGTATATATTAATAGAGACGGCTTAGATGAAGAAAGGAAGGTCAGGATGAGTTACAGCTATAATTCATATGTTTACGGAAGATGGATCAAGTGGGGAGTCATTGCACTGGTTGTAATCATATTGGCAGTAAGCTCCATCACAACATATAATGGTTTGGTCACAGCTGATCAGAATGTACAGATGCAATGGAGCTCAGTTGAGAACATGATGCAGAGAAGGGCTGATGTGATCAGCAATCAGGTTGAGGTCGTAAAGGGCTATATGAAGCATGAGGAGAAGGTTTTTAGTGATATCGCAGCTGCACGGGCTGTGCTGTATGACAACTATTCAGACATCAGCAGCAAGATTGCAGCCGATGAACAAATGGCGGAATCAGGAAGGCGAATGCTGGCACTGGTGGAAAACTACCCGGAACTCAAAGCAAGTGAGCTGTTCGAAAACCTTCAAATCGATATTGAAGGGTCTGAGAATAGAGTCGCTGTCGCCAGGAAGGATTTTATTGAAACTGTGCAGGCATATAACACGAAGCTTGTAAGATTCCCGGGAAATATTTTTGCCAGACTGATGGGTTTTGAGGCAAAAGAGTACTTTAAAGCTTCTCCGGAAGCGCAGCAGACTCCCAGGGTCGATTTCGGAAGCTGACAGAACCTGTGCTCAGAGTGCTCGGACGGAATATAGCCAGAAGGCTGAAATTGAAGCAGGTAATAGTATCATAATATGTATCAGGGCGGAACTGCCGGCGTCAATTAACCCGGTATGATTCTCTGTCGGCTAATGCTCTTAAGGGGGCTGTGAGTCATATGTATGAGCAGCGGATCGACCTAAACATAAGTTTACAAGGAACGGCAGAATCCTATAAGAAAGTGCAGGTCCATAATGAGAAAAAAATCGGCGGCTTTTATTATAATCGTAATAATAGTTTTATCCTTTACATCTGCAGTCAATGCCTATGAAGATCTTCCATCCGCTACACAGGAGTTCTTTGTAAACGATTTTGCAAAGGTTCTGGATGAGGAGACACGCAAAAGTATACAGCTCATAGGCAAAAGCCTGGAAGAGAAGACAGGGGCACAAGTTGTTGCCGTGACCATTGATTCTCTGGATGGTCAGGATATAGACAGCTACGCCAATGAATTGTTCCGGGAGTGGGAAATCGGGCAAAAGGATAAGGATAATGGGATACTGATAATAAACGCCGTATCAGAAAGGTTGCTTAGGATCGAGGTAGGATATGGACTTGAGGGTGCCCTGACTGATATCGAAACTGCAAAGATCAGGACAGAATATATGAACCCGCATCTGAAAAACGGTGATTACAACAGCGGCATACTAGGCGGATATATTGCAGTCGTGGATGCTGTCTGTGTAGAATATGGTATTGAAGTTGATGAAATAATGCAGCAGCTGCCATCCCGAAGCCGGCAGGAATATGACTATTACCGGCGTAATCAAGCGACCGGCAGTCGGGATGGCCAGGACATCCGTACATTGTTCTATATCATTGCTTTTGGCATATTCCTGGCGGTCGATGGTGTGTTTTTCAGGTTCAGGATCACACAAATGCTGATCAGGATCGCCTTCTACAGCAGCTTGTTCAGAGGCGGACGCGGCGGACGAGGAGGCCGCGGCGGATGGGGCGGCGGCGGCTTCGGTGGTTTCGGAGGCGGTGGTTTCGGAGGAGGCAGCTCCGGCGGTGGAGGCAGCAGCGGAGGCGGTGGCAGCAGCGGAAGATATTGATCCCATTAAGAACGATTCGAAGTGGCGGGTACCGATTCTATTTGCTGATATAAGTAAGTGATAATTAATAAAACCTGTGCTAATGGCTGAACCATTGTACAGGTTTTTTGGCTTGACTATGAGAAAGGAACTATTTTGAGACAAACTAAGTCAAATGTATTGTTGTAAAAAATATACTGATAACGGCGGGGTGATTTTATGAAGAAGCTGATCGCTATACTTCTTGCAGTTTTGATAACTGCAGCAGCATCGGGAGGTTCCTGCATTGCTGCTTCGGATACGGACGTTTCTGTTTATCTTGAGGGGGAAAAAGTTGAATTCCCTGATGCACAGCCGATCCATACCGGTACGAGGGTCCTGGTGCCTGTACGCGGATTTTTTGAAAGGATAGGTGTGACTGTTGACTGGAACTCGGCATTCCGGATCGTTATAATCAAGGATGACAGTCGGGAAATAATGCTGGAGGCCGGGAACAATGCGGTACTGGATAACGGGACCGTGAAGTACCTTGATTGCAGCGCTCTTAGCATGGACAATCGTACATATATTCCACTGCGATACATATCAGAGAGTTTTGGTTACAATGTAAAATGGGATGGTAAAACAAGGAGTGTATTCATTTCAAGAGATCCACAGCGCATCACCAGGCCAGATGATGACATGTCCGGGCTTCCTGTAATAAATGATCTGGAAAGCTTTTATCAGCTGCTGAAATATAACGGGTATATGGCTGATTATCTTGATTTTGGCACCATGGACATTTTACCCGAAACAGGAGTTGAGATGGATGCGCCAGCAAAAAAATCAGCTCCTGCAGCTAATGATTCCGCCAGTTCAACAGCACCTGATGCTTCTTATAGGCAGGATTATTCCGGCACGAACAATCAGGTAGAGGGAATAGAGGAAGGCGATCTTATCAAGACGGACGGTAGATATCTGTATGTCGTGAGAAATAATGAAGTCATCATAGTGAATGCAGCTCCGGATGATCTGAGGGTTGTTTCGAAGATAACATGCAATAACGGCATCGGTGAAATATATATCCATGACGGTAAGCTGGCAGTTATTTGCGGGAATTCCCACTTTATATATGATTCAGACAGAGAAAAGGACCATGGGCTTCTAAACCTGTTGTTTGATAATACATATATCAGCAGTACTAATGTGAGGGTGTATGATATCTCTGACAGAGCGGCGCCAGTGCTTGTAAGCGATAAGGAGTATGAAGGACGATATCTTTCATCGAGGATGATAGATAGTAATCTGTATTTGGTTACCAATGCCACGGTCAGATTTTTCTCTGAATACATAAATGATGAAATCACGGATTATATATGCAGCAATAATAAAAATGCATTTCTTCAGGTGATGAAGGACGATCCTGAGCAGGAAGCATTTGCGTTGCTACAATCGGGCTATGGAACATCAGGCGAGCTTTTCGATGCTATTAGAGCTGTGCTTGAAACTTATGTATCTCCGAAGTTGAGGGACAATAAAACAGAAGAAGTAAATGAAATAAAGCTTGAAGATATATCATACTTTAAGGATATGGTTCGACCTAATTATATGATTACAGTCGGCGTGGATCTGGACAGCGGAATAGAGGACATCGATGCTTACCTGGGAAGCACCGGTACTATGTATGCCTCGGAGGATCACATGTATACGGCTTTGGCGGCATATGAGTACAACATATTAAGAAGCAGGCTGAATCGTTACCCTGCCTATGATTATTTTACAACAGTTCACAGGTTCAGCCTGGAAGACGGAAAAATTACGTACGATTTCAAAGGCAAGGTCCCCGGTCAAATACTGAATCAGTTTTCAATGGACGAATACAACGGATTCTTCAGGATCGCCACCACATCGGGGTGGTCAGGCGGCACTTCAGAGAACAATGTGTATACGCTGGACAAGAATATGAATATATCAGGGCGGCTGGAAGGGATCGCAAAGGGAGAGAAGATATACAGCACCCGTTTTGCCGGTGAACGCATCTATATGGTTACCTTCCGGCAGATGGATCCCTTTTTCGTAATAGATGCTGCTGACCCAAGGAAACTGAGCGTGCTCGGATACCTGAAGATACCCGGATTCAGTACATATATGCATATACTTGACAGGGATCATGTGCTTGGCTTTGGGTATGATACAGAAGAGTCCGGTGGATGGGGTCTGGATACGACAGGCTTCAAGCTGTCGTTGTTTGATGTCTCGGATGTATCCAGCCCTTTAGAGATCAAGAATGAGGTCATAGGAACAAAGGCTGAATCTTTGCTGGCCACTGACCATAAAGCGCTGATGATTTCCCTTGATAAGGGTATTATGGGATTCCCTCTGAACTATATTAACTCGGAATCCGATTATTTTGCAGGCTATTATCTTTACAACGTTTCAAACAGTGATTTCTCATTCAGAGGCAGAGTGACCCATGTTCGTGACGATGCTGAAATGATCGACATTGCTTATGATGATCTGATATTAAGAGGCTTATTTATCGGAGATAACCTGTATACTGTGTCAGAGGGCAGGCTGCAGGTAAATGACCTTGGCACATTAACACTGAAAGGAAGCCTCAGTTTACAGCAGACAGGCTTGCACTGATCAGCTGCTGTCGAATACATCCGATAATTCGATGTCGATTCTCTCGGTCAGGCTCTTGTAATCTTTGCAGGAGCCTTTAGCCTTTTTGTCATCAGACAGTGGTGCAGGCAATACGGCGGCAGGCATATGTATGATGAACGAAGTACCCTTGTCAGGCTCGCTTGATACATATATAGATCCGCTGTGCGCCTCTACAAGCGACTTTACCAGAGATAACCCAATGCCGCTGCCATAGCGGTTTTTTTCCAGGGAGGACTCGACTTGTTTGTAGCGGTCAAAAATATGGTTCAGCTTATCATGTGGGATACCTATGCCTGTATCAGTGACTTTTATGATTACCCTGTCCATTTTGTTTGATATGCCGACAAAAATGCTGCCGCCCTTGTCAGTAAATTTCAACGCATTTGATAACAGATTCAGCATGACACGCTCTATAATATATGGATCACATGCCATATACCTCTCTTCGGCATCAGTATCAAACACTAACCTTATGCCTTTATTTTCAGCATAATTGGCCACTGACATAGTGATATCCTCCAATATGCTGATTATATTGTAATTATCCATATTAATCGGCAGATAACCGCTGTCGTATTTTGATACATCAAGCAGATTGCTTACTAACCTTATAAGCCGGTAGCAGTTTTGTTTGATCGAGCGTACCTGTTTTATGATCTTTTGATGATTTTTGCACTCGCATATACCAGGGTCTAATGATTCCATAAGCTGTGTCGATGCGAATATAACGTTGAGAGGAGTCTTAAGCTCGTGAGAGAGGTCGGCAAAAAACTGAGATTTCATCCTGTCGTGGTCATGCAGGCTGTCGATCATATTATCGATAGACTGTGCGATTACTGCCAGCTCATCGTTTCCATAAATATTTGCCCGGGCAGAGTAATCTCCGTTTTTTATATTAGATACGGCCTTTTTGATAGAGGCAAGCGGTTCCAGAGTTTTCTTCGCCGCCAGCAATGCTAATACGACAGCAAAAACAGAGGTGGTAAATAATATTGCGATGCAGTACTTTATGCGAACCATATGTTTTTCCATCACACTGTCTACATTGTTTGAAACTGTGAATTTCCAGCCTCCAATACCGGCAGGATATTCAATATTCATCACGGCAGCACTGCCCGGAACAGGATCGTCGGCTACATCAACAGTGCCAGTGACGCCCATCTCATCTATTGAAGCCATGTGCCCGGACAAATCCCCGGAAGGCATGTCCGCTGAATCGCTTCTATAAAATGAGTTGCCGTTTTTATCAATAAAGCTGAACTGCCATTGAGAAGCCCCGGCCATGTCAGGGATATAGTGTGAGAATAACTCAGGATCGATATGACCTGACAATATACCATAGAGTTCGTCTTCTCTTTCTATTCTTCTGGCAACTATAATGACCTGTCTTTCGTCCGCAATTGATCGAACAAGGTCAGTGACCACTTTATCTTCTCCTGACAATATCCTTGTGAAAAACTCACTGTCTGCTACTGATATGCCTGTCAGCCCAGGAGCCTGACTAGCCAGTATACTGCCGTCAGGGCTTATCCAGGACAGCGCCGTCAGCCCATCCTGCACCATGTTTGCATTAGACAGGTAATTACGTATATTATCAGTATCAATATCGTGAGATGCAAAAAAATTCCCTATCTCTGACTCGCGCATCCACAATTTCTCTATATACTTCTCAAAGAAGGATATCATGGATCTGACGAAAACCTCGCTTTTGTTCTTCTCTTCAGCGATGTTTTCATTGAGGTCATTCCGTAAATAAATGATTCCCGTTGCAGATAAGGGTAACAGCACTACAAGTACCAGAAGAACCATTTTACTTTTAATACTAAGCCTAAGCATTTTGATACTCCTGTATAACTTGATAAAAATCTGCAAGATAATGTAAAACCATAAATAATTATATCAAAAATTTTACTAAAAATACAATTAACTAATAAATTACATTTCAATTACAGTAATACTGCATTTTATAATCAATGGGAAATATACATACAGGGAGTGTATCTTGAAGTCCACTTTGTAAAAAATTTCTTTTTAAGATATATTTTTTACGAGGCGGCTGATGTCTTGATTGCGACCTGCCTCGTTGAAACACCGCTATATCATAATATATCCTTGGATGTTTTGTGACTTGGTAAGAAAATTTTCTACAAATGAAAATTTTTCTTTGAACGATACGTTATAATGGATGTATGATCTGTTTTGACAGTTGTCTTGATAACTGACGACAAAAAGGAGATGATAACATGGCAGATGTGGAAGAATTACGACGGTGGATCGAGGAATCTGATAACATTGTGTTTTTCGGCGGTGCAGGTGTCTCAACAGAGAGCGGGATCCCGGATTTCCGCAGCGTCGACGGTCTCTACAGCCAAAAATACAAATATCCTCCTGAAACTATACTCAGCCATTCATTCTTCATGCAGAAGCAAGCGGAGTTTTTTGAGTTTTATCGGGACAAGATGTTGGTTTTGGATGCACAGCCGAACATAACGCACAAGAAGCTTGCTCAGATGGAATCGGAAGGCAGGCTCAAGGCTGTTGTGACCCAGAATATTGACGGCCTGCATCAGCAGGCAGGCAGCAAAAAGGTACTTGAACTGCATGGTTCGGTCCACCGCAACTATTGCCTGAAATGCCGAAGTGAATATGGTGTTGATGCGGTTATTGATTTAAAGGGCATACCTGTGTGTGGATGCGGCGGAGTCATAAAGCCTGATGTGGTCCTGTATGAGGAGGGGCTGAACCAGGATGTGATCGATGAAGCTGTCAGATGTATCGTTGCCGCTGATATGCTTATTGTAGGAGGGACATCGTTGTCGGTTTATCCTGCAGCAGGTCTAGTCAGATATTATAAAGGCGGCAAGCTTGTTTTGATAAATAAGTCTCCCACACCATATGACCAAGATGCGGATCTCTTGCTGCAGTGTGGACTGGGAGAAGTGTTCGGCAGCCTGTAAACAGTGTATAAGGACTAGACAGTTTTTTTATTTGAGGTGAGTGATGTACGATATCATTATCGCAGGGGGAGGCCCTGCCGGTGCCACTTTGGCCAGACTGGCCGGAAACAGATATAGCATTCTGCTGCTGGAGAAGCGGTGTTTTTCTGAGAATATGACACTTTCCAGCCGAAAATGCTGCGGAGGACTGCTTGACCCTGATGCGCAGCGGATGCTTGCAGGTTTCAGCCTCGGCGTACCAAAGTCGGTATTGGTGAGCCCTCAGCTATTTGCTGTGCGCACAATAGATATCAATAACGATATCGAACGGTATTATCAGAGGCATTATATCAATATCGACAGAAATGAGTTCGATAAATGGCTCGAATCCATCGTCCCAGCCACTGTGACGATAATAAATGACTGTTTATACAGGTCTTTTGAGGATAAAGGCGAGTATATATCTGTCAGGTTCAATCATAATGGCAGGGAATATGAAGAAAGGGCGAGTTTACTTGTTGGAGCAGATGGCGCTTTTTCTGCTGTCAGACGTCAGCGCTTCGGAACGATGCCATCGCCGAAGCTCTATATTTCCATTCAGGAATGGTTTAGAGCAAGCAACGGCAGAAATTATTACGGTGCAATCTTTGATGACGAGATAACGGATTTCTATTCGTGGACAATACCCAAGGAAGACGAGATCATACTTGGTGCAGCTCTGGCGCCCGGACGCGATGCCATCGATAAATTTGAGCGTCTTAAGAACAAGCTGCGGAGATATGGATATGATTTTGATGAACAGTTGAGGAGAAATGCCGCATACCTGTACAGACCAGTAAGGGGCACTCATATATGCGCCTGCAGCGGCAGGGTCGCTCTTGTGGGTGAAGCGGCTGGCTTTATCAGTCCAAGCTCGGCTGAAGGGATGAGCTATGCATTCAAGAGCTCACTGGCTCTTGCGCGTGCGATGGAGCACGGTATCGAGGACTATGAACATAAATACATGAAAAACCTGCAGCCTCTTAAAAGGAATATTATCCTAAAGAATGTGAAATCTCCAGCTATGTATAACAGAAAGCTGAGAGAGATGGCTATGAAATCCGGATTGTTCAGTATCGATATTGTGGAATGAGCAAAAAAGCGTTATAGCGACAAACTCAACAAATGGTTCTCGATCAGCCATTTTTCCTGAGCTACCAAAGAATCGATATTCTCTCTTACAGAGAAAACAGAGTTCTTATATCTGAAAGACATCAGTATGCCGTATTCATTCCTGCCGAACAGCGATGATCTTCTGATTATAATACCTTCTATGTTCAGTACTTTATTTTGTATGCATATACTGATTTCTATTTTGTCATTGAGTTGAAAAACAGATTCAGTACAAATACGTATGCCCTCATAGCTTATATCTTTGACCCATGCTGTAGCGGAGCTTTCCTTATTATTTGTATGTTTTACGTATCCAAGCAGCGATACGGGAAATCTTGCGTTCTTTCTTCTTTCTTCTTTAAATGAAGTCATATCAGGAGAAATTGTTATATCATTTTCTGCCTTTGACAGTACAAAACCGCCGTATATATTAGGGGTATTGTTGTCTATCTTTCCAAAGATTATAGGATCGCCTTTCGAGATGCTGAAATATTCACCTATCGGACCTTTGATCCTGATCGTAAAAAAGTTTTCCAAATTTCCGCTGATCAATATGCAGGTTATGGGTTTGGACAGTGAAAAATGACGAAGTGCCATCACTGATCCGGTATCCGAACTGCCCATTTTTCTACCTCCTAATGTATTGGATATTATGTCAAGAAAACCATGGGATTTGCTGGACTACTTACATAAAATTATACAGTTGTAACCTGTTATTGTCAATTTTCGATAAGTTATACTCAATGGTATTTCGGCTATCTTAATATCAAGGATAACGAGGCAATATGAATCCCCTACTTCTTAACGCATTTTCAGCCCCTCGGGTTGAAAAACGCTAATGCGTCCTTTCGAACCTTTCGGGTTGAAAAATGCTAATGCGTCCTTTCGAACCTTTCGGGTTGAAAAACGCTAATGCGTCCTTTCGAACCCCTCGGGTTGGAAAACGCTAATGCGTCCTTTCGAACCTTTCGGGTTGAAAAACGCTAATGCGTCCTTTCGAACCCCTCGGGTTGAAAAACGCTAATGCGTCCTTTCGAACCCCTCGGGTTGGAAAACGCTAATGCGTCCTTTCGAACCCCTCGGGTTGGAAAACGCTAATGCGTCCTTTCGAACCCCTCGGGTTGGAAAACGCTAATATGTCTTTTCGAACCTTTCGGGTTGAAAAACGCTAATATGTCTTTTCGAACCTTTCGGGTTGAAAAATGCTATGTGGCGGGTACCGATTTGCCTTTCCGATATTTTCTTTCGAATAATCGGAAGAATATGGTGCGAGCATATCTTCTGCCGGGGATGTATAAGCGAGCAGCAAGCCTTGCTTGCGGCCGGCCTGGGATGTATAAGTGAGCAGCAAGCTTTGCTTGCGGCCAGGCCTGGGATGTATAAGCGAAATGTATGGGACTGATGTCCTGTTGCCTGACGATAGAATAAAGTATATATTAAAGTATAGCGAGGTAAAGAGTTTTCTAAAATATGTGGTATAACGAGGTAAAGGATGTCGCATAACGAGGTATCAATAAGCGAACTGGACAAAAATTCAAGTATAGGACGAATTTTTCAAAATAAAGGTGAATTTCTTGTGAATAAACGAGTAATATACCAGATTATGTTGACTAAAACGTCCTATACCTGCATTTTTGTCCATTGCAAGCAGCTTATATTGCCAGACGACAATAACGCTGCTGATG